>NZ_JBITJS010000011.1:0-108567 GCF_044460245.1 Streptomyces sp. NPDC050145 | reverse complement strand
GTGTGCTCCCCCCCCCCCCCCCCCCCCCCCCCCGCCCGCGCCGCCCGCCCCCCGCCCCCCCCCCCCCCCCCCCGCACCGGGATACGATCTCTGGCGCCATGCAGATGAACGTCAAGTACACCAGCCTCGTCGCGCTCGGCGACTCCTTCACCGAGGGCATGTCGGACCGGCTGCCGGACGGCTCGTACCGCGGCTGGGCCGACCTCCTGGCCGGCCGGATGGCCGCCCGGGACCCGGGGTTCCGGTACGCCAACCTCGCCGTGCGCGGCAAGCTCATCGGGCAGATCGTCGACGAGCAGGTCGAGGTCGCCGCCGGTATGCGGGCCGACGTGGTCACCCTCGTGGGCGGCCTGAACGACACCCTGCGTCCCAAGTGCGACATGGGCCGGGTGCGCGGGCTGCTCACCGAGGCCGTGGAGCGGCTCGCCCCCTCCTGCGAACAGCTCGTGCTGATGCGCAGCCCCGGCCGCAACGGCCCGGTCATGGAGCGGTTCCGGCCGCGCATGGAGGAGCTGTTCACGCACATCGACGAGCTCGCGGCGCGGCACGGCGCCGTGGTCGTCGACCTGTACGGGGCGCCGGTCCTCGGCGAGCAGCGCATGTGGGACGTGGACCGGCTGCATCTGACCGCCGAGGGGCACGAGCGGGTCGCCGAGGCCGTGTGGCAGGCGCTCGGGTATCCGCCGGAGTCCGACTGGCGTGCCCCGCCGGCCGCGGCGGCCCGGCCGAACTGGGCCGCGCGGCGGGTCGCCGACGCCCGGTTCGCGAAGCAGCACCTCGTGCCGTGGATCGGGCGGCGCCTCACGGGCCGCTCGTCGGGTGACGGGCTGGCGCCCAAGCGCGGGGAGCTCGCGCCGTACGCGGCTGCCTCCGAGGCCCCGGCACCCTCCGACTCGTAACGCCCTCCAGGGCCCGGACGGGCGCCCTATTCTGCCCGCATGACGCAGTCCGAGGGGTTCGCGGGGGCCGAGGGGCCCGAGGAGTTCAACGGGGTCGAGGTGCGCACGTTCCCGGACGCGGCGGCCTTCGACGACTGGCTCGCCGAGCACCACACGCGCGGGGCGGGCCTGTGGGTCAAGGTGGCGAAGCGGGCCTCGGGAATCGCGTCGGTCACGGACGACGAGCTGGTCGACGTGGGGCTGTGCTGGGGCTGGATCTCCGGGCAGCGGCGCGGCCTGGACGACCGGTACTACCTGCAGAAGTACGTGCCGCGACGGCCCCGCAGCCTGTGGTCGCGGGTGAACGTCGACAAGGTCGCGGACCTCGCGGCCGCGGGCCGGATGCGGGAGCCGGGGCTCGCCGAGGTCCGCCGGGCGCAGGAGGACGGCCGCTGGGACCGCGCGTACGCGTCGCAGGCGACGGCCAAGGTCCCCGACGATCTCGCGGCGGCGCTCGACGCGGAGCCGGCCGCCCGCAAGGCGTTCGACGCCCTCGACCGCACCGCCCGCTACCTGACCCTGCTGCCCCTCCTCCAGGCGACGACGCCGCAGGCGCGCAGGACGCGGCTGGAGCGGGCCGTGCGCGCCCTCGCGGGGACGGGGCCGGCCGACGAGGGCTGACTTGTGCACGCGCCCGAGAGCGGGCGCCGATCTTTGTGCTTCCTGTCAGTCGGTGTTCGCTCCGCCGCGCCGGAAGACTGCGACGCGCCAGACACCACCGACCCCTGCGGGAGGCATCGTGAGCACGAGCGCGGAGCAGCAGTACGACCGGATCGGCGAGGCGTTCGAAGGGTTCAAGGCACTGACCCTGTGCCGCTACGCCGAGGTGCCGGGCTTCCTGGAGCTGGTCGGCGACGTGCGCGGCCGGTCCGTCCTCGACCTGGCCTGCGGGACCGGCTTCTACAGTCGCGAGTTCAAGCGGCGCGGGGCGGACGACGTGCTGGGCGTCGACGTCTCCGGCGAGATGATCAACGCCGCGCTGCGCCTCGAGGAGGCCGATCCGCTGGGCGTGCGTTACGCGGTCGGCGACGTGGCACGCGCCGGCTCTCTCGGCCCGGGCCGCTACGACCTCGCCACCGCCGTGAACCTCCTCAATTACGCGGACACCACCGACACGATGACGTCCATGTGCCGCACCGTCCACGCCGCGCTGACGCCGGGCGGCACCTTCTACGCCCTCAACCAGAGCCCGGACTACGACTTCGAGGGGCCGAGCCCGCGCCCGTACGGGTTCCTCAGCGAGCTGGAGGGCGGCCGCTCGGAGGTCGGTCCCCGGGTACGCATCACCGCGTTCCTCGACCCGCAGCCCGTCTCCTTCACGGCGAACCTGCCGCGCCGCGAGGTGTACGCCGAGGCGCTGACCCGGGCGGGCTTCACCGACGTCACGTGGTCGCCGCTGGCCGTCTCGCCCGAGGGCCGCGCGGCGTTCGCCGCCGGCTTCTGGGACGACTACGAGGCCAACCCGCCCTTCGAACTCCTCACGGCCCGGCGCCCGGCCTGACCGGTCAGGCCGACGCGGGAGGCGGGGACGGGGGCGGCGGGTAGGACGGGCGCGGCGGCACGCGCGGTGCGGGGGGACGCACGACGGCCGGCGGGGGCGGGGGCTCGTCCGGGACCGCGGTACGGGGCCTGGGCCGGGGCTCCGGGGCCGCCGCCGGTGGCGGGCCGGGTGGTGGGGGCGGCGGGGCGTCCGATGCGGGCAGCAGCGGGACACCCGCGCGCAGCCGGCTCACGGATTCCCCGGCCCGGCGCCGGGCCCGTGGGTCGTCGTCCCGCACGAAGCCGAGCCGGACGCCCATCCGGCCGAGCCCCTGCACCTCGCTCAGCCGATAGCCCAGCGCGTGCGCGATCCGCTCCGCCCGCTCCCGCTCGTCCTGGCTCCCGGAATGCAGGACGACCTCGACCCGCCCCCGCCCGTCGAACCCGGCCCGCACCACCTGCTCGTCCATCCCCCGCTCCTTCCCGCTTCCGGACAGCATCCCCGACGCGTACCGTGAGGAGGACCGGCCCCCGGTCGGCCTGTACGTTCCTCCAGGTCGGCGGTGGTTCGGAGCCTGTAGGGACGCCCGGTAAACTCCGTACACGTGACTGCGCCTGCCAAGCCCCGTATCCCGAACGTTCTCGCCGGACGCTACGCCTCCGCCGAGCTCGCCACCCTCTGGTCCCCGGAGGAGAAGGTGAAGCTGGAGCGTCGGCTCTGGCTCGCCGTCCTGAAGGCCCAGAAGGACCTGGGGATCGAGGTGCCGGACGCCGCGATCGCGGACTACGAGCGCGTGCTCGACCAGGTCGACCTGGCCTCCATCGCCGAGCGTGAGAAGGTCACGCGGCACGACGTGAAGGCCCGCATCGAGGAGTTCAACGCGCTCGCCGGGCACGAGCAGGTCCACAAGGGCATGACGTCCCGCGACCTGACGGAGAACGTCGAGCAGCTCCAGATCCGGCTCTCGCTCGAACTGGTCCGGGACCGTACCGTCGCCGTCCTGGCGCGTCTGGGCAAGCTGTCGGGCGAGTACGCCGAGCTGGTCATGGCGGGCCGCTCGCACAACGTCGCGGCGCAGGCCACGACCCTCGGCAAGCGCTTCGCGACCGCCACCGACGAGCTGCTCGTCGCGTACGGCCGGGTCGAGGAGCTGCTCACCCGCTACCCGCTGCGCGGCATCAAGGGCCCGGTCGGCACCGCGCAGGACATGCTCGACCTGCTGGGCGGCGACGCCGACAAGCTGGCCGACCTGGAGCAGCGGATCGCCACGCACCTGGGCTTCTCGCAGGCCTTCACCTCCGTCGGCCAGGTCTACCCGCGCTCGCTCGACTACGAGGTCGTCACCGCGCTGGTGCAGCTCGCCGCGGCCCCGTCGTCGCTGGCCAAGACGATCCGTCTGATGGCCGGCCACGAGCTGGTCACCGAGGGCTTCAAGCCGGGCCAGGTCGGCTCGTCGGCGATGCCGCACAAGATGAACACCCGCTCCTGCGAGCGCGTCAACGGCCTCATGGTCATCCTGCGCGGCTACGCGTCGATGACGGGCGAGCTGGCGGGCGACCAGTGGAACGAGGGCGACGTGTCCTGCTCCGTGGTCCGCCGCGTGGCCCTGCCGGACGCGTTCTTCGCGCTCGACGGCCTGCTCGAGACCTTCCTGACGGTGCTCGACGAGTTCGGCGCCTTCCCGGCCGTCGTCGCCCGTGAGCTGGACCGCTACCTGCCGTTCCTCGCCACCACGAAGGTCCTCATGGCGTCGGTGCGCGCGGGCGTGGGCCGCGAGGAGGCCCACGAGGCGATCAAGGAGAACGCCGTCGCGTCCGCGCTGGCGATGCGCGAGCAGGGCGCCGAGCGCAACGAGCTGCTCGACAAGCTCGCCGCCGACTCCCGCATCCCGCTGGACCGCGCGCAGCTCGACGAGCTGATGGCCGACAAGCTGTCGTTCACGGGCGCCGCCGCCGGCCAGGTCGCCCAGGTCGTCGCGCGCGTCGAGGAGATCGTCAAGCAGCACCCGGAGGCCGCCGGGTACACGCCCGGAGCGATCCTCTGACCCGGCTCACCCCCGCGGACCTGGAGGCCGCTCGTGACCGTCTCGTTCCGGACGTCGTCGCGAGCGGCCTCTCCGTGCTGTTCTGCGGGATCAATCCGGGCCTGATGACGGCGGCGACCGGCCACCACTTCGCGCGGCCCGGCAACCGCTTCTGGCCGGTGCTGCATCTGTCCGGCTTCACCCCGCGCCTGCTGAAGCCATCCGAGCAGGACGAGCTGTTGTCGTACGGGCTGGGGATCACCAATGTGGTGGCGCGGGCCACGGCGCGCGCGGACGAGCTGAGCGCCGAGGAGTTCCGCGAGGGCGGCCGGATCCTCACGGAGAAGGTCACGCGGCTGCGCCCGCGCTGGCTGGCTGTCGTCGGCGTGACCGCGTACCGGTCGGCGTTCGGCGAGCCGAAGGCCCGGATCGGGCCGCAGGAGCGGGAGATCGGGGGCGCCCGGGTGTGGGCGCTGCCCAATCCCAGCGGCCTGAACGCGCACTGGACGGCCGCGACGATGGCGGAGGAGTACGCGCGACTGCGCAAAGCAGCCGCCCCCGTGCCGGAGTAGCTCCCCTCCCCCGCCGCACCGCCCCGCTACGGCTTGCGGGCCACGACGCCGAACTGGGCGACCAGCGGCCCCTCCTCGCCGGCTTCGGAGCGCCAGCGGGCGCAGGAGACGAGGCCGGGCTCGACGAGCTCCAGGCCGTCCAGGAAGCCGAGCACCTCGGCGCCGGTGCGGGCGGTGATCGGCGGGGTCGCGTTCTCGTTCCAGAACTTCATCGCCGCCTCGTTGCCCTCGCCGCCCAGCTCCAGGGTGGGGTGCGTGAGGACGACGTAGCTGCCGGACGGGACGGCGTCGACGAGGCGGCGCACGATCGCCGCGGCCTCCTCCGTGTCCAGGACGAAGTTCAGGATGCCGAGCAGCATGATCGCGACGGGGCGGTCGAAGTCGAGGGTGGTGGAGGCGGCCTCGACGATGGCGCGCGGGTCGTGGGCGTCCGCGTCCACGTAGTTGGTCGCGCCCTCGGCCGTGCTGGTGAGCAGCGCCCGGGCGTGGGTCAGCACGATCGGGTCGTTGTCCACGTAGACGATGCGCGCGTCGGGGGCGATGCGCTGGGCGACCTCGTGCGTGTTGTCCACCGTCGGCAGGCCCGTGCCGATGTCGAGGAACTGGCGGACGCCCGCCTCCCCGGCGAGGAAGGCGACGGCTCGGCCGAGGAAGGCGCGGTCGGCGCGCGCGACCTCGCCGATGCTCGGGTACATGGACGTGACCATGTCGCCGACCTGCTCGTCGACCTGGTAGTGGTCCTTGCCGCCCAGCCAGTAGTTCCACACACGGGCGTTGTGCGCGATGTGGCTGGCGATCCGCTCTCCCGGCTGCTGCGCGCTGTCGTCGCTCATGTGCTTCCCTTCGTGCCGTGGCTGCCCTGGCTGCTGCTCGACCGTCGCGCCGGCCCGTGCGGACCGGCGCTCAAGATCCCCTGCACGCAGGGTAGTTCCTCCCGCCGACAACGGGCACCGACAACGGGAGCCCCCGCGTCAGGCGTCCCGGCGGCGCAGCGCCCACCACCCGGCGAGCACGGCGACCGCGGCCCACAGCGCGCACACCGCGAGCCCCGCCCACGGGCCGAGCGAGCCGACCGCCTGCTGGCGCAGCACCTGCTGGCCCGCCCGGTCCGGGAGGAAGTCGGCGACGTTGCCCGCCACGTCCCCGACGACGAAGGACACGATGAGGAGGAACGGCACCAGGATGCTCAGCACGGCGACGGCGCTGCGCAGTACGGCCGTGAGCCCGGCGGCCGACAGCGCCATGAGCGCGAGGTAGGCACCACCGCCGAGGCAGGCCCGGAGGGCTCCGGCGTCGCCGAGACCGAGCGCGTAGGAGCCCATGAAGGCCTGGCCGCCGAGGAAGGCCGTGAAGGTGGTCAGGGTGCCGACGGCGAACGCGCTCGCGCCGATCACCGCGAGCTTCGACAGGTACAGGCGGTTACGGTCGGGGACAGCGGTCAGGGAGACGCGCAGCGCGCCGTTGAGGAACTCGCACGACACGGCGGTGGCGCCGAAGGCGAGGGCGGCGATCTGGCCGAAGTTCAGGGCGTAGAAGGCGAAGAACAGGTGGTCGCTGCCGCTGCCGCCCTCGCCGCGGGCCTCCTCCTGGCCGATGCTCGCCATCACCAGAAGGGTGATGGCGACGGTGGCGGCGAACACGCTGACGAGCGAGCCGAAGCTGCCGCGCAGCGATCTGATCTTGATCCACTCGGAGTGCAGCACAGCGGTGGTGGACATGGTCAGGCCTCCTGGAGGGGCGTGCCGGTGAACTCGGCGTCGCGGGCGGTCAGGGCGAGGTAGGCCTCTTCCAAGGAGGCTTCTTCGTCGGCGAGTTGGAGGACGGGGACGGCTTCGGTCGCGGCGAGGGCGCCGACGTCGGCGGCGGTCGCTCCGTCGACGAGGAGCCGGCCGTCGTCGTCGAGCGTGACCGTGTGTCCCGCGCGGACGAGCGCGTCCCGCAGCCGGCCCGGGTCGGTGGTGCGCACGTGGACGCGGCGTGCGCTGTGCGCGGCGATGAAGTCCGGCATCGCGGTGTCGGCGAGGAGCCGGCCTCGGCCGAGGACGACGAGGTGGTCGGCGAAGGTCGCGGTCTCGTTCATGAGGTGGCTGGAGACCAGCACCGTGCGTCCCGCGCGGGCGAGGTCGCGCATCAACTCACGGATCCAGATGATGCCTTCGGGGTCGAGTCCGTTGGACGGCTCGTCGAGCATCACGACCTCGGGGTCGCCGAGGAGGGCCGCCGCGATGCCGAGGCGCTGGCGCATGCCGAGGGAGAACGTCTTGATGCGGCGCTTGGCGACGGCGGCGATGCCGGCCTGTTCCAGGACCTCCTCGACGCGGCGGGCCGGGATGCGGTTGCTGACGGCGAGCGCGAGCAGGTGGTCGCGTGCGGTGCGGGCGCCGTGGGCGGCCTGCGGGTCGAGGAGCGCGCCCACGGTGCGCAGCGGTTCCGCGTACGTGCCGTAGGCGCGGCCGCCGATGAGCGCGCTTCCGGAGGTGGGGCGGTCGAGTCCGAGGGCGAGGCGCAGGGTGGTGGACTTGCCGGCGCCGTTCGGGCCGAGGAAGCCGGTGACGCGGCCGGGCTCGACACTGAAGGTCAGTCCGTCGACGGCGCGCTTCGTGCCGTACTCCTTGGTGAGGTCCAAGACGTCGATGCTGGTCATGACTTCAGCCTGGCCCGGCGACAGGGTGCGGGTCCTCCCCCGCCGGTGGAGATCGTCTCCCCCGTGCGGGGGAGCCGTGGGGCGCGGGGCTGCTGGCACGATGGGCGCATGCCCCGCCTTGTGAGACCGCTGTTCCGCGCGGTCACGTACACCCGTTGGCTGCACCTGTTGTCTGCGGCGGTTCTCGCCTTCGTGTGCGCCACGGTGTACCCGGGCCTGTCGCGGCCGTCGCTCACGGACTGGCTGCTCGTGTACGCGGTGCCGGTTCCCCTTCTGTTGGTGGCGGGACTGTTTCCCGCGACCCGGAGGGCGGAGGGGCTGCAGGCGCGGCTGCTGCTGTTTCCGGGCGGGCACACGCGCGTGGCGGGCGACGGGGAGGAGGGCGGCGTCTCTGTGGCACCGTCGGCGTCCTGGCGGGACCGGGCCAGGACCAGCGGCTGGCTGCTCCTGCGACTGGTCCTGGGCCTGTCCGTCGCACTGCTCTCGGGGCAACTGGTGGCGGTCTCCCTGGAATTGACGGGCGCCGCGGCGGGGAACACACCGGAGACCGTCTCCGCCCTGCCCACTCCCGGCCCCGGTTGGTGGTGCGCCGCACTGATCCCGCTCCCCCTGTTGGTGCTCCTCTACGTGGTGGCGGGTGCGGGCTGGCTGACGGCGCGCGCCGCCCTCCTGTTGCTGGGCCCGTCGGCGGCGGAGCGCCTCACCGCCCTTGAGGAGCGCACCGAGCAGCTGCTGGAACGAAACCGCATCGCGCGGGAGTTGCACGACTCCATCGGGCACGCGCTGACCGTCGCGGTGGTGCAGGCGGGGGCGGCGCGGGCGGCGGGCGATCCGGCGTTCACGGACCGGGCGCTCGACGCCATCGAGGAGACGGGCCGGGCCGCCCTGGAGGATCTGGACCGGGTCCTGAGGGTGCTGCGGGAGGCGGAGCGGCCCGCGAGCCGCCGTCCGACGCTCCAGGAGGCGGACCGGCTCCTCGACTCGGCGCGGGCGTCCGGCGCGAAGGTGGACGTGGAGGTGCGCGGCCCGCTGGACGCGGTGCCGGGGCCGGTGTCCCGCGAGGGGTACCGCATCCTTCAGGAGGCGCTCACGAACGTCCTGCGTCACTGTGGCGCGGTGCCGGTCCGGGTGGAGCTCGCCGTCGCCGACGGGCGGCTCTCGCTGGAGGTGCGCAACCCGCTGCCTTCGGGCGGCCGGGCCGCGCCGGGCGGCACGGGGAGCGGGCTGCGCGGGGTACGGGAGCGGGCCGCGCTGTTGGGCGGCCGGGCACGGACCGGCCCCCTGGGCGAGGAGTGGCAGGTACACGTGGACCTGCCGGCGGGGTGATCTAGGCTGGCGCGGTGCCGCTCACCGTGCTTCTCGTAGACGACGAACCCCTGGTCCGCGCCGGTCTGCGCGCCGTGCTGGAGGCGCAGCCCGACATCGAGGTGGTGGGCGAGGCCGCGGACGGCGCGGCCGTCGTCCCGCTGGTGCGGGAGCTGCGGCCCGACGTGGTCGCCATGGACGTACGGATGCCGCTGCTCGACGGGATCGAGGCCACCCGCGCGGTGCTGCGCACGGTCGACCGACCGCCGAAGATCCTCGTGATCACCACCTTCGAGAACGACGAGTACGTGTACGGGGCGCTGCGCGCGGGTGCCGACGGGTTCCTGCTGAAGCGGGCGCGGCCGGCGGAGATCGTGCACGCGGTGCGGCTCGTCGCGGCGGGCGACTCGCTCCTGTTCCCGGCGGCGGTGCGGCGGCTCGCCGCGGAGTACGGCACGTCGAAGGCGCGGACCGCGCTGGAGCGGGCGGCGCTGACCGAGCGGGAGGGCGAGGTGCTGCGGCGCATGGCGCGGGGGTTGTCGAACGCGGAGATCGCCACGGATCTCGTCGTCGGCACGGAGACGGTGAAGTCGCACGTGAGCGCCGTCCTCGCGAAGCTCGGGGCGCGGGACAGGACCCAGGCCGTGATCGCCGCCTACGAATCCGGTTTCGTCACCCCGAGCTGACGTCCGGATCCTCCCGGATCGCGTCCCGCGCGGGTGAGCGATGCGTTCCACATCGGCGCACCCCGCGTCTCGCCGCGGCGCCGCGCGGCGAGTAGCATCCGGCGGACACGCGCACTAGCTGGGAGGACGGACGTTGGGGCGGCTGACCGGCGGGGATCCCTCTCTGCTCAGGCGGATCAATTCCGCGGTGGTGCTGCACGCGCTGCGCGCCACGGATTTCGCGACGCTCACCGAGATCACCGGGGTGACCGGACTGTCCCGGCCCACCGTCGAGGGCGTCGTGGAAGGGCTCATGGAGGCCGGACTCGTCGTCGAGACGGACGGCACGGCGCCGAGTGCCCGTCGGCAGGGTCGTCCCGCGCGCAAGTTCCGCTTCCGGGCCGAGGCGGGTCACCTGCTCGGCCTGGAGATCGGGCCGCACCGGGTCGCCGCCGTGCTGTCCGCGCTCGACGGGCGCATCCTCGGCTCGGCGTCCAAGGACGTGTCGGAGACCGCCCCGGCGGACGAGCGCCTGGAGCGGCTGCGGGGCACGGTCGCCGATCTGCTGCGCCGGGCGGGCGTGGCCCGTGACTCGCTGCGCGCGGTCGGCGTGGGCAGCCCGGGGATCGTGGAGGCCGACGGCACGGTACGGCTCGGCACGGCGCTTCCGGAGTGGACGGGGCTGCCGCTCGGCGACCGGCTCCGGCGTTCCTTCAGGTGCCCCGTGATCGTCGAGAACGACGCGAACACGGCGGCGGTCGCCGAGCACTGGAAGGGCGCCGGCGTCGACACCGACGACATGGTGATGGTGCTCGCGGGGCTGAGCCCGGGCGCCGGTTCGCTGATCGGCGGGCGGCTGCACCGTGGTTTCGGGGGCGCGGCCGGCGAGATCGGGGCTCTGCATCTGCTGGGCCGCGAGGTGCGCCCCGAGACGCTGCTGTCGACGACGGACGAGCCGCTGCATCCGCTGGACGAGCAGGCCGTGGCGAAGGTGTTCGCGCTGGCCAAGGAGGGCGACGAGCGGGCCGGTGCCGCCGTCGAGCGGTTCATCCAGCGGCTGGTGCACGATGTCGCGGCGCTGGTCCTCGCCCTCGATCCGGAGCTGGTGGTCGTCGGCGGCTGGGCGGCCGGGCTGGACGGCGTGCTCGATCCGCTGCGCCGGGAGCTGGAGCGCTACTGCCTGCGTCCGCCGCGGGTCGCCCTGTCGCTGCTCGGCGAGGCGGCGGTGGCCACGGGCGCGTTGCGCCTGGCGCTCGACCATGTGGAGGCGCAACTGTTCGCGACGGAGAGCACGGTGTCGGCTCGCCGCTGAGGTTTTGCGGGCGGGGCCGAACCATGAGGCTGGACCGATGCGTACGCGGCCTGTGAAGCGGGCCGACGGGGCTGGCCACCGGGTGGGCTGCGTGTCGGGGGCGGGAGGCCCGCACGATGCGCCCGGCGCGCCTCGACAGCTGGAGCCGCTCGCTGGGCGCCCAGCCGCCCAGGTATGACCCCGCAGACGGGCAGGCCGACCTCAGGCTCGGCCCACCTGAGCGCTCGCGCGGGAACGCCGCCGACCGGGATTCAGGTGCCGCTCGCTCCATGGATGGGCGGGCGGCCCGCCGCTCAGGACGCGTGGGCCTCCGGGGTGTGGTGGATCTCCACGCTGGGGGTGTCGCCGAAGGTGAGGCGGCAGGTGTCCGCGCGGTACGTGGCCACGGCGGCCGCCGCCGTCGCGCCCTTGCTGAAGTAGCGCGTCGTCACCACGAGGACCGGGGCGCCGGGCAGCCGGTCGAGCTCCTTGGCGTCCTCCGCGCGCACGGAGCCGAGCTCCACCGCGCGGTCCTGGCCGTCGAGGCCCTGCCGCTGGAGCTCGCGCAGCACGGCGCGGCCGCGGGCGGGGCCGGACGGGGCGTCTATGGCGGTCAGGTCGGGCACGGAGGCGGCGGGAACGTAGAGCAGCTCGGCGGCGACCGTCTGGCCGTGCGAGACGCGGCGGCGGCGCAGCACGTGCACGCTCTCGCCCGCGCGGACGCCGAGCATGCCCGCGACGGCGGCCGGGGCCACGTCGAGGGTGGAGTCGACGACCTGCCACGCGTCACCGCTGGCACCGGGCCGGTCCTCGTCGGTGGAGGCCACGGCCACGCCCACGCGGGGCGGCGCCACAGTGGTGCCAACGCCGCGGCGGCGCTGGAGGCGGCCTTCCAGCTCCAGCTGCTCGAGAGCCTGGCGGAGCGTGGCGCGGGCGACGCCGAACCGGGCGGCGAGGTCACGCTCGTTCGGAAGGATCTCGCCGACGGAGAACTCCGAGTCCAGCGCCTCGCTCAGCACGGTCCGCAGATGCCAGTACTTCGGCTCCGGAGCCGCTTCCAACTGCGTGGTCCCCACCCTGTCCTCCGCAACAGCCATGTCCCGGCGGCTATTTAGCGCCCTTGTTTATTAAAGGTTCCTGCACTATCCCTGCGAGCGTATGACCCGCCCCTGACTTGGTCAAGACCAATGCTCGATCGGGTACGGCCCGTGCCGGGGCCCTGCCGCAGAGCGTTCATGGAGGGCCGCACACCGTTCGCACGGCGTTCGCGCGCGTGGCCGCGCACACGCGAAGGCCCGCCCCGCGGCAGCGGGACGGGCCTTCGTCCGGACAGCGGCTACAGGAGGCGACTCACAGGAGCGACTGCAGCTTGTCGGGGTTGCGCACGATGTAGACCTGCTGGATCTTCCCGTCGGCGACGCCGAGCTGGATGACGGCGTCGATCTTGCCGCCCACCAGGAAGGCGACGGCCGGCGCGCCGTTGAGCTCCAGGAAGCGGTACGAGGTGTCGGCCTGCCCCGCCCCCTGGCGCGCGGCCCCGTGCACGAAGCGGCCCACCTTGTCGGCGGACTCGATGACGCGGACGGGCGCCTTCGACTTGCCGCCACTGTCGCCGACGAGGGCGACGTCGGGCGCGAGCATCTTCATCAGCCCCTCGAGGTCCCCGTCGGCGGCCGCGGCGAGGAACCGCTCGGTGAGGTCGCGCTGCTGCGCGGGGTCGACGTCGAAGCGGGGCCTGCGCTCCTCCACGTGCTTGCGCGCGCGAGCGGCGAGTTGGCGCACGGCGGCCTCGCCGCGCTCCAGGGTGGTCGCGATCTCGGCGAAGGGCAGCCCGAAGGCCTCGCGCAGGACGAAGACGGCACGCTCCAGCGGCGAGAGCGACTCCAGGACGACGAGCACGGCCAGGGACACCGAGTCGGCGAGCACGGCCTGTTCGGCGGTGTCGGGGACCCGGGGGCCGAAGTCGGTCACGAGCGGTTCGGGCAGCCAGGGGCCCACGTAGGACTCGCGGCGGGACTGGGCCTGGCGCAGCCGGTCGACGGCGAGCCGGGTCGTGATGCGCACCAGGTAGGCGCGGGGTTCGCGGACGTCGGCGCGGTCCGCCTGGGACCAGCGCAGCCAGGCGTCCTGCACCACGTCCTCGGCGTCGGCGACGCGGCCCAGCATGCGGTAGGCCACGCCCATGAGGACGGGCCGGTGCTCTTCGAAGAGGTCGATCACGGTATCGGTGGCCACGTCTCCATCCCAACCGACGAACGACGCGCTGTCCAGGCCGGCCCGGCGGACCGGCCGATGTCGGGCGCCGCCCCTCTTGAACTCGGGCCTACTCGGCGGTAATTGTTGCTGACAAGGAGTCTAAGGAACCGTCGAGGCGTGGCGGGGACAGGGAGCGAGCGACATGGCACGGGCGACCTTCACCATCGACAGCCACGGCGGACCCCGCGAGGTGACCGTCACGTACGAGCGCACCGGATCCGGGGAGCCGCTGCTCCTGCTGCACGGGATCGGGCACCACTGGCAGGCCTGGCAGCCGGTGCTGCCGATCCTGGCCGCCGAGCGCGACGTCGTCGCCCTCGACCTGCCGGGCTTCGGCGCGTCTCCGGCGCTGCCCGAGGGGCTCGCCTACGACCTGTCGACGGTCGTCCCGGTGCTGGACGCGTTCTGCCGCCACATCGGCATCGAACGCCCCCACGTGGCCGGGAACTCGCTGGGCGGTCTGCTCGCCCTCGACCTGGGTCGCGAGAAGCGCGTGCGGTCGGTCACGGCGCTCTCCCCGGCCGGCTTCTGGACCGAGGCGGAGCGCCGCTACGCGTTCGGCACGCTCCTGGCGATGCGTCAGGGCGCGCGGGCGCTGCCGGTCCCCGCGATCGAGCGGCTGTCCCGCTCGGCGGCCGGGCGCACCGCGCTCACCAGCACCATCTACGCGCGGCCCGGCCGCCGTTCACCCGAGGCCGTCGTGGCCGAGACCCTGGCGCTGCGCGAGGCCCCCGGCTTCCGCGAGACGCTCCGCGCGGGCCGCACCGTCCAGTTCCGCGACGACGTTCCCGAGATCCCGGTGACCGTCGCCTGGGGCACGCGGGACCGGCTGCTCCTGCGCCGCCAGGGGGTGCGCGCCAAGCAGGTCCTGCCGGGCGCGCGTCTGGTCCGGCTGCCCGGCTGCGGTCACGTCCCGATGAACGACGCCCCGGCGCTCGTCGCCCGCGTCATCCTCGACACCAGCCGCTGACCGGGCGCCGAACACCCCGGAGCCCAGGGCGACCCCGCCCGCGACGAGCGCGCTGCCCGCGCCCTGGGCGAGGCCGTACGTCCCCGCGCCCACCAGGGGCGCCGTGCAGGCCGCCGCCACAGGGATGAGCCCGGAGAACAGCGTGGCCCGCTCCGCGCCGATCCGCTGCATGCCCGCGTACCAGCACACGAAGCCGATCACGGTGACGACGACGGCCTGCCACACCAGGGCGGCGGTCTCGGCCGGTTCCGGGACCCGCAGCCAGGCGGTGCCGTCGAGGACGAGCCCGGCGAGCACCGACTCGGCCGCGGCGACCGCGCACACCGTGCAGGACAGCAGGCGCGGACCGAGCGGGCGCAGCACCGGGACCGCGAGCACCGCGAAGCCCACCTCTCCGGCGAGCGCTCCCACGGACCACAGCAGCCCCGGGAGGTCCGTGCGCCCCCACCCCTGGACGGTGAAGGCCCCGGCCGCGACCAGCAACGCGCCCTGAAGCACCGGCCGTCGCGGGCGCCGCCCGTCCAGCAGAGGGACGAGCACGGCCACGATCACCGGCGCGCACCCGACGAAGACGCCGGGAACGGCGGGTTCCGCCGTGCGTTCGGCGGCGAGCACGGCGAGGTTGAAGCCGACCATCCCGACCGCCGCGAGGAGGGCGAGCCGTCCCCACTGGCGTCCGGTGAGCCGCTTCAGAGGCGCGAGACCGTCCCTGCGCGCCACCAGGGGGAGCAGCAGCAGGAAGGCGAGTCCGTAGCGCAGGAACTGACCGCCCGCGTACGGGTAGTGGCCCAGGACGCTGTTCGCGGTGAACGAGCCTCCTACGAGGACGCAGGCGAGGGCGGCGAGGGCGGAGCCGCGCAAGGTGGTGGCGTTCATGGTCTCGACGCTAGGAGGCACGGTGGTCCGGTTCGGGGTCCAATCGACGCGCGTTCTCGGGGACCAATCGGAGGAGCCCTTCTGGGGCCAGTAGGGTGCGCGCTCATGATCTCGTCCTCGCTCCCCCAGGAGGCGTCCGCCGCCTGGGAGTTGCTCCTGCCGGCGGCCGCCGCCCCCGCACGCGCGCGTGGCCGCTCCCTCCAGAGCGCTCTGCGGGAGGCGGTGCGTTCGGGCCGGCTCGCCCCGGGCACCCGGCTGCCCTCCAGCCGGGACCTGGCGCGCGACCTGGGCGTGTCCCGGGGGCTGGTCACGGACGCCTACGAGCAGTTGGCCGCGGAGGGCTATCTGCGCAGCGGACGGGGCGCCGGCACCTGGGTGGGCGACGCGGTGCGGGCCGCGGCGCCCGCCGCCCGGGACCTGTCGCCGCGGCGGCCCGCCGACAGCCGGGTGGACTTCGTGGCGGGCCGCCCCGATCTGTCGCTGTTCCCCAGGACGGCGTGGTCGGCAGCGCAGCGGGCCGTTCTCGCGGACCTGCCGCACGAGGAGCTCGGCTATCCCGATCCGCGCGGCCTGCCCCGGCTGCGCACGGCGCTGGCGGAGCTGCTGGCCCGGCGGCGCGGCGTCGTGGCGGACCCGGAGCGGATCGTCGTGTGCTCCGGAGTGACCCAGGCGGTGACGCTGCTCGGCGTGGCCCTCCACGCGCGCGGGGAAAGCGCCGTCGGCGTCGAGGATCCCGGCAGCCCCCAGTACGAGGAACTGTTCGCGACGGCGGGGCCGCGCGTGGTGCGTCTGCCGATGGACGACGAGGGGCTCGCTCTCGCCCCGCTGCGGGCCTCGGGCGTGCGCGCCGTGGTGACCACTCCGGGGCACCACTTCCCGTCCGGCATCGCGTACTCGGCCGACCGCAGGGCGCGGCTGCTCGCGTGGGCGCGCGAGGCGGGCGGAATCGTCGTGGAGGACGACTACGACGGCGACTTCCGCTACGACCGGGCTCCCGTGGGCGCTCTGCAGGGGCTGGATCCGGACCGCGTCGCCTACACCGGTTCGGTGAGCAAGTCCCTCGTACCGGGCCTGCGCCTGGGCTGGCTCGTCGTTCCCGACGGCCTCGCCGACGAGGTCGTCGCCCGCAAGCAGTACATGGACCTCGGCAACCCTACGCTCGACCAGGCCGTTCTCGCGCGCTTCGTCGAGCGCGGCGACTACGACCGTCAGTTGCGCCGCTGCCAGCGCGCCTACAAGGAGCGACGGGACGTGCTGCTGTCCGCCCTGGAGACGCACCTTCCCGGTACCCGGGTGTCGGGCATCGCAGCCGGCCTGCACGCCATCGCGACGCTCCCCGAGCGCTATGGACCCGAGCCGCGCCTCCTGGAGCGCTGCACCGAGGCGGGCGTGACGGTCCGTCCGCTCAGCGCCTACGGGCACGCGGACTCCGCCGGCGTGTCCCTGGTGCTCGGCTACGCCCATCTGCCGCCCGCGCGGATCACCGAGGGAGTGCGTCTCCTGGCGCGGGCGGCGCGGCCCCCGGACGGGCGGCTGCCCTGAACGGCCATTTTTCGGTTGCCGTCCCGCCGCGCGGCCCGATAGGAAGACCGCATGTTGAAGGGCAGCAAGGTCGGGCTGAGGGCCCGCCACGAGGACGACGTCCCGATCCTGCAGGACGAGCTCTACGGCGACGTGGTCACGACCTCACGGGCCAACGGGAGGCCGTGGCGGCCGATCACGCCCGGCTCCAAGAGGACCCAGTTCCTGGTGGACGACGAGGACGAGGTCAACACCCAGTTCTCGGTCGTCGAGCTGGAGCACGGCACCCTGGTCGGCAGCGCGCAGTTGTGGGGCATCGACCCGCACAACCGGACGGCGCACATCGGCATGGGCCTGCGCCCCTCAGCCCGCGGTCAGGGCTACGCGACGGACGTGGTCGCGGTCCTGTGCCACTACGGCTTCGTGGTCCGCGGCCTGCACCGGCTGCAGATCGAGACGCTGGCGGACAACGCGGCGATGCTGCGCTGCGCCGAGCGCAACGGGTTCGTCCGGGAGGGCGTGCTGCGCTCCTCCGCGTGGGTGATGGGCGAGTTCCTCGACGAGGTGCTGCTCGGACTGCTCGCCGACGACTGGAAGCAGACGTCGCAGGAGTAGGCCGATCCCCCGGGGCCTGTTCCCACGACGGCAGGGGTGGTTGTTCACTTGAGGTTCGTGTGCGCGCCGTGGTGAAACCGTATGTGTGGCTTCGCGGCGCCGCGCGCAGTCCATGGCACCGCACCCGTCGTCGGAACCGTCATTGGAGGCGCCCATGTCACACCGTCCCCCGAGTCCGCTGCCCGGCCGTCGTGGAGTCCTGCGCGGGGCGCTCGCCGCGTCGGCGGCGCTCGCCCTGCCGACGATCGGCGCCACCGCCCCCGCCTTCGCGCTCTCGGGCCGGCCGAAGGCCGGCTGGGGTGTGCAGGCCGGTGACGTGACGGCGCACTCGGGTCTGGTGTGGGTGCGCTCCGACCGGCCCGCGCGGATGGTCGTGGAGACCTCGCCCACCGAGTCGTTCCGCAATGTGACCCGGTGGCAGGGCCCGCTGCTCGACCCCGGCACCGACTTCACGGGCACGACCCGGCTGCGCGGACTGCCGCCCGGCGAGCAGATCCACTACCGGGTGCTGCTCGCCGACCCGGACGACCCGCGCCGTACGGGCGAGCCGGTCGAGGGCACGTTCCGCACGGCCTCCGTGGCCCGGCGCGACGGGGTGCGCTTCCTGTGGTCGGCGGACATCGCGGGCCAGGGCTGGGGCATCAACCCGGACCGCGGCGGCTACCGCGTCTACGAGGACATGCGCGCCCTGGACCCGGACTTCTTCCTGTGCAGCGGCGACAACATCTACGCGGACGGCCCGATCCTGCCCAGCGTCACGCTCCCGGACGGACGGGTGTGGCGCAACGTCACGACCGAGGAGAAGTCCAAGGTCGCCGAGAGTCTCGCCGAGTTCCGCGGTGCGTTCCGGTACAACCTCCTCGACGAGAACGTGCGCCGGTTCAACGCCCAGGTCCCCACGATCACGCAGTGGGACGACCACGAGGTGCACAACAACTGGTACCCGGGCCAGCTGCTGGCCGACGACCGGTACACGGAGAAGAACGCGGACGTGCTCTCGGCCCGTTCGCTGCGCGCGTTCAGCGAGTACTTCCCGGTCTCGTCCCTGCCCGTCGGCAACCCGGACGGCCGGGTGTACCGGGTGCTGCACCAGGGGCCGCTGCTCGACGTCTTCGTGCTGGACATGCGCACGTACCGGAACGCGAACTCGTCGAACCGGCAGGCCGACGACACCACCGGGATCCTCGGCGCCGAGCAACTCGCGTGGCTCAAGCGTGAGTTGTCGCGCTCCCGGGCCACCTGGAAGGTGATCGCCTCGGACATGCCGCTGGGCCTGGTCGTGCCCGACGGCGCGACACGGTTCGAGGCGGTGGCGCAGGGCGACCCGGGCGCGCCGCTCGGCCGTGAACTCCAGATCGCGGAGCTGCTGCGGCACATCAAGCACCAGCGGATCACGGGCACGCTGTGGCTCACGGCGGACGTGCACTACACCTCGGCCCAGCACTACGAGCCGGACAAGGCAGCGTTCCAGGACTTCGAGCCGTTCTGGGAGTTCGTGTCCGGGCCGCTGGCCGCGGGCGGTTTCCCGGCGCTGAAGCTGGACGGGACGTTCGGCCCGCAGCAGGTCTTCCTCAAGGCTCCGTCGCGGGCGAACACGTCACCGGCCGAGACCCCGCCGTACTTCGGCGAGGTCGACATCGACGGCGACAGCGGTGCGCTGACGGTGCGGCTGCGGCAGGAGGGCGGCGACGTGCTGTTCTCGAAGACGCTGCAGCCGGGGCGCGTCGGGCAGTGAGAGCCGGGGGCTGACGGCCCCGCCCACGCGAGCGAAACCGCAGGTCAGCGCGATTGTCAGTGGTCGGCTCTACGGTTTCACCCATGACGCGATCAACACAGGCCGTGACCTATCGTCGACCCTCCGTGCTCGAGTCCGCGGGGGGTGTGGGGCAGTTGGGACTCGAGACGTCACGGGGCGCGACGCCCGCGGGACCGCGAGATCATCCGCGGTTCTTCAGCGGGTTCCTGACCTCGCCTCAGGTCGCGGCGGCGGGGCTGCTGGCGGTCGCCGACGTGGCGGCCGCCCGCTACCACCAGCAGCGGTTCACCGCCTCGCTCGACCCGGTGGTGACCGGCAGCGGCGACCGGCTGCGTTTCGAGTCCTTCTCGGGCTGCGGCGGGGTGTACGCGCGGCTCGACGTCCTGGCCGGGGGGCTCGACGGCGACGAGGTGGGGCACGGCACGACCAATGTCGATGTGAACAACCCGCTGCGGGAGGCCCTTTCGCGGATCGGCGGCGACGATCCGCTGCATCTGCGGGTGGGCCCGGAGGAGTTGGCGGTCACCACGCTCGACGGGCCCGTGGTGGAGAAGAAGGTGCCGCTGCCCGACCGCTGGCTGCGCGGCTTCGCCGAGGCGCAGGTCATATCCGCCGGGTTCGAGCTGCGGGCCGAGCTCGACGCGGCGGAGGCGGTGCGGTTCCTGCGGTCGCTGCCGCGCGCGTCGGGCCGGGAAGCTCGTTGGGTGGTGCCGGCGGGGCGCGGACTGCGCCCGACCTCGCGGCCGGTTCCGGGGGCGGTGTGCCTGCCGGGCCCCGAGCGTCTGGTCGCGCTGCAGCGGGTGCTGCGGCACGCGACGGCGCTGCGCGTGTACGGCCCGGCCGCCGCCACCCGGACCGCGGTGGCCGGCGCGTGGGAGGCGGTACTCCCCGGGATGCGGCTGACTCTGACGCTCTCCCCCGACGCGGCACGCGGGTTCTCCGGCGAGGGCGGGGTACTGGACGCACTGGCCACCGACCGGGCGGCCGAGGACGCGGAACTGATAGCGGTGCTGCTCGCGTGGGAGCCGCGCATCGACCTCGCGGACCTGGCGGCGTCCTCGGGCCTGCCGCTGGAGCGGGTGCGCGCGGCGCTCGTGCGCCTGGGCACGTCGGGGCGGGTCGGCTACGACACGGCGGAGGCGGCCTACTTCCACCGTGAACTGCCGTACGACGCGGACCGCGTGGAGCGGCACAATCCGCGGCTGCGGGACGCGCGGGCGCTGGTGAGCGCGGGCGCGGTGACGGTCGAGGACGGGGCGGGGACGGTGATGGCGGACGACGGTCATGTGCACCGGGTCCGCGAGGACGGGGGGACGTCGAGGTGTACGTGTCTGTGGTGGGCCAGGTATCGCGGTGGGCGCGGGCCCTGCAAGCACGCGCTCGCGGTGCGGATGGCACGGAGGAGCGCGGCCGACGGGGACACGGCCTGGGGCGCGGTGGACCCGCGCGCGACGACCGCGCTGGGGGCGTGATGGGTGCCGGGACGCTGCTGGCGGCCGTGCGCGCGGGGCGGGTGGCCGAGGTGACGGATCTGCTCGACGGGCTGTCGGACGCGGAGCGCCGGGCCTGCCTGCCCGGCCTGAAGGAGCTGCGCAAGGAGTTGCGGGAGGGGCCCTGGGACTCGGAGGCGCGCAAGGCCTATCCGGCGCTCCAGCTCGCGGGGGCGGCCTGCCACACGGGCGCGGCGGCCGCCGCGGCCTGGCTCGGGGCGAGCGAGTGGGTGTGGCAGCGCCATGTGGCACCGCGCGTGCTGCTGCATCTACTGGCCGGCCGGGAGCCGGAGTGGCTGGCCGACGTGGCGCACCGTCTGGCGGCGCTGCCGACGTCGCGCGGGGTGTCGTACGAGCTGATGGCGGGGCTGGTCGAGCTGGCCGGATGCCCGGTGCCGGTGACCGAGTCGTACGTGGTCGGGTGGGTGGGGGGCCTCAACGCCGGGCGCACGAGCGGCCGTTCGCTCGCGGACCGGCTGCGGGCGGAGCCCCACGTGGCGGAGCTGACGGCGGCGCTGTTCGAGACCGAGGACATCGGGGGACGGCTCGACTGGTTCCCGTCCGACAGCGCGCAGAGCTGGCCCGGGGCCCTGGCGGAGCTGGCGCGGGCTGAGGTGCTGGAGCGGAAGGTGCTGCTCGACGGGTGTGTGGCGCGGCTGCTGCGCGGCGGGCGCCCTTCCGATCTGCGGCTGTTCCTGAAGGTGCTGGAGGCGCTCGCGCCGGGTCAGGACGAGGAGAGCGAGCGGGTCGCCGACTGGGCGGCGATGTGCGCGGACGGGCCGTCGCCGGTGGCGGCGCACGCGCAGAAGGTGCTCGGCGGGCTCGCCCTTGCGGGCTTGCTGCCGGTGCGCACGCTGGCCGAGGTGTCGGGCGCGGTGCTGTTCCGCACGGAGAAGAAGCTGGTGCGGGCGCAGTTGGCGCTGCTGGGCAAGGTGCTCAGGTCGCGGGAGGGCGAGGGGGATCCGCCGGTCGCGGACGAGCTGCTGCCCGCGGTGGGCGAGGCGTTCGGGCACGCGGACACGGAGGTGCAGGAGCGGGCGCTGAAGCTCGTGGCACGGCACATGGGCACCGCGGGCGCGGCCACCCGGGAGCGTCTGGTCGAGGCGGCGGCACAGTTGACGCCGGGCCTGCGTCCCCTGGCCGAGGAGGCGCTCGGCGTCGAGCTCGCTCCGGAGGAGCCGTACACGGAGCTGCTGCCGCTGATGCAGGAGCCGTTCCGGCTGGCGGCCGCGCCCGACTCGGCGGCGGAGGTCGCCGAGGAGGTGGGGGCGATCCTGGCGTCCGGCGGTGATCTGGCGGCGTTCGAGCGGACGCTGGACGGGCTGGTGCGCCACGCCTTCCGGGACCGCGAGGGCCTCGCGGCGGCGCTGGCCCCGGTCGTCGCGCGCTGCTGGTGGTCCGGCCCGGACACGTACGGCCGGGTGCAGGGCGCGTTCCGGGAGGCGACGTACGGCCTGGAGGTCGTGGCGGCGAGCGCCGTCGAGGTGCTGCACCTGCGCACACTGCGCTACGGAGCCGAGCACGGGCACGACGTGCGGCCCGGCAGGCCGGACCGGTCGCTGCGCCGCTGCTACGACGCGCGGTTGTGGGAGGTGGCGTACCGGATCCGGACGAGGCCGGTGCCGTTCCTTCTGGCGACGCCGACCTGGAGCACGGGCTTCGTCGAGCCGGGCGAACTGGTGGAACGGCTGCGGACGTACCGGGACCTGGGCGCGCGGGCCGGTGCGGCCGACCTGGCTCAGGCCCTGCTGCGCGTGGACCGTTCGGACGCGCGGGCGGCGGCTGACGCGGCGACGCGGGCGGCGGCGCTCGGCACCCGGGAGGGCGACCGGCTCGCGGCGTGGCTGGCCACGCCGCCCTCGCCCGGCCCGGAGACGGTGCTCCGGCCCGTGGTCGACCGGGTCCTGGCCGAGAGGGCGGAGGACCAGGAGTTGCAGAGGGAGTTCCCCGCGCCGTTCACGCAGCTCGGCCGGCCTTTGGTGGTCCTCGACGACATACCGGCGTACTGGTGGGGCGAGTCCGGGGCCGCCGCCACGGCCGGCCACCTGCTGGCGGCGCTGCCGGGGCGCCGGGAAGTCGTGGCGGCGCGGCTGCTGAGCGAGTTGTCCAGCTGCGCGGTCGAGGGGGCGAGAGGCACGTCCGCGTTTCTGCCGCTGCTCGCGGAGGCCCCGGGCGCGGCCGGTCCGGCCGTGCATCTGTCGGTGGCGTACGGGCTCGCGGCGCGGCATGCGGAGGACCGGCTCGCCGGAGTGGACGCCCTGCTGATCCTGGCGGCCCGGGACGAGCTCGACGCGGGGCTGCTGGGCTCCTTGACGGCGCGGCTGTGGGAGGCGGGCGCCGTCCGGCTGACCCGGCTCGCCGACGCGTTGGGCACGGCCGCGTCGACCGGGGCGTACGCGACGGTGCTGCGGGTGGTGCGGGGGCTGCTGCCGACGCTGCTCGCGAGCGGTGAGCCGCCGACCGCGCTGCGCGGGCTCGGCGAGCTGCTCGCCGTGGCGGCGGACTGCGCGGAACGGACCGGGGCGCACGAACCGATCCCCGGGCTCACCGAGGTGGCGGCGCGCCGGAGTTCGTCCCAGATGGTGATCCAGGCACGGCGGCTGCGGACCGCGCTCGAAGGGAGGACAAAGCAGCCATAAGACGGCTTTACTCATCGGTCACACATCGTTCGTGATCACGCAACACCGTTCCTTCACAGTGGATGCATGAGTCCAGACATGTCTGATGTGACGCGAGTGAAGCACGGTCGGCCGGTCCACCACTGGCGACGGGATCTGGTCGAACTGGCCGCGCTGTTCACGGCGGTCACGGTCGCGGACGCGGTGGCGAACCTGATCGGGCACGGCCCCGGCGGTCCGGCACTGCTCGTGATCTCGGCCGTGGTGCTGCTGGCCACGGCGGGGTTCCACGTGTGGTGGGCACGCCGCCACGGTCATGCTCCCCCGACCTCGGATACCGGCGCCCGGGACGCCGCCCCGCACACCGGCGGGACGGCACCCGGGCGACAGGAACAGGGCGGGGGCCCGGTCCAGGGCGCGGTGGTGGACGAGGGGTCGGTCGATCCCGCGCACGGCACGCTGTGGCGGATGCGGACGACGGTGCGGGACGAGCCGGGTTCGCTCGCCGTCCTGTGCACGGCGCTGGCCCGGCTGCGGGTCGACATCCTGAGCCTGCAGACGCATCCGCTGGCGGACGGCACGGTGGACGAGTTCCTGCTGCGCGCGCCGCAGGAGCTGCCCGCCGCGGAGCTGTCGCGCGGGGTGGCCGGGGCCGGTGGTTCGGGGACCTGGGTCGAGCGGGCCGACGCCCACGACCTGGTGGACGCGCCCACCCGGATCCTGGGCCTCGCGACCCGTACGGCGCTGGACGCGGCGGAACTGCCGTTGTCGCTGCGCCAGTTGCTGGGCCGGTGCACGATCCGGTCGCTGCCCGCCTCGTCGCCGGCGGCGCGGGCGGACGACGACGGGACACCGGTGGAGGGCGGATACGACGGGACGGCGATGCGGCTGCGTACGCCCGAGGGCGGGGTGATCACGGTGGAGCGGCCGTATCTGCCGTTCACACCGACGGAGTTCGCGCGGGCGCGGGCGCTGGTGGAACTGGACACGCGGCTGGGCCCGCGCGTGCCGCGCGCCCACGACATGCTGACGCTGCCGCAGGGCAACGAGGTGAAGGTGCGCCGCGCCGACCTGTCGGACGTGGCGGCGGCGAAGGCGATGCACGAGCGGTGCTCGCAGCGGACGTTGAGCATGCGGTACCACGGTCCGGTCGCGGACGTGGACCGGTACCTCAACCATCTGCTCGGCCCGCGCTTCGGGCGGACGCTGGCCGCGCAGACGGCCTCGGGCCGGATCGTGGCCCTCGGCCATCTGCTGTGGGACGGCGACGAGACCGAGGTGGCGCTGCTCGTCGAGGACGACTGGCAGCGCCGCGGCATCGGCGCCGACCTGCTCGGCCGTCTGGTCACGATGGCGGTCGAGGCCGGCTGCGCGAGCGTGTACGCGGTGACGCAGGCGTCCAACACCGGCATGGTCGCCGCGATGCGCGGCCTCGGGCTGCCTCTCGACTACCAGATCGAGGAGGGCACCCTGGTCGTCACCGCGCGGCTGGACGCGACGCCAGTGGCGTCACGGCCGCCGTACGAGCAGGCCGAGCGGCGCTGACGGCCGCGGGTCCAGCCGCCGGTCCGGCCGCCGCTGCGGCGGAGGCCGGGACCACTGCGGAGACGGAGGCGTCGAGCGCCCGGTCCAGGTCGCCCCACAGGTCCTCGACGTCCTCCAGGCCGACCGACAGGCGCAGCAGCCGGTCGCTGACGCCGGAGGCCCTGCGGTCGTCGGCGTCGACGATGCGGTGGCTGATGGAGGCCGGGTGCTGGATCAGGGAGTCGACGCTGCCGAGGCTCACCGCGGGGGTGATCAGCCGTACGCCGCCGATGACGGCGTGCGGGTCGCCCGCGACCTCGAAGGAGACCATGGCGCCGCCGATGCGCGGGTAGTGGACGCGGGTGACGCGCGGGTCGGCGGCGAGCCGGGCGACCAGATCGGCGGCGGTCGCGGACGCGGCCCGGACCCGCACGGGCAGGGTCGCGAGGCCGCGCAGCAGCAGGTAGCCGGCGAGCGGGTGCAGGACGCCGCCGGTGGCGAAGCGGACCTTGCGCAGTTCGCGGGCGAAGGCCTCGTCGCAGGCGACGACGCCGCCCAGGACGTCGCCGTGGCCGCCCAGGTACTTGGTCGCGCTGTGCAGCACGAGCCGGGCGCCGTGTTCGACGGGGCGCTGCAGGACGGGCGTCGCGAAGGTGTTGTCCACGAGCAGCGGCACGGAGCCACAGGCGTGCGCGACGGCCCGCAGGTCGACCTCGGCGAGGGTCGGGTTGGCGGGCGACTCGACCATGACGAGGCCGGTGTCGGGCCGGATCGCGTCGGCGATCCCGGCCGGGTCGACCCAGGTCACCTCGGAGCCGAGCGCGCCCGCGGTGAGGAGGTGGTCGCTGCACCCGTACAGCGGCCGGACGGCGACGACGTGGCGCAGGCCCGCGCCGAGCCGGACGAGGAGGACGGCGGTGAGGGCCGCCATGCCACTGGCGAACGCGACGGCGCTCTCGGTGCCTTCGAGCCGGGCGAGGGCGGTCTCGAAGCGGGCGACCGTCGGATTGGCGAGGCGGCCGTAGACGGGCGGTCCGTCGTCGAGGACGCCGTCGGCGGCGAACGCGTCGATGCGCGCGGCCTCGCCGCGGCTGTCGGCGGACGGGTAGGTGGTGGAGAGGTCGATGGGCGGGGCATGCAGGCCCAGGGCCGCGAGATCGTCGCGTCCGGCGTGCACGGCTTCGGTGGCGAGGGCCCGGGGCGCGGGGTACGGCCGGGGGTACGTCACAGCCTCGTCGGTATCCATGGGGCCAGGCTGAACACCGACCGAGGTCCGGTACGTATCTTCCGTGCTACGTTCGACGAATGGCTGATTCTGTCGTACTGGATCCGGTTGATCTGGAGATTCTGCGGCTGTTGCAGAACGACGCCCGCACCACGTACCGGGACCTCGCCGCGCAGGTCGGGGTCGCTCCGTCGACCTGTCTCGACCGGGTGGCGCGGCTGCGGCGCTCGGGGGTGATCCTCGGACATGTGCTGCGGCTCGATCCGGCCAAGCTGGGGCGCGGGCTGCAGGCGCTGCTGTCCGTGCAGGTGCGCCCGCACCGGCGGGAGCTGGTGGGCCCGTTCGTCGAGCGGATCCGGGCACTGCCCGAGGCACGCACCGTCTTCCATCTGACCGGCCCCGACGACTACTTGGTGCAGGTCGCGGTGCGGGACATGGCCGATCTGCAGCGGCTCGTGCTCGACGAGTTCACGGCGCACCGGGAGGTGGCGCGGGTCGAGACGCGGCTGATCTTCCAGCAGTGGGAGTGCGGACCGCTGCTTCCGGCCGGGACCCCGGCCGCGCCCGGCACGCCCACAGCGAATCATGGTGACGGCGCCCCCTGACTCGTACGAGGATGTCCGCATGTCAGACACCTCGAGCACCCAGCTGTCCCCCGGCCCGCTGCCCCGTCAGGTCGCCGACGCCCATGTCGACGCCGTGGTCGCCCTCGACCCGCTCACCGGTACGTATCTCGGCGACCGCGCCTCCCACGGCAAGTTGCCCGATCTGTCGCCCGCCGGGCTCGACGCGGTCGCGGCGCAGGCGCGGGACACGCTCGCCCGGCTCGACGAGGCCGAGCGCAGGCCCGGCGCCGACAGCGACGTCGAGCGCCGCTGCGCCCGGCTGCTGCGCGAGCGCCTGACGGCCGAACTGGCCGTGCACGACGCGGAGGAGCACCTGCGCGTCGTCACCAACCTGGGCGGCCCGGTGCACAATGTGCGCGAGGTGTTCACCATCACCCCGACCGAGACCGACGAGGACTGGGCGGCGATCGCCGAGCGGCTGCGCGCGGTCCCGGCCGCGTTCGCCGGGTACCGGGAGACGCTGGAGGCGGGGCTCGAGCGGAAGCTGTACGGTCCGCCGCGGCCCGCCGCCACCTTCGTCGAGCAGCTCACCGAGTGGGCGGGCGAGGCGCAGGGGCGGGGCTGGTTCGAGGAGTTCACGGTCACGGGGCCCGAGGCGCTGCGCGGCGAGCTGACCGAGGCGGCGCGCGCGGCGGATGCCGCGACGGTCGCGCTGCGCGACTGGATGCGGGACGTGTACGCCCCGGCGATCGAGGGCGCGCCGAACGCGGTGGGCCGCGAGCGGTACGCGCGCTGGTCGCGCTATTACAACGGCACGGATCTCGACCTGGACGAGGCCTACGCGTACGGGTGGAGCGAGTTCCACCGGCTGCTCGGCGAGATGCGGGCGGAGGCGGAGAAGATCCTGCCCGGCGCCGAGACGCCGTGGGTGGCGCTCGCGCACCTCGACGAGCACGGGCGGCACATCGAGGGGGTCGACGAGGTCCGCGACTGGCTGCAGAACCTGATGGACGAGGCCATCGCCGCGCTCGACGGCACGCACTTCGAACTGGCGGAGCGGGTACGGAAGGTGGAGTCCCGCATCGCGCCGCCCGGCAGCGCTGCGGCCCCCTACTACACGGCGCCGTCGGAGGACTTCTCGCGGCCCGGGCGCACCTGGCTGCCGACGATGGGCCAGACCCGTTTCCCCGTGTACGACCTGGTGTCGACCTGGTACCACGAGGGTGTCCCAGGGCATCACCTGCAGCTCGCGCAGTGGGCGCACGTGGCCGGTGACCTGTCGCGCTACCAGGCGACGCTGGGCGGGGTCTCGGCGAACGCGGAGGGCTGGGCGCTGTACGCGGAGCGTCTGATGGACGAGCTGGGCTTCCTCAAGGACGCGGAGACGCGCCTCGGCTATCTCGACGCGCAGATGATGCGCGCGGCGCGGGTCATCGTCGACATCGGCATGCACCTGGAGCTGGAGATCCCGGCTGACTCGCCGTTCCACCCGGGCGAGCGGTGGACGCCGGAGCTGGCGCAGGAGTTCTTCGGGTCGCACAGCAGCCGGCCGGCGGACTTCGTGGAGAGCGAGCTGACCCGCTATCTGTCGATCCCGGGCCAGGCGATCGGTTACAAGCTGGGCGAGCGGGCGTGGCTGCTCGGCCGGGCCAACGCGCAGGCGGCGCACGGCGACGCGTTCGACGCGAAGGCCTGGCACATGGCGGCCCTTTCGCAGGGTTCGCTGGGCCTGGACGACCTGGTGGACGAGCTGTCCAAGCTCTAGCCGGGCCTGCCTCCGGCGGACCGGGATCCCGTACGGGCCTCAGCCCCCGGTCCGCCGGAAGCCGCCCTCGGAGTCGATGACCTGCCCGGTGATCCACGCGGCCTCGTCGGTCGCCAGCCAGGAGATCAGCCGGGCCGGGTCGTCGGGCATCCCCCAGCGCCCGGCGGGGAACAGTCCGGCGATCGCTTCGTACGCGTCGCCGTCGAGGTAATCGGTGTCGACGGGGCCGGGGTTGACCGTGTTGACCGTGATCCCCCGGTCGGCGAGGGCGGTCGCGAGGGAGCGGGTGGCCGAGGCGAGCGCGCCCTTCTGGAGGGCGTACGCGATCTCGCCGGGCATGCCGTCGGCGATGTCCTGTCCCGAGGTCATCATGACGACGCGGCCTCCGGGTCCGACCGGGCGGTGCCGGGCGAAGGCCTGGACGAGCAGGACGACGGAGCGTGCGTCGACGGCCCAGTGCGCGTCGAGCATCGCGGCGTCGATCGTGTCGAGGGTGCCGTCGCTGCCGCTGAGGGCGTGGTTGGCGATCAGGATGTCGAGCCGGCCGCCGAGCGCCCGCGCGGCGTCGTCGATCAGCCGGGCCGGGGCGTCGGGTTCGCCGAGATCGGCGGGTCCGTGCGCGACGACGGCGTCCGGCTCACCCCGCGCCGCGCGCACGGCGTCGGCCACCTCCTCGGGCCGGTCGGCGCCCCAGGGCATCGCCTCGTCGTGCGGTACGTGATGGTGCAGATAGACGGCGGCCCCGTACGCGGCGAGCCGCCGCGCCACGGCACACCCGATCCCGCCCCGCCGGCTGGCCCCGGTGACCAGGGCGGTACGGCCGCGCAGGGGCAGCGGGTCTCGACGGAGTTCTTCCGGGGTGGGAGCGGGAAGTCTCGGCATGGGCGCCGATGATGCCAAGACACCGCGCCGCTCGCACGACGTTTACGCCCCGAGCCGGCCGCACGGCCCGCGAAATTGCGTGGCGTTCAGGCGCCCGCGGCCACATCCTCGACCCCATGAACACCGCGCCCCGCACGCTCTTCCTCTCTCCTCGCGTCACCGCCACCGGTCACGCGCTGGCCGCCGCCGCACGCCGGCGCGGCATCGCCGTGGAGACGTACGGGGACTGGCGCACGCCCTCGGAGTGGCTCGGGGCGCCGGGGGCCTCGCTGTACGCGGGGCCATTGTTCGCGGACGCGGTGGGGCGGGAGCTCGGGGTCGGGCTGCTGGAGGCGGCGCCGGGGTGGCTGGCGGGACTTCCGGTCGAACTCGCGAGGCGGGACGTGGAGTTGACGACCGTCGCCGAGGCCCGTCGGCTGCGTCGCCCGGCGTTCGTGAAGCCGCCCAACGACAAGAGTTTCCCGGCCCGCGTCTACCCGGACGGCAGCCGCCTGCCCGGCCCGGACGCGGTGGACGACGCCACTCCCGTGCTGGTCAGCGACATCGTGGCGTTCGAGGTCGAGTACCGGCTGTTCCTGCTCGACGGCGCCGTACGCTCCGGGAGCCGTTACGCGCGCCGGGGCGCCCTCGACGTGGCGCCGCTGGACGGCGCCGACCCGCTGCGCGACGAGGTGCTGGAGTTCGCCGCGCGGCTGCCCGCCGAGGAGCTGCCGAGCGCGATCGTCGTGGACGTGGGACGGCTCGCGCCGGGCGGCGACTGGGCGGTCGTCGAGGCCAACGCGGCCTGGGCCAGCGGGCATTACGCCTGCGACCCGGACGGCGCCCTCGACGTGGTGCTGCGCGCGGCGGCCCCGGCCGGCGCCGTCAGAACCCGCGACGTCCCGTTCCTGCGGGCGACCCCGCACCGGGTGTGACGGGGCCGGGCAGCCGCCGGGTTCAGCAGCCGCAGTCCTCCGCGTCGACGGGCGAGGTGAGCGGGTCCGCGGCCTTCTGCGCGGGGCCCTCCCAGGTCTCGTAGGCGAAGCCCTCGCGGACCCAGTACTCGAAGCCGCCGAGCATCTCCTTGACCTGGAAGCCGAGTTCGGCGAGGGCGAGGGCGGCGCGGGTCGCGCCGTTGCACGCCGGGCCCCAGCAGTACACGACGACGGGGACCGACCGGTCGAGGAGCTCTTCGGCCTGCTCGGGGATCCGGGCCGTGGGCAGGTGGAGGGCGCCGGGGACGTGGCCCTGGTCCCAGGAGGCCGTGGAGCGGGAGTCGAGCAGGACGAAACCGGGGCCCTCGGGCAGGGCGAGCGCGGCGGCGACGTCGGTCACGTCGGCGTGGAAGGCGAGGCTCACGCCGAAGTAGGCGGCCGCCGCGGCGGGCGAGGCGGGGGCCACCCGCAGGACGGGGTGGGCGCTGGTCGTCGTGGTCATGGCGCAACTCCTGGGACGGGGGACGGCCCGCGCTCGGCGACCGCCCCGGCATCTGAAGACACTGGAAATCTACGGCCGGTGATCACCTTCCTTGAAGGGGCGATCCCCGGCACATCTCTTGATCGGCCGGGGATTCTCCTGCTATTCCTCGAACATGACCGCTGATTCCACAACCGCAGCCCAGACCGGGTCCGTGCACACGCCCGACGCCACCGACTGGCGCATTCTGGAGGCCCTGCAGCGCGAGGGCCGCGCGAGCTACGCCGAGCTGGCGCGCGCCGTGTCGATGTCCGCGAGCGCGGTGACCGAGCGGGTACGCCGGCTGGAGGAGGCCGGGGTGATCGCCGGGTACACGGCGGTGGTCGTGCCGGAGCGGCTCGGGCTGCCGATCCTGGCGTTCGTCCGGCTGCGGTACCCGAACGGGAACTACAAGCCGTTCCACGATCTGGTCGCGGTGACCCCGGAGATCCTGGAGGCACACCACGTGACCGGCGACGACTGCTTCGTCATCAAGGTCGCGGCGCGCTCCATGGGGCACCTGGAGGAGGTGTCGGGCAAGCTCGGCGCGCTGGGGTCGGTGACGACGAGCGTCGTGTACTCGTCACCGCTGCCGCGCCGCCCGATCGGTCACTGAGCCCCACATCCCTGCGGCCCGCCTTCGGACCCCGCCGCGGCGGGGCACAGCAGACCCTCAGACCCCGCCGCGCTGGCGCACCTCGGACCCCTCCCGCCCCTTCACGACCTCCAGTTGGGCGTGCACCCGGCGCCGCAGGTCGCCGACGTGGCTGACGATGCCGACGCTGCGGTCCCGCTCGCGCAGCGTGTCCAGGACGTCCAGGACCTCGTCGAGGGTCTGGTCGTCGAGGCTGCCGAAGCCCTCGTCGATGAACAGGGTGTCGAGCCGGACCCCGCCCGCCTCGTCGGTGACGACGTCCGCGAGGCCGAGCGCGAGCGCGAGCGACGCGAAGAACGTCTCGCCGCCGGACAGCGTGGCCGTGTCCCGCTCCCGGCCGGTCCACGCGTCGACCACGTGCAGCCCGAGGCCCGAACGGCCGCGTCCGGACAGCGAGTCGGAGTGGACGAGCGTGTAGCGGCCGGACGACATGCGGCGCAGGCGTGCCGTCGCGGCGGCCGCGACCTGCTCGAGGCGCGCGGCCAGGACGTAGGACTCCAGGCGCATCTTGCGCTCGTTGTCCGCCGAGGTGCCGGCGGCGAGGGAGGCGAGCCGGGCGATCCGGTTGTACGTGGCGCGCAGCGGGCCGAGCCGGCGGGCCTCCTTGGCCGCGCTGCGGGACAGCCGGTCGAGCGCGTCGCAGCGGCGGGCGGCGGCGTCGCGTGCGGAGGCGGCGACGCGCACCCGGGTGTCGGCGGCGTCGGCGACGGCCCGTGCGGCGGCGACGTCGGCGGCAGGCCGGTGGGCGGCGGCCGCGGTGTCCTCCTCGGCGAGGACCGCGCGCACGGCGGCCTCCTCGGCCTGCCGTGCGTCGAGCCGGTGCTGGAGCTCCCGGTGGGCGGCGTCGTCGAGCAGCGCGCCCGCCGCGGCCTCCGGCGTGTCGAACCCGGCGCGGAAGGCGGCGTCGGCGAGTCGCGCGTCGGCGTCCTTGAGGCGCTGCGCGGTGTCCTCGACGGCCCGGGCGGCGTCGGCGGCGGTGTCCAGCAGGGTGACGAGCCGCTCCAGCTGTGCGGCGCGCACCTCGACGCTCGCGGCGCCGCCGCGGGCCTGCTCCAACTCCCCGACCAGGCCGTCCCGTTCACTGTCGAGTGCCTCGCGCAGGGAGGCCCGGCTCGCGGTGCGGGTGGCGGCCTCCTGGCGGGCGGCGGTCCTGCGGCCGTGCTCGCGCTCGGCGTGGTCGAGCGTCTCGCGGGCGGCGCGCAGGGTGGACGCCTCGGCGCGGGCCTCGGCGTGTCGCGCCTCCAGTTCCCGTGCCGCGTCGGCGAGTTGACCGGCCGGTGCGTCACCGGCCGCCGCCTTCGCCGCGGCCAGATCCTCTCGGACGCGGGCGAGTCGCCGCTCGGTGTCGGCCCGGTGGTCCTCGGCCGTGCGGTGGGCGGCGAGCGCGCGCTCCTCGGCCGCCTGGTCCACGTGTCCCTCGGATCTGGCGCTCGGCGCCGGGTGCTCGACGGAGCCGCAGACGGCGCAGGGTTCGCCGCTGACGAGGGCCTCGGCGAGCTCGGCGGCGACGCCGCGCAGCCGCCGCTCCTTGAGCCCGAGCCAGTGCTCGTGCGCGGTGGCGGCGTCCTCGCGGGCGCGCAGGGTCGCCTCCTGCGCCGTGCCGGCCCGCTCGGCCAGGCGGTCCCGCTCGACGGCGGCCGCGGCCCGCTGCCGTACCGGTTCGAGCTGTCCGGCGAGGTGCTCGGCGTGGGTCGCCGCCTCCTGGGCGCGCTCGACCCGGGCCTGGAGTCCGGCCCTGCGGGTGTCCCAGGCATCGAGCCAGCCGTCGGTCTCGGTGAGCAGCTCGGCGTCGGCGCGCTCCTCGCGGTCGAGCCGGGCGCGGTCGTCGGCGATGCGGGTCAGGCGCTGCTCGGCGCGGCGGGCGGCGTCGAGTCCGCCGAGCTCGTGGGCGAGGCGCCGGGCGGCCTCGGCGAGGGCGCCGGGGCCCGCGTCGTCGGCGAGGTGCCCGCCCGGGGCGCAGGCGCTGAGCTCGGGGGCGGCGGCCAGCGCGGCACGGGTGCTTGCCTCTTCGCGCAGGGCCGTGCGGTGCTCGGTGTCGGCCGCGTCGCGCAGGGCGAGCGCGGGGGCGACGGTCTCGGCCTTGCGGCCGCGGTCCATGCGCTGCTGGAGGGCGAGGTGCTCGTCGGCGCGCTCGTCGAGCGCGGCGGCACGCGCGCGTGCCTCGGCGAAGCGCCGCTGGAGCCGGGCCGTGTCCTGCTCGGCGGCGAGGGCGTCCTGCGCGGCCTTGCGGGCGGAGTCGGCGGCGCCCAGGGCGAGATGGGCGTGGGTGAAGCGCTCACGGGCGCCGCTCCGGGCGACGGCGGCCCAGGTCAGCACGGCGTCGGCGAGACCCGGCTCGCCCGGCTCGGCGTCGGCGGGCTCGAGTTCGGCGGTGTCGCCCGCGGCCTGCTGCATGCGGTGCGCGTCGGCGAGGAGCTCGGTGTCGCCCGCCTTGACCTGCTTCTCGGCGGCGCGCCGGTCCTCGGCGAGCCGCTGCTCGACGGCGGCGAACCGGTGCGTGTCGAAGAGCCGGCCGAGGAGCTTGCCGCGGGCCTCCGCGTCGGCGCGCAGGAACCGCGCGAAGTCGCCCTGCGGCAGCAGCACGACCTGGCAGAACTGGTCCTTGCTCATGCCGAGCAGCTGGGTGATCTCCTCGCCGATCTCCTGGTGGGAGCGGCTGAGGTCCTTCCAGCCGGCGGCCTCGGCGTCGTGCTCACGCAGCCAGCTCTGTGCCTTCTCCGTGGTGAAGCCGGTGCCGCGCTTCTTGGGGCGCGCGTACGGGGGCTGGCGGGTGAGCTCCAGTCGGCGGCCCGCGACGGTCAGATCGAGGACGACCTCGGTGCGCACACCGGGCTCGGCGTGGTCGCTGCGCAGGTGCTGGCCCTGGGAGCCGCCGTTCTGCCGGGCGCCGGGGACCGACCCGTACAGCGCGTAGCAGACCGCGTCGAGGACGGAGGTCTTGCCGGCGCCGGTCGGGCCGTGCAGCAGGAAGAGTCCGGCGGAGGACAGCGCGTCGAAGTCGATCTCCTGCGTGCCGCCGAAGGGGCCGAACGCGGTGATCTTCAGGGTGTGCAGTCTCACCGGGCGACCTCGCGCACCACGTCGTCGGTCCGTACGGCGTCGAAGGCGGCGCGCAGCACGGCGCGCTCTTCCGGGTCGGGCCCGGCGCCGCGGACATGGGTCACGAAGTCCTCCGCGATCTCGTGGTCGTCGCGCCCGCTGAGGCGCTCCGCGTAGCTGGCCTCGGGGCGCGCGTCGGTGCGGCGCGGGTCGAACAGCAGGCTGAGGGTGTGCGGGAAACGGTCGGTGAGGCGGGCCATGGGGTCGTCGGGCCGCACCTCGTCGGTGAGGGTGGCCTCGACCCAGGACTCCTCGTGGACGGTGAGGTCCGGGTCGGCGAGGAGGTCGTCCAGGTCGCCGCGGATCCGGGCGAGCGGCCGGGGCACCGGGCAGTCGATCCGCTCTGCGGTGACGGCGCCCTCGGCGTCCAGGTCGACGAGCCACATGCTCTTGCGGTGGTCGGCCTCGGAGAAGGAGTAGGGCAGCGGGGAGCCCGAGTAGCGGACGCGCTCGGTGAGGGTCTGGCTGCCGTGCAGATGGCCGAGGGCCACGTAGTCGACCCCGTCGAAGACGCCCGCGGGGACGGCCGCGACGCCGCCGACGGTGATGTCCCGCTCGCTGTCGCTGGGGGCGCCGCCGGTGACGAAGGCGTGGGCGAGGACCACGGACCGGGTGCCGGGGGCACGCGCGGCGAGGTCGGCGCGCACCCGCTCCATGGCGGCCCCGAGCACCTGCTCGTGCCCGGCGCGCTCGACCCCGAACTCGGCCTTGACGAGGGCGGGCTCCAGGTAGGGCAGTCCGTAGAAGGCGACGTCGCCGTGCGCGTCGCTCAGTACGACGGGCTCGGCGACTCGGCTCGCCGCCGTACGGAGGTGGATGCCGGCGCGGCCGAGGAGCCCGGCGCCGACGCCGAGGCGGCGGGCCGAGTCGTGGTTCCCGGAGATCATCACCGTGGGCACGCCGAGGTCGGCGAGGCGGTGCAGGGCGTCGTCGTACAGCTCGACGGCGGACAGCGGGGGCACCGCCCGGTCGTACACGTCGCCCGACACGACCACCGCGTCGACCTCCCGCTCGCGCACGGTCTCGACGAGGTGGCCTATGAACGCGGACTGGGCGTCGAGCATGCTCACGCGGTGGAACGCGCGGCCAAGATGCCAGTCGGACGTGTGCAGCAGCCTCATGACACACGAGGCTAACCGCTGGGTCTGACAGCACGGCAGAAACACCGGGGCCGCCCCGGCTCCCCCGGCTCGCGGGTGACAGGCCTCACACCGGCTCGGCGCCGGCGCCGGCCTTCGCTATCCGTAGGCCTCGCCGCCGAGCTCGAACCCGGCCTCCCCCGCCGACACGTCCGCGAGCCACGCCCGGAACCTCTCGAGGTCCGACTCGGGGAGCCCGATCTCGATGGCGACGTTCTCCCCGTAGTGGACGTCGCGCACGCTGCGCCCGGTGGAGCGCAGGTCGTTCTCCATCTTGCCCGCGCGCGCGTGGTCGACGGTGACCGTGGCGAGCCGGTAGCGGCGGCGGGTGACGGTGCCGAGCGTGTCGAGCGCCTCGCCGACCGCGCCTCCGTAGGCGCGGATGAGGCCGCCCGCGCCGAGTTTCACGCCTCCGTAGTAGCGCGTCACGACAGCGACGACGTACCGCATCTCGCGGCGGGTGAGCATCTGCAGCATCGGGACGCCCGCGGTGCCGCCGGGCTCGCCGTCGTCGCTGGCCTTCTGTACGGAGGCGTCGGCGCCGATGACGTACGCGTAGCAGTTGTGGGTGGCGGTCGGGTGCTCCTTGCGGATGCGGGCGACGAAGGCCTGGGCCTCCTCCTCGGTGGCGGCGGGCGCGAGCGCGCACAGGAACCGGGAGCGGTTGATCTCTGTCTCGTGCACGCCCTCGTGGGCCACCGTGCGGTACTCGTCCTGCATCCGGCCAGCCTATGCGCCCGCGCGGAATCGGCGGGCGGCGCGGGTGGTTAGCCCGAGGTCAGCCTTCCGCCCGACCATGCTTGGAGGCGCCGATGTACGGCGACCAGGAGACCGTCCGCAAGATCCTCACCGGTACCGGGGACACCTGGGCCGTGGTGGGGCTCTCCTCGAACCGGTCGCGGGCCGCGTACGGCGTCGCGCGGGTCCTGCAGCAGTTCGGCAAGCGGATCGTCCCCGTCCATCCGAAGGCCGAGACGGTGCACGGGGAGCGGGGGTACGCCTCGCTCGCCGACATCCCGTTCCCGGTGGACGTGGTGGACGTCTTCGTGAACAGCGAGCTGGCCGGTCCGGTGGCGGACGAGGCGGTGACGATCGGGGCGAAGGCGGTGTGGTTCCAGCTCGGGGTGGTCGACGAGGAGGCGCATGCGCGGACGCGCGGGGAGGGCCTGGAGATGGTGATGGACCGCTGCCCCGCGATCGAGATCCCCCGACTGCCCTGACCCCGGCCAGCCCCTGGGGCGCGACCGTCCGGCCCCTGGGGTACGCGGAGCGTGCCTTCAGGGGCGCGGGGCTGTACCCGATCAGCGACTCCGTCGCAGGGGCGCGAGAAGCCCCACCGGGCGACACCTGACGACGCCCCTCTGCCCCTAGGCGGCAGCGATGCCGCAGCCCGGCTCAGGGCGTGTCGAAAGAGGCGAAATACGCGGCGGCCATGTCCTCGTGGCCGTGGCCCTGCTCCGCCGCGCGGCTGAAGCGGGCCGCCGCCGCCTCCGCCACGTCCAGACGGACACCGTGCGCCCGCCCGGCCTCGGCGATGAGCCGCGCGTCCTTCGCCGCGGTGTCCACCGCGAACTGGGCCGGGGTCAGCCGGTCCTCCAGGATCATCGCCGACTTGGCGTGCAGGTACGGCATGTCGAGCCCGCCGCCCGCGATGGCGTCGAGGAAGGACTGCGGGTCGACGCCGAGCGCCTTGGAGAGGGCCAGGGCCTCCCCCACCGCGTTGGTCGCGGCGAGCACCCAGCTGTTGGCGACGAGCTTGAGCCGGGTGGCGCCGCCCGCGCCGCCGTCCTCGCCGATCCACACGGTGCGGGACCCGACGGCTTCGAGGACCGGGGCGACGGCGTCGCGCCGGTCGGCGGGCCCGGCCGCAAGGACGAGGAGCTGGCCGGCCTCGGCGGGCTGGCGGGTGCCGAGGACCGGGGTGTCGAAGAAGACGAGGCCGTGCTCGGCGGCGAAGTCGGCCAGCGCGGCGACACCGTCGATCCCGGCCGTCGTCGACTGCAGCCAGGCCGCACCCGGCTTCAGCCCCGCCGCGGCCTGCCGCATGACGTCGAGCGCGGCGGGTCCGTCGTAGAGCATCGTGAGGACGACGTCGGCGTCGGCGACGGCCTCGGCCGGGGTGTCGCTGACCTGGACGCCGTCGGCGGCGAGCGGCTCGGCCTTGGCGCGGCTGCGGTTCCAGGCGCGGACGGTGTGTCCGGCGCGCGCGATGTTGCGGGCCATGGCGGCGCCCATGATGCCGGTGCCGAGAACACCGACGGTCAGCTGCTCTGTCATGTCGTCGACTCTCCCTCAACTCTCCTCTTCGGCTGTCCGGTTCAAGATCTCATGAGGCGCGGCCGTGCCGCGCTCCGGGCGCGTACGGTCGGCCGGGTGGACGAACGCACCCTGCTCGCCCGTTCCGGCGGCCCCGTCACCCGGCGCCGTCTCGCCCGCGACCTGACCACGCTGGGGCTCGGCCCCGGCGACACCGTCATGTTCCACACCAGGATGTCCGCGCTCGGCTACGTGGCGGGCGGCGCCGGCACGGTGCTCGACGCGCTGCTCGACGTGGTGGGCGCGTCCGGCACGCTGATGGTGACGTGCGGCTGGAACGACGCCCTGCCCTACGACTTCGACACCTGGCCCGCCGCCTGGCGGGATGCGGTGCGGGACGAACACCCGGCGTTCGACCCGGAGTCGAGCGAGTGCGACCACGCGAACGGGCGGCTGCCGGAGGCCCTGCGGCACCGGCCCGGCGCGCTGCGGAGCCGGCATCCGGACGCGAGTTTCGCCGCGCTGGGCGCGGGCGCCCGGGAGTTGACGGTGGATCAGCCCTGGGACGACCCGCACGGGCCGGACAGCCCGCTCGCCCGGTTGGTGGCGCGCGGCGGCCGGGTCCTGATGCTGGGCGCGCCGCTGGACACGCTGACCCTGCTGCATCACGCGGAGGCCCTGGCCGAGGCGCCGGGCAAACGGTTCGTGTCGTACGAGCAGCCGGTGCGGGACGGGGGCCGGCGGGTGTGGCGGCGGTTCCACGACATCGATTCCGAGCGGGGCGCGTTCGACTACGGCTCCGCGGTGCCGCCGGGACGCGACCCGTTCGAGGTCATCGGCGCCGATCTGCTGGCCGCGGGGCTCGGGAGGAGCGGGCGGGTCGGAGCGGCGCGGTGCCATCTCCTCGACGCGGGCACGGTCGTGGAGTTCGGCCGGGCCTGGATCGAGGAGAGGCTGGGCGGGGCGTCCTAGACGGCGATGCCGAGGCCCTCGACGACGGTGGCGCCGGGGAGTTCGGCGAGGGCCTTGCCCGGCACGATGAGCTTGCCGCGCCGGGTGCCGCTGCCGATGAGGACGTACGGCAGGTCGGCGACGGCCGCGTCGACGAGGACCGGCCAGTCGGCGGGCAGCCCGATGGGGGTGATGCCGCCGTACTCCATGCCGGTCTCGCCGGTGGCGGTGTCCATCGACGCGAAGGAGGCCTTGCGGGCGCCGAGGTGACGGCGCACGACGCCGTTGACGTCGACCTTGGTGGCGGACAGGACGACGCAGGCGGCCAGGGTCGCCTCGCCGCCGCGCTTACCGCTGACGACGACGCAGTTCGCGGAGGTGTCGAGCAGGTCGGAGCCGTAGTGCTCGACGAACGTGGCGGTGTCGGCCCAGTCCGGTTCGGTGTCGACGTGGATCAGATCCTGCGCGGGGACGCTGCCGCGCCAGCTCCGGACGGCGTCGGCGACGGGGCGGGTGAGCAGGTTCAGGACGTCCGGGGCGGGGTTCGCGGTGTCGAAGGTACCGATGGGTGCGCGCATGTCCGGCACGCTAACAGTTGCCCGGGGTGGGATCGTGCGGGCCTCATGTGGTCTCCGGTCGGCTGCGGGTCCGTCGTGGCTGGTCGCGCAGTTCCCCGCCGGGCCGCACCCGGCGACGAGACCGAAAGGACCTCAGCGCTCGAACGGCACCGAGACGGCCAGCATCATTTCGACCGGCTCCGTGCCGTCGTTCCGGTACTCGTGGGAGACGGACGCCTCGAAGGTCGCGCTGGATCCGGCCGGGACCCGGTGCACCACCCCGTCGACGACCAAGGCCAGCTCGCCGGAGGTCACGTGCAGCAGCTCCACCGTCCCCTGCGGGTGGGGATCCGAGGGGCTGCCCTCGCCCGGCGCGAGCCGCCACTCCCACATCTCGAACGGGCCGGGCGCCTCCGCTCCGACGAGCAGCCGGTTGTGGCTGCCGCCCTCCGTGGACCACAGCCGCACGGCCTGGTCACCGGGCACGACGCGGACCTCGGGGCCCTGTTCGTAGTCCAGCAGGGTGGTGATGCTGACGCCGAGCGCGTCGCCGATCTTGACGACCGTGCCGATGCTCGGGTTGGTGCGGGCCTGTTCGATCTGGATGACCATGCCCCGGCTGACCCCGGCCCGGGACGCGAGCGTGTCGAGGGTGAAGCCGCGCTCGGTGCGCCAGTGCCTGACGTTGCGGGCGAGCGACTGGGTCAGGAGGTCGAGGTCCGACACGTTCCGTCCATCGAGGGGCCTGGAGGGGCACACCTGGTTGCACCCCGACGTGCAGCAAACTGTACTCAGACCCGGTAGCGGCGCAGCGCGGGCATCACGCAGGCCAGGCCCAGCATCGTGACGACGACCAGGAGTCCGCCCCCGACGACGGCCGCGCGGGGCCCGAACACGGAACCCGCCGAGCCGTGCAGCACGTCGGCGAGCCGGGGCCCGCCCGCGACGACGACGGTGAAGACGCCCTGCATCCGGCCGCGCATCTCGTCGGTCGCGGCGGACAGCAGGATCGCCCCGCGGAAGACCATGGAGACCATGTCGGCGATCCCGGCGAGCGCGAGGAACGCCACGGCGAGCCAGAGGTTGGCGCTGAGCCCGAACCCGGCGACCGCGAGCCCCCACGCGACGACCGCGCCGATGACCATCCAGCCGTGCCGCCGCGCCCGCGAGAACGTGCCGGAGAACAGCCCGCCGGCCACCGCCCCGACGGGGATCGCCGCGAACAGCAGGCCGAGGGCGAGCCCTTCGCCGTAGGGCGCGTAGGTCTCGGCGGCGAGCTGCGGGAAGAGGGCGCGGGGCATGCCGAGGACCATCGCGACGATGTCGGCGAGGAAGGACAGCAGCAGCACCTTGTGCAGGGCGATGTACCGGAAGCCCTCGGCGATCTCCCGCACCCCGGCCCGGCGGGCGACGGCGCCGAGCGGGGGCAGCGCGGGCAGCCGGTACACGGCCCAGACGGTGACGCAGAGGGCGAACGCGTCGATGAGGTAGAGCTCCGGCAGGCCGATCACGGGTATCAGGACGCCGGCGAGCAGCGGGCCGACGACCTGGCCGGTCTGCATGACGGTGGAGCCGAGCGCGTTGGCCGCGGCGAGCTGTTCCTTGGGCACGAGACGGGCGATGGAGGCCGTGCGGGCAGGCGAGTTGAGCCCCCAGAAGGCCTGTTGCAGCGCGAGCAGCACCATCAGTACGGCGACGGAGCCGAGCCCGGTGACGGCCTGGAGCCAGAACAGGACCGAGGTGCCGGCGATGCCGCAGTTGGTGATGAGGAGCAGCTTGCGGCGGTCCATGGTGTCGGCGACGGCGCCGCCCCACAGGGCGAACACGACGAGCGGTACAAGTCCGGCGAGGCTCGCGGCGCCGACCCAGGCGGAGGATCCGGTGATGTCGTAGATCTGCTTGGGCACGGCGACGGCGGTGAGCTGGCTGCCGACGGCGGTGACGATCGTGGAGGACCACAGGCGGCGGTAGGCGGGGATCCGCAGCGGCCGGGTGTCCATCGCCCAGCGGCGCCGGGGTTGCGGTGTCTCGTCCGGCGCGGTGCCGGTGCTGCTCTCGCTGGTGCCTGTGCCGTCCACGCCGCTCATCCTGGTTGCTCGCTACATCTACCCGTTCGGGCATCAGTGTCGCAGTCCTGGCGCGGACGGTGTCGGGCGGTCTCAGGTGCCGGCGATGAGCAGGGCTCCCATGGCGAGCATCGTGACGGCGACGAGTCCGTCGAGCACGCGCCAGGCGGCGGGCCGGGCGAGGAAGCGGCTCAGCAGCCGGGCGCCGAAGCCGAGCGCGACGAACCAGACCAGGCTGGCGAGGGTGGCGCCGAGTCCGAAGGTCCAGCGCAGCGGGCCGCGGTCGGCGGCGACGGAGCCGAGCAGCAGCACGGTGTCGAGGTAGACGTGCGGGTTGAGCCAGGTCAGGGCGAGGCAGGTGAGCACGGCGCGGCGGCGCGATCCGGTGGAGTCGCCCTCGGTCCGCAGGGCCGCGTCGCCGGGGCGCAGCACGCGCCGGGCGGCGAGTGCCCCGTAGCAGAGCAGGAAGGCGCCGCCGATCCAGCCGACGGCGGTGACCGCGCCCGGCCACGCGACCACCAGCGCGCCGACACCGCCGACGCCGAGGGCGATGAGCACCGCGTCCGACAGGGCGCAGATGCCGACCACGGCGAGGACGGCGTCGCGGCGGATGCCCTGGCGCAGGACGAACGCGTTCTGGGCTCCGATGGCGACGATGAGCGAGAGGCCGGTGCCGAAGCCGGCGGCCGCGGCGGTGAGGGAGGCGGTCATGTCCTCGACGCTACGGAGACGATCACCGCGCGTACAGCTAAAGATTTTTACGTAGCATTAGCGCAGCTTAGGAAGGATGGGTGTGCGGTGATCTCCGAGCTGCCGTTGGACCAGGTGCGGACCCTGCTGGCCGTGGTCGACGAGGGCACGTTCGACGCGGCGGCGGCCGTGCTGCACGTGACGCCGTCGGCGGTGAGTCAGCGGGTGAAGGCGCTGGAGCAGCGCACGGGCCGGGTGCTGCTCGTGCGCACCAAGCCGGTGCGGCCGACCGAGTCGGGGCAGGTGGTGGTGCGTTACGCCCGTCAGCTGGAGCGCCTGGAGCGGGACGCGCACGCGGCGCTCGGGATGGGCCCGGGCGACGGCGCGACGCGGGTGACGGCCGCGGTGAACGCGGACTCGCTGGCGACCTGGTTCCTGGACGCGCTCGCCCGGGTGCCGCAGCGTCCGCCGATCGCGTTCGAGCTGCACCGCGAGGACGAGACGCGCACGGCCGAGCTGCTGCGCGAGGGCCTGGTGATGGCGGCGGTGACCTCGTCGCCGGACGCGGTCGCGGGGTGCTCGGTGCGGGCGCTGGGCCGGATGCGGTATCTGGCGGCGGCGCACCCGGACTTCGTACGGGAGCAGCTCGACGGGCCGCTTGCGGAGGGGCTCGCGCGGGCGCCGGTGATGACGTTCGACCGCAGCGACGAGTTGCAGGACGCGTTCGTGCGGGGGCTCGGCGGGGCCGGGGCGGGCGGGGTGCGGCACGCGGTGCCGACGTCGGACGGGTTCGCCGCGTCGGTGGCGGCGGGGCTCGGCTGGGGTCTGGTGCCCGAGGCGCAGGCGGCGCCGCTGCTGCGCGCGGGCCGGCTCGTCGAGCTGGCGCCGGAGCGGCCGGTGGACGTCCCGCTGTACTGGCAGCAGTGGAAGCTGGACTCGCCCGCGCTCGCCGCGGTGACCGACGCGGTGGCGGCGACCGCGGCGACGGCCCTGCGCCGCTGAGGTCGCACCGCTGAGGCCGCGCCGCTACTACCTGGGGCTACTGCTGGTCCTCCAGTTCGGACAGCGCGAGGAGCTGTTCCGGGGTGATGTCGGCGGGGATGGGCCGGGGTGCGGGCGTGCGCAGCGGCGGCTGCCAGCCGGCCTCCTCGTCCCAGGTCCGTACGACCTTGGCCGGCGCCCCGGCGACGACGGCGTGGTCGGGGACGGTGCCGCGCACGACGGCTCCGGCGGCGACGACCACGTTCCGCCCGAGGCGGGCGCCCGGCAGGATCACGGCGCCGGTGCCGATCCAGCAGCCGGGGCCGATCTCCACGGGCTCCATGCGGGGCCACTGGCGTCCGACGGGCTCGTGCGGGTCGTCGTAGGAGTGATTGGTGGAGGTGATGTAGACGTACGGGCCCATGTAGACGTCGCTGCCGATGGTGACCGTCGTGTCGGCGACGACGTGGCCGCCGCGGCCGATGACGACACCGTCGCCGAGGGTCAGGATCGGGTCGGGTCCGAGGTCGAGGTCCGGCATCATCCCGGCGGTCAGGGTGACCTGCTCGCCGATGATGCAGTGCGCGCCGAGCCGGATCCACGGTTCGCCGAAGACGGTGCCCTGCGGGAAGGCGAGCTTGGTGCCGTGGCCGATGGCGCGGAACCGGTAGCCGCCGGGCTGCTCGGCCGTGACCGCGCCGCGGCGCTGCGCCCACCGCCAGCCGGCCTGCACGGCGCGATGGGCGAGCCCGCCCCGGGCGGCCCGCCGGCCCGACGAGAACACGTTCCGGTTCTTTGGCACGGCGCCACGTTACTCACCCGTACGGCGCTCCCCCACCTCGACGGCCTGTGATCTTCACCCCACGGGTACGGTTCGCTCCAGGCGCGACGCAGGCAGAGCACGCACGACTCGCAAGGAGCAGAATCGCATGGCCCACGAGGCACTCATCGCCGGGTTCGGCGGCAAGGAACCGAAGCTGGACCAGGACGCCTTCGCGGCGCCCAACTCCACGCTGATCGGCGACGTCACGCTGCACGCCGGGGCGAGCGTCTGGTACGGCGCGGTGCTGCGCGCGGAGTTCGAACCGATCACGCTCGGCGCGGACAGCAACATCCAGGACAACTGCACGGTGCACGTCGACGCCGGGTTCCCGGTGACGATCGGCGAGCGCGTCTCGGTGGGGCACAACGCGGTCCTGCACGGCTGCGCCATCGAGGACGACTGCCTGGTCGGCATGGGCGCGACGGTGCTCAACGGCGCGGTGATCGGTGCCGGCTCGCTGGTCGCGGCGCAGGCGCTGGTCCCGCAGGGCATGGTCGTCCCGCCCGGTTCGCTGGTCGCGGGCGTGCCGGCGAAGGTGCGGCGCGAGCTGACGCAGGAGGAGCGCGAGGGCGTGACCTTCAACGGCACGGTCTACGTGGACCTGGCCCGCTCCCACCGCGAGGTCCACGAGAAGGCGGCGGACGCGAGCTGACCGGCCCGAGGGGGCCGGGGCCCGGTACGGCGGGGCGTCACTCGCCCGCGGCCACCGGCTCCGGCCCGGACTCCGCCTCGGCGGCGGCCTCGGCCTTGGCGGCGGCCTTCGTCGCCTTGCGCTTGACGATCAGCATCGAGGCGATGCCGATGAGGACCGCCGCGCCGAGCCCCAGGTACGAGAAGCGCTTGAGCCAGTCCTCGGCGACGACGCCGATGTAGTAGATGACGGCCGTGGTGCCGCCGGCCCAGACGACGCCGCCCAGGAAGTTGGCGATGAGGAACTTCCAGTACGGCATGTGCAGGACGCCGGCCAGCGGGCCGGCGAAGATGCGCAGCAGGGCGATGAAGCGGCCGAAGAACACGGCCCACATGCCCCACTTCTCGAACGACCGCTCCGCGGTGGCCACGTGGGCGGGCCCGAAGTGCCGCGGGAACTTGGCGCCGAGTTTGGCGAGGAGCGGCCGGCCGCCCTTGCGGCCGATCGCGTAGCCGATGGAGTCGCCGATCACGGCGCCGGCCGTCGCGCACACCCCGAGCACCACCGGGTTCACGTCGCCGTGCTGCGAGGACAGCAGGGCGGCGGAGACGAGGACGATCTCACCGGGCAGCGGGATGCCGAGGCTCTCCAGGCCGATGACGCCCGCCACCAAGGCGTAGATGGCGACCGCCGGGATCGTGTCGAGCCATTCCTGGACGTGCAACGCCGTCGCCTCCCGTGCCGGTGCGGTGTCTCCCCGAGGTGCGCGCCCCCTGTGCCGCGCGCCTCGGGAAGCCTACCTGTTCGGCCTGTTCGGTCCGGATCAGCTGTTGGGCCGCAGGGTCCACACCACCGTCATCTCGCCGGTCACGGCACCGTCGGCGCGCGTGATGGCGATGCTGACGGGGAACTCCGGTCGCCCGCCCGCGTCCAGCTCGGCGACGACGTCGGCGGCCGGGCGGCCGAGGGTGGCCGTCGCGGTGACCGGGCCCATGGCCAGCTTCTTGTAGGCGATCTCGGCGCTGACGGCCAGCGGCACGGCGCGCGAGAGCTGGTCGCCGAAGGCGGCGAGGACGATGGCCCCGCTCGCGGACTCGGCCAGCGTGAACATGGCGCCGGCGTGCGGGCCGCCGACGTGGTTGTGGTAGTCCGCCTGGTCGGGCAGCGAGACGACGGCCTTGTCGGGCGTCGTCTCCTGGAACTCGAGGTTCAGCGTGCGGGCCATCGGCACGGTGGCGGCGAGCATGTCGCCGATGGACATCTGGTCTGCGCTCATGCCCGAAGGTTACCCACGAGTAGCCAGCTTGGCCATCCCCTCGCCGGCGTCCCCAAATGCCCCAGCCGCGCCACCTTCGTCCGCCGGAACGTTGCACGTCCGGTACCGGGTGGGGACATCCGTGGCCCCGGAACCCTCTATCGTTGACGGCCATGTGGCCAGGAACGCAGCCGCCCGGGGGCGAGCAGAACCCGCAGGACCCGAATCAGCCGGGACCCAACCCGTATCAGCAGCCGGGGTACCAGCAGCCGAACCCCTATCAGCAGCCGGGGTACCAGCAGCAGCCCAACCCGTACCAGCAGCAGCAACAGCCTGCCTGGAACGCGCCGACGACGCCGATGGGTCCGCCCCAGGCGCCGAAGGGCGGCGGCGGGAACCAGACGAAGATCGTCGCCATCGTCGCCGCGGCCGCCGTCGTCGTGGCCGCGGGTGTGACCGGTTTCCTGGTCCTCGGCGGTGACAAGGACGACGACGCCAAGGGTGGTCCGAAGAAGTCGCCCAAGGCCTCGGCGTCCGCCCCGAAGAGCCAGGAGCCGAGCGCGAGCGCGTCCGCGGGGAACCCGCGCGGCGGGGACAACGAGGTGCGGCCGGTCGTCGCCGGCTGGCAGCCCGTCGTGAACACCAAGCACAAGACGGTGTTCGACGTGCCGCAGGGCTGGGAGGTCAGCACCAGCGGCTCGGACCAGATCATCGGCTTCGAGTACGACTACAAGGGCAAGGACGGCAAGAAGGAGCACGGGATGACCACCGTCTCCGCTCCTGCCGAGCTCCAGTCCAAGTGGTGCACCGAGGACTCCGACAAGGACGGCCGCGACGAGGACACCTCACTGTCCGGCGTCGGCACCCGGGGTGAGAACGGCGCGAAGACCGCCAAGGAAGCCGCGCAGAACCGCATCCCGTGGTGGATCTACGGTGGCTACACCGAGCCGTCCATCAAGGCGGTCAAGGTCGACAAGCCCAAGGACTTCACCAACGCGCAGGGCATCAAGGGCAGCCTGATCAAGGCACACTCCGAGGGCTCCCCCAAGAAGGGCAAGTGCGCCAGCGAGGGCAAGGCCGTGGTCTTCGCCTTCCAGAACGGCGTCGGCGACTTCGTCTCCTGGGATCTGTGGGCCGCCAAGGGCGTCAAGAACGAGCTGTCGGACGCGACGATCACGAAGATCCTCAACTCCGTGCGCTACTACGAGGACCCCGAGGCCCAGTAGCACGACCGCTCCCGGCCGGTGCTCGGCCGGGAACCGGCTTGTCGATACGGGTGTGCGGCGGCGATAGTCCCTGAGTGACCGACGCCGCCGCCGCCCCGCCCCACCAGCCACGACGTCCGCGCAGGCCCGCCTGGGCGGGGCGCAACTACACGCTGCTCGCGGTGTCGGCGTTCATCACGACGCTCGGTTCGCACGGCGCGCTGATCGCCTCCGCGTTCGCCGTGCTCGACGCGGGCGGCGACGCCGGTGACGTGGGCCTGGTCGCGGCCGCCCGCACCCTGTTCCTGGTGGTCTTCCTGCTGGTGGGCGGCGCGGTCGCCGACCGGCTGCCGCGCCACCACGTCATGGTCGCCGCGAACGCCCTCAACTTCCTGTCCCAGGGCGCCTTCGCCCTGCTCGTCCTCCAGGGCGATCCGCGGTTGTGGCAGATGCTGGCGCTCAGCGCCCTCGGCGGCACGGGTCAGGCGTTCTTCAACCCGGCGGCCGAGGGCATGCTCATGTCCTCCGTCTCCGGCGAGCAGGCGTCCCGCGCCTTCGCGCTCTTCCGGATGGGCATGTCCGGCGCCGCCGTCGGCGGGGCCGCGCTCGGCGGGGCGATGGTCGCCGCGCTCGGCCCCGGCTGGGTGCTCGCGCTCGACGCGGCGGCGTTCGCGGTGGCGGGCGGGCTGCGGGCGTTCCTCGACATCGGCCACATCGCGGCGCGCGCACCGGGCGGCGGACTGCTCGCGGACATCCGCGACGGCTGGCGGGAGGTCGTGGGGCGCCCCTGGCTGTGGGCGGTCATCGCCCAGTTCTCGGTGGTGGTCGCCGTCGTCGGCGCCGCCGAGTCGGTGTTCGGTCCCCTGGTCGCCCGGGACGAGCTGGGCGGGGCCGGCCCCTGGGGTCTGGCGCTCGGCGCGTTCGGCGCCGGCACGATCCTCGGCGGCCTGCTCATGATGCGCTGGAAACCGAAGCGCCTCCTGCTCGCCGGCTCCGTGGCCGTCTTCTCGCTGGCCCTGCCCTCCGCCGCGCTGGCGGTCCCCGTGCCGCTGCCGGCCCTGGTGGCCGTCATGTTCGTCAGCGGGGTCACGATCGAGATCTTCGGCGTCTCCTGGATCACCGCGCTGCACCAGGAGATACCCGAGGAGAAGCTGTCCCGGGTCTCGGCCTACGACTGGTTCGGCTCGGTGGCGATGGTGCCGCTGGCCACCGCGCTGGCCGGCCCCGCCGAGTCGGCCTTCGGCCGCTCCCCCGCCCTGTGGGGCTGCGCGGCCCTGGTGGTGCTCGCCACGGCGGCCGTCCTGTGCGTGCCCGACGTACGGAACCTGCGGCGCCGCGAGCCCGAACCGGTCAAGGCCGGCGAGCCCGCGGACCCCGCCGAGCTCACCCCACGCTGAACGAGCCGCCCGGGGGCAGCGGCGAGGGCACCGCGTCGGCGTCCGTCACGGGCCGCGCGTCCCCGATGAAGCGGCGCAGCCCGGGGCCGTGCTCGACCCGCGCGGGAAACGCGTCCCGTGCCGTGCGCCGGGCCAGCTCGGCCACGTCGATCTCCTCCTGCGAGGCGATCAGCACCGCGTTCCCGAACCGCCGCCCGCGCAGCACGGCGGGCTCGGCGATCACCGCGAGGTGGGCGAACACCTCGGCGAACGTGGCCAGTTGGGACCGCAGGAACGCGAACGGGGCGCCGTCGGCGAGGTTGGCCGCATAGACCCCTCCGGGCCTGAGCACCCGGTCGGCCTCCCGCGCGTAGGCGAGCGTCGTCAGATGGGCGGGCACCTGGGAGCCGCCGAACACGTCGGCGACGAGCACGTCGGCCGCGTCGTCGGGCGCCGCGGCGAGCCAGGCGCGGGCGTCGTCCCCGTGCACGGTCACACCCGCGCCGGCGGGCAGCGGCAGCTGCTCGGCGACCAGCGCGAGCAGCCCCCGGTCGGCCTCGACGACGTCCTGCCGGGAGCCCGGCCGGGTGGCGGCGACGTAGCGGGGCAGGGTGAGGGCGCCGCCGCCGAGGTGCAGCACGTCGAGCGCGCGGCCCTCGTCACCGGCACAGTCGAGGACGTGCCCGAGCCGCCGCGCGTACTCGAACTCCAGATGCGCCGGCTCGTCGAGGTCGACGTACGACTGCGGGGCGCCGTCCACCGTGAGCAACCAGGCCCGCCGCCGGTCGACATCGGGCATCAGCTTGGCGAAGCCGTACTCGACAGCACGACCGACGGGTATGGCCTCGACCTCAGGTTCACTCACGCCCCTATTGTGCCGGTCCCCCGGAGGGCGAAGGCGTGGGGCCGCACCGCCCCACGCCCCCTCCAGAAGGCGTCGCCCTCTACAGCCGCCCCCTACATCAGTACGGCCGACACGGTGCCGGCCCCCACCGTGCGCCCGCCCTCCCGGATCGCGAAGCCGAGCCCCGCCTCGAGGGGCACGTCGCGCCCGAGCTCGACGGTCATCGTGACCGTCTCCCCGGGCCGGGCGACCGCGGCCTCCCCGAGGTCGACGTCCCCCACGACGTCCGCCGTCCGCAGATAGAACTGCGGCCGGTACCCGGTGGAGAGCGCCGTGCTGCGCCCGCCCTCCTTCGCGGAGAGCACGTACACCTGCGCGGTGAAGCGCCGCGCCGGCCGGACGCTGCCCGGCTCGGCGACGACGTGCCCGCGCCGGACGGCGTCCCGCGGGACCCCGCGCAGCAGCAGCGCCACGTTGTCCCCCGCCTGCGCCTCCTCCATCGGCTTGCCGAAGGTCTCGACGCCGGTGACGACGGTCTCCGCGTCCTTGAGGGACTCGGCCCCGTACACCCGGACGCGGTCCCCGACCCGGACGCGCCCGCGCTCGACGGCCCCGGTGACGACGGTGCCGCGCCCGCTGATCGTCAGCACGTTCTCGACCGACAGCAGGAACGGCGCGTCCACGTACCGCTCGGGCATCGGCACGTACGTGTCCACGGCGTCGAGCAGCGCCTCGACGGCGGCCGTCCAGCGCGGGTCGCCCTCCAGGGCGCGCAGCCCGGAGACCCGGACGACGGGGACGGAGTCGCCGCCGTACCCGTGCGCGGAGAGCAGCTCGCGCACTTCCAGCTCGACGAGGTCGGTGAGCTCGTCGTCGCCGGCGTCCGCCTTGTTGAGCGCGACGACGATGTGGTCGACGCCGACCTGCCGGGCGAGGAGCACGTGCTCGGCGGTCTGCGGCATGATCCCGTCGAGCGCGGAGACGACGAGGATGGCCCCGTCCAGCTGGGCGGCGCCCGTGACCATGTTCTTGACGTAGTCGGCGTGGCCCGGCATGTCCACGTGCGCGTAGTGCCGGGTGTCGGTCTCGTACTCGACGTGCGCGATGTTGATGGTGATGCCGCGCTGCGCCTCCTCGGGCGCCTTGTCGATGCGGTCGAACGGCACGAAGGTGCCGGAGCCGCGCTCGGCGAGGACCTTGGTGATGGCGGCGGTCAGTGTGGTCTTGCCGTGGTCGACGTGGCCCATGGTGCCGATGTTGAGGTGCGGCTTGGTGCGCACGTATGCCGTCTTGGGCATGACTGGGTGGTCCCTTCCGGAACAGAAAAAGTGAAGCCTCCTGGGTGAGGCGGGGACCCCTGAGCGGTACCGACCCTCCCCCTGCGGGGTCCGCCGGAATGTCCGGAGAGGGTCAGCTTCGCGCGCCGTCGACGGCTGCTGCGAGGAAGTGGGTGACGGCAGCCCGAGCAGCGCCCGCGACTGCGGGCGTAGCTGCGTGAAAGGCGTGCCGGAACATGAGGCAGATCATCGCCGACCCGGCTGCGGGCGTCGAATGATTTTCCGCGCCGGGCGCGGGAGTTGTCACGTGCCGGTGTGCTTGAGCGCCTCGCGCACGGACAGGGGCGCGAGCACGTCCCGGTGCGCGGCGACGAAGGCCCGCACGGCGTCGGGGTCGGTCTTCGCGTACTCCCGCAGGCTCCAGCCGATGGCCTTGCGGAGGAAGAACTCGGTGTCGCCCGCCCGGCGCAGGCAGTACGCGAAGAGGCGCTCCGTGTCGGTGGTGTCCGCGCGGCGGAGCTGGTGCAGCAGGGCGGTGCGGGCGAGCCAGATGTCGTCGTCGGCGATCCAGCGGTCCATCACGGCGGTGAGCGCCGGGTCCGCGGCGACGAGGGCGCCCACGACGTGGGCGGCGAGCAGGTCGACGGTGTCCCACCACGGGTCGGTCGTGATCAGGTGCCGGGCGACGGGCAGGAAGGCGGAGGTGAGGCGGCCGGTGTGGCGGCGCAGGTAGTCGACGGCGAAGTACGCGTACTCGCGCCCGGGCAGTGCCCAGCAGCGCAGGGCGACGGCGGTGAGGTCGCCTTCGTCGGGGCGGGGCGTGCCGGCGAGGACGGCCCGGGTCCGTTCCTTGCGCACCGGTTGGGGCAGCCCGAGGAAGGGGGCGACGTCCTTCATGTAGGCGCGCATCGCGGCCGCGCGCTCGGGGTCCGCGACGGCCTCGTACGCGGTGGGCAGCCGGGACAGGATCGTGTCGGCGAGCGCGCTGGGCGGCGGCGTGAGGACGGACATCGCGATCCCCCTGGGCGATGGGACCCGGCAGGTGGGACGTGCCGGATGAGACTCACCCTACGGCGATCTTACGGAGGGGTCGGTTACTCTCCCCGGATGTTCGAGACCGTCCCCGCCCGTCCCGCCGGGTTCACCACGCGCTGCACCAGGGTGCTCCTTTCTCCCTGGTCACGGCTGTCGCTCCTGGTGATGCTGCTCGCGGCGGGGGCGACCTCGGTGCTGCTGTTCGAGCCGCAGCGGCTGCTGGAGCGGGGCTGGCCGCCGCAGGTGGACGGTGCGGCGGCGCTGGTCCTGTTCACGGTGGCGTACGGGCTGTGCACGGTGGCGTTCGTGCCGCGGCCCTTCATCAGTCTGGCGGCGGGCGCGCTGTTCGGGTCCGCGCTCGGGCTCGTCGGCGCGATCGGCGGGACGGTGCTCGGCGCGGGGATCGCTTTCGGACTGGGCCGGATCCTCGGGCAGGACGCGCTGCGGCCGCTGCTCCGCGGGCGCTGGCTCAAGGCGGCGGACGGCCAGCTCAGCCGGCACGGTTTCCGGTCGATGCTGGCGGTCCGGCTGTTCCCCGGTGTCCCGTTCTGGGCGGCGAACTACTGCGCCTCGGTGTCCCGCATGGGCTGGACGCCGTTCCTGGTGGCGACGGGCCTCGGGTCGATCCCGAACACGGCGGCGTACGTGGTCGCGGGCGCCACCGCCGCGACGCCCACCTCCCCCGTGTTCCTGGTGTCGACGGGGTTCATCGTGGTGACGATGCTGGGGGGCGCGGTGGTCGCCTGGCGCAAGCGCCACGCCCTGCGTCACCGGGTCCGCGCCGGCGAGCCGTCCGGGGTCTGAACCGGCGGGCTCAGAGGGCCTCGACGATCGTGGCGTTGGCGAGTCCCCCGGCCTCGCACATGGTCTGCAGTCCGTAGCGGGCGCCGCGGGCGCGCAGCGCGTGCACCATCGTGGTCATCAGGCGCGCCCCGCTGGCGCCCAGGGGGTGGCCGAGCGCGAGGGCGCCGCCGTGCACGTTCAGCCGGGCCGGGTCGGCGCCGGTCTCCCGCAGCCAGGCGAGGACGACAGCGGCGAAGGCCTCGTTGACCTCGAACAGGTCGATGTCGCCGAGGTCGAGTCCGGCGCGGCGCAGCACCTTCTCCGTGGCGGGCACGACGCCGGTCAGCATGAGGAGCGGGTCGGAGCCGGTGACGGCGAAGGAGTGCAGCCGGGCCAGCGGGCGCAGTCCGAGCCGGGCCGCGTGCTCGCTGGTGGTGATCAGCAGGGCGGAGGCCCCGTCGTTGACCGGGCTGGCGTTGCCCGCGGTCACGTTCCAGGTGATCTGGGGGAACCGCTCCTCGAACGCGGGGTCGTAGTAGGCGGGCTTGAGTCCGCCGAGGACCTCGGGCGAGGTGCCGGGCCGGACGGACTCGTCGCGCGCGACGCCGTCGAGCGGGGCGACCTCGGCGTCGAACAGTCCGGCGTCCCAGGCGGCCGCGGCCTTCGCGTGGGACGTGACGGCGTACGCGTCCATCCGCTCCCGGGACAGGCCCCACTTCGCGGCGATCAGTTCGGCGCTGATGCCCTGCGGCACGAGGCCCTCCGGGTAGCGCGCGGCGACGCCGGGGCCGAAGGGGTCGGCGCCTTCGGGCACGTTGGACCACATCGGTACGCGGCTCATCGACTCGACGCCGCAGGCGATGGCCATGTCGTAGGCGCCGGACAGGACGCCCTGCGCGGCGAAGTGGACCGCCTGCTGGGAGGAGCCGCACTGCCGGTCGACCGTGGTGGCGGGCACGGTCTCGGGGAAGCCGGCGGACAGGACGGCGTAGCGGGTGGTGTTCATGGCCTGCTCGGCGACCTGGTCGACGGTGCCGCCGATGACGTCGTCGACGAGCGCGGGATCGACCCCGGTCCGGTCGACGAGGGCGCGCAGGGTGTGGGCGAGGAGTTCGACGGGGTGGACGTGGGCGAGCGCGCCGCTCGGCCTGCCCTTTCCGATCGGGGTGCGTACGGCTTCGACGATGACGGCGTCACGCATGGCTCGGGCCTCCGGGGCGTGTGCGGTTACGCGTGAGTAGGAAATCCGGACTCACCATAGCTCCGCACGTTGGAAAATCAAACCCTCTCTTGGGCGGCCCCTACACTGGGCGCATGCCAGCCGCCGCCAAGGACCCCCGCCCCTGCTCGATCGCCGACACCCTGGCCGTGGTCGGCGAGAAGCACTCCCTGCTCGTGCTCCGCGAGGTGTGCCTGGGCAACGGGCGCTTCGACCGGCTCGTCCGGAACATCGGGGCGCCGCGCGACATCCTGGCCGCCCGCCTCAAGCGGCTCGTCGAGGCCGGGATCCTGGAGAAGGTCGCCTACCAGGAACGGCCGCAGCGCTTCGAGTACCGCCCGACCCGGGCCGGCCTGGAGCTCGAACCGGTACTGATGACACTCATGGCCTGGGGCGACCGCCATCTGCGCGACGACCGCCCGATGGTGATCGAGCACGGCTGCGGGCACGACCTGCGGCCCGTCGTGACCTGCGCCGAGTGCGGTGAGGCGGTGCGCCACGAGGACCTGCGGGCGCACCCGCAGGCACCGGGCTGGACGACCTCGGGCCCCGAGGCCGCCTGACCGCGCACCCCCACACCCGACTGCACATTCCGGACACTCGGGGCGGGTCCGCGCACGGGGGACACGACCCCGTGGGAAGCCCGTCATTTTCGGGCGCTACGCTGCCCCCGCGTTCGCCCGCGACCCATGCGGGTGCGCCTCGCCGTGCCCGGACCGCGATCGCGGGACCGGTCTTCCGTCCCGTCACCTGGATCGCGTCTCTCCTCCATGTCTTGGTTCGAATCATTCATTCTCGGACTCGTCCAGGGGCTGACAGAGTTCCTGCCGATCTCGTCGAGCGCCCATCTGCGGCTCACCGCCGCGTTCGCCGGCTGGCACGACCCGGGGGCCGCCTTCACGGCGATCACCCAGCTCGGCACCGAGACCGCGGTGGTGATCTACTTCCGCAAGGACATCGCGCGCATCATCTCGGCGTGGTTCAGGTCGCTCACCGACAAGACGCTGCGCGGCGACCACGACGCCCAGATGGGCTGGCTGGTGATCGTCGGCTCCATACCCATCGGCGTGCTGGGCCTCGCGTTCAAGGACCAGATCGAGGGCCCGTTCCGCGATCTGCGCCTGACGGCGACGACGCTGATCGTCCTCGGTGTCGTGCTCGGCATCGCGGACCGGCTCGCGGCGCGTGACGAGCTGGGCGGCAAGCATCGCGCCGTGCGCTCCCGCAAGGAGCTCAAGGACCTGTCGGTCAAGGACGGTCTGATCTACGGCCTGTGCCAGGCGATGGCACTGATCCCGGGCGTCTCCCGCTCCGGCGCGACCATCAGCGGCGGCCTCTTCCTCGGCTACACGCGCGAGTCCGCGGCCCGCTACTCGTTCCTGCTGGCCATCCCCGCCGTGCTCGCCTCCGGCGTCTTCGAGCTGAAGGACGCGACGGAGAGCGGCCATGTCTCGTGGGGGCCGACGATCTTCGCCACGGTCATCGCGTTCGGCGTCGGCTACGCGATCATCGCCTGGCTGATGAAGTTCATCTCGACGAAGAGCTTCATGCCGTTCGTCTACTACCGGATCGCGCTCGGCATCGCCCTGTTCGTCCTCGTGTCGCTGGGCGTCCTGAGCCCGCACGCGGCCGAGTCGGCGGGCTGACCTCATGCCCGGACGGCCGCGATCACCGAGAGCCCCACCGGTTCGGGCAGCCGCGTCACCCGGGTCACGACGAGCCCCGCCCGCGCGCAGAGCGCCCGGAACTCCGCCTCGGTGCGCTCGCACCCGCCCACGTTGACCAGCATGTTCAGATCGCCCAGGTACATCATCGGCGACTGTGAACCGTCGACGGCGTCCGGGAGCACGACCTCGACGACCAGGATCCGGCCGTCGGGCGGCAGCACCGCGCGGACGTGGCCGAGGAGCGTCGCGGCCCGGTCGTCGTCCCAGTCGTGGACGACTCCCTTCAGCAGATAGACGTCCGATCCGGCGGGCACGGACGCGAAGAAGTCGCCGGTCACGACGGTGCAGCGGTCGGCGACCCCGGCTTCGTCGAGGACCGGGCCCGCGTCGGCGGCGGCCCGCGGCGTCTCGAACAGGACTCCGCGCAGCCCCGGGTACGCGGACAGGACCGCGGCGAGCAGGGCCCCGTCCCCGCCGCCCACGTCGGTGACCGAGCGGGCGCCGGACAGATCGAGCACGGCGGGCAGCAGCGCGGCGGCGGTCCGGCCGCCCTGGCGCATCGACGCGTCGAACGCGCGGGACAGCTCGGGGTGCGCGGCGAGGTGGCCGAAGAAGTCCGTGCCGAACAGGTCGGCGAAGACGGGCCCGCCGGTGCGGACGCTGTCGTCGAGCCGGGCCCAGGCGCCGATCATCGCCGGGTCCAGGAACATCCGCACGAAGTCGGCCATGGAGTCCGCGCGGTCGGTGCGCAGCAACGCGCCCCGGGAGGTCAGGGCGAAGGCGCCGGGCCGGGGCTCGGCGGCCAGCCCGGAGGCGGCGAGGGCGCGGAGCAGCCGGCGGGTGGCGTCGGGGTCGGTGCCGAGGTCCGCGGCGACGTCGGTGGCGTCCCGGGCGTCGTCGCCGAGCCGGTCGGCGACGCCGAGGCGGACGGCCGCGGCGAGGGCTTGGGCGGCCATGTGGCCGAAGACGGTGCTCATGAGCGCGCCCCGGTCGTCACCGGCGGGCTCGGGCTCGGGCTCGGGCATGGCGTCCTCCGCGGGGGTCGGCGGCTCGAGGCGGCCGTCGCGGGCGCCGTTCGCGCCTCCGCTTCCACCCTACGAGGGCGCGGCGGCCGTGACCTGCGGAGCGCTCGCACAGAGGCGGCCCGCGTTCGCACCCCGAACCGCCAACTCCCGTTCACATTCGATCACTTGGCGCACCCGAACGCTCGCTCAGGGTTCCCAACCGGGCGCCGCGCACGTAGCCTTGGCACATGCCGCCTGTCATTTCCCGTCCCTCGCGGTCCGCCGACGAGGTGAACGAGCAGATCCGCAGCCTGTGGCTGCGGGCGGGGGGCCGCCTGACCGCGGAACAGCGGGCGCAGTACGCGCTGCTGGTCACGGAGTGGGCGGAGGCGACCCGGTCGCAGGTCCCCGAGGCCGCCTGACCGGGCCCGCTCCCGCCACCTGAACGGGACCCCCGCCGGACGGGTCAGCGCCCGCCGGCCACCCTGAGCACCGTGCCCGTCGTGTACGCCGCGCTGGGCGAGAGCAGCCAGGCGATCGCCGCCGCGACCTCCTCCGCCGTGCCGGGGCGGCGCAGCGGGATGCCGGGCGCCGCGGCCGCGGCCCGGCCCGGGTCGCCGCTCGCCGCGTGGATCTCCGTGTCGATGATCCCGGGCGCCACCGCGTTGACCCGTACGCCGAGCGGCCCGAGTTCCTTGGCGAGGCCCAGGGTGATGGTGTCGACGGCGGCCTTCGAGGCGGCGTAGTGGACGTAGTCGCCGGGGCTGCCGAGGGTGGCGGCGGCCGAGGACACGTTCACGATGGAGCCCTCGCCCGCGGCGCCCATGTCGCGGGCGGCGCGGCGGCAGCAGAGCAGGACGCCGAGCACGTTCACGTCGACGACGCGGCGCAGGTCGTCGGTGCTGGTGTCGGCGAGCGGGCCGAGCGGGGCGGTGACGCCCGCGTTGTTCACCAGGCCGGTGAGCGCGCCGAGTTCGGCCTGCGCGAGGTCGAAGAGCCGCTCGACGTCGGCCTCCCGGGACGTGTCGGCCCGGGCGACGACACAGCGGGCGCCGGCCGCGCGCACGGCGTCCGCGGTGCGCTCGGCCGCGTCCTTGTCGCTGACGTAGGACAGCGCGATGTCGTGGCCGTCGTGCGCGAGGCGCAGCGCGGTGGCGGCGCCGATGCCGCGGCTGCCGCCGGTGACGAGGGTGCGGGGGCGGGTCAAGGAGTCCTCCCGGACGGGGTGCGGTCCCTCAGGACGATGATCACGTCGCGCCGGGCGCACCGTACCAGCGCCATGCGGTCCGACGCGCGTGACCGGGCAGGTCACCGCGGCCCGTCGCCCACAGCAGGGTCGCCCAGGGCGGGGTGTCCCGCGGCACGTCGGGGAAGAGACGGGCCAGCGAGCGGGCACACAGGCCGGCGGGCGCCTCGAAGGGGACACCGAGGCCGAGCGCGAGGTCGTGGGTGTGCACGAGGGTCTCGACGACGCCCATCGCGGCGAAGCCCTCGGGGTCGCTGACACCGAACACGTGGTGGCCGCGGGCGCTCGGCGGCGTGGCCCGCACCACGGCGGCGAGCAGCCCGCCGCAGTCCTCCAGAACCTGGAACATGCCCTCGGCCCCGGCCGTGCGGTCGGCGGTGACGGTGTTCAGCGGTCCTTCGGGGCGGCGCCGGTCGCCGCCGAAGGGATCGCCCGGCTCGGTCCTGGGGTTCAGGGAGCCGATGCGCGAGGCGTAGGCGAAGAGGTCGTCGGCGAGGTGTTCGCCGGTCTCCCAGCAGGTCCAGGTGAGGGGGCCCGCGGGGGCGTCCCAGTCGGCCGCCGCGGCGGGGCGCAGTGTGGTCACGGCGAGCCGGACGGCCTGGGCGACGTCGTCGGCGGTGACCGGTCCGGTGACCGCCGCGGATGCCGTCGTGTTCGATTCAGCTGACATGCGGGCCACCGTAACGGACCTGGTGTCGCAAAAGTGACGCGCCTCAACGGACGGTCGGCGCACGCCTCTTGGATCCGGGCACGGCACACTCGACACTGATCCGATGACGCAGCGTGTGGAACTCGCGACCGTCCTCGACCGGCTCGCCGTCGACGAGCTGGTGACCGACTACGCGGTGGCCGTGGACGACGGCGACTGGGCGGCGTACCGCGCCCTGTTCGCCCCCGGTGGCCGCGCCGACTACCGCACGGCGGGCGGCGTGGAGGGCAGCGCGGAGGAGATCGCGCGCTGGCTGTCCGAGACCATGGAGCTGTTCCCGATGCGGCAGCATCTGATCGTCAACCGCCGGGTGCGGTTCGGCCGGCTCGACCATGACGTGGACGACGAGGCGCTGGTCCAGGCCGACTACATCAACCCGATGCGGTTCCCCGGCGACGGCACCGCCCCGGACTTCGAGTGCGGCGGCCGCTACGCCTTCGGGCTCGTCAGGACGCACACCGGCTGGCGGCTGCACCGGGTCACCGTGCACGAGAAGTGGCGCCGTGTGCCGGAGCACGCGGCGAGCGCCCCCGGCGGGTCCTGACCGGCGCCGTCGAGGCCCACTGTCGTCGATCGCCCGGGGCGCGCACACTGAAAGGACCTCTACAGGTCTCGCAGGAGGACGGGAGGCGCGGCCCATGACGGGTTGGCGGCGGCGGCTCGACGTGTCGCCCTGGTGGCGGGGCGGGGCGGCGGCCGGAGCGGGCGCGCTGCCCGCGCTCGCGTTCCCCGCACCGTCGTTGTGGTGGTTCGCCTACGTCGCGCTCGTGCCGTGGATGCTGCTGGCGCGCTCGGCGGTCACCCCGCGCCGGGCCGCCCTGGACGGCTGGCTCGGCGGTCTCGGGTTCATGCTCGCCGTGCACCACTGGCTGCTGCCGAGTCTGCACGTGTTCACGGTCGTCATCGCGGCGCTGCTCGGCGCGTTGTGGGCGCCGTGGGGGGTGCTGCTGCGCCGGCTGCTGCACGGGACGCCCACGCCGGGGCAGGCGGCGGCCGCGCTCGTCGCGGTGCCCTCGGGCTGGCTGATGGTGGAACTGGTGCGTTCCTGGGAGGGGTTGGGCGGGCCGTGGGGTCTGCTCGGGTCCAGCCAGTGGCAGGTGGTGCCCGCGCTGCGACTCGCGTCGGTGGGCGGGGTGTGGCTGGTGAGTCTGCTGGTGGTCACGGTGAACACGGCGATCGTGGTGCTTCTCGTGGCGCGTGAGGCGCGGGCGCCGGCGGTCGCCGGGCTCGTCGCGACGGTCACCGTGACGGGGGCCGCGTGGGCCTGGGCACCGCGCCCGGAGACCGACGGGCGGGTGCGGATCGCGGTGGTGCAGGCGGGGATCGTGACCGGGGACGCGAGCGGGGAGCGCCGCTTCGACCGCGAGGAGACGCTCACCCGGGAGCTGATCGGCCGGGACGTCGACCTGGTCGTGTGGGGCGAGAGCAGCGTCGGCTTCGACCTGACCGAGCGCCCCGACCTCGCCCGCCGGATCGCGGCGCTGTCCCGGGCCGTCGGCGCGGACGTGCTGGTCAACGTGGACGCGCGGCGGTCGGGTTCGGGCACCGGCGCGGGCCCGGGCATCTACAAGAGTTCGGTGCTGATCGGGCCGGACGGGCCGACGGGCGCGCGTTACGACAAGATGCGGCTGGTCCCGTTCGGCGAGTACGTGCCGGCGCGAGGCCTGCTGGGCTGGGCCACGTCGGTGGGCAGGGCGGCGGGCGAGGACCGGATGCGCGGCACCCGCCAGGTCGTCATGGACGTACGGAACGGCAACGGCGGCGGCCCGCTCCGGGTCGGCCCCCTGGTCTGCTTCGAATCGGCGTTCCCCGACATGACGCGGAAGCTGACGCAGGACGGGGCGCAGGTGCTGCTCGCCCAGTCGTCGACGTCGTCGTTCCAGCACAGCTGGGCGCCGGAGCAGCACGCGTCGCTCGCGGCAGTGCGGGCGGCGGAGACGGGTCGGCCGATGGTGCACGCGACGCTGACCGGGGTGTCGGCGGTGTACGGGCCCGACGGGGCGCGGGCGGGAGCGTGGCTGGGTACGTCGGCGAGCGCGGCCCGCGTGTTCGACGTGCCGACGGCTCGGGGCACGACCCTGTACGTGCGGTTCGGGGACTGGCCGGTCCACGGCGCTGTCACGGTCCTGGTCGTCCTCGCCGCGGCGGACCTGTTGCGCAGGTCCCGCCGAGCGTCCCCGCTCCCGTCGACGCGCCCCGGAGTCGGCGGCGCCGTCCGCTGAAGCCGGCGCCCCGCACTGAGCCGCGTGCCCTCGCGGAACGTCGCGGGGCGCGGGAGGGTCACCCCCCGGTCCGGGTGACCTCCATGACGACCCGCTCGCACAGCTCATGCGTGGCCAGCGCGTCCCGCGCGCTCACGACATGCCCGCTGCGCACCCCGTCGAGAAACGCCAGCACGGCCTGCTCGATACCCCGCTGCCGGGCCACGGGCACCCAGTCGCCCCGCCGCCGCACCGTCGGCTGCCCCTTGTGGTCGATGACCTCGGCGAGATTCAGCACCTGCCGCTTGCTGTCCTCCCCGGAGACCTCGAGGATCTCCTCGGCCGACCCGCTGAGCCGGTTCATGACCCCGAGCGCGGTGAACCCGTCCCCGGCGAGCTGCAGCACCACGTGATGGAGCAGCCCGTCCACGACCCGCGCCCGTACCGTGATGTCGTCGACGACACCCGGCACGAGGAAGCGCAGCGTGTCGACGACGTGGATGAAGTCGTCGAGGATCATCGCCCGGGGCTCCTCGGGCAGCCCGACCCGGTTCTTCTGCATGAGGATCAGCTCACGCGGATGGTCGGCGCACTGCGTGTATCCGGGGGCGTGGCGCCGGTTGAAGCCGACGGCGAGACCGACCCCGCGCTCCTCCGCGAGCCGCACGAGCCGCTCGGAGTCGGCGAGTTCGTAGGCGAGCGGCTTGTCCACGTACGTGGGGACGCCGGCCTCGAGGAGTCGCGTGACGATCTCGGGGTGCACGGCGGTCGGGGCGTGCACGAACGCGGCGTCGAGTCCCTGCGCGAGCAGCGCGTCGAGGTCCGCGTGCCGCTGTGTCTGCGGGAGGCGCAGCCCGTCCGCGACGCGGTTCAGGGTGGCGGGCGTCCGGGTCTGCAGATGCAGCTCGATCCCGGGCTGGGCGCCGAGGACCGGCAGGTACGCCTTCTGCGCGATGTCCCCGAGTCCGATGCAGCCGACCTTCACGTGCCCGTGCTCCTCTGTCCCCGCGCGCCCGGGCCCGTCGTGGCCCGGACTCCCTTCGGGCAGCATAGACGCGCCAGGTCAGACCCGCTCCCGACGGCCGTCCGGGTACGGGGCGGCCTGCGGGGGTCGCCAGTCGGCGATGCCGTCCATGCCGCGCAGCAGCAGCGCGGGCCCGAGGGCGCCGACGGCGCGGATCGCCGCGTCGCGCACGGCGATGCCCGGGCGGTTGCTCATCATGTTGAACCGGCTGATGGCCGCCGACCTGCGGACGATCCGGGTCGTGCGGGCGAGGCGGGCCCGCGTGTAGCCGGGCAGGTCCGCGGCGCGGCCGGGTGCCGCGTGGTGGGCGAGGACGACGGCGTCCTCGATGGCCTGGTTGCCGCCCTGGCCGAGCGTGGGGGCCATCGCGTGCGCGGCGTCCCCGAGGAGGGCGACCCGGCCGCGGTGGAGGGCGGGCAGCGGCTCGGTGATGTGGTGGACGTCGTGCCGCAGCACCCGGCCGGGGTCGGCAGCGGCCAGGATCGCGGGGATCGGATCGTGCCAGTCGCCGAACCGGCGCAGCAGTTCGGCCCGTTCGTCACCACCGGGTGCCTGGCCGCCGGCGGGGGTCATGGCCGCCGCGTAGGCGTAGATGGTGCCGTCGGCGAAGGGGTGCGTGCCCCAGAGCCGGCCCGGCCCCCAGCTCTCGTGCTGGACGAAGGGCCGGTCGAGCGGCGGCACGAGGACGCGCCAGGTGGTGAATCCGGCGTACGTGACTCCGGGGTGCTCGGGGAAGAGCGCGCCGCGCACGGCGGAACGGACCCCGTCGGCGCCGACGACGAGGCCGGCGGCGATCTCTTCGCCGTCCGTCGCCACTCGGGCCGGTCGGGCCGGATCGGCCGGATCGCCGGGGTCGGTGAGGCGGGCGGCGGACGCGGTGCGCACGGTGCCGTGCGGCAGCCGGGCGGCGAGCTTGTCGACGAGGGTGGCACGGTGCAGCAGCACCAGCGGGCCGCCGAAGCGTTCGGCCGCGCGCGTCGCGTCGGAGCGGGACAGCCAGCGGCCGCCCGGCGTCATGAGGCCGCCCTCGCCCTTCCACGCGGCCAGGGAGCGGATCTCGTCCCCGAGGCCGACCACGTCGAGGGCGCGCAGGGCGTTGGGGGCGAGGGCGATGCCCGCACCCACGGGCTTCAACTCCTCGGCGCGCTCCAGCACGGTCACCCGGCGGCCGCGCAGATGGAGGGCCAGCGCGGCGGTGAGCCCGCCGATCCCGCCGCCGACCACCACGGCAGTGTCCTCGGCCGATGTCATGACGCCTCCCGGTGCTCCCTCACACGACGCTCCACTACACCTGTAGTGAGCCCTCGCCATGACCGTACTACAGGTGTAGTGCGATCGACTACAGCTGTAGTCGGCGCGATAGATTGCCGACCATGAACCGCCCCGCCACCACCGAACCGACCGGCGCGCAGCCGTCCCGCGCCGACCGCATCGCCGACGCCGCCCTGGTCCTGCTCGCCGAACGCGGCATGCGGGGCCTGACGCACCGGGCCGTCGACGAGACGGCGGGGCTGCCACAGGGGTCGACGTCGAACCACGCCCGCACCCGGCTCGCCCTCCTGGAGGCGACGCTGCGGCGGCTCGCGGAGCGCGAGGCGCAGGTCCTGGCGATCGACGAGCTGCCCTCACCGGCCGGCGGGCTGCCGGCTCTCGTGGACGGCATGGCGCTGGCGCTGCACCGCTATCTGAGCCGCCATCCGCAACTGCTCGTCTGCCGCTACGAGTTGGCCCTGGAGGCGACCCGCCGGCCCGAGCTGCGCACGTTCTTCGACGAGGCCGGCCGCCAGTTCCGCGGGCCGCTGACCGAGCTGCTGCGCGCCGCGGGCTCGCCGGATCCCGCGCGGCACACCCTGTCCCTCGTGGCGTGGACGGAGGGGATCATGTTCTGCTGCGTAGCGGGAACGTTCCACGCGTCGGTGCCGAGCCTGGCGGAACTGCGCGAAGGCTACGGCGAGTTGCTGCACGGCATGCTCGGCGGGACGGGCCCGCGCCAGAACTCCTGAACCGCTCGGGGACGCGCGCTCGCGGCACCTCCGCGCCCTCCGCTTCACCCGTGCGGGGCATCCTCGCCGTCCACGGTTCCGTCGGCGTCCCGGCGTCCAGCAGAGTGGCGCGGGTGCCCAGAAAGATCACTCCCGCCTCGCTCCTGCTCACGGCGGTCGCGGCCGTCTCCGCCGCGGCCTCCTCCGGCTGCGTGAGCGTGTCCACGCCCGATGCCCCGGACCGGCCCGCCTCTCCCTCGGTGACCGCGCCGGAACCCCGCCCGGACGGTCAGGCCGACCGGCCGGTCACCCCGCCCCCGGCGAGCGACGGCCTGCGGCGCACCGGCGCCTCACCGCACCCGTCGAAGCCGCACTCCGCGCCGCCCGCTCCCCCGGCCCGGCACGCCGCCCCTCCCCCGGCGCAGCCCCCTCCGCACGTACCGGCGCCCCGCGCCAAGACGGAACCCCCGCCCGCCCCGAATCCCCCGGCCCAGACCGACGTCTGCGCCCTGGGCCGCCGCTACGGAGGCTGGGACCCGGACAGCCCCCAATCGGCGATCTGCCACAACGTGTACGGGGGCTGACCGACCTGCCCTGCCACCTGGCGTCCGATTCGGGCTGCGGCCCGGTGGGGGCTGGTCGCGCCCACGCGGCGGAGCCGCAAATCGACACAGCCCCGCGCCCCTGAAATGCAGACGCTTCGCGTCGCATTTCCCCGATGCGCCACCGCCCCTATGGAGATAGCGCACGAAGCGCGCATCTCCAGGGGCGCGGGGAACTGCGCGACCAGCCCCCACCGGGCCCGCAGACGAACGACACCCCCGCGCGGCACCCACCTGAAAATCCCGCCCCGCCAGAGGCACGCTCAGAACCCCCGCCGCGGCGGCCCGAGCGGCTCGCCCCCCGGGCGGCCGCCCTCCTCGTCCCCGTCCTCGGGCAGCGCCGCGACCCGCTGCTCGAGCCGGGCGAGGGCCGCGCGGACCCCCTGACCGTGCCCGTCGTCGCCCAGGGCGCCGAGCCCGGCGCGGGCCCGGGCGAGATGGCTGCGGGCGGCGCCGGGGCGGCCCAGTTTCGCGTAGTCCGCCGCGAGACTGAGATGCAGCGTCGGGTACAGGGAGCGCAGCGCGGCGCCCCCGCCCGGCCCCCGGGAGTCCGCGGCGGACAGCGCCCGCAGGTCCCAGGCCAGCTCGTCGTCCGGGTCGTCCTGGGTACCGGCCATGTAGTGCGCCAGGGTGCAGCGGTGCAGCGGGTCGCCGTTCTCGCCGATCTCCGCCCACAGGCCGAGGAAGCGGTCGCGCGCCTCCTCGCGGTCGCCGGCGTGGGCCAGCATGACCACCTGCCCGATGCGGGTCATCATGGCGTCGTCCGCCGCCTGCTCACGCTGCTGTGCCACTGGCTCCTCCAAGCGCTGTCACCGATCGCGTGCAACGCACACCCGTCGACGCTAACGGCCGCCGCCCGCGATCCCCGGCAGGCACGGCTCAGCCCAGATCGGGGATCTGCCAGTCGATCGGGTCGTGGCCCTGGGCCTTGACCGCCGCGTTGATCTGCGTGAACGGCTGGGAACCGAAGAACTTCTTCGCGGACAGCGGCGAGGGGTGGGCGCCCTTCACGACGAGGTGCCGCTCGGTGTCGATGAGGGGGAGCTTCTTCTGCGCGTAGTTGCCCCACAGGACGAAGACGGAGGGGTCGGGGCGGTCCACGACGGCGCGGATCACGGCGTCGGTGAACTTCTCCCAGCCCTTGCCCTTGTGCGAGTTGGCCTCGCCGGCGCGGACGGTCAGCACCGCGTTGAGCAACAGGACGCCCTGCTCGGCCCACGGCATCAGATACCCGTTGTCCGGGATCGTGGTGCCGAGCTCGGCCTGCATCTCCTTGTAGATGTTCCGCAGCGACGGCGGGGTCTTCACACCGGGACGCACCGAGAAGCAGAGGCCGTGTCCCTGGCCCTCGCCGTGGTACGGGTCCTGGCCGAGGACGAGGACCTTGACCTTGTCGTACGGCGTCGCGTCGAGGGCGGCGAAGACCTGGTCGCGCGGCGGGTAGACGGGACCCTTCGCGCGCTCCTCCTCGACGAACTCGGTGAGCTCCTTGAAGTAGGGCTTCTGCAGCTCCTCGCCGAGGACGCCGCGCCAGGACTCGGGCAGCATCGCGGTGTCGGTCACGTCAACAACCTCCGGGGTACGGTCACTTGCCCGGCCGGGCGCGGAGAAGTCCCGCGCCCGGCCGGTTCGACAACACCCCTGAACCTACCGGCGCCCACTGACAGTCGGCGCCGCGGATCCTGTGCGGACCCGGTTCACCAGCTGGTCTTGCGCGACAGCTCCCACATCATCATGATCGTCGACGGGTCCAGGGCCCGTTCGCCGCCGGAGATCTCGTCGCTGGCCGCGATGTACTGCTTGCCCTGCCACAGCGGCAGCAGCCGCGCGTCCTGCGCCATGATCTGCTGCGCCCGCTCGAACTGCCGCACCACGGCCCCGCGGTCGCTCTCCTGACGCGACTGCGGCAGCAGCCGGTCGGTGATCTCCGGCGACAGGTACGGGGTGCTCAGGGCGTTCTCCTGGCCGACGAACGGCGCGATGAAGTTGTCCGCGTCGGGGAAGTCGGGGAACCAGCCGCGGCCGAACACCGGGTACTCGCCCTTGCGGTAGCCCGCCTCGTAGGTCTTCCAGGGGCGGCTCTCGAGCTTCACCTTGAAGAGCTTGGACTCCTCGAGCTGCCGCTTGATCTCCTGGAACTCGGGCGCGGTCTGGGAGCCGTACCGGTCCGTGGTGTACCAGAGGGTGAGCGGTACGGGCGTGGTGATGCCCGCGTCCGACAGAATCCCGGCGGCCTTGGTGGCGCTCGGGTCGCCGAAGTCGTCGAAGAAGTCGGTGGTGTGGCCCGTGAGGCCCTTGGGGACCATGGAGTACAGCGGCTCGACGGTGTCCCGGTAGACCTCGTGCGCGATGGCGCCGCGGTCGATCACCTGCGCGATGGCCCGGCGCACGGCGCGCTTGCCGGCCCACGGGTCCCTCGGGTTGAAGACGAGGTAGCTGATCTCGGTGCCCGCGCCCTCGACGAGCTGCAGACCGTCGGAGCCGTGCTTGGCCTGGAGGTCGACGACGTCGGACGCGCCGAGACCGCGGAAGGTCGCGTCGATCTTCTTCGCCTTGAGGGCGGCGACCATCTCGGCCGAGTCCTCGAAGTAGCGGATCGTCACGGCGTCGTTCTTGCGGTCGGCGAAGCCGTCGTAGTGCTCGTTCTTCACGAGGACGGCCTTCTCGCCCTCCGTGTAGGAGTCGAGCGCGTAGGGCCCCGAGCCGGTGACCCCGCCGTCCTCGCGGAGCTTGTCGGCCGGGTACTCCTTGGGGTCCACGATCGACATCGCCGGGGTGGCGAGGACGAACGGGAACGTGGCGTCGGTCTTCTTGAGGTGGAAGGTCACCTCCCGGTCGCCCTTGGTGGTGACGCGGTCGAGGCTGCCGAGCAGTCCGACCGGTCCGCCCTTGACCCCGATCCTGCGGATCCGGTCGATCGAGTACTTCACCGCGGCGGCGTCGAGCTTGTCACCGTCGGAGAACGTCATGTCCTCGCGCAGGGTGCACCGGTACTCGCGGTTGCCGGCGTCCTCGAAGGCGCACTCGGCGGCGTCGGGTTCCGGCTGGGCGGCTCCGGAGGGGAAGGCGACGAGAGTCTGGTAGACGTTGCGGTACAGCTCCCAGGAACCGTCCCAGGAGGCCGCGGGATCGAGCGTGCTGGGCGCGCTCGTCGTTCCCACGACGATGGGCTCCGCGTCTTCGGAGCCGCCTGATTCCACCAGTCCACACCCGGCGAGCAGGGATATGGACGCAGTCGCCGCCAACGTGCGGGGGGCAAGCAACCGTTTGAACACGCGCACGCTCCTCGATCGGACATGCCAAGGGATCGGCAGACCATATCGCAGAGCCCCGCCGGTTGAACCTCTTGTTCCGACGGGGCTCTTCAACTGCGAGGACGTTTGTCAGCCGTTGTCAGCCGACGCCCTTTTCATCGTGCTCAGCCGACGCCGGCGTTGAGGAAGATGCCGCCGTCCACGACGAGCGTCTGCCCCGTGATCCAGTCCGACTGGCTCGAGGTGAGGAACGCGGCGGCGCCGCCGATGTCCTCGGGCACGCCGAGCCGGCCCAGCGGGTAGGACGCCGCGACCTCGGCCTCCCGGCCCTCGTACAGGGCCTCGGCGAACTTGGTCTTCACGACGGCCGGCGCGATCGAGTTGACCCGCACCATCGGGGCGAACTCGTGGGCGAGCTGGAGCGTCAGGTTGATCATGGCGGCCTTGCTGATGCCGTACGCGCCGATGAAGGGCGAGGCGGAGACGCCGGCGACGGACGCGATGTTCACGATCGCGCCGCCGTTGTCCTTCTGCCAGGCCTTCCAGGTCTGCTGCGCGAAGCCGAGCGCCGAGACGACGTTGGTCTCGAAGACCTTGCGGGCCACGTCCAGGTCGAGGTCCGCGATGGGGCCGAAGACCGGGTTCGTGCCCGCGTTGTTCACCAGGAAGTCGACGCGGCCGAAGGCCTCCATGGTGCGCTCGACGGCGACGGCCTGGTGGGCCACGTCGTGGGCCTTGCCCGCTACGTGGATCACGCGGTCGGCGCCGAGGGACTCGACGGCCTCCTTGAGGGCGTCCTCGCCGCGTCCGGTGATGCAGACGCGGTCGCCGCGGGCGACGAGGGCCTCGGCGACGCCGTAGCCGATGCCTCGGCTCGCGCCGGTGACGAGGGCGACCTTGCCGGAGAGAGGCGGGAGTTCTTTGGTGCTCATGTCCGTGGCCTCCGGGTTCAGTTGAGCGGGCCGCCGGCCACGTACATGACCTGGCCGGAGACGAAGCCGGCCGCCTCGCCGGTGAAGAAGGCGATGGCATTGGCGATGTCGTCCGGGCGGCCCACGCGCTGCACCGGGATCTGGGTGGCGGCGGCGGCCTGGAAGTCCTCGAAGCCCATGCCGACGCGCTCTGCGGTGGCCTTGGTCATCTCGGTGACGATGAAGCCGGGGGCAACGGCGTTGGCGGTGACGCCGAACTTGCCGAGCTCGATGGCGAGGGTCTTGGTGAAGCCCTGCAGACCGGCCTTGGCGGCGGAGTAGTTGGCCTGGCCGCGGTTGCCGAGCGCCGAGGAGGAGGAAAGATTCACGATGCGGCCGAACTTGGCCTCCACCATGTGCTTCTGGACGGCCTTGGACATCAGGAACGCGCCGCGCAGGTGCACGCTCATGACGGTGTCCCAGTCGGAGACGCTCATCTTGAACAGGAGGTTGTCGCGCAGCACGCCCGCGTTGTTCACGAGGATCGTGGGGGCGCCGAGCTCCTCGGCGATGCGCGCGACGGCGGCCTCGACCTGCGCCTCGTCGGAGACGTCGCAGCCGACGGCGAGGGCCTTGCCACCGGCGGCGGTGATCTGCTCGACGGTGTCCTTGCAGGCGGCCTCGTCGAGGTCGATCACGGCGACGGCGCGACCCTCCTGGGCCAGTCGGATCGCGGTGGCGGCGCCGATGCCGCGCGCCGCTCCGGTGACGATCGCTACGCGCTGCTCAGTGGTGGACATGCTGGTCGGTCTCCTCGCCCTAGAGGTCGGCCGCTTCGCTCCGGTGCGGGTGAGCGACCGCTTAGTACCTTGTGCGGGTGACGCTAGAAGCCCTGGCACGCGGTGTCAACGTACCCACCGCGTGCCTCTGATCACTCACGCCGCCGGACGACCATCGGACGGCCACCGCAAAGAAGCCGTGAACGCCCCGGTCAGCGCACGAGGAGCGCGAGCAGGCGCTCGGCCTCGGCCGCCGGATCGGTGGTCAGACCGGTGTGCACGGGGCCGGGCCGGACGACCGTCGAGCGCGGGGCGATGAGCCAGCGGTAGCGGCGGCCCGCGTCGTCGTCCGCGGCCTGGCCGGAGGCGGCGCCGCCCTCGCAGTGCCGCTCGATCGCGCCGAGGAGGGCGCGCACGCCGGCCACGTCGGCCTCGGGGTCGAGGGCGAGGAGGCGGCTCTCGTCCAGGTGCGTGAGCGCGGCGACGAAGGACTTGGCGCGGCAGTACACGACCACGCCCGCGTTGATCTGTTCGCCGCGCTCGGCGCGGGGCACGACCCGCAGCAGGGCGTACTCGAAGACGTCGCGCTCGCTCATCGGCCGGCTCCCGGGGTCAGCCAGCCCGGCGCGCTCGGCCGGGCCTGGTCCGCGCCGCCCTCGGGCAGCGTGATGCGTTCGTGGATCGTGGCCACGCGCGCGTGCAGCGTCTCCACGTAGGCGCGGCGCACGGCGTCGGGCGAGTCGAAACCGGGCTCGTCCGTGAGCCACACGTCGGGGATGTCGGCGACGGCCGCGCCGAGCAGTTCCTCGGTGACGCGCGGCGCGAGTTCGGCGGCGGCCGCGGCGATGCCGGGGGCGAACCGGGCGAGGGCGTGGTCGCTCGCGTCGTACGGCTTGCCGGCCCAGGCCGGGGCGCCCCGCCAGTTGTGGTGCCAGATCATGCTGGCGCCGTGGTCGATGAGCCACAGATCGCCGCGCCAGACCAGCATGTTCGGGTTGCGCCAGGACCGGTCGACGTTGTTGATCAGCGCGTCGAACCAGACGACGCGCCCCGCCTCCAGCGGGTCCACGCCGTACGCGAGGGGGTCGAACCCGAGGGCGCCCGACAGGTACCCCATCCCCAGATTCGTACCGCCGCTCGCCTTGATGAGCTCCTGCACCTCGGGATCGGGCTCGCCCAGGCCGATCACCGGGTCGAGGTCGAGCGCGACGAGCTCCGGCACCCGGAACCCGAGCGCCCGCGCGAGCCGCCCGCAGACCACCTCGGCGACCAGCGTCTTGCGCCCCTGCCCCGCCCCGGTGAACTTCAGGACATAGGAGGCGAGATCCTCGCCCTCCACGAGCCCGGGCAGAGAGCCCCCCTCACGCAGGGGGGCGATGTACCGCTTCACAGCGACTTCATCCAGCATCCGCCCAGGCTATACGGGGTCCAGAACACCCCGGGGACCGATCCGCACCTAGCCCCACATCCCCATGGCGATCTCGTCGAACAGGGCCGGCCACTCACTCTCCCCGCCGAACGGCAGCGGGTCCGCCCGCTCGATCTCCTCCTGCATGCGGCGGATCACAGACTCACGGCCGTCGAACGAGGCGGCGCGGGCGACCTCGGGGAGCGCCCGCTGCACGGCGTAGACGGTGTAGGCCAGTGACGACACGTCGGCGTGGAGCGGTGTCGGCGCGTCCGCGCCTTCGTAGAAGCCGTGGACCGCGCCGGTCACCGTGTCGAGCGTGACGGTGGTCGCGGTCAGATTGCCGAGGACGATCCAGCTCCGCGACTCCTCCGGAACGGTCCACTGATCCCGGTCCATCACGTCGAACGCGCGCAGGACGGGCGCCCTGCCGGGTGCACCGATCTCCGCCTTGGGCGTGGACGGGACGCCCACCGCGCACAGAAAGTCCAGCGTCGACCCCGAGAAGCCCAGCGCCTCGGCATCCGACCGCACCGACCTCTCGACACGCTCGGCACCGAATTCGCTCACCAACTCGGCATGGGTGAGGTCGAATCGCAGTCCGTACATGCCACTTCCCTCCTGGCGGGGGCTTCTCGCGACCCTGGCTCGAATGCCCCACTCTGCCCCATCGGTGGAGCGACCTGGTGACCGTCCGCGCACCGGGACGGAGCGCCGCACTCGCGCCGCTCCGTCCCGGTATCCGGGCTACCAGGAGGACTTGGTCACCCCGGGGAGGTGGCCCGCGTGGGCCTGTTCGCGGACGTTCACCCGGGAGAGGCCGAACTTGCGGAGGTGGCCTCGGGGGCGGCCGTCGACGCTGTCGCGGTTGCGGACGCGGGTCGCGCTCGCGTCGCGGGGCTGGCGGCGCAGTTCCGTCCGGGCGGCGGACTTCTCGTCGTCCGTGGCGCGCGGGGACGCCAGGACGGCCTTCAACGCCGCGCGGCGCAGCGCGTACCGGGCCACGATTCGCTTGCGCTGTTCGTTCTTCGCGACCTTGCTCTTCTTCGCCATCAGACGCGCTCCCCTCGGGCCCGGATCCGGGCGACGGCCGCCTCGACGCCGATGACGTCCACGGTCTTGATGCCGCGCGCGCTGAGCCGCAGCCGGACGCTCCGCCCCTCACTGGGCAGCCAGTAGCGCTTGTTCTGGATGTTGGGGTCGAAGCGGCGTGAGGTGCGCCGGTGCGAGTGGGAGATCTTCTTGCCGAAGACCGGCCGGGCGCCGGTCAGTTGACAGTGTGCGGACATGCGGGTGCTGCCTTTCTCTCCATCGGCTTACCGATAATGGAAATCATTGTCGTATGCTACCCGCCATGACCCCAACCGAAGAACCCCCGATGCCGGTGGTGGTCGTCGGCGGACTGCACGCCGAGGCCCGTCGGTCCGCGGTCGAACGGCTGCTGCACGAGGTGCCCGGCAGCGTGGCCCTGCACCACGACCTGTCCGCGGGCCCGACGGGCACCGTGCGCCGCAGCGTCCGCGACGCCACGGGCGAGACCGCCTGGGGCGAGACGCCCCTCGTCAACAACTGCGCCTGCTGCGCCCTGCGCGAGGACCTGGTGCCCGAGCTGGAGCGACTGGCCGCCGGCGGACTGACCCGCCTCGCGGTCGTGGAGCTGTGGGACTCCGTGGAGCCGCGCGCCATGGCCGAGGTCGTCGCCGCGCACGGCCACGACGCGTTCCGCCTCGCGAACGTGCTGACCGCCGTCGACCCCGCCCTCGTCCTGCCCTGCCTGTCGAACGGCGACGACCTCGCCGACGCCGGGCTCGCCGCGGCCGCCACGGACCAGCGCACGGTCGCCGACACCTTCGCGCGACAGTTGGAGTACGCCCCCGTCCTCGCCGTCACCGACAGCCCGGACGCCGGACCCGACGACCTCGCGCTCCTGCGCCAGCTGCATCCGACGGCGACCCATGTCCGGGTGGCGTCGGGGAAGTTGGGCGGCGCCGTGCTCGCCGGTTTCGACGTGGGCGCGGCCGCCGCCGCTCAGCACCCGGCCTGCGCCCGGCTCCCCCACGACTGCGACGAGGAGGGCGTCAGCACGCTCGTCTGGCAGCGCCGCCGCCCCTTCCACGCCGGCCGCCTCTACGAGGCCCTGGAGGACCTGTGCTGCGCCGCGGCCCGCAGCCGCGGCCGGTTCTGGCTCGCCGACCGGCCCGACAGCCTGCTCGCCTGGGACGCCGCAGGAGGCGCCCTGTGCGTGGAGAACGCCGGCCCCTGGATGGCCGCGCTGCCGGACGCCGCCTGGGAGTTGATGCCGCCCGAACGCCGCACCGCGGCCGCCCTCGACTGGCATCCCGAGCACGGCGACCGCTGCCAGCACCTCGTCTTCACCTCACCCGACCTGGACCGGACGGGACTGCTCTCGCTGCTCGACTCCTGCCTGCTCACCGACGACGAACTCGCCTCCGGACCGGCCGCCCTGCCGCGCCCCACCGGCTTCGACCACCTGCTCGACGCCGCCTGACCCGCCCCACCACACCGAGGAGACCTCATGGCCCGCACCGCCAAGCCCGCGCCCGCCCGCAAGAACCGCCCGAACCCGCTCGACGCGGCCGGCATCACCCACATCGACTACAAGGACACCGATCTGCTGCGGAAGTTCGTTTCCGATCGCGGCAAGATCCGCAGCCGCCGCGTCACCCGCGTCAGCCGGCAGCAGCAGCGGCAGATCGCCACGGCCGTCAAGAACGCCCGCGAGATGGCCCTGCTCCCCTACGCCGCCCGCTGACCCCCACCTGATCCGTCCCGCCCCTCCCACGATTGGACCTTCATGGCCGTCCCCAAGCGCAAGATGTCCCGCAGCAACACCCGCCACCGCCGCGCGCAGTGGAAGGCGAGCACCCCGCCCCTGGTCCCGGTGACGGTCGACGGCGTCACCCACCTCGTACCGCAGCACCTCAGGAAGGCGTACGAGCGCGGCCTTCTGCGCCCGGAGAGCTGAGCCCGGCGGGAGCCGTCCGGCGCCGACGTCCCGGTCTCATGCCGCGCGCTCCGAGAGAGCCGCGGGAGTGGCCGGGTCGGCGAGGACCTTGCGCGTGATGCGCTCGGCGATGGCGGCGACCAGCGTGCGGGGGCGGCGCGGCGTGAGGTGGGCGCCCAGGGCGTTGCTCAGACCGGGGGCCACGTAACCGCGGTCGCGCTCCAGGGCGCGCAGCGCGGCGCGGACGACGGGCGCCGGGGTGGTCATGGAGCCGGTGACGGCGGCCCGGCGGGTGCCGATGGCGTCGAAGAAGGCGGTCTCGACGGGGCCGGGGCACAGGGTGAGCACGCGGATGCCGCGGCCCCGGTACTCCTGGCGCAGCGCGAGGCCGAAGTTGAGGACGAACGCCTTGGCCGCGCCGTAGACGGCGAAGTAGGGGGACGGCTGGAAGGCCGCGTTGGAAGCGACGTTGAGGACCGCGCCGCGGCCGCGCTCCAGCATGCCGGGCAGCAGGGCGTGGGTGAGGTCGACGAGCGCCACGACGTTGACCATGAGCTGGTCGTGGTCGCGCTCGCCGGAGATCTCCTCGAAGCGGCCGCACGTGCCGAAGCCGGCGTTGTTGACCAGGAGGTCGACGCTCAGTCCGCGGGCGGCCAGCTGGTCGGCGACGCGGCGGGCGGCGTCCGGCGCGGCGAGGTCCTGGACCACCACGTGGGCGTGGACGCCGTGTTCGGCGGTCAGCCGCTCGGCGAGGGCGGCGAGCCGGTCGCCGGATCGGGCGACGAGGACGACGTCGTGTCCCTGGGCCGCGAGCTGTACGGCGAACTCGGCGCCGAGGCCGGACGACGCTCCGGTGACAAGGGCGGTGCTCTGCACGGTGTTCTCCTTCGACCGATGACCGATGACAAATGGCAGATGAGCCCGACTGGCCCGACTGACCCAACCGGCTCAACTGGAAGGAGAAAGTAGCAGTAATCAGTAGAACTGCAACAGCCTTGTCCCATCTAAGGTCGCCATCGCCTCGGAGTTGTATCGTCTACGTGACCAGGTGGACTTGTGGGAGGCGTGATGGGTGAGACGGCAGCGCGGCCGTTGAGGGCGGACGCGGAGCGCAGCGTGCGCGTGATCCTGGAGGCGGCCGAGCGGGTGCTCGCCGAGGACCCCGGGGCCTCCATGGAGCAGATCGCGACGGCCGCGGGGGTGGCCCGCACGACGATCCACCGGCGGTTCGCGAGCCGGCAGGCGCTGATCGACGCGCTGGCGTCCTCGGCCGCCCGCCAGCTCGCCCGCGCGGTGGACGACGGCCGGCCGGACACCGCTCCGCCCCTGGTGGCGATGCACCGGATCACGGCCAACGTGCTGCAGATCAAGGGGGCTTGGGCGTTCGCCCTGGGGCTGCCGGCGGAGCCGGACAGCGAGGCCGCCGCGGTGCATGAGGGCATCGACCGCAGCTGTGTCGCCCTGCTGGAGCGGGCGCGGGCCGAGCGGCTGATCGACGAGGCGGCGGACCTCGAGTGGGTGCGCCGGGTCTACTACGCGCTCATCGGGGAGTCCCTGCACAACGAGCCGGAGGGCGCCGATCCGGACGCGCTCGCCGCTCGCATCATCGACACGCTGCTGCGCGGTGCGGGACCCCGGAGCTGAAAGCCCGGAAAATCTCCGAGGCGTTGAACGCTCCGGCCGCCGGCCCCGTATCCGAGGGAGATCCCCCCACGGATCCAGGCCCGCCCGTCTCGAAGGGAACCGACAGCATGACCGATTCGCAGGAGTCCTCCGCACCGCACGGCCCCGCCCCGACCCGCCGCGTGGTCGTCGCGGCGGTGGGCGCCGCCGGGATCGCCGTGGCGCTCAGCGCGTGCGGCGGTTCGGACGGCGGCGCGTCCGAACCGGCGGGCAGCGTCTCGGCCCCCGCCGGCGACGGGGGCGGCGCGTCGGGCGGCCGCAAGCTCGTCGAGGAGAGCGAGGTCCCCGAGGGCGGGGGCAAGATCCTCGCCGACGCCGGGGTCGTGGTGACCCAGCCGAAGAAGGGCGAGTTCAAGGCGTTCACGAACATCTGCACGCACCGGCAGTGTCCGGTGAGCTCGGTCGAGGGCGGCACGATCAACTGCCCGTGCCACGGCAGCAAGTACTCGATCGAGGACGGCAGCGTGCGGCACGGTCCGGCCACCGAGGGGCTCGCCGAGAAGAAGATCACGACGAGCGGCGGCGCCATCAGCCTCGCGTAGGGCGCCGCTTCCAGGCGGTGAGCACGTCCTGGGTCGTGACGACGGTCGCGACCAGGGCGAGGGTGTTGCGGATCATCGCCGGGACGTAGTCGGCGGGGACGCCCGCGACGGCGTCGCTCGCCACGACGACCTGGTAGCCGAGGTTCACGGCGTCGAAGACGGCGTTGGGGATCGCCACGTTGGCGGAGACGCCGGTGACGACGAGGGTGCGGCAGCCCAGATTGCGCAGCAGCGGGTCGACGTCGGTGCCCGCGATCGGGGAGAGGCCGTGCAGCCGGCGTACGACGAGGTCCTCGTCGGTGACCTCGATCGGCGGGGCCACGCGCACCGCCTTCGTGCCGGTGAGCTGCTGCACGGGCAGCCGCTCGGCGGCGCGGAAGAGCCGCCCGTTGCGGTTGGCCCCGCGCCCGTCGGGCCGCCGCTCGGCGACGGCGTGCATGACCTGCACGCCGCTCTCGTGCGCGGCGGCGGCGAGCAGGGCCACCCGGTCGAGGACGCCCGAGGACCGGGCCTGTTCGGCGAGTTCGGGCAGGGCGCTGTCCGGGCCGACCACACCCTGCTGGCACTCCACGGTGAGCAGCACCGTGGTGGGCGGGGCGAGCAGTTCGGCGAGAAACTCCTGCGACGGCATGCGCGACCCCCTGCGGTCCGGTCGGTGTCCGGCGGCCGACCCTAGCCACCATTGCGCGACGGCGGAAGACCCAGCATGCTGCCTTTCTGACGCATCGTCAGCAGTACTGAACCGCCTTCGAGGGAGCGCACATGGCCGTCACACAGCGCCGGGGCCGCCGGATCATGATGACCTCCGAGGAACGGGACGCGTTCCTGACCGAGCAGCGCACCTGCCGGGTGGCGACCGTGTCCGCGGACGGCACCCCGCACGTCAGCCCGCTCTGGTTCCTGTGGGACGGGACCTCGCTGTGGCTCTACTCGCTCGACCGCAGCAAGCGCTGGGCCGATCTGCGGGCCGACGGCCGGGTGGCCGTCGTGGTCGACGCGGGTGAGGAGTACGGGGAGCTGCACGGCGTGGAGCTGTCGGGCCGGATCGAGTTCGTCGGGGAGTCCCCGCGCACGGGTGAGCCGTGTCCCGAACTCGACGCGCCGGAGAGGCTGTTCGCGCACAAGAACTTCGGCCTGTCCGAGATGGTGCACGACGGGCGGCACGCCTGGGCGCGGCTCACCCCGGACAAGATCGCCTCCTGGGACTTCCGCAAACTCCCCGGGATGCCGTCACCCGCGAGCTAGGCCGTTCCGTCCTACGACGCCATCCTCCCGAGGTCGGCGCCCGCCTTCTGCAGGGCCTCGACGGCCGCGCGGATCGACGGGCGCCGGTCCGCGTCCGCGCGCCAGACCACGTAGACATGGCGCCGCACCTTCTGGCGCACGGGGACGGTGACGACCCCCTCGGGCATCGGGTCGCGGCCGAGGAGCGGGGCGACGCAGACGCCGAGGCCCGCGGCGACGAGGCCGAGCTGGGTGTGGGTCTCGGCGGCGCGATGGCCGACCTGCGGCTCGACGCCCCGGGCGCGCAGGGTGAACAGCAGCCACTCGTGGCAGAACTCGCCCTCACCCCAGGTGATCCACTCGTCGTCGGCGAAGTCCTCGAGGCCGACCTCGGTCCGGCCCGCGAGCGGGTGTCCGGCGTGCATGGCGATGTCGGCGGGGTCGTCGAGGATGCTCGCCTTGACCAGGCCGTCGGGCATCGGCATCGGCTTGTTGTACCAGTCGAGGACGACGGCGAGGTCGAGGTCGCCGCGCACCACCGCGGCGACGCCGCCCTCGGGCTCCAGCTCCTGGGAGCGCACGCGCAGTTGCGGATGCTCGGCGCGCAGGGCGGACAGGGCCGCGGGGAACAGCCCGCGGGCCGCCGTCGGGAACGCGGCGATCCGCAGCTCCCCCGCCACCTGGCCGCGCTGCGCCTCCAGGTCGGACTGGGCGAGCTCGACCTGGGAGAGGATGCGCGCGGCGTGCTCGGACAGCAGCCGGCCCGCGTCGGTGAGCCGGACGCCGCGCCCGTGCTTGGCGAGGAGCTGCTGGCCGACCTCGCGCTCCAGCTTGGTCATCTGCTGCGAGACGGCGGACGTCGTGACGTGCAGGGCGTCGGCGGCGCCGCTCACCGAGCCGTGCCGGGCGAGCGCGTCGAGGACCCGTAGGCGCTCCAGGTTCAACATGTAAGCGATGCTAAGCGATATCGCGCAAGAATTCTCGCTTGTGCTACGAGGACGCCGCGCGCGAAGCTTGCCTCCATGAGCACCGTGACCCCGCGCCGGAGCGTTCCGGACAGCACTTCGACGACCGCACCCGCCGCCGGTCCGTCCCGCGCCCTCGACTGGCGCCTGCGCTTCGGCGCGCTCTCCCTCATCTGGGGCTTCAGCTTCCTGCTCATCAAGGTGGGCACGGACGGGTACGCGCCGTTCCAGGTGACGCTCGGCCGCCTCGTGTTCGGCACGCTGGTGCTCGTGGCGGCGATGGCGGTGAAGCGGGAGCGGCTGCCGCGCGGCGCCCGCACCTGGGGGCATCTGACGGTGGCGGCGTTCCTCCTGAACGCGCTGCCGTTCTCGCTGTTCGCGTTCGCCGAGCAGACGATCCCGTCGACGCTGGCGGGGATCTGCAACGCGACATCGCCGCTGTGGGGCATGGTGCTCTCCCTGGTCGCGCTCTCCGAGGACCGGCCGACGCGGCGCCGGGTCGCGGGGCTCGGCCTCGGCTTCCTCGGCGTCCTGACGGTCCTCGGCGTGTGGCAGGGCTTCCACGGCCTGGACGTGACGGGCACGGCGATGGCCCTGCTCGCCTCGCTCAGCTACCCGATCGGCTGGATCTACGTCCGGCGCACACTGGCGGCGTCCGGCCACTCCCATCTGTCGATGACCGGCGCCCAGCTGCTCGTCGCCACGGTCCAACTGGCCGTCGTGACCCCGCTGTTCACGTCCTGGCCGGCCCACTTCTCACTGGTCCCGCTGCTCGCGATCGTGGCGCTCGGCGCGCTCGGCACGGGCCTCGCGGTGCTCATCCAGTACGGCCTGGTCGCCGAGGTGGGGCCGACGACGGCGCAGATGGTCACGTACTTCATCCCGGTCATCGCCACCGCCGCCGGTGTCGCGGTGCTCGGCGAGACGCTGCACTGGTCGACACCGGTCGGCGCGCTGATCGTGATCGCGGGCGCGGCCCTCACCCAGTCCAGGGGCCGCGCTCAGTCGTAGCGGCCCGTGCCGCGGGCCGGGCCCACGGCGTCGACCACCGCGTCCGCGACCGCGTCGATCTCCTCGACGCGCAGCCCGGAGACGGTGATCCGCACCCCGGGCCCGGCCTTCATCCGGAACCGGGCGCCGGGCGCCACGGCCCAGCCCGCGTGCAGCAGCCGGGCGACGACACCGGTCTCGTCCGGCACCGGAACCCACACGTTCATCCCGCTGCGCCCGTGCGCCTCGATCCCCCGCGCGGCGAGCGCGGCGATCAGCGCGTCACGCCGCCGCCCGTACGAGGCCGAGACGGCCCGCGCGTCGACCGCGCCGGCCGCCCACAGCGCGGCGACGGCCCGCTGGACGATGCGGCTGACCCAGCCGGGCCCCAGGCGCTGCCGGCCGCGCACCCGGTCGACGGTGTCGGGGTCGCCGGTGAGCACGGCGAGCCGCAGGTCGGGCCCGTAGGCCTTGGCGACCGAGCGGACGAAGGCCCAGGGGCGGGTGTCCCCCGCCAGCGGGTGCAGCGGCAGGTCGACGATGCCGTGCCCGTGGTCGTCCTCGATGAGCAGCACGTCCGGGTGGGCGGCGAGGACCGCACGCAGCTCCTCGGCGCGGGCCGCGCTCACGGCCGCGCCCGTCGGGTTCTGCGCCCGGTCGGTGACGACGAGGGCCCGCGCCCCGCCGTGCAGCGCCCGCGCCACGTCGCCGGGCAGCGGCCCGTCGTCGTCCACGCCGACCGGCTCGATGCGCAGGCCGAGCGCGGGCACGAGGTCGAGCATGCTGCCCCAGCCGGGGTCCTCGACGGCGACGGCGTCGCCGGGTCTGAGGTGCACCGCGAGCACCCGCTCGATGGCGTCGAGGGAACCGGACGCGACGACGACCGGCCCGGCCGGCACCCCGTCGGCGTCGAACGCGGCCCGCGCGGCGCGGGCCAGCTCGGGCTCCAGTGACGCGTCCCCGTAGAGCACAGGGTCCCGGTCGGCGGCCCGCGCGGCGGCGGTGAACGCCTCGACGAGCGAGGGCAGCAGGGCCGTGTCCGGATTGCCGTTCGACACGTTCCGCACGCCGTCCGGTACGTCCACGCGGATGCTCTCGCGCGCGGTCGTGGCCGGTTTGGGCCGGACCCGGCTGCCGCGCCGCCCGGCCGTCTCGATGACCCCGCGCTCGCGCAGGGTCCGGTACGCGGCCGCGACCGTATTGGGATTCACCCCGAGCCGCTCCGCCAACTCCCGCATCGGCGGCAGCAGTTGCCCCGGTTCGAGGCTGCCGTCGGCCACCGCCCGCTCGACGCTCGCCGAAATGTCTGCTGCACGCCGCCCACTGATCGGATACTCTCCTAGCACAAACAACATTATGCACTAGTGCAATGGAGTTCGCACCATGAGCGTGGCCCCCGAGCAGTCCCCCGTCACCACCGCTGCCGAAGACGCCGCCGAAGACACGTACGCGCCGACCGAGCGTACGGTCCCGACGCGCTCCAAGGAGCGTGCCCGCTACGACCACGAGATGGTGCACGCGATACTCGACGAGGCCTACGTGTGCCACCTCGGCTTCGTTCGCGACGGGGCGCCGGTCGTGCTGCCGACGCTCTACGGGCGGGTCGGCGACCGGCTCTACGTGCACGGCTCCACGGGGTCGCGCCCGCTGCGGATGGCCGGGCAGCAGGACCCGGGCCTGCCGGTCTGTCTCACCGTGACGCACGTCGACGGTCTGGTCCTGGCCCGCTCGGCCTTCCACCACTCCATCAACTACCGCTCCGTGGTGGTGCACGGCACCGCCCACCAGGTCACCGACCCCGACGAGAAGCGCCTCGCCCTGGACGCTCTGGTCGACCACGTCGTACCGGGCCGCTCCGCCGACTCGCGCCCGGCGAACGCCAAGGAGCTCGCCGCGACCGCCGTGCTCCGCCTCGACCTGGCCGAGGTCTCCGCGAAGCTGCGCACCGGCGGCCCGAACGACGAGCCGGAGGACCTGGAGCTGCCGTACTGGACGGGCGTCGTCCCGGTGCAGCGGACCCACGGCGCGCTCGTCCCGTCGGACGACCTGGCCGACGGCATCGAGGTCCCGAAGTACCTGCGGGAGCTGTGATGCTGATCCACCCCTGGGACGCGGCCCGCGACGAGCAGGAGTGGCAGGACTGGCTGGCCGGGCACGACTTCGGCCAGCTCGCGGTCAACGGACCCGACGGCGAGCCGCCGTTCGTCCAGCCGTTGCACTTCGCGTACGACGCGGCGCGCGGCGAGGTCCTCGGCCATCTCGCCCGGCCGAACCCGCTGTGGCGTGCCCTGGAGGCGCGCCCCGAGGTGCTGCTCAGCGTCGTCGACGACTACGCGTTCGTGCCGGGCCCCTGGCAGGCGCTGCCCGGCGACCCGGCCGAACACGGGACGCCGACGAGCGTCTACGCGGCGGTCCAGCTCCGGTGCACCGCGCATGTCGTCGACGACCCGCACGAGAAGGCGGAGCTGCTCAACCGGCAGGTGGCGCACTTCCAGCCGCCCGGCCTGTCCGCCGAGGCCGCGGCGGGCGAGGCCCCGTACGGGCGGCTGCTGCCGGGTATCCGTGGGCTGCGGCTCAAAGTGACCGGCGTCCGCGCCAAGTTCAAGTACGCGGGCCACAAGCCGGACGAGGTGCAGGACCGGATCGCGGCGGGCCTCGCGGAGCGTGGGGCGCCGGGCGACGCCGCCGCCCTGGCCCAGCAGCGGCGGCGGCGCTCCGCCTGAGCGGCAGGGTCCGCTCCGGTCAGCGGCCCGGCGCGGACCCCGGCGTCACGCGACCACGGTGGCGCCGGGCTCACCGGCCGCCGATCCGGCCCCCGACCGCTCCGGCACCGGGACCTCGACCTGCCGGATGCGCGCCGGCAGGGCGAGCGCGGCGACGAGGCAGCAGACCGCGGCGCCGGCCGCGATCAGGTAGGCGGCCTTGAAACCGTCGCTGGTGTACAGCACGGCGCCCCGCGTGATCTCCGGCGAGAGCGGCGCGATGTACGAGTTGTTCAGGACAGTGAAGGCGATCACCGGCAGGACGGCGGGGAACACGCTCTGGAACACGCCCGCGATGCTCGCGGTCGAGGCCTGCAACTGCGGTGGAACGGCCTCGATGAGCAGGTTCGGGACGGCCGCGTAGCCGAGGCCCATGCCCAGTCCGACGAGGCACGAGAACAGGATCAGCAGGCCCCGGCTGTCGTGCGCGTACGCGGTGAGCGCGCAGCCCAGGCCCGCCGAGACGCCGCCGGCGGCCATCATGAGGCGCGGCCGCGCGTTGCGCCCGACCAGCACGCCGACGAGCACGCCGCCGACGACGGTGCACAGGCCGATCGGCGCCTGGAAGACGGCGGTGCCCTCGGCGTCGACCCCGAAGCCGTAGCCGAGCCCCAGGGCCGCGGGCGTCATGACCAGCATCGGCAGCAGCATCGTGAACAGGCCGCTGACGCCGTACATGAACCCGGCGGCGGTGACGGTGAACGCCACCGAGCGCCGGCGCAGCACCTTGATGTCGATCAGCGGCTCGCGGACCGCGCCGGAGCTGACCAGCCACGCGACGAGGAGCACGACGCCGCCGATCAGGTAGGCGAGGGTGGAGCCGGCGGTCCAGCCCCAGGCCGGGCCGAAGCTGACGCCGACGAGGACACCCGCGACGCCCGCGCCGAGCAGGAGCGCGCCGACGAGGTCGAGGCGGGAGCGCAGGCGCACCGCGCTCTCCTGCGTGGTCAGCAGGATCATCGCGCCCAGGACGACGAGGGCGATGACCCAGAACCAGAAGATGCTGCGGAAGCCGAAGTCGTCGATCAGCCAGCCGGTGATGAACGGGGCGGGGATGGCGATGATGCCCATGCCGCTGGTCGCGATACTGACGGCGAGGGGGACGGTCCGGGGCGGGAAGACGTCGCGGATGAGCGAGTAGCTGAGGAACAGACACGGGACGAGCAGCCCGGTGAGCGCGCGGCCGAGGATCATGATCCCGTAGCTGGGCGCCACGGCCGAGACGAGCGACCCGGCGATCGAGACCGCGATGCAGCCGACCAGCAGTCTGCGCTTGCCGTGGAGGTCGGCGAGCTTGCCGACGAGCGGCGCCGCCACCGCGCCCACGAGCAGGAACGCGGTGAGCAGCCAGGCGCCCTGCGTCGTGCGGTAGTGCTGGGCGATGGACGGCATGGCCGTCGCGATCATGATGTAGCTGATCGCGAGCATCTCGAGCAGGAGCACGATCGACAGCAGCGACACGATGAGGCGGGGCGTCCATCGTTCGTCGACGGCGCGGTCGGCGCCTGCGGCACCGGCGGTCGGATCGCCCAGAGGGGAGGAGACCATCGTCGGATCCTTTCGGGATGGCCTGAACGGAGATCCGCCGCCGGAGGTCGGGGCCGGGTCCACCCGCCCGTGACCTCCCTACCGCGCCGCCCGGGCCGGAGTGATGGGGAGCCACGTCCACCGGCGGCCGCCGGCGACATGTAGCGGACATCACAGGGCCTCGACGCGGCGCGGCACCACACGGTGTTCCATCCAGCGGGAGCCGGACCGACACCGTTTTTAGACGGTGCTTAGAAGGTGCAGGTCAGGGCGGTGTACCCCGAGTAGCAGAAAATCGGTGGATCAGCCACCTTTGTGGACCGGGGTGCGGGACTCCGCCGCCGCGAGGCCGACAACGGCCGTCAGCATCACGGCGGTGCCCGCCACGGTCGCGCCCGTCAGCCGCTCGCCGAGCAGGGTCACGGCGATGAGGGCCGCGCCGACCGGTTCGAGCAGCATGATCACGGAGACGGTGGCGGCCCGTACGACGGCCGCGCCCGCGAAGTACAGCCCGTAGGCGAGCGCGGTCGGCACCGACGCGATGTACAGGAGCAGCAGAAGCACCTCACCCGGGTGCCCGGTGTGCGGGACGAGCCCTTCGGCCGCGCCGAACGGCAGCAGCGCGAGTGCGGCCACGGCGAAGGTGCCGACGGTCGTGCCGAGCTGGTCGCCGGCCCGCCCGGAGCGGCCGAACCAGCGGGTGAGCAGGGTCATCACGGCGTACCCGGAGGCCGAGGCCAGCGCCCACAGGACGCCGGCGGGGCGGACGGCGGCGCCGCCCGAACCGAGGACTAGCACGGCGAGGCCGCACAGCGCGCCGCCCACGGCGAACACGCCGCTCCGGCCGAGCCGCTCCCCCATCGCGACCCGTGCCCCCAGCGCGATCAGTACGGGACCGGCGCCGAGCGTGACGACGGTGGCGACAGCGAGCCCGGTCGCGGCGACCGCCGCGAAGTAGGCGGTCTGGAACACGGCGAGGGCCAGTCCGAGCACGACGATCCGGACGGTTCTGCGGCCGCGCGGCTCGGGGGTCGCGGAGGCGGGAGCGGGCCTGCGGCGCAGCACCCGGACGACGAGGAGCAGGAGGAGCCCGCCCGCGCACCGCCAGAACGACAGGGCCGAGGGCCCGAGGTCGCTGACGCGGAACACGAGCGAGGCGGCGGCACCGGCGGTGCCCCAGGCGAGCCCGGCGACGACCAGGCAGATCAGACCGCGGGCGACGGACAGGACGGCTTCAGGAGATTCGGGAGATCCGGAGGATTCGGAAGATCCGGAGGATTCGAGGGAACGGGCAGCACTGCCCGACACGGCTTGCGACACGTGGCACTCCACGGAGAACGGCCCCGAGGAAAGAATCAGGGGCCAGGGACACGGACCGTCGATCGCGGGCAGCCGTGACCCGCCCGGGGACGCCCGGGCGCGGGATCCGGTGACGACCGGTTCCCGTGGAGAAGTGCGGCTCACTGCCCGCGCAGGGCCCGGGGCGGGCGGATCCGACGGAAAGGTCCGTGGATCGACGCCCGCCGGCGGGGCCCTACGCGGCTGGAGGCGGCAGGACGAGTGCGTGTGCGTGCATGATCGCCACCCTAGACGGCGCTCCCCGACCGGGACAACGCCGTTTCCGGCTCGGTGACCTGCGGCGGTTCGGTCGCCGCCGGCTTGGAGGACTGCGCGATGAACGCGCCGACGAGCACCACGGCCCCGCCGAACAGCTGCGGCCCGGAGAGGTGTTCGCCGAGCATCACCCAGGCGAGCACGGTCGCGATGACCGCTTCCAGGCAGGCCACGACGCCGGCCACCTGCGGGGAGAGCCGCCGTACGGCGACGACACCGGTGACGTAGGCGACGACGGTGGCGAGCAGGACGATCCAGCAGAGCAGCAGCCAGGCGGGCACCGCGGTGCCGTTCATCGAGGCGTCCCCGGCGAGCAGCGACCAGTCCATGCCCCAGGGCCGGGCGATGACGGTGAGCACCACGGCTCCGATCAGCAGCCCGTACGCGATGACGCCGAGCGGGTCGGGGGCCTCCTCGCCGGCGTCGCTGCCCTGGTCGGACAGGACGAAGTAGCCGACCTGGCAGCAGGCGGCGCCGAGCGCGAGAAGCAGGCCGAGGACGTCGAAGCTGAGTCCGGCCCACACCTCGACGACGCAGGCGAGACCGCCGACGGCGAGGACGACACCGAGCGCGGCGGCCCGGGTCACGGGCTTGCGCTGGACGAAGCGGACCCAGCCGAGGACGAGCGCGGGCGCCAGGTACTCGATGAGCAGGGCGACGCCGACGGGGATGCGGGAGATCGCCGCGAAGTAGCAGGCCTGGACGCCGGCGACGGCGAGCAGACCGAACCCGGCGAGCAGCGCGGGGCGCCGGCGCACCAGCGCGCGGTGCCGCCAGGCGACGGGCAGCATGACGAGCGCGGCGCCCGCGACCCGCAGCCACACCACGTGGAGCGGATCGAGACCCGCCTCGATCAGCGGTTTGGCCGCCACCCCCGAACCGCCGAACGCGAGCGCGGAGGCGAGGGCGAGGCCCAGACCCATTCCGCGCGCACTCGTCCCCGGACCGACCTGAGACTCAGTTGACCCATGCACCGGCACATCATGACAGGGACCGTCAGGACCGTCACCCCCGATGACCCCTGTCTCACAGGACGGACGCCGATGACCTGCGACGCGGCGTCAGTTCAGCCTCCGGCGCAGGTCCTGGACATCGATGCCGGCCCGGCCGAGCACCTCGACGGCGCGGCTTTCCGGGTCGTCGGTGAGCGCCGCGAGCACGTCGAGGCCCCGGGCCGGGCCGCCGCCCCGCGCAGCGGCGCGCTCGGCGCCCGCGCACATCGCGGCGGCCGCCACGGGGGACCAGCCGGGGACGCCGCGCACGACCGGCACCGCGCCGGAGTCCTCGACGGAGCCCTGCCAGCGCAGCCCGTAGCCGATGCTGCGCTGGACGAGATAGCCGAGCAGCCGGGCGAGGTGCCCGTCGTCGCCGCAGGCCGCGCGCACGGCGGGGTCCGACTCCAGGAGCGAGTGCAGCAGATGAGCGGTGTCGATCTGCCGGTCGGCGTCGCGCAGCGCACGCCGCCGGGCTCCCGCGACGGCCAGAATCAGCTCGTCGCTGAGCGGGGCGTCCACGGGATCGTCTTCGAGAGGGCCGCACGAGGCGGTGCCGGACGGGGGAGAACTGTGCACGTACCTCACCCCATCAGGCCTGATCCGCCGGAACATCGCCGAGGGGAAGCATCTTCGCGTCCGACACAAGGTGGGCACGCCCCGCCGAACCCTCCTCCTCAGGGATGAGATCCGGCCGTTCTCGCCGCAAGGGAAGCGCGCCGCCTTGCCGCCGCGCAACCGCTTGCACCACTGGATCGTCCGTTTCTTGTATGGAGAGCAGGAGCTGGCACGTCGCCCTGCCCGCGGTCGACGGCAGGCAGTACGTGTACCGGGTGTACGCCCCGGACGACGCGTTGCCCGCCGACCTGTTCTGGGACGCCTGGCACTGCCACGACGAGGGTCCGCATCCGCGCGCGTACGACCTCTTCGACGCGGCGCGGATCGAACGCGTGGGCTGACCGAGACGTTCCCGGTGAATTTCTTGAATTTCTGACGGTTCATCAGTATTGAATGTTCGAGGCCACGCGGCTACGTTCCGCGACGACGCGACACCGCAGCCCGTCGGGCTCTCGACTCAAAGGGGTGGCCTCATGGCCGAAGTCAGCGCGGAAGCACGCATCGAGGCACCCGCCGAGAAGGTGTGGGCACAGCTCACGGACTTCTCCAAGTACGGAGAGTGGAACGCGACGCACACCAGCTTCCCCAAGGGTGGCCCTGCTTCGCTCGAGGTCGGCGGGCAGTTCGAGGAGAACATGAAGCTGATGGGCTTCCCGGCCGAGGTCACCTGGACCATCGAGGACCTGGAGGACGCCCGCACCCTCGCGATCCGCGGCAAGGGCCCGATGGGCGTCAACGTCGGCACGCGCTACACACTCACCCCGGACGGGGCGGCGACGACGGTCCGCATCGACGGGGAGTTCACCGGCGCGGCGGTCTCGCTGATGGCGGGCAAGCTCAAGGACTCGGCGACGGCCGCGCTCAACGAGTCGCTGCGCAAGCTGAACGGCCTGGTGGTCTGACCCCGCGCGCATCCACCCGCGTACGCACATGAAGAGGCGCCCGTACCGATCGGTGCGGGCGCCTCTTCGACGCTCTACCGTCCTCCTGACCATCCCGCACGGGGATCAGTCCTCGTCGGCGAGGATCAGGTACAGCTTCTTGCGCGCCTCGTTGATCACGGACAGCGCCTTCTCGCGCTGCTCCTTGCTGCCGGTCTTCCAGACCTGGCCGAACGCCTCCATCAGACCGAAGCCGGCCTGCCGGATCTCGTTCATCGCGTCCCAGTCGACGCCGCGGCCCGCTTCCTCCCAAGGAGCGTCGGGCCCCTCTTCGGCGGCGGTGCGCCCGTCGTCGGTGAGCGAGAAGAGCTTCTTGCCGCCCTCGCTCGCGCTGGCGATCAGGCCCTCGTCCTCGAGCAGCTGCAGCGTCGGGTAGACGGAACCCGGGCTGGGCTTCCACGCGCCGCCGCTGCGCTCGGCGATCTCCTGGATCATCTCGTAGCCGTGCATCGGGCGGTCCTTGAGCAGCGCCAGGATCGAGGCCCGTACGTCACCGCGCCGCGCCCGCCCGCGCGGACCACCGCCGCGACCCCCGCGTCCACCCCAGGGACCGGGCCCGAACCCCGGGCCGAACGGCCCGAACGCGCGCCGCCCCTCGAAGCCGCCCCGGCCGTGGTGACCGGGTCCGCAGTGCCCGTGTCCGTGCTCGTGGTCGTGTCCTTGCGTATGCATGTCCATCAGTCCTTCCCTGTCCCTGTCCGACATGTCTGTTCGTTATCGCGATCTTCAATCGATCGCGATGTCTCGACGATATATCGGAAGCGATCGGAAGGCAATCCCTTGCTCCTCGCCCAAAGGGAACCCCCGACCGCTACCGTCGGCGGCATGATCATTCGTATCGTCGACGCCTTCACCGACCGCCCCTTCGCCGGGAACCCCGCCGGCGTGCTGCTGCTCGACGCCTTTCCCGAGGACGTGTGGATGCAGCACGTCGCCCGGGAGGTCAATCACGCGGAGACCGCGTTCGCGCATCCGCTGCCCGAGGGCGGCGCCGCCGACTGGGCGCTGCGCTGGTTCACCCCGACCACCGAGGTCGACATGTGCGGGCACGCCACACTGGCCACCGCCCACGTGCTGCACACGACGGGCGCGACCGAGGGGCCCGTACGGTTCGCCACGCGCAGCGGCCTCCTGGTCGCGACCCCGCACCCGGACGGATCGATCACCCTCGACTTCCCGACCGCGCCCCTCACCGAGGAGCCGGTCCCCCACGCGATCACCGAGGCACTCGGCGTACGGCCGGTGTCGGCGCACGACACGGGCGACGCGATCGGCGACCTGCTCGTCGAACTGGCCGACGAGCAGGCGGTACGGGACCTGGCGCCGGACCTCGCCGCGCTGGCCCGGGGCTCACGGCGCGGGGTGATCGCGACCGCGCTCGCCGAGGACCCCGCCGCGGGCTACGACTTCGTGTCCCGCTGCTTCTTCCCGAACGTCGGCATCGACGAGGACCCGGTCACCGGCAGCGCGCACACCGCGCTCGCCCCGTTCTGGGCCGCCAGGACCGGCCGCGACGACCTCACCGGCCTCCAGGCCTCGGCCCGTACGGGCCTGGTCCGCGTCGGCCTGCGGGGCGAGCGGACCCTGCTCACCGGCCACGCGGTGACCGTCGTGGAGGGTGAGCTGCACGCCTGACGGAGGATCAGGCGGTGGGGAGCCAGTCGACCTTGCCGGCGAGCAGGCCGTACCCGACGAACGCGCCGATGTCGAGCAGGGAATGGGCCACGACCAGCGGCCCGACCCGCCCCCACCGCCGGTACAGCAGCGCGAAGACGACGCCCATCGCGACGTTCCCGAAGAAGCCGCCGACGCCCTGGTACAGGTGGTACGAGCCGCGCAGCACGGACGAGGCGATCAGCGCCTGACCCGGTGTCCAGCCCAACTGGCCGAGCCGGCGCAGCAGATACCCGAGGACGATGACCTCTTCCAGCACCGCGTTCTGCACCGCGGAAAGGATCAGTACGGGGTACTTCCACCACACGTCGGGCAGCGCCTCGGGCACCACTGTCAGGTTGAAGCCGAGGCCGCGCGCGGCGAGATAGAAGGCGATGCCGGTGCTGCCGATGACGGCGGCGACCCCGGCGCCGCGCGCCAGATCGAACCACGGCCGGGTGCGGTCGAAGCCGATCACGCGCAGGCTCTCGCCCTCCCGCAGCAGGAGGTGCGCGACGAGCACGACGGGCACGAGAGCGCTCGCGATCCCGAACAACTGCCAGGCCAGATCAAGCCAGGGGCGCCCCGGCGCCGCGGAGGCGTTGAGCGTCGCCGCCTGGTCCTTCAGACCGCCCGGTTTGGTCACCGATCCGACAAAGCTGATCAGCGCGGACACCCCGCTCGCACCGAGCGAAAGCCCCAGAACGATCAGCGTCTCGCTCCGCAGAATTCGTCGCGAAGGGCCCTCGCCGGGAAAAGAATCGGCCACCTGTACTGCCTCCACCTGCACTCTTGACGCCAGTTCAGTAATCCCGCCTCATCCCTCACGCCGCACCGCTAGGGTCTCGAATGCAGGTACGAAGATCGCGCGCGACAGGCCGAGGGGGGCGGAGCGCCGCAGACCGGCGCACCCCTGCCCGCCCTCGCATCACCGCTTATATCGCAACTGCCTTTATGGCTCAGGGAGGGGCACCACCGCCATGGGACGTCACAGCAGCATGCCCGACGGGTACGGGTCGGCCACCGCCGACCCCCGGCCGCGGTCCCGCGGCCGCACGGTGGCCATCGCGACGGCCCTCGTCCTCGTCGTAGCGGCAGGCACGGCCCTGGCGATCCGCAGTGATCTGCTCGGCATCGGCGACTCGTGCGACGGGTCGGTGAGCCTCGGCATCATGGCCTCGCCCGACGTCGCCCCCGCGCTGCGCGACGCGGCCGACCGCGCGCACGAGCAGCAGGTCACCTCGGACGGCAACTGCCTCGACATCACGGTCACCGCGAGCGACTCGTACAAGGTCGCCGAGACGCTGCGGCGCCGGGGCGACCGGGCCGACTTCCAGGTGTGGGTGCCGGACTCGAGCCTGTGGATCAAGCGCGTGACGCAGAACTCCAAGGCGGTCCCGGTCACGGCCGCGGGCAACTTCGCCTCCTCGCCGATCGGCGTGGGCATGGTCCCCTCGGCCGCGAAGTCCTTCGGCTGGCCGGACAAGACGTACTCGTGGACCGAGCTGACCGGCGCAGCCATGGAAGGGGACACCGTACGCCTCGGCGCCGCCGACCCGGCCCGCAGCGCGACGGGCCTGCTCGCCCTGACCAAGCTGTCCGCGGCGGCGCAGAAGTCGGGCGACGGCGACGGCACCGAGGCCGCCGCCATGGCCAAGGTCCTCTCCCAGCGCACGTCCGACAACGACGGGCAGCTGATGGACACGGTGGCCCGCGACTCCTCCGGCACCGAGGCCGGCAACCCGCGGCGCAACGAGGCGCTGATCGTGTCCGAGCAGGCCGCGTTCACGCACAACGCGGAGGTGGGCGACGCCGGCGCCCTCGACCTCTTCTACCCCAAGGACGGCTCCCCCGCCCTGGACTACCCCTTCTCCCTGGTCGACGAGTCCGCCCTGACCACCGACGAGAGCCGGGCCGCCCTGCGCTTCATGACGCTGCTGTCGGCGCCGGACGGCCGCTCGATCATGGAGAGACACGGCTTCCGCACCGAGGACACCAGCTCGCCCGAGACGGTCGCGGCGCAGGCCGGCGGCCGCTCCCCGCAGCCGTACGCGGAACCCAGCGCGGATCCGGCCACCGACGAGCAGGTCGAGCAGACCCTCGGCATGTGGACGATCACGGTGCAGAGCGCGCGCCTCACCACGGTCGTCGACGCCTCCGGCTCCATGGGCAACGTGGTGCCGAACCGCGGCCAGTCCCGCATGGAGGTCACCAAGGCCTCCATGCTGGCCGCGCTGCGGACGTTCACGCCGGAGGACGAGATCGGCCTGTGGGAGTTCTCCACTCACCTGGACGGCAACCGCGACTACAAGCGGCTGGTGCCGACCGAGCGGCTCGGCGACCGCAAGGGCGCGGGCACCCAACTCGACCGGCTGAACGCGGCGTTCTCCTCGCTGCAGCCGGTGCCCGACGGCGCCACCGGCCTCTACGACACGACGCTGGCCGCCTACCAGGAGGCGACCTCCGGGTACAAGAACGGGAAGTTCAACGCCCTGGTCGTGGTCACCGACGGCAAGAACGAGGACCCCGGGTCGATCTCGCGCAGCAACCTGATCAGCCGCCTCGAGGAGCTGTCGGACCCGGAGCACCCCGTCCCCCTCATCGCAATCGCCGTCGGCCCGGACACCGACAAGGACGAGATCGAGCAGATCGCCGCGGCCACCGGCGGCTCCGGGCACCTGGTCAACGACCCGGCCGACATCCAGGAGGTCATCCTGAACGCGATCATCAAGGCCGGCGCCAGGACCAACTGACCGGTTCCGACGCCGTCCCGGCGCCCGCCCGTACCGCTCGCCGCGCCGTCAGCCGAGCGTCACCGCGGGCTCCGGCAGCCCGACGGGCCAGGTGTGCACCGGCTCCCCCCGGTGCATCAGCTCGCAGTACCTGCGGGTCGTCGCGGCGAGCGCCGCGTCCCGCCCGAGCCCGCTCTCGCGTGCCTTGTGGTACGTCGCAGCCTGCCACTCGGCGCCGTTCATGCGCAGGGCGCAGCGCTGTTCGATGACGCCGAGATAGCGGTCCCGGTCGGCGGGTTCGACGCCCCAGGCGTCGAGCCCGGCGGCCGCGAGCGGCAGCAGTTCCTCCTGGACGAGCGTGACGGCCTCGATCCGCTCGGTGCCACCGAACCGGCCCCGGCGCGGCCACTCGAGGCGCGCCTCGATCCCGTACCGGCAGGCCGCGTCGAAGTTGCGGGCGGCCGCGTCGAACGACAGCCGCGACCACACGGGCCGCGCGTCCTCGGCGAGCGCCCGGACGACTCCGTAGTAGAAGGCGACGTTGGCGATGACGTCGGTGACCGTGGGGCCCGCGGGCAGCACCCGGTTCTCCACGCGCAGGTGCGGGACGCCGTCGACGACCCCGTACACGGGCCGGTTCCAGCGGTACACGGTGCCGTTGTGCAGGACGAGTTCGGCGAGGCCCGGGACGCCGCCCCGGTCGAGGACCTCCAGGGGCCGCTCCTCGTCGAGGATCGGCAGCAGGGGCGGGAAGTACCGCAGGTTCTCCTCGAAGAGGTCGTGCGCCGACTCGATCCACCGCTCGCCGAACCAGGTGCGCGGCCGCACGCCCTGGGCCTTCAGCTCGGGCGGGCGGGTGTCGGTGGACTGCTGGAAGAGCGGGGGCCGCGACTCCCGCCACAGCTCGCGCCCGAACAGGAACGGCGCGTTGGCGCCGAGCGCGATCTGCACGGAGGCGACGGCCTGCGCCGCGTTCCACACGGCGGCGAAGCGGCCCGGCGTGACCTGGAGGTGCAGCTGCACCGACGTACAGGCCGCCTCGGGCGCGATCGAGGACGAGGTGCAGGTCAGCCGCTCGACGCCCTCGATGTCGAGCGCGAAGTCCTCGCCGCGGGCGGCGAGGATCTGGTTGTTGAGCAGCGTGTAGCGGTCCACGTCCGACAGGTTCGCGGAGACGAGATCACCGGCGGCGAGCGTCGGCAGAATGCCGATCATCACGATGCCCGCGTCGACCTCGTTGGCCTTGCGGTGCGCATAGCCGAGCCCGGTGCGCAGTTCTTCGGCGAGCTGGTCGAGAACACGGCCGCCCAACGGGTGCGGGGCGATGTTCACTTCGAGATTGAACATCGCGAGTTCGGTCTGGAAATCACGGCTCGCGATCCTCTTGAGAACTTCCGCATTCATCATTCTCGGCAGCCCGTCGGAACCCGCGAGATTCAGTTCGATCTCCAGTCCCATGAGATTCCTGGGCCGGTCGAAGCGCTTCTCGTCCAGCAGCCGCCCGAGCCCCGCCAGACACTCCTTGAGCTTCTCGCGGTACCGCAGCCGGTCGGCCAGATCGACCGCGCCCGCAACGACCTTCTCCCCCATGGAAGCGTCCCTCCTCGCGTCGACAGCCCGGCACACCGGCCGCATGTCTCGGGGGATGATGCCCAGCGATGTGATCGACAACGCCCCACGCGGACCGCCGGGGCATTAGGCTCTCCACGACCACTCTCCGGCACATTCCGCGGGCATGCGACCGATCGATGATGGGTCATCCGGACGGCCATCCGGCGCCCCGGTGATAAAGACCGGCGAGAATGGGCCGACCGCCCACCCGGCGAAATCCGAGGTCACGCGGATACGGCGGCGAGTCGGCGGCGGGAAAATCGGGAGGAAATCCGTGTTTCACCTCGGGGAGCGCGGCCGAATGACATCTTGCGGAAACTCCGGTGCGTGCTAGAGGAAACCCTGTCCGAACACGCGTCGTATAAACTCCGCGGACGAGACAGAGACGCGCGCCCGCGGCACAGGCCCCCGCCCGCTCTGCCCCGCGCATCCCTCGTGCACCGCGCAGCGGACAGCGCTGTCCGCTCGTCCTGCACCGCCCTCGAAGCACGTGCCTGTCGAATGAGAGGCGACCCACCATGCCCTTGCACGTCCCGCCGGCTCCCGCGCCCGCCCTGCGTACCGTCCTCGCGGCCCTCGGTTCCCCCACCGCCGTCCGCGAGGCCCGCACCCCGTCCCTGCGCGCCGCCCAGGGCCCCGTCCGCCCGGAACTCCCGCTGCCGGTCCACGTCCTGGACCAGGTCACCGAGGCGACCGGGCCCTCGCGCACCCGGCTCACCGGCTGGCGCTTCCTCATCCGCTGCGGCGAGCGCGCGGTGGCCGCCGCCGACACCCGGCTCACCCCGGACGGCTGGGCGTTCTCGCACTTCTTCGAGGGCCCGTACGTCACGGCCACCGAGCGCGCCCTGCGGCAGGCCGAGGCCCTCGCCCCGCACCACCAGCCCCGGCTGCTCTCGGTGCCGGAGCTCTACATGCTGACCCTGTGGCTGCACGGTGACCCGGCCGCCGACCCCGCGACGGGGCATCCGGCGGCGGACGACATCCTGGTTCCGCTGGCGCCGGCCCCGCCGGGCATCGCCGCCCACCGGCCGCACCGCGTCGCCGAGCTGCTCCCGGTCCTCACGCACCGGCTGACCCCGGCGGCGATCGTCGCCTGATCCCGGCCGCGCACCCGGGTGGCCCGACCGGACTAGCCCGGTCAGGCCACCCCGAACCATCCGAAGTGACAGTGCTGTTGGCCTGAACCGCCCGCACGGGTGATGCGTCCTCTTCCAGTGAGGACCGCTGCTACGAAATACCTGCGGATCGACGCCCGCAGGGCAACACTGGGTTCCGGACCGACTGAAAACGGGGGGCGGCCATGAACAAGCCTTCGAGCCGCAGCACCAACAGCACGGACAGCAACACCGTCATCGAGATCACTTCGCAGCGAAAGATCCCTTCCATGTGCCAGCACCAGCCACCGTGCCCGTCAGCAGACTCCGCCGACAGGGAGGCCGCACACCCTGTGGCCCACCACCCTGAGCAGGGCTGGAGCCTCCTGTGCAACGGGGTCCTCCTCTTCGAGGACACCGGCGAACTGCTGCCCAACGGCACCATCATCGCCCCCCACCGCCCCCTGAGCCCGGTGGTGAAGGCGGCCTAGCCCCGAACAGGGGCGCGAGGCACTGCGCGACCGACCACCACGAAACGGCCGGCCGCGCAGCACCCCTCGGCCACTACGCCTCGTAGGCGTCCAGAGGCGGGCAGGAGCACACCAGGTTCCGGTCGCCGAACGCCTGGTCGATCCGCCGGACCGGCGGCCAGTACTTGTCCGAAGCCTCGACCCCGGCCGGGAAGACAGCCTCTTCCCGGCTGTACGCGTGCGCCCACTCCCCGCCGAGCATCCCGGCGGTGTGCGGAGCGTTCCGCAGCGGGTTGTCGTCGGCCGGCCACTCACCGGCGGCGACCTTCTCGATCTCCCCGCGGATGGCGATCATCGCGTCGCAGAACCGGTCCAGCTCGCCGAGGTCCTCGCTCTCGGTCGGCTCGATCATCAGGGTGCCCGCCACCGGGAACGACATGGTCGGCGCGTGGAACCCGTAGTCGATGAGCCGCTTGGCGATGTCGTCGACGCTGACGCCGGTCGACTTGCTCAGCGGGCGCAGGTCGATGATGCACTCGTGCGCGACGAGCCCGCCCGGCCCGGTGTAGAGCACCGGGAAGTGCGGCTCGAGCCGCTTGGCGATGTAGTTCGCGGAGAGCACGGCGACCTGGGTCGCGCGCTTGAGCCCCTCGCCGCCCATGAGTCGCACGTACGCCCACGAGATCGGCAGGATGCCCGCCGAGCCCCACGGAGCGGCCGAGATCGGGCCGACGCCCGTCTCGGGACCGGCGGCGGGCTGCAGCGGGTGGTTGGGCAGGTACGGGGCGAGGTGCGCGCGCACACCGACCGGGCCGACGCCCGGACCGCCGCCGCCGTGCGGGATGCAGAACGTCTTGTGCAGGTTGAGGTGCGAGACGTCGCCGCCGAAGTGACCCGGCTTGGCGAGACCCACCAGCGCGTTCAGGTTCGCGCCGTCGACGTAGACCTGGCCGCCGGCGTCGTGCACGGCCCCGCAGATGTCGGCGACGTGCTCCTCGAACACACCGTGCGTCGACGGGTACGTGATCATGAGAACGGCCAGCTCGTCGGCGTGCTGCGCGATCTTGGCGCGCAGGTCCTCGACGTCGACCTCACCGTCGTCGGCGGTCTTGACGACGACGACCTTCATGCCGGCCATGACCGCGGAGGCCGCGTTCGTGCCGTGCGCGGAGGACGGGATGAGGCAGACGGTGCGCTGCTCGTCGCCGTTGGCCCGGTGGTAGCCGCGGACCGCGAGGAGACCCGCGAGCTCGCCCTGGGAGCCGGCGTTCGGCTGCAGGGAGACCTTGTCGTAGCCGGTGACCTCGGCGAGGCGCTCCTCCAGCTCACGGATGAGGGTGAGGTAGCCCTGCGCCTGCTCGGCCGGGACGAAGGGGTGCAGCTGGCCGAACTCGGGCCAGGTGACCGGCTCCATCTCCGTCGTCGCGTTGAGCTTCATCGTGCAGGAGCCCAGCGGGATCATGCCGCGGTCCAGCGCGTAGTCGCGGTCGGACAGCTTGCGCAGGTAGCGCAGCATCGCGGTCTCGGAGCGGTACTGGTGGAAGACCGGGTGCGCCAGGTAGTCGTCCGAGCGCAGCAGACCGGCCGGCAGGGTGTCCGCCGTGGCGGCGTCCAGCGCCTCGATGTCGGCGTCCACGCCGAAGGCGGCCCACACGACGCCCAGCTGGGCGCGGGTCGTCGTCTCGTCGCAGGCGAGGGAGACGTGGTCGGCGTCGACCAGGTGCAGGTTGACCCCGGCCTCGCGGGCGGCGGTCACGATGTCGCCGGCCTTGCCGGGGACGCGCGCGGTCAGGGTGTCGAAGTACGCGCCGTGCACGAGCTCGACGCCGCCCGCGGTGAGACCGGCGGCGAGCAGGGTCGCGTAGCGGTGCGTGCGCCGCGCGATCGTCTTCAGGCCGTCGGGGCCGTGGTAGACGGCGTACATGCCGGCCATGACGGCGAGCAGCACCTGGGCGGTACAGATGTTGCTGGTGGCCTTCTCGCGGCGGATGTGCTGCTCGCGGGTCTGCAGGGCCAGGCGGTACGCCTTGTTGCCGTCGGCGTCGACGGAGACGCCCACGAGGCGGCCCGGCAGGGAGCGGGCGTGCTTGTCCTGGACGGCCATGTAACCGGCGTGCGGGCCGCCGAAGCCCATCGGGACGCCGAAGCGCTGGGTGGTGCCGACGGCGATGTCCGCGCCGAGCTCGCCGGGCGAGGTCAGCAGGGTCAGGGCGAGCAGGTCGGCGGCGACGGTGACGATCGCGCCGATCCCGTGGGCCTGGTCGATGACCGGCTTGATGTCGCGCACGGCACCGGAGGCGCCCGGGTACTGCAGGAGCACACCGACGACACCGCGCTCGGCGATCTCGGCGGGGATGCCGTCGCTCAGGTCGGCGACGACGACCTCGACGCCGGTCGGCTCGGCGCGGGTCTCGATCACGGCGACGGTCTGCGGCAGCGTGTCCGCGTCGACGAGGAAGACGCCGTTCTTGACCTTGCCGATGCGCCGCGAGAGGGCCATGGCCTCGGCGGCCGCGGTGCCCTCGTCGAGCAGCGAGGCGCCGGAGGTGGGCAGACCGGTCAGCTCGGCGACCATCGTCTGGAAGTTGAGGAGGGCCTCGAGGCGGCCCTGCGAGATCTCCGGCTGGTACGGCGTGTAGGCCGTGTACCAGGACGGGTTCTCCATCACGTTGCGCAGGATGACCGGCGGGGTGAAGGTGCCGTAGTAGCCGAGGCCGATCATCGAGCCGAGGACCTGGTTGCGGTCCGCGAGGGAGCGGAGCTCGTCGAGCACCTCGGCCTCGGTACGGGCGCCCGGGAGGTCGAGCGCCTCGGCGCTCTTGATGACGTCCGGCACCGCGGCGGCCGTCAGCTCGTCGAGCGAGCCGTAGCCGACCTGTGCCAGCATCTTGGCCTGGGCGGCGTCATCGGGACCGATGTGACGCTGCTCGAAAGGGATCCCCTGCTCCAGCTGGGAGAGCGGGATACGGTTGGCGGTCATGCGGAGGCCTCCTGGTCGATGCGACCTGCGAGGGGCACCACGGCGCGGGTACCCGGTCGGCCTCCCCCTCTGTCATCTCGACCTGAGAGCTTCACCGGCCGGTCCGGACGATCTCGCGATCGCGGACATGCCGGCTTTCACCGTCGGTGAGAGCGGACAAAGTACACCCCGCCCTGCTTTCCAGAGTGACCTCGCCCGTGCGGTACGTGTGCCTGAGAGATTCCGGGGAGGATTTGCTCCTTCGGCGCCTCCGACGGGGTCGGAGGACTCTCCCGCGCGGGGTCAGCAGCCGCTTGCCAGCCTACCAGCGCGGACCTGGCCGGATCCCTCGAGTGGCCGTCATCACCAAACTGCTCTTTCGTAGGGGATAACAACGAGTTGCGACCAGCTGGAGGGACCGTGCAGACCGATGTCGATCCGCGCAACCTGATCGGCCGCAAGGCGTTCGACCGCCACGGAACCAAGATCGGCACCATCGACGAGGTCTACCTCGACGATGCGACCGGCGTTCCGGAATGGGCGGCGATACGGACGGGGCTCTTCAGCCGCGACGCCTTCGTCCCCCTGGAGCCCAGCGAGCTGGTCGAGGGCACCCTGCGCGTCCCCTTCGAACGCTCCCTGATCAAGGACGCCCCCGACTTCGGCGTGGGCCGCCACCTGTCCCCCGAACAGGAACTCCAGCTCTACCACCACTACGGCCTCGACATCATGGCCCCGCAGCCCCCGGACGTGGACTTCGGCCACCTCGCGGGCCCGGACGAGGAACCCGCCTGAGGGCACGCGGAGCCGGACGGGAGCCGCCTACCCGCGCTCGGCCGACGCCGCCGGCTCCACGAGCGGCAGCGGCTCTCCCTCTTCCAGGTCCGGATCGTCGACGAGGAACGTCCGCACCCGCCCCGGCACCCTCGAGTACGGCGTCTCGAACCGCACCGTGACCCGCCCGAGCCCGCTCCCCTGCACCCACCCGGGCCCGAACTCCGTATGCCGCACGTCGTGCCCCGGCAACCACCGCCGGGGCGCGGACTCGACCGCGCCCTCCGCTTCGCCCCCACCTGCGGACCCTGTCTCACCGGCGCCGGCATCACCTGCGCCACTCACGGAGCCCGTGCCGGCCTCCGAGCCACCGGGCATCCCCGCGACGTCGCCGACCCCGGCGACGTCAGCACCCCCCACGCCTCCCGCCGCGCCCTCGGTCTCGGCCCCTGCCTCCGCCTCTTCCGCCGCGTGCTCGGCCTGCGCGAAGAGGTCCTCCTGCGTGTAGTCCGCCAGCCCGCTCACCCCGACCCCCAGCAGCCGTACGCCGCCGGTCGTGTCCACGGCCTCCAGGAGCCGCGCCGCGGCCTCCCGCACCACGGCCGGGTCGTCCGTCGGCCCGCGCAGGGTCTCCGACCGGGTCAGCGTCGAGAAGTCGTAGCGCCGCACCTTCAGGACCACGGTCCGTCCCGAGCGCCCGGCCCCCCGCAGCCGCTCCACACACCGCTCCGCCAGCCGCCGCACCTCCATCCGCACCCGCACCCGGTCGTGGATGTCGACGTCGTACGTGTCCTCGACCGACACCGACTTGGAGTCGCGCTCGGCGACGACGGGCCGGTCGTCGTGGGCCAGCGCCATCGCGTACAGATGCGCCCCGTGCGACTTGCCGAGGAGCCGCACCAGCTCGTCCTCCCCCGCCTCGGCGATCTCCGCCACGGTGAGGATGCCGGCCCGTCTCAGATGGTCCCCGGTCGCCGGGCCGACGCCGGGCAGGATGCGGACCGAGCGCGGGCCGATCAGCTCGCGCTCGGTGCCCGGCGGGATCAGCACGAGCCCGTCCGGCTTCGCCTCCTCCGACCCGATCTTGGCGAGCATCTTCGACGCCGCGAGCCCCACCGAGCCGGTCAGCCCGGTCACGCGTCTGATGTCCGCCCGCAGCCGCAGGCCCACGGCCTCCGCGGAGGCGGCGTCCCAGGCCACCTCACCGGCCTCCAGATCGACGAACGCCTCATCGAGGCTCAGAGGCTCCACCAGGGGCGACAGGGCGCGCAGGAGGGCCATCACCTGCTCGCTGATCTCCCGGTACAGATGGAAGCGCGGCACCAGGAAGGCCGCGTTCGGCGCGAGCCGCCGCGCCTGCCCCGTCGGCATCGCCGAATGGACCCCGAACCTGCGCGCCTCGTAGGAGGCCGTCGCCACGACGCCACGCGGCCCGACGCCGCCCACGACGACCGCCTTCCCGCGCAGGCTCGGCTTGGCCGCCTGCTCCGCCGAGGCGTAGAAGGCGTCCATGTCGAGATGCAGGATCGTCGGCGCGGTTCTCACAGCTTCGATGCTGCCCTACGCCACTGACAACGGGCCCGTGCGGCTCACACCGCCCGGTTGCGCCGCCTCGCGAGCTCGTCGGAGGGATTGTTCCCGAGCAGGGTCTCGCCGGTGTCCACCCGCTCCCCGTGCAGCTGCGACAGGGCGCTCTCGACGTCCCGCCACACGACACCGACGGCGATCCCGAAGATGCCCTGACCGCCCTGGAGCAGATCGTGCACCTCGGCCGGCGAGGTGCACTCGTACACGGTCGCGCCGTCGCTCATGAGCGTCATGCGCTCGAGGTCGCGGAATCCCTGCTCGCGCAGGTGCACCACGGCGGTCCGGATGTTCTGCAGCGAGACACCGGTGTCCAGGAAACGCTTGACGACCTTGAGGACGACGACGTCCCGGAAGCTGTAGAGCCGCTGGGTGCCCGATCCGTACGCGGGCCGCACGCTGGGCTCGACGAGACCGGTCCTGGCCCAGTAGTCCAGTTGGCGGTACGTGATGCCGGCCGCCGCACACGCGGTCGGTCCCCGGTATCCGACCTCTTCGGCACCCTCGTCGCCGCTCTCCCCCGCCACCGCAGAAACCGCCTGCGGGCGCTGCGGAGTGTGATCGGCCGCGCTGCCGTGAAACAGGTACGGACCGCCCGTCGCCGTACCGTCGCCGCTGCTTCTCACGCCGACCTCCTCATTGACCTGCCGTGTCGACGGTAGGCAGTCACAGGGGGTGCGTCAACGAACGCCACACTCGCCACGCCGAGTGATAATCACCCTAAGAGTGGTTTCCCGTGACCCACCGCGGGGAAAGGCTAGCCGAATGTGCCGAGGCGCCCGCCACGATGCGTCCCGCGTCCAGCCGTCTACTGGCTGTTGGTCCCGAAATCCTCGGGCGAGATCTGGTCGAGGAACTCGCGGAACTTCTCCACCTCGTCCTCCTGCTCGTCCGGAATCGCGATCCCCGCGTCGTCCAGGACCCCGTCGCTGCCGAAGATCGGCGTCCCGGTGCGCAGGGCGAGGGCTATGGCGTCGGAAGGACGGGCGCTGACCTCGACTCCGCTGGCGAAGACCAGCTCCGCGTAGAAGACGCCCTCCCGCAGATCCGTGATGCGCACTTCCGTGAGCTCCTGACCGACCGCCTCCAGCACGTCCTTGAACAGGTCGTGCGTCAGCGGACGCGGTGGGGCCATGCCCTGCTGGGCGAAGGCGATCGCCGTCGCCTCCCCCGGTCCGATCCAGATGGGGAGGTAACGGTCGCCTCCCACTTCACGCAGGAGCACGATCGGTTGGTTGGAGGGCATTTCGACCCGGACACCTACGACGTCGAGCTCGTTCACACAGCAACCCTAGGACGTGCCCGGCAGGTTTGGGTAGTCGGGCATCCGCCGCATGCCGGGCGCACGGCCGAGGACCGCCCCTGCGATCAGGGCAGACGCACTCCCAGAGCGGTCTGGACGAGTGTGGCGTGGAGCTTCACCGTCAGGCCCGCCAGCTCCTTGGCGCGGGCCTGCGCCAGCGCCCGGGTCTGCGGATTGCGGTGCACCTTGAGCGGTGCGACGACGGAGTCCACGAGACCGGCCTCGCGGTCCGCGGCCGCCCGCATCACCCGCAGGTGCCGGGGTTCGATGCCGAAGCGGCCCAGCTCGCCGACGAGCTCCGCGACCACCACGGCCCCGGCGTCGTACCCGCCGTCGGGCAGCTGCGCGATGAGCCCGTAGGACTCCCACTCCTCGAGCTCGGCCGCGTCGATCCCGGCGGCCGCGAGCAGCTCCTGCCGGCCGATACGGGCCGCGGTCCGTCCGTCCTCACCGGCGTCCGCCGGATCGCCGGGCCGGCCGGGCGCCGGTACCGGCAGCGCCTCGCCCCGCTCCAGGCCGTCGAGCTGCTCCTTGATGACCTTCAGCGGCAGGTAGTGGTCCCGCTGCATCCGCAGCACGTGGGCGAGCCGCTCGACGTCGTCCGGACTGAACTTGCGGTAGCCGGACGGCGTCCGCTGCGGCTCGATGAGACCCTCGGACTCCAAGAACCTGATCTTGGAGATCGTGACCTCGGGGAATTCCTCGCGCAGCGTGTTCAGGACGGTGCCGATGCTCATCAGCCGGCTGTCCACGGTGGCGGTGCCGCCCGCGGCACCGCCCCTCGGTGTGTGAAGCATGGACCTTCCTGAAGGTTCGCTGACGGGTCAGATACCTCGCTGGCTCGCGTAGAAGACCAGCCGGTACTTGCCGATCTGCACCTCGTCGCCGTTGTGCAGCGTCACGGAGTCGATGCGCTCACGGTTCACGTACGTCCCGTTCAGGCTGCCCACGTCGGCGACGCTGAACGTGCCGTCCTGCTGGCGACGGAACTCCACGTGGCGACGCGACACGGTCACGTCGTCGAGGAAGATGTCGCTCTGCGGGTGACGGCCCGCCGTGGTCAGCTCGCCGTCCAGGAGGAAGCGACTGCCCGAGTTCGGACCACGCCGCACCACCAGGAGCGCCGAGCCCATCGGCAGCGCGTCGACCGCGGCCTGCGCCTCGGGCGACAGGGCCGGCAGCTGCGTCTGGCCGGTGGCCTCCGGGTCGTACGACTCGAGCCCCGAGATGGAGATCGTGGACGTCGTCTCGGACGGGCCTTCCGGCATCGCACCGCCCCGCAGCGGCGCACCGCAGTTGGAGCAGAACCGGCTGTTCTCGCCGTTCCTGTTCCCGCACCTCGTACACACCAGGGCCGACATGGACGGATCCTCCTGCCGCGGCTGCCCCGCGGGGGTTTGGGACGCGTACGGGGCGGAACCGAACCCTCCACCCGTACCTGAGGTTGACGGTTCCCCGAAACCTATGCGGCCGGAACCGGCAGGGTCAACAGACGACGCGCCCTGTCCGCCCGAATTGTCTCCGCCGACCTCGTCCCGGAACAGGGGGCGCTCGCCCACCTGGGTCTCCGGCACGTCACCTTGGCGCGGCGCGCGGTGACGTGCGTCCTCACGTGCGCTCTTGCCGAACAACTTCGCAAACAACTTCACGGGCGATTCCCCTTGACCGAAACAGACCCGCCCGTGGGGCAGGACGAACCCTGACTGCGCACATCGGCGTACAGCTCCGACACGGACATCCTCACAACGTCCGTATCCGTAAAACAGTTTCCACCACGCACCCCGCCCGGGATGCGCCGACCCCCCGCAACCTCATGCCCTCGCACGGCGTCCACCATGCACCTCCGCCTCACTGCGAGGACGACCGAGCGTAGTCAGGCCGCTGCGCCGGCCGCAAGGCGTCCACGACGATCTTCTCCGAACGGCTCACAGCCACTGTGGCCTGCTCCTTCTCCAACGTCTGCACGACACCTCCGGGGATGTTGAGCGCCGGTTCCAGGTCCTGCGGTTTGCCGATGACCTTGAAAACGTACGGCTGGGCGATCTTGTGCCCGTCCACGCTCACGCCCTTCCCTCCGGTTCCGTCCGTCAGGTACGTGTTCGCCACGACGCGGACGTCGTTGACCTGGATCGCCTCGGCGCCCGCCGCCCGCAGCTCCTGGATCGCGTCGAGCAGCATGTCGGCCTCGACGGCCCCCTTCGTGTCCGTGACGGTCATGGTGATCCCGGGGCCCTGCGCGGCCACGGTGCCCGCCAGGATGCCGAGTTGACGTTCCTTCTCGACGGTCTGCTTGCGGGCCTCCTCGGCCTGGTCCGAGCTGTTCTCCAACTCGGCCCGCTGGTCCTCGAGACCTTGCTTCTCATCCTCCAGACGCTGAGTCCGGTCGTCGAGTTCATCGAGGATGCGCACAAGATCTTCCTGGCGCGCTCCGCGCAGGGCGCTGTTGTCGCTGTTCGACCGCACCTGGATGGCCAGACCGAGGCCCAGCACGAACAGCAGCACGGCGACCGTCAGTTGGGCACGCGACACGCGCGGCGGCCACAGGCTCTTCGCCAGCCTCCGGCGGCCGGTCAGCGGCGCGGGCCCCTCGGGCTCCGCCTGCTGCGCGCCCTCGGCCGGTTCGACCTCGGCCGGCAGCTCCTTGCGGAGCCGGTTCGCGTCGGCCCGCTCCTCCGCCTCGCCGCCGGCGCCCTCGTTGTCTGCTGCGTCGTCTGCTGCGTCGCTCATCGGCCTCACGCCCGGAAGACGTGCCGCCGGATCGCGGCAGCGTTGGAGAAGATGCGGATGCCGAGCACGACCACGACGCCGGTCGACAGCTGCGCGCCGACGCCCAGCTTGTCGCCGAGGAAGACGATCAGCGCGGCCACCACGACGTTCGACAGGAACGAGACGACGAAGACCTTGTCGTCGAAGATCCCGTCCAGCATGGCGCGCAGTCCGCCGAACACCGCGTCGAGCGCGGCCACCACGGCGATGGGAAGGTAAGGCTCGACGACCGCCGGAACCTCGGGCCGGACGAACAGCCCGACCACGACTCCCACGACGAGGCCCAGTACGGCGATCACGATGTGCCCTTCTGCTCTGCTCTCGGCTGTGCTGTACGAACGATCACGCTGGGGGCGGCGGGGAGCCTGAGGTCGTCCTGCGCCGAAATACTGGTCCTGATCCCGAAGTTCTCCTTCAGGGCGTGCAGGTACAGCCCGTCGGGGCTGTCCTGGAACCGTGTGCTCAGCCGCTGCCCGTCCCCCACCGCGAGCACCGTGTACGGCGGCACCAGCGGCTTGTTGTCGACCAGTATCGCGTCGCCCGCGGCCCTGATCGCGGACAGCGCCGTCAGGCGCTGCCCGTTGATGCTGACGGCCTCGGCGCCGGACTGCCACAGGCCGTTGATCACGCGCTGCAGGTCCCGGTCGCGCACCCGGCCGGTGTCGGCGAATCCGGCGCTCTCCCGCGGCCCGCTCCCGCCGTCCGTCTGCGCGGACTTGGCGTCGTCGACGACGAGCCTGACCCCGGGCCCGTGCACGGCGAGGGCGCCGGACAGGACGCCCATCAGCTCGCCCTTGTCACCGCCGTGCTTCTTCAGGGCCTCGCGCTGCATGTCGCCCACGTGCGTGCGCAGCGAGTCGACTTCGCCCTCGAGGGTGTCGGCGGACTCGGTCTCCTGGTTGATCCGGTCGATGAGCTCCTCGCGCTCCTTGGCCACGACCGGCGCGGCCACCCGCGCCTGCGCGGCCCCGACCGTCACGACCAGCGCGGCGAGGACGAGCCCGGCGGCGAGCCCCAGCTTGGCCCGCAGCGTCTTCGGCATGCCGCTCTGTCCCTCGGCCCGCTTCCGGGCCGCGGCCTCCGCGTACCCGTCGTCCAGGCTGTGGTCCATCACGTTGTTCAGCAGCGACATGGACGCGTCGGGGCGTGCGGGGCGCTGAGGAGTGCGCCGAACGGGGGGCGGCTGCGGCATGCCGCACATCGTCGCACGTCGCGGCCACTACCTCCGAACGGCCCCACCGACCGTCGCCGGGCACCCTCCGCGGGGCACCCGACGACGGTCCTCCGGAGGTCAGCCCCCGGCGCTGTCGACCACCGCCGACCACTCGTCGAGCAACTGCTGGGCGGAGGCGTCGTCGGGCCCCTCGGCCCACAGATGGGTGACGGCCTCGGCCCGGTCGGGCAGCACCATGACCCAGCGCCCGTCGGCCTCGACGACCCGCACCCCGTCCGTCGTGTCCACGGACCGGTCGCCGGCCGCCTCCACGACCCGGCGCATGACGAGCCCCTTCACGGCCCACGGCGTCGCCAGGTCCCGCTTCAGCACGTGCGCCCGCGGGATCCGGGCGTCGATCTGGCTCAACGTGAGCTGCGTACGGGCCACCAGCCCGATGAGCCGCACGAACGCCGCGGCCCCGTCGAAGACACTGCTGAACTCGGGCACGATGAACCCGCCGCGCCCGTCCCCGCCGAAGATCGTGCCGTCCTCCCGGCCGACTCGCGTCAGATCGTCCGGGGACGTCGTCGTCCACTCGACCTGGGTGCCGTGATACGCCGCGACCTGCTCGGCGATCCGCGTGGTCGTCACCGGGAGCGCGACCCGCCCGCTGCGCCGCTCGGCGGCCACCAGGTCGAGCATCACGAGCAGGGCCCGGTCGTCCTCGACGATCCGTCCCTTCTCGTCGACGAGCGACAGCCGCTCGCCCACGGGGTCGAACCGCACCCCGAACGCGGCCCGCGCCGACGCCACGATCTCCCCGAGCCGCACGAGCCCGGAGCGCCGGCTGTCCGCCGACTCGGTGGGCCTGGCCTCGTCGAGCCCCGGGTTGATGGTCAGCGAGTCGACACCGAGCCGCCCGAGCAGACTGGGCAGCACGAGCCCCGCACTGCCGTTGGACGCGTCCACGACGACCTTGAGCCCGGCGTCGGCGATCCCCGTGGTGTCGAGGTTCCGCAGCAGCGACCCGGTGTACGAGTCGAACACGCTGGACGGGAAGTGCAGGTCCCCGATCTCTCCGGGGAACGCACGCCGGTACTCCTGCCGCGCGTACACCCGGTCGAGCTTGCGCTGACTGGCCTGGGACAGATCGGCGCCCCGCTCGTCGAAGAACATGATGTCGACGGAGTCCGGCACGCCAGGGGTCGTACGGATCATGATGCCGCCGGCGCTACCCCGCGCCGTCTGCTGACGCGCCACCGGCAAGGGCACGTTCTCCAGGTCCCGTACGTCGATGGCGCTGGTCTGCAGCGCCGAGATCACGGCTCTCTTGAGCGCCCGGGCACCGCGTGAGTGGTCGCGGGCGGTCGTGACGGTGGAGCCCTTCTTCAGGGTCGTGGCGTACGCCCCCGCGAGCCTGACGGCGAGCTCGGGGGTGATCTCCACGTTCAGGATCCCGGAGACGCCCCTGGCCCCGAACAGATGGGCCTGGCCGCGGGACTCCCAGATGACCGAGGTGTTGACGAAGGCGCCGGCCTCGATCGTCTTGAACGGGTAGACACGTACGTTGCCCTGGACGATCGATTCCTCGCCGACCAGGCACTCGTCACCGATGACGGCGCCGTCCTCGATGCGGGCGGCGCGCATGATGTCGGTGTTCTTGCCGACGACACAGCCGCGCAGATTGCTCTGCTCGCCGATGTAGACGTTGTCGTGAAGGACGGCCTTGTGCAGGAAGGCACCGCTCTTCACGACGACGTTCGACCCGACGACGGTGTGCTCGCGGATCTCGACGCCGGCCTCGACCTTGGCGTAGTCGCCGATGAAGAGCGGCCCGCGCAGTACGGCGTCCGGATGCACCTCCGCGCCTTCGGCCACCCAGACGCCGGGCGAGATCTCGAATCCGTCGACCTCGACGTCGACCTTGCCCTCGAGCACATCGGCCTGGGCCTTCACATAACTCTCGTGGGTGCCGACGTCCTCCCAGTAGCCCTCGGCGACATAGCCGTAGATGGGCTTGCCTTCCTTCATCAGCTGAGGGAAGACGTCTCCGGACCAGTCCACCGGGACGTCGGCCTGGACGTAGTCGAAGACCTCGGGCTCCATGACGTAGATGCCCGTGTTCACGGTGTCGGAGAAGACCTGACCCCAGGTCGGCTTCTCGAGGAAGCGCTCGACCTTGCCCTCTTCGTCGACAATGGTGATGCCGAATTCCAGCGGATTGGGCACACGGGTCAGACAGACCGTGACGAGCGCACCTTTTTCCTTGTGGAATTCAATGAGCTCGGTGAGGTCGAAGTCGGTCAGCGCATCACCGGAGATCACGAGGAAGGCGTCGTCCTTCAGCGCTTCCTCGGCATTCTTCACACTGCCGGCAGTACCGAGCGGCTTCTCCTCGTTGGCATAGGTGAGCTCCATCCCGAGGTCTTCGCCGTCCCCGAAATAGTTCCTGACGAGTGAGGCCAGGAACTGTACGGTCACGACGGTTTCGGTGAGCCCGTGCCGTTTGAGCAGCCTGAGCACATGCTCCATGATCGGCCTGTTCGCCACAGGCAGGAGCGGCTTGGGCATGCTCGAGGTCATCGGGCGGAGGCGTGTGCCTTCGCCTCCGGCCATCACGACGGCCTTCATGTCGGAAGCGTCCTCCTTGAAGAGACGACGGTCTAGCCGACTTCGCCCGCTGTAAATGGCCCGCGGATCTGGTGGCGCGGGCCATCCGGCCTCAGCCAACGCTCAACGACGAGCTCAATCGGCCATGGAGTCCGCCCTGACAAGTCGGCGGACCTGAACCATGTAGAGGATCCCTGCCCACCAGTACAGCGTTGTACCCCATCCAGCGAACGCCCATCCGAAAATAGCAGCGAGTTCGTGGATCCAGCCACTTCCGTCACTCAGAAGCAGCAGCGGGAAGGCGTACATGAGGTTGAACGTGGCAGCCTTGCCCAGGAAGTTCACCTGCGGCGGCGGATAGCCGTGGCGGCGGAGGATGCCCACCATCACCAGCAGAACCAGTTCACGTGCCAAAAGTACGGCGGTCAACCACAGCGGAAGAATCTCGCGCCAGGTCAGACCGACGAGAGTGGACAGAATGTAGAGCCGGTCCGCGGCGGGATCGAGGAGCCGGCCCAGATTGCTGATCTGATTCCAGCGCCGCGCGAGCTTGCCGTCGAGATAGTCGCTGACGCCGCTCAGCGCGAGCACCAGCAGCGCCCAGCCGTCGCTCTTGGGGCCACCGAACTCCGGCCTGAGGATCAGCCACAGGAAGACGGGTACGCCGACGAGACGCGCCATGCTGAGGATGTTCGGGATGGTGAGGACTCGGTCCGTCTGGACACGGGTCTCCTGGACCTCCACCCGGGGGCCTCCTGTGGGAAACGAGCCAACGATGCCCCCTGACCTTACCCTTGGCCCTGGCCGGCCTCGCCGTCGGGTCACCCCCCAAACGCAAAAAAGCCTCTGGCCCCGAGCAGAATGCTCAGGACCAGAGGCTTTATCAAAAGGAGTTCGGCGGCGTCCTACTCTCCCACAGGGTCCCCCCTGCAGTACCATCGGCGCTGTGAGGCTTAGCTTCCGGGTTCGGAATGTAACCGGGCGTTT
>NZ_JBITJS010000010.1:250628-354341 GCF_044460245.1 Streptomyces sp. NPDC050145 | reverse complement strand
GGCGGCGTCGTCGTCGAATCCGGCCACCCCCGCGACGTCCTGACCAACCCCCAACACGACCGCACCAAGTCCTTCCTCTCGAAGGTCCTCTAGTCCGGCCGAACGTAAAGAGGGGGCGCCCGGGGTCACACCCCGGACGCCCCCTTCACCTTTGTCGGGGAAATGCGACCCGAAGGGTCTGCATTTCAGGGGCGCGGGGCTGTGCCTATTAGCGGCTCCGCCGCGGGGCGCGACCAGCCCCCACCGACCCCGCAGCCGAATCGCTCACCGCACCGCGAGGACCACCGCATCCGACGGCGACCGCCAAACCGCCCGAGCCTCACCGAACCCGGCCGAGCGCAGCGCCCCCGCATGCCAGGACACCGACGGCATGTCCCCGTCCGCATGCTCCCCGTAGATCTCGAACCGCCGAGCCGTGGGCGCCGCCAGAACGGGATCGGCCGCGGCCAGCGCCCACCATTCGGCCCAGTCGACCGCACCCTCGGCCCGCGCCCGATCCATCCCCGCGTGCCGCAGCGCCCGCTCCGCGGCGTTGATCCGCGGCGTCGTCTCGTCGATCATGTGGTCCGCGTTCATGAACACCCCGCCCTCCCGGACGAGCGGGGCGAGTTGGCCATACAGGGCGGCGAGAGGCTCGGAGTGCAGCCAGTGCAGGGCGGTGGCGGTGAGCACGGCGTCGAACGTCCGGTGCGGCAGCGCCTGCGTCCAGTGCGGGTCCTTGAGGTCCGCGGTGACGAAGGAGACCCGCTCGTCCCCCTGGAAGGTCCCGCGGGCGATGGCGAGGAGGGCCGGGTCGAGGTCGACGCCGACGCTGGTCGCGTCCGGGAACCGCTTCAGCAGCCGGTCGGTGATGCTGCCGGTGCCGCAGGCGAGGTCGAGGACGCGGGGCGCGGGCCCCGCGAAGGCCTCGACCATGTCGAGCATCACCCGGAACCGCTCCTCGCGATCCGGCATGTACCACTCCTGCTGCCGGTCCCAGCTGTCCTGCCAGGCACGCCAGTCGGCCGTGCCCCCGGCGGCGGTCTCGGTCACGTCAGTCCTCATGTCCGTCATGAAAGCCCTCCCGGACGAGCGCGTAATACCCTTAAACCTAGAGCGAGCATTACCCTCGCTCGCCCCGACGATAGACGGCCCCGGTAAGGACTACAAGTGGAACTGGCCTATTACTCGGACTACGCGGTGCGTCTCGTGAACAGCGAGGAGCCGGGCCGCGGCAAGGACGAGCTGACCTCGGTCGACGCGGTGCGCGCCCTGTTCGGTGCCAACCAGTCGGCGGCCCGCCGCGCCACCGAGTCCGATCTGACCCGCTTCCGCGGGGTGCGGGCCCGGCTGCGCGCGGTGTTCGAGGCGGCGGACGGCGGCGACGAGACGCTCGCCGTGGACCTGCTGAACTCCCTGCTCCTGGAGTTCCCGGTGAGCCCGCAGATCTCCGGGCACGACCACCGGGACGACGACGGGCGCCCGCTGTGGCACATGCACCTCGCGGACCATCCGTCGAACGCGACGGCGGGCTACGCGGCGATCGCCGCGATGGGCCTCGCCTTCCATCTGACGGAGTACGGCGTGGACCGGCTCGGCCTGTGCGAGGCGGCGCCCTGCCGCAACGCGTACCTGGACACGTCCACGAACCGCTCGCGCCGCTACTGCTCGGACCGCTGCGCGACCCGGGCCAACGTGGCCGCCTACCGGGCCCGCAAGCGCCTGGAGGCCGACCGGTCGCAGCGCACGGGACGGACCGCGGAGAACGCCCAGGACAGCACCGCCGTCACCGAGCGCTGACCCTCCCCCTGCTCCCACGGCTTGCGGCGGCGCAGCCGGCCGCGCACCCGGGCGAGCACCAGCTCGTCGGGGACGACCCCGTAGACGGTGCTGTCGCCCCCGGCACCGGGGTTGTCCCCGAGCACCCACCAGCCGCCGTCGCGGCGTTCGGCGATCCGCTTGACGACCAGCAGGTCCTGCTGGAACGGGTGCCGCAGGACCACGACGTCCCCGGGCCGCACCCGGGCGCCGTGCTGCACCAGCATCCAGTCGCCGGGGTACAGGGTCGGCACCATCGACGGACCCTCGACCTCAATGATCTGAAACGGCACCTTCGCCTCGCGCACTTCTTCGATCGCCTCGGGCATCAGACAACCTCCCCGGTTCCCGCCGTGCTCCCGTCCCATCCTCCATCAGTCCCAGTCTGGCCCCGGACTTTTGGACCAAGCCCCCGGGGGCACTCGAGAAAACCCGTCCCGCACGGAGTAATGTCCCACCTGAGAAGACGATCACGAGGAAGGACCTGCCCCATGCTTTCCCGCCTGTTCGCCCCCAAGGTGAAGGCCAGCGCCCACTGCGACCTGCCCTGCGGCGTGTACGACCCGGCCCAGGCCCGCATCGAGGCGGAGTCGGTCAAGGCCGTCCAGGACAAGATGGCCGCCAACGACGACGCGGCGTTCCAGACGCGCGCCATCGTCATCAAGGAGCAGCGCGCCGAGCTCGCCAAGCACCACGTCTCGGTGCTGTGGAGCGACTACTTCAAGCCCCCGCACTTCGAGAAGTACCCGGAGCTGCACCAGCTGGTCAACGACACCCTCAAGGCCCTCTCGGCCGCGAAGGCCTCGTCGGACCCGGCCACGGGCCAGAAGGCGCTCGACTACATCGCCCAGATCGACAAGATCTTCTGGGAGACCAAGAAGGCCTGATCCCGGCCTGCTGGTTCACGACCCTCGAGCGGTGCACCCTCGCAGGGCCGAAGAACGTCTCGAAGGGGCTCGACGTCACCACGTCGGGCCCCTTCGGCGTACCCGGCCCCGGTCGAAGGGGCGGTCCCGGGCGGTGACGCGGTTCGCGGGTCCCGCCGAGCGCAGGACGACGTCGAGCGCGCGGTCCGGCTCGGCCGCGTAGACGGTGCTGAACCACGGCATGTTGGCCTCGACGACCGCCCAGGTACCGCCCGCGAGGAGTCCGACGTCGAGGACGACGGCGCTGGGGAGGGTGGTGCCGTGCGCCGCGAGGAGGCGGTGCGCGAAGTCCCGTACGGGGGTCTGCCGCGGGTGTCCTTCCAGGGGCGCCGCGTCGAGCCGGCCGTACGTGGCGTACTGGGCCCCCGTGCGGATCTCGCCGTCGAGGACGAAGAGGCGGAACTCGGCGGTCCAGGTGACGACTTCGGCGATCTGCACCGGCGTCCCGGGCGGCGGGTCCGCCGGGAGCGCGGCGCCGTCGGCGTAGACGGCGGCCGCGAAGGACTTGTCGGTGGGCGGTTTGACGAAGGCGGGGCCGGTCAGCCGGCGCGCCTCGGCCAGGGTCGTCTGCCGCAGGGCCCGGCCGGTGACGGTGCGGGGCAGTTCCGTGAGCCAGGTGTCGGTGGGTTCCAGGAGCGTGACGCCCAGGTCGTCGGCGACGTGGGCCGCGAGCGCCGGGCCGCCGTAGTAGTGCCCGTCCGGGCGGCCGCGCAGGGTCTTCGCGCCGTCGGGGCCCGCCAGTTCCACGACCTCGACACCGCGCCGGGCCGCGGCTCCCGCGAGCAGTTCGCGCGTCGGGCTCGCGTGCGGGGTGACGGCGAGGAAGGGGCGCGGGGCGGCGGTCATGGGGGCCATTCCACCAGGCTGCGCGGGCCATCGGGGCGTACGGGACACTGAGGGGCAGCGCCCCCTACAGGTGTCCCCCGCTGTCCCGATCGTCCCAGGAGCCCGCCCATGGCCCGCCGCCCCCGCGTCCTCTACGTCACCGACCTCGCCTACGAGGCCCGTGGCCGCCGCTACTGCGACGAGGACATCTTCCTGACCTCGCGGCTGCGCTCCGCGTTCGACCTCGCGCTGTGTCACCCGCGGGACGCCGCCGCGCTGATGGACGACTTCGACGGGGTCGTCGTGCGCAACAGCGGCCCGGTCATCGGCTATCCGGAGGCGTACGAGGCCTTCCGCGCACGGGCCGTCGAGCGCGGCACGACGGTCTACAGCCCGCTGGACGGCCGCGGCGACATGGCCGGCAAGCAGTACCTGCTGGATCTCACCGACGCCGGGTTCCCCGTGATCCCGACGGTCGACCGCGCCGCCGACCTGCACCGGCTGCCGGCCGCCGAGGAGTACGTGGCGAAGCCGAAGCTGGGCGCCGACTCCATAGGCCTGCGCTTCGTCGGCCCGGACGAACTGCCCGCGCTCCCCTACGAGGAGGGCCTGCTGGTCCAGCCGCGGATCCGGTTCCGCTACGAGGTGTCGTTCTACTTCGTGGACGACGCGATGCAGTACGCCCTCTACGCGCCGGACCCGGAGCGGCGCTGGGAACTGCGCCCCTACGAACCGACGGAAGCGGACCGGGAGTTCGCCCGGCGCTTCGTCGAGTGGAACACGATCCGGCACGGGATCCAGCGGGTCGACGCCTGCCGCACGCCGGAGGGGGACCTGCTGCTCGTCGAGCTGGAGGACCTCAATCCGTATCTCTCCCTCGACCTGGTGGACGAGGCGACGCGGGACGCGTTCGTCGCCGCGATGACGGAGTCGGTGCGCGCCGCGCTCACGGAAAGCCGACAGCGCGCGGAAAGTCGTTAGACCGGGCGGGCGGGCTCTGTCAGGGTCGTTCCATGGCTGACTCCGAGTTGCTGACCGCCGAGGACGTACGGCTCATGCAGGACATGGCCCAGCGGGTCACGGCGATCCGTCCCGATCTGGTGAACAGCGACGCCGCGTACGGGGAGCTGGCGTGGAACTGGGGCCGGGGCCACGCGCGCGCGGGCGATGCCTGGCGGCGCAGGCTCTGGCACGACGACGCGGGCGAGCTGGTCGCGTGGGCCTGGGCCGCGCTGCCGCGCCGGGTGGTGCTCAGCGACGGCTCGGCCACCGAGGTGAAGGGCGCGTATCTCACCTATCAGGTCGACCCCGGGCACAGCGCCCTGGTGGACGAGGTCATCGACTGGTTCGACACCGTGGCGGCCGGTCTGGAGCGCACGGTGGTGCCGACCACCGACCCGTTCGCGCTGGAGCGCTGGGCGGCGCGCGGCTACGGCACGGATCCGGAGGCGCTCGGCGACCAGGGCTCGTGGACCCAGCTCAACAAGCGGGACCTCGGCGATCTCGAACAGCCCGTGCTGCCCGCCGGTTTCCGCTTCCGCACCGCCGACGAGGCCGGGCCGCGGGCCGTAGTGCAGGCGCATCTGGACGCGTGGGGGCCGCGCGCGTACGACGTCGAGGCCTACGAGAGCGTGCGCCGGACCGCGCCGTACCGGGGCGATCTGCATGTGCTCGTCGAGGCGCCGGACGGCACCATGGCCGCCTCGGCGATCATGTGGCTCGACGAGGTCAACGCGACGGCCGAGTTCGAGCCGGTCGGCACGCACAAGGGCCACCGGCGGCGCGGCCTCGGCCGGGCGCTGCTGCTGCACGGGATGCACCGGGCGCGGGCGGCGGGCGCCCGCCACATGACGGTCGCCTGCCTGGGCGCACCCGGCCACCCGGCGGCGCGCGAGCTCTACTACGGCGTCGGCTTCCGGAAGTTCACGGTGGACGCGCCGCTCCTCAAGCCCGCCGGCCACTGACTCACGGCCAGTCGCGGACCTCGGTGACGGCGGCCACCGGCAGCGGCCCGTAGATGTGCGGGAACAGCTCGCCGCCCGGCACACCCTCCTCGTCGCGCACCGGCACGTCGAGCCGGCCGCGGTCCACGACCAGGACGACCAGCCTGCCGGGCTCGGGATCCGTGCCGTACAGCGCCTCGGCGACACCGCGCAGTTGAGGCGTGTACGAGCAGTGGATGAAGCCGACGTCCTGGAGGGACTTGCCCTTGGTCGATCCGGTGTACGTGCCGGTGGCGCGGGCCTGCTCCCAGAGGGCGCGCTCGGTGAGGTGCAGCAGCTCAGTCATACGTACAACCTAGAGCGCTACACCTTCCTGGCGTAGCGGCGGACGATCGCACCGTTCCCGAACGTGCGGTTCTCCTCCAGGGTGAACGCGGTGATCGCGGAGGAACGGCCGGCGAACATCGGCATGCCGCCACCGAAGACGACCGGGTACGTCTTGATGATCAGCTCGTCGATCTCGTCGGCGAGCAGTCCGGCCAGCTGGGCGCCGCCGCACAGGTAGATGTCGAGCTCGCGGTCCTCCGCCTTGAGCGCGCGGACGCGGCCGACGACGTCGTCGCGGATGAGCTCGACGTTCGGGTCGGGGGACTTCTCCAGGCTGCGCGAGGCGACGAGCTCGCGCAGATGCCCGTAGGGGCTGGTGATGCCGGCGTCGAGGCCGACCTGGTAACTGCCGCGGCCCTGGAGGACGGTGTCGAACTTCAGGTTCGGGACGCCGTCGAGGCCGACCGCCGCCCGGACGTGGGTCGGCAGGGTCTCCGGGTACTCGGCGGCGAGGAAGGCCATGAACTCCTCGTCGACGTACGTCGTGAACACGTCGCCGTTCCCGGACTCGTCGCCGATGAAGCCGTCTACGGACACGGCGACGAAGTAGGTGAGCTTGCGCAAGCTGGTCTCTTTTCGTGGACGACACTGGTGGCGTGACGGGTGGCGTGGCTGCCGTGCGGCTAACCACTACACTTAGAGTGCTTCACTTGTAGTGGTTGCGCAAGCCCTTTACGGCAGGCGCTTGCGACAGCCCTTTACTGCAAGCCCTCGGCGGACAGAAGGAGTTGGGTGCGGACATGGTGAGGAATCCGGAGCGCAGGGCCGCCCTGGTGGACGCGGCGGTCGAGGTGCTCGCCGCCGAGGGCGCGCGCGGGCTGACCTTCCGGGCGGTGGACACGGCGGCGGGCGTGCCCACCGGCACGTCGTCGAACTACTTCGCCCACCGCGACGACCTGCTGGGCCAGATCGACGTCTGGCTGCACCGGCGGCTCGCGCCGGACCCGGCGGTCGTCGAGGAGCTGCTCACCCGGCCCCGGGACCGCGCCCTGGTCACCGCCTTCATGCGCGATCTGCTGGCCCGCGCGCAGCGCGACCGCACCGGGTTCCTGGCCCTGATGGAGATGCGCCTGGAGGCGGGCCGGCGGCCCGAACTGCGTGCCTCCCTGATGAAGTCGCTGCGCGGCGACCTGGACGAGGGCATCGCGTTCAACGCGGCCTCCGGACTGCCCGGCGGCGCCGAGGAGATCACCCTGCTCTACCTGGGCACGCTCGGACTCATCCTGGAACACCTGACGATGCCGGGCATGCTGGACGGCGCGATCCCGGGCGTGAGCGTGCCCGACGGGGTCGTCGAGCGGCTGGTGGAGCGGATCGTTCCGGAGGCGTGACGGGTCGCTCCTGAGGTGTGACGGCCCGGCCGGAGCGTCAGGGCTGCTGCGGCTCCCGCCACATGGGCCACAGCGACGGGCCGTCCGGGAGGTCGAGCGCGGTGCCGGTGAAGACGAAGCCGAGCCGCTCGTACAGGGCGCGGCTGCGCGGGTTGCTCGCCTCCAGGTAGGCGGGCAGCCCCTCGCGGTCGCAGCGCTCCAGGACCGGCGCGATCAGGGCGGTGCCGAGGCCCTCGCCCTGCCGGTCGGGGGCGACGCCGATCATCCACAGGTAGGCGTGCGCGCGGCCCACGGGGTGGATCTCGGAGGTCCAGCGGGCGATCTGCTCCACCCGCTCGTTGTCCGGGTCGACGGCCTGACGCACCTGGACGGCCTCGTCCTCGCCGTCGCCCTCACCCGGGTGCGGCTCGGCCGGCATGTCGACCCACAGGGCCACCGCCGAACCGTCCTCGGCCAGGTCGATGTACCCCTCGTCGTACGTCACGTCGGTGAACACGCCCATCAGGCGCGCGTGCCGGGCCCGCCGGTACTCCTCGCCGGGGAGGACCCAGCCGCTGACCGGGTCGTCCATGAACGCCGCGTCCAGCAGTCCGACCACGAGGTCCCGGTCGCTCGCCCCGGCCCGCCGAATCCGCACTCCCACGCCCGTCCGCCCCCTGTGACTCGCCCCAACCCGCGGTCCGTGCGCGGGCGTTGGCAGCCTAGGCGATCACCGGCCGTACGGGGCACGGGCCCCGCTCCCCCGCCCGGAACGCGGTGGAATGCGGGGCCCTCGGGTCGCTCGGTCACTCCGGCGGCGGGGTCAGTGACCCTGGCGCGTCACGAACTCCGCGAGCGGCGGGGTCAGTGCCCGCGGCGCGTCACGAACTCCGCGAGCGAGAGCAGTCCGTCCGCGGACTGCGGCACCGGCACGGCGCGCGCCAGCTCGTCGACGGCGCGGGCCATCTGGTCGGCCGCCTGGGCCTGCGCCCAGTCCCGGCCGCCCGCCCGCTCGACGGCCAGCGCGATCGCCTCCAGTTCGGCAGGGCCCTCCTTCTCCGGGCCCGGCGGCCCGTACAGCGCGGCCAGTTCGTCCGCCGCGGGCCCGCCGGAGGCGAGTGCCGCGACGACCGGCAGCGACTTCTTGCGGACGGCGAGATCGGCCCCGGCGGGCTTGCCGGTGCGGGCCGGGTCGCCCCAGATCCCGATGACGTCGTCGATCAGCTGGAAGGCGAGGCCCGCGGCCCTGCCGAACGCGTCGAGCGCCGCGACCTGCGCCGCGTCCGCCCCCGCGTAGAGCCCGCCGAGGGCGCAGGCGCACCCGAGCAGCGCCCCGGTCTTGGCCTCGGCCATCGCCAGGGTCTCCGGCAGCGTCACCTCCCTCGGGTCGCGCCCCTCCAGGGCCACGTCGGCGACCTGGCCGGCGCACAGCTCGACGACACAGGCCGCGAGCCGGGCGATCGCGGCCGGGGACGCCGGGTGGGGGTCCTCGGCAAGCAGCAGCTGCGCCTGGGCCTGGAGGGCGTCCCCGGTGAGGATCGCGTCGGCGTCCCCGAAGACGGTCCACGCGGTGGGCCGGTGCCGGCGCGTGGCGTCCCGGTCGATCACGTCGTCGTGCAGCAGCGTGAAGTTGTGGGTCAGCTCCACCGCGGCCGCGGCCCGCACGGCCTGCTCTGGCACCCCGCCGAGGGCCCGCGCGGCGGCGAGGACGAGGGCGGGCCTGACGGCCTTGCCCGCGTTCCCCGCCGCGGGCGTGCCGTCGGCGTGCTCCCAGCCGAAGTGGTGGCGGGCGACCCTGCGCATGGATCCGGGCAGCGCCTCGACGGCTCTGCGCAGCTCGGGGTCGACGCTCGCCCTGGCCTGCGCCAGGGCCGTCGGCTCGGCCGACTCGGCGGCCGCGGGCGGCTCCGTCGTCTGCGTCATCGGCTCACCCTCCGGTGGGCGCGGAGGTGCGCGCGGGGGTGCGCGCGCCGGGTCAACGCCACCGCCCGACCTCGACGTTCTCCAGCACTCCGAGCGCGTCGGGCACCAGGACGGCCGCCGAGTAGTAGGCGGTGACGAGGTAGGAGATGATCGCCTGCTCGCTGATGCCCATGAAGCGGACGGACAGGCTCGGCTCGATCTCGTCCGGGAGGCCGGACTGGCGCAGGCCGATGACGCCCTGGTCGTCCTCGCCGGTACGCATGCAGATGATGGACGTGGTGCGGGCCTCGGTCACCGGGATCTTGTTGCACGGATAGATCGGGACGCCGCGCCAGGTCGGGATGCGGGTGCCCGCCACGTCGATGCTCTCGGGCACGAGGCCCCGCTTGTTGAGCTCGCGGCCGAACGCGGCGATCGCCTTGGGGTGCGCGAGGAACAGCTTGGAGCCGCGGCGCCGGCTCAGCAGCTCGTCCATGTCGTCGGGGCTCGGCGCGCCGTCGTGCGGCTGGAGCCGCTGGTCGTACTCGCAGTTGTTGAGGAGACCGAACTCCCGGTTGTTGATGAGCTCGTGCTCCTGGCGCTCCTTCAGAGCCTCCACGGTGAGCCGGAGCTGATGCTCCGTCTGGTTCATCGGCTGGTTGTAGAGGTCCGCCACGCGCGAGTGGATGCGCAGCACGGTCTGGGCGACGCTCAGCTCGTACTCGCGGGGCGCCGCCTCGTAGTCGACGAACGTGCCGGGCAGCACGGCTTCGCCGACGTGCCCCGCGGAGAGGTCGATCTCCTTCTCGCCGTACCGGTTCGCCCGCTGCTCCGGGATGGCCCGCAGCCGCTCCAGGTGCTCGCGCAGCGCGTCGGAGCGCTCGGCGACCTGCTCCAGGTCGCGGCGCGGCAGCTCGAGCACGGTGCAGGCGGTCGCGGCGCGGGCCGTGTACTCCCAGATGCCCTCCGCATCGAGCAGGGCCTGCTCGCCGAAGTAGGCGCCGTCGGCGAGGACGCCGAGCACGGCGTCGTCCCCGTACGGGCCGGTGCCGACCTGCTCGACACGGCCGTGCGCGAGGAGGAAGACCTCTTCCGTCCGGCTGCCGAACGAGGCGATGACCTGGCCGGCCTCGAACTCCTGCTGCGTGCAGCGCTGTGCCAGCTCGTCCAGCACGCCCTGGTCCTCGAAGCCGCGCAGCGCGGGCAGCTCCCCCAGCTCGGCGGGGATGACCCTAACCTGCTCCCCCGTCTTCACGAAGGTGATCCGCCCGTCGCCGACCGAGTAGCTGAGCCGCCGGTTCACCCGGTACGTGCCGCCCTTGATGTCGACCCACGGCAGCGTCCGCAGCAGCCAGCGGGAGCTGATCTCCTGCATCTGCGGCGCGGACTTGGTGGTGGTGGCCAGATTCCGCGCGGCGGATGTGCCGAGACTCTTCTGCTCACCCGGCTGCTCCGTGCGGACCTCTTCGCCTACCGACATGAATGCCCTCCCGATCATGAACCGACCTGCGAGCGCCACCCTTCCAGCACGCTCCGTGCCCGCGCCATTACACAAATGAGCGGGAATGGATCGCGCGATTGCGGGGCAGTGGTCGCGCGCCGCCTCCGGCCCATCCGGTCCGTCCCGCATCGCCGGTTTTAGGAACTCCAAGATCCCGGCGCGCGTTGAAGAGGACGAGAGACACGGCAGACGCCGGCAGCGGACGACAGAAAAGGTGACCACGATGGCGGGCTTTCTGGACCGGGCCAAGGAGCAGGCGCAGCGCGGGCTGACGCAGGGCAAGCAGAAGCTGGACGAGGTGCAGGCGCAGCGGGCCGGCGCCGACCTGCTCAAGCGCCTGGGCGCGGCGTACTACGCGGAGCGCCGGGGCAGCGGCAGCCCGGACGCGACGCAGCAGGCGCTCCAGGCCCTGGAGTCGCACATCGCCGAGCACGGCGACGGCTTCCTGCGGAGCTGACCGTTTCCCGGGGGCCCGCCGTGGCAGGCCCCGACCTTGGGCCCCGAGCGCCGCGAGCGTGCGGGGCCGCCCAAGGCTGTCCGGATCGCATCGCACGGGATACGAACGAGTAGTCCGTGCGGGGCCGTTCCGGTACAAGCAGCGGTACGAGGCGTTCCGCACCCGGCGGTCGTCGCGCCCGCGAAGGAGGCGGCCATGGCCCCACCCATGTCCGCGAGCAGTTTTCTCGCCGCTCTCGAGCACGAGGGCCTGACGGTGGTCGAGGTCGGCGACTGGCGCCATCACAACCGCAACCACAAGGGCGCCTGGGGCCCGGTGCACGGCGTGATGATCCATCACACCGTCACCTCGGGCAGCGCCCGCACGGTGGAGCTGTGCCGAAACGGTCACCCGGATCTGCCCGGCCCGCTGTGCCACGGCGTCATCACCAAGGACGGCCGGGTCCACCTGGTCGGCTACGGGCGGGCGAACCACGCGGGCCTCGGCGACGACGACGTGCTGCGCGCGGTGATCGCGGAGAAGTCCCTCCCGCACGACAACGAGGCGAACACGGACGGGAACCGGCACTTCTACGGCTTCGAGTGCGAGAACCTCGGCAACGGGGACGACCCGTGGCCGGCGGCGCAGCTGGCGGCGATCGAGAAGGCGGCGGCCGCGATCTGCCGCCACCACGGCTGGACGGAGCGGTCCGTCATCGGCCACCTGGAGTGGCAGCCGGGCAAGGTCGACCCGAAGGGCTTCACCATGGCGGCGATGCGGGAGCGGATCCGGGACCGCCTCAAGTAGCGGCGCGGGCCGCGGCGGCGGGCGCCCGGACCTGTGTCCGACAATGGCCGGGTGCCCCGCCCGAACCCCTCCGGCCCCGCGCCGACGCCCCTGACCGGCGCCGGTGCGCCGCCCCGGCTGCCCTCGCCCCTCACCGAGGTCGACGACGAGCGGTTCGCGCGCCGCGGCGTACGCCTGTTCCTGAAGCGGGACGACCTGATCCATCCGGACCTCGTCGGCAACAAGTGGCGCAAGCTCGCACCGAACCTGGCGGAGGCGCGCGGGCGCGCGATCGTCACCTTCGGGGGCGCCTACTCGAACCATCTGCGGGCCACGGCCGCCGCGGGCCGACTCCTGGGCGTGCCCACGATCGGTGTCGTCCGGGGCGACGAGCTCGCGGAGCAGCCGTTGAACCGGTCGCTGGAGCGGTGTGCGGCGGACGGGATGCGTCTGCACTTCGTCGACAGATCTACCTATCGATCGAAGCGGGAGCCCGAGGTGCTCGCGCGGGTGCTGGCCGACGCGGGCGCCGCCGGTGCCTATGTGGTGCCGGAGGGCGGGAGCAACGCGCTCGCGGTGCGGGGGTGCACGGAGCTGGGGCGTGAGCTGCGCGGGCGGGCCGATGTCGTGGCCGTCGCCTGCGGGACCGGGGGGACGCTCGCGGGGCTCGCGGCGGGCCTCGGCGATGGGCAGCGGGCGCTCGGGGTGGCCGTGCTCAAGGGCGGGTTCCTGACGGGTGACGTCGAGGCGCTGCAGACGGAAGCGTTCGGCCGGCGGCGCGGGGAGTGGGAGGTGACGGACCGGTTCCACGGGGGCGGGTACGCGCGCGTGCCCACCGGACTCGAGGCCTTCGCCCAGGAGTTCGAGCAGCGCCACGGGCTGCCCGTCGAACGTCTCTATGTCGCCAAAATGCTGCACGCCCTCACGGCGCTGACGGAGGAGGGCGCGTTCGCGCCGGGTACGACGGTGGCGGCGGTGGTCACCGGGGCGCCCGACCCGACGGAGCCGTCTCGCCCCTCTCAGCCGTCTCGGCTGTCTGATTCGCCTCAGCCGCCTCAGTCATCTCAGCCGTCTCAGTCGTCGACCTCGCGGTAGGCCGCCGCCTCCTCCAGGTCCAGGCGGCGCAGCAGGCTGCGCAGCATCTCGTCGTCGATGCGGCGTTCGTCGCGCATCTTCACGAACACCTCGCGCTCGGCCTGGATCGCCTCGCGGGCGAGCCGCCGGTAGGTGTCGTCGGCGGACTCGCCGGTCACCGGGTTGGTCTGGCCCAGGCGCTCCCACACCGCGTTGCGGCGGCGCTCCAGGACGGTGCGGAGGCGGTCCTGGAGGGGCTGGGGCAGGCAGTTGCGCCGGTCCTCCATCAGCTCGTCCACGCGCTCCTCGGCCGCCGTGGACGCCGCGTTCTGCGCCTGCGCCTCGGCGAGCGTCTCGGCCCGCACGTCGCGGCCCGGCAGCTTGAGGAGCTTGATCAGCGGCGGCAGCGTGAGCCCCTGCACGACGAGCGTGCCGATGACGGTCGTGAAGGTCAGGAAGAGCACCAGGTTCCGCGCGGGGAACGGCTCGCCCTCGTCCGTGACGAGCGGGATCGAGAACGCGATGGCCAGCGACACGACCCCGCGCATGCCCGCCCAGCTGACGATCAGCGGGCGTCTCCAGTCCGTGTCGCTCTCCCGCTCCCTGATGCGCGAGGAGAAGCACCACGGCAGGTAGGTGGCCGGATAGGACCACACGAAGCGGATCACCACCACGAAGAGGAACACGCCGACGGCGTACCAGACGGCCTGCCCGACGCTGTACTCGCCGAGCCCCTTCAGGACGACGCGCAGCTGGAGCCCGATCAGGGCGAAGACCGCGGACTCCAGGATGAACGCGACGACCTTCCAGACCGCTGCCTCCTGGAGGCGCGTCTCGAAGTCCACCTGGTAGGAGCGGTGTCCCAGGTAGAGGCCCACGGTGACGACGGCGAGCACCCCGGAGGCGCCGAACTGCTCGGCGACGGCGTAGGCGACGAAGGGGATCAGCAGGGACAGCGTGTTCTGGAGCAGCGCCTCCTTCAGGTGGGTGCGCAGCCAGTGCAGCGGCACCATCAGGAGGAGGCCGATGCCGACGCCGCCGACGGCCGCCACGAGGAACTCCCGGATGCCGCCCGCCCAGCTGGCGCCCTCGCCGACGGCCGCGGCGAGCGCCACCTTGTAGGCGGTGATCGCGGTCGCGTCGTTCACCAGGGACTCGCCCTGGAGGATCGTGGTGATCCGCGAGGGCAGGCCCACGCGCCGGGCGATGGCGGTCGCGGCGACGGCGTCCGGTGGGGCGATCACGGCGCCCAGGACGAGCGCGGCGGTCAGCGGCAGGTCGGGGATCAGCTGGTAGGCGAGCCAGCCGACCGCCACGGTGGCGAACAGGACGTAGCCCACCGAGAGGAGCGCCACGGGCCGGATGTTGGCCCTCAGGTCCAGATAGGAGCTCTCCAGGGCCGCGGTGTGCAGCAGGGGCGGCAGGATCAGCGGCAGCACGACGTGCGGGTCGAGCGCGTATTCGGGAACGCCCGGTACGTACGAGGCGACGAGCCCCACCGCGACGAGGAGAAGCGGCGCCGGCACCGGTGTCCTGCGCGCCGCCCCGGCCACCGCGGCGCTCGCCGCGACCAGTCCCACCAGTGGCAATACGTCCATGACCCGCCTTCCGCCCGGCCTGTGCGCCGCGCCCGTCGTAACCTGGCCATCATGTACGAGTGCCCGCACGTCGACGCGCTGCCGCAGCCGGAACCGGCGCCCCTGAGCGACACCTGTCTGGAGTGCCTGGCCCTGGGCAGTCACCCTGTGCAACTGCGGCTGTGCCTGGTCTGCGGTCATGTCGGCTGCTGCGACTCCTCGCCGTTCCGGCACGCGACGGAGCACTACAAGGACACCGGGCACCCGGTCATGCGCACCTTCGAGCCTGGTGAGGACTGGCGTTGGTGCTTCGTCGACTCGATTCTCGTGTGATCCCCGGGATCCGCGCCCGCCGGGCGGTTCGACGGGTCGGCGCCTGGGTACGTCAATGCGGCGCCCGCTCTTTCCAATTGAGCCCGCCCCACCTCTAGCCACTGTCCGTACCCGTAGGCTTACTATGAGTGACAGCAGCGGGCCGGGGGTCCCCGGGACAGGAAAGTCGGGCGCGCGGTAGCGTCACCGCAGATATACGTGGCGCATCACCCGGGGGGATCGTCCTCCGGAGCCCGAAAGTGCTTGTACCACCTTGGAGGTGAGGGTGTCCCAGATCGCAGGCGAGCCCGGGAATCAGGACTTCGTGGAAGTCCGGCTGCCGGCTGCGGGTGCCTACCTGTCGGTGCTGCGGACGGCCACGGCCGGTCTGGCAGCGCGTTTGGACTTCACCCTCGACGAGATCGAGGACCTCCGCATCGCGGTCGACGAGGCCTGCGCGATCCTGCTGCAGCAGGCTGTCGCGGGCTCGGTGCTCAGCTGCGTGTTCCGCCTCGTGGACGACTCTCTGGAGGTGACCGTGTCCGCCCCGACCACGGACGGCCGGGCCCCGGAGCGCGACACCTTCGCCTGGACGGTCCTGTCCGCCCTGGCCGGCCAGGTCGAGTCCTCCGTCGCCGAGGACAGGACGGTCTCGATCAGCCTCTACAAGAAGCGCGGCGCGGGCCCCGGCCCGGCGTGATGAACGGGGGTGGTCCGGTGCGGGACGACAAGAGCGGCACACGAGATCTCCCGGCCGACGGCACGGGCGGGATCCGGCGGCTGACCACCGGCATCCCTGAGCAGCAGGCCCGGCCGCACCCGGAGGACCCGGCGGCCGACGGGTCACAGCAGGCAGCGCCGTCCTCCGGGGCCGAGACTCGTGGGGGCCCCGGTGGATCGGACGCGCGACGGGCGGGATGGATGAGCGACCAACAGCGACAGGGTGATCAGCAGGGCACGCGCGATCCCCGGGACCGCAGCAACGCCAAGGCGTTGTTCCTCGAGCTGCGCGCCCTGAAGGACGGCAGCCCCGAGTACGCGGATCTGCGCAACCGGCTCGTGCGCATGCACCTGCCGCTCGTCGAGCACCTGGCGCGCCGCTTCCGCAACCGCGGCGAGCCGCTGGACGACCTGACGCAGGTCGCGACGATCGGCCTGATCAAGTCGGTCGACCGCTTCGACCCGGAGCGCGGCGTGGAGTTCTCCACCTACGCGACCCCGACCGTGGTCGGCGAGATCAAGCGGCACTTCCGTGACAAGGGCTGGGCGGTGCGTGTCCCGCGCCGCCTCCAGGAGCTGCGGCTCGCGCTGACCACGGCGACGGCCGAGCTGTCCCAGCTGCACGGCCGCTCCCCCACGGTCCACGAGCTCGCCGAGAAGCTGGGCATCTCGGAGGAGGAGGTCCTGGAGGGCCTGGAGTCGGCCAACGCGTACTCCACGCTGTCCCTGGACGTCCCCGACACGGACGACGAGTCACCGGCCGTCGCGGACACTCTGGGCGCCGAGGACGAGGCACTGGAGGGCGTCGAGTACCGCGAGTCCCTCAAGCCGCTCCTGGAGGACCTGCCGCCGCGCGAGAAGCGCATCCTGCTCCTGCGCTTCTTCGGGAACATGACGCAGTCGCAGATCGCCCAGGAGGTCGGCATCTCCCAGATGCACGTCTCCCGCCTGCTGGCCCGCACCCTGGCCCAGCTCCGGGAGAAGCTCCTCGTGGAGGAGTAGGAGATCGGCGTACGGGGTGAAGGGCTCGGGGTCTACTCCGGGCCCTTCGCGCTGCCCGGCATGCGGATGCCGAGCGCGACGGTGGTCGCCGGGTTGACGAGCATCACCAGGGCCGTGAGCGCCACGGCCCCGAGCACGATGCCGAGGGGCAGGGCGACGCCGCCGCTCTGACCCAGCGTGTAGGCGACGGGCAGCGCCATGATCTGCGTGATGATCGCGGGCCCGCGGCTCCAGCTCTTCAGGGCGAGCAGGCCGCGCGCGGCGAGCAGCGGCAGCAGCGCGAGCACGATCAGGGTGACGCCGCCGGTGATCGCCTGCTGGCGATTGTCGGGGTGTCCGGTGAGCGCGGCGACCAGCATGTAGGCGCCGCCCACGACGAGTGCGGCGCCTTCGAGTCCGGCCAGGGCCGCGGCGGCGGTCAGCCGGCCGGGGCGGGGCTCGGTCGGCGCGGACGTCTCGGGGGCGGGGTTCTGCTCTGAGGTCACCTTTGCAGAGTAGCCCCCGCGCGCCCGCGTTCCCGAGGCCGTCCCCCGCGCCCTCCGGGGCCCGATCTCTTACCGGACTCCTACCTCGGTCTGGGCCCGATCAAGGTCGCTAGGTACGCTGCCTTGCATGCGTGCACTCCTCGTGGTCAATCCGGCGGCAACCACCACCAGTGCGCGCACGCGCGATGTCCTCATCCATGCGCTCGCCAGCGAGATGAAGCTGGAGGCGGTGACGACCGAGTACCGCGGGCACGCCCGGGACCTCGGCCGGCAGGCCGCGGAGAGCAAGGACATCGAGCTGGTCGTCGCCCTCGGCGGCGACGGCACGGTCAACGAGGTGGTGAACGGGCTGCTGCACGCGGGCCCGGACCTGGACCGGCTGCCCGGTCTCGCGGTCGTCCCCGGCGGCTCCACGAACGTCTTCGCGCGCGCCCTGGGCCTGCAGAACGATCCGGTGGAGGCCACGGGCCAGCTCCTGGACGCCCTGCGCGAGGGCCGGCAGCGGACGGTGGGCCTGGGGCTCGCCGCGGGCACGCCCGGCACGGAGGACGAGGCGGTGCCGTCCCGCTGGTTCACCTTCAGCGCGGGGCTCGGCTTCGACGCGGGTGTGGTCGGCCGGGTCGAGCAGCAGCGGGAGCGGGGCAAGCGTTCGACGCACGCCCTGTATGTGCGACAGGTGGTGCGCCAGTTCCTCGGGGAGCCGGACCGCCGGCACGGCACGATCACGCTCGAACGTCCGGGCGAGGACCCGGTCACCGATCTCGTGGTCTCCATAGTGAGCAACACCTCACCGTGGTCGTTCCTGGGCAACCGGCCGCTGTATCCGACGCCGCAGGCGTCCTTCGACACCGGCCTTGACGTGCTCGGACTCAAGAAGCTGTCGACTCCGGCGGTGGCCCGGTACGGCGGCCAGCTGCTCGCCTCGACGCCCGAGCGGGGACCCCGCGGCAAGAACGCGGTCACGCTCCACGACCTCACCGACTTCACCTTGCATTCGAAGGTGCCTCTGCCGCTCCAGATGGACGGTGACCACCTGGGGCTGCGTACGAGCGTGACGTTCACAGGCGTTCGCCGTGCACTGCGTGTGATTGTGTGAGTGGAAGGGCCCTTGGTCCTTTATCTCGAACGTTTGGGCCAGGCTCCACCCCATGGAAGTACGGCTGTGACCGAGGCGACACCGAGGAATCAAAAAAAACTTTCCTGAAGGGGTTGTATCCGCCGCCGAGGTTTGCGAATCTCTACATGGCGCTCGGGACGGCCCGCAACATCGGCCCCACAGAGAGCCCGAATCCCCTCCTCCAAGCAACGGACAGCCGTCGCATATGTGACGTTCGTCCCTTCACTTGTTGAGGGATTCGTGAAAGCGTTCACATTCACAAGCAACTTGCACGTAATACCAAGGAGAGGTAGCAGCCATGGACTGGCGTCACAACGCCGTTTGCCGCGAAGAAGACCCCGAGCTCTTCTTCCCCATCGGCAACACCGGTCCTGCGCTGCTGCAGATCGAGGAAGCCAAGGCCGTCTGCCGCCGCTGCCCCGTCATGGAGCAGTGCCTGCAGTGGGCGCTCGAGTCCGGCCAGGACTCCGGCGTCTGGGGTGGCCTCAGCGAGGACGAGCGCCGCGCGATGAAGCGCCGCGCCGCCCGCAACCGGGCCCGTCAGGCCTCCGCCTGATTCCCCACCCCGTTCGAGCCTGAGCCCGGCGGCGCGTACATCGCGTACGCATCTCCCGCCCCCGAGCCGCAGCGCGCAGTACCCCCGATGCTCCCCCAGGCTCAGCCCGGGACATGACCCGAGCAACGCGAGCAGTGAGCCCCGGACCGTTTCGACGGTCCGGGGCTCACTGCTGTGTTGGTCACTGCTGTGCCGCTCACTGCCGTGCTGCTCACTGCTGTGTGCGGAGAGTCACGTCTTACGCGTGGGGCCTACTTGCTGGAGTTCACCGGGATGTCGAGGATGACCCGGGTGCCGCCCTCGGGTGCGGGGACCATGTCGAAGGTGCCGCCGAGCTCGCCCTCGACCAGGGTGCGCACGATCTGGAGTCCCAGGTTGCCGGCCTTCTTCGGGTCGAAGCCCTCGGGCAGTCCGACGCCGTCGTCCTGCACGGTGATCAGCAGCCGAGCCTCCTTGGTGGTGCCGCCGCGGACGGCCCCGACCTCGACCGTGCCGGTGTCGCCCTGCCGGTAGCCGTGCTCCAGCGCGTTCTGCAACACCTCGGTCAGGACCATCGAGAGCGGGGTCGCCACCTCGGCGTCCAGGATGCCGAAGCGGCCGGTGCGCCGGCCGGTCACCTGCCCTGGGGAGATCTCCGCCACCATCGCGAGGACCCGGTCGGCGATCTCGTCGAACTCCACGCGCTCGTCCAGGTTCTGGGACAGCGTCTCGTGGACGATCGCGATGGAGCCGACCCGGCGGACCGCCTCCTCCAGGGCCTCGCGGCCCCGGTCGTCGCCGATGCGCCGGGCCTGGAGGCGCAGCAGCGCGGCGACGGTCTGCAGATTGTTCTTCACCCGGTGGTGGATCTCCCGGATGGTGGCGTCCTTGGTGATCAACTCCCGCTCGCGGCGGCGCAGTTCCGTCACGTCGCGCAGCAGCACCAGGGAGCCGATCCGGGTGCCCTTGGGCTTGAGCGGGATGGCGCGGAGCTGGATCGAGCCCTCCTCGCCCTCGATCTCGAACTCGCGGGGGGCCCAGCCGCTGGCGACCTTGGCGAGTGCCTCGTCCACCGGGCCGCGGGACGGGGCCAGTTCGGCGGTGGTGGAGCCGAGGTGGTGGCCGACCAGGTCGGCCTGGAAGCCGAGGCGGTGGTACGCGGACAGCGCGTTCGGCGAGGCGTACTGGACGACCCCGTCGGCGTCGAGCCGGATCAGGCCGTCGCCCACGCGCGGGGAGGCGTCCATGTCGACCTGCTGGCCGGGGAACGGGAAGGAGCCGGCGGCGATCATCTGTGCCAGGTCGGAGGCCGACTGGAGGTAGGTCAGCTCGAGCCGTGAGGGGGTGCGGACGGTGAGCAGGTTCGTGTTCCGCGCGATGACGCCGAGGACGCGGCCCTCGCGGCGTACGGGGATGGACTCGACCCGGACCGGGACCTCCTCGCGCCACTCGGGGTCGCCCTCGCGGACGATGCGGCCCTCGTCCAGGGCGGCGTCCAGCATGGGGCGGCGGCCGCGCGGCACGAGGTGGCCGACCATGTCGTCCTGGTAGGAGGTCGGGCCCGTGTTGGGCCGCATCTGCGCGACGGAGACGTACCGGGTGCCGTCGCGGGTGGGGACCCACAGGACCAGGTCGGCGAAGGAGAGGTCGGAGAGCAGCTGCCACTCCGAGACCAGCAGGTGCAACCACTCGAGGTCGGAGTCGCCGAGGGCGGTGTGCTGGCGGACGAGATCGTTCATGGAGGGCACGAGCCCGAGCGTACCCGGCGGTGAGCGGGGTCCCGAATCGGTCGGCCGGGCCGGAAAGAGGCGCTGGGAGCCCCGGGGCTACGGGGGCCTGGGGGCTACGGGGCCCTGTGCGGCGTCGGGCCCTGGAAACACCGACGGGCCGCGGCGCCGGGGGGCGGGACCCTCAACCCGTTCCCTGGCACCGCAGCCCTTCAGGTGCACCGGCTTCCGGGTGTGCGGTCCCGGGTGCCGATCGAGGATCCGTCGCAGTCAGGGCAGAGAGCGGCGGTTCCTCTGTCCGTCCTCCTGTGCGGGGAGGGCGGAAGTCTGTGTACTTGTTCTTCGCACTTCGCATTGTGGACTAGACCATTTGGCCGTGTCCATGCGTCGGCGGGGGTTTGTTCGCGGCGTCCTGTCACGCCCCTCCCCCGATGGCGCTCCCCTGGGTCACTCACGTGGGTTACTCAAAAGTACGCCTGGTCCAACGTACGCCCTTTCCCACGGTTACCGGGAGCCGTGAGTTCAATTCGTAGCCATGCCGTCATCGCGGAGCGGGTTCGCGCGGGCGTGGGCCGTTCGACATGCCGAGGTCACGCGCAGCGCGGAGCATGGTCGGAGCGGGTGGACGAACGGGCCGGACATCCCCGCCGAACGCCTGTCCGGCGGGGCCCCGCTCTGCTAGATTGGTCTATACCACTATGGCGTACGTCCCCTAGTTCCCCTCTGACCAGAACGGCAGGCCCAGCGTGGAAGTTGTGATCGTTCCGGACGCCAAGGCAGGCGGCGAGCTGATCGCCGAGGCGATGGCCCAGCTGCTGCGGCGCAAGCCCGACGCGCTGCTCGGCGTGGCCACCGGCTCGACCCCGCTGCCCATCTACCAGGCCCTGACGGCCAAGGTGCGGGCCGGCGAGGTGGACGCGTCGCGGGCGCGGATCGCCCAGCTCGACGAGTACGTCGGCCTGCCCACCGGGCACCCCGAGTCGTACCGGGCGACGGTGCTGCGCGAGGTCGTGGAGCCGCTCGGGCTCGACGCGGACGCGTTCATGGGGCCGGACGGCAGTGCGGAGGACGTGCAGGCCGCGTGCGAGGCGTACGACCGGGCGCTGTCCGAGGCCGGCGGGGTCGATCTGCAGCTGCTCGGGATCGGTACGGACGGGCACATCGGTTTCAACGAGCCGTGTTCCTCGATCGCGTCGCGGACGCGGATCAAGACGCTCACCGAGCAGACCATCGCGGACAACGCGCGGTTCTTCGACGGTGACCTGAGCCAGGTGCCGCGGCACGTCATCACCCAGGGGATCGGGACGATCCTGGAGGCGCGGCATCTGGTGCTGCTCGCCACGGGTGAGGGCAAGGCCGACGCGGTCGCCGCGACCGTGGAGGGGCCCGTGGCGTCGGTCGTACCGGCCTCCGCGCTGCAGCTGCATCCGCATGCGACGGTGGTCGTCGACGAGGGCGCCGCGTCCAAGCTGAAGCTGACCCAGTACTTCCGCCACACCTTCGCCAACAAGCCGGAGTGGCAGGGGCTGTAGAGCCCCGGGATCCCCTTCTCGTACGGCTCTTTCTCGTACGGCTCTTTCTCGTACGGCTCTCTCTCGTACGTCGATGCCGGTCACCCCGAGTCGGGGGTGACCGGCATCTGTGCTGGGGCAGTCGCTACCGGGTGATGACCTCCGCCGCCGCGAGGCCGCAGACCCGGGCCGCTCCGTGGGTGGCTATGTGGAGGGCGCCTCGGGGCGGGGCCTGGGGGATGCCCATCTCGATGACCAGGGTGTCGGGGCGGGCGGACAGGAGGGTGTCCAGGGCCGCGGACATCCAGGCGTGGCGGTGTTCGTCGCGGACGACGGCGACGATGCGCCGGTCTCCGGCCGCGGCGAGGGCCTTCTCCCCCGCGTCCGGGCCCGTGTAGGACCCCGTCGTGGTGCCGGGCAGGAGCCGCTCCAGTTCGGCGGCGACACCCCAGGGGGTCTCGTCGCCGACCGCGATGTTGGCGACCGGGGTGAAGGCCGCGACGTGCACGGGTTCCCACACCGGCGCGGCGTCGGCGGCGCGGGTCACGGTGAGCGCCCGGCGCGCGGCGATCAGGCCGATCTCGGTGTCCGCCGGGCCGGGTGCGGCGCCGGCCCGGGCCCGGGTCCAGTCGGCGAGGGACCGTACGCGGGCGGCCGCGTCCGCGAGCCGCTCCTCGGAGAGTTCCCCCGCGCGCACGGCGGCGACCAGGGCGTCGCGCAGCCGCAGCACGGTGTCGTCGTCGGCGAGGCCGCCGCCCACGCAGATGGCGTCCGCACCGGCGGCGATCGCGAGGACGCTGCCGCGTTCGATGCCGTAGGTCGCGGAGATGGCCTGCATCTCCATGCCGTCGGTGACGATGAGCCCGTCGTAGCCGAGTTCCTCGCGGAGCAGGCCCGTGAGGATGCGGCGCGAGAGGGTCGCCGGGCGGTCCGGGTCGAGGGCCGGGACCAGGATGTGGGCGCTCATCACGGCGCGGCTGCCGGCCGTGATCGCCGCGCGGAACGGGGCGAGGTCGCGGGCGTGCAGGACGTCGAGGCCGACGTCGATGCGGGGCAGGTCGTGGTGGGAGTCGACGCCCGTGTCGCCGTGCCCGGGGAAGTGCTTGGTGCAGGCGGCGACCCCGGCGGCCTGGAGGCCGTCGACGTAGGCGGCGGTGTGGCGGGACACGAGGTCCGTGTCGGAGCCGAAGGAGCGGACACCGATGACGGGGTTGTCGGGGTTGGCGTTGACGTCGGCGGAGGGCGCCCAGTTGAGGTTCACTCCGCAGGCGGCGAGGCGGCGGCCGAGTTCGTGCGCGACCGCGCGGGTCAGCCCGGCGTCGTCGACGGCGCCGAGCGCGTGGTTGCCGGGGAACGAGGAGCCCGTACGGACCTCGAGGCGGGTGACGTCGCCGCCCTCCTCGTCGATGGCGACGAGGACGTCCTCGCGCTCGGACCGCAGCTGGGCGGTGAGGGCGGCGAGCTGTGCGGGCGTGGCGATGTTGCGGCCGAACAGGCCGACGGAGGCGAGGCCTTCGCCGAGGCGCCGCAGCAGCCAGTCGGGGGCGGTGGTGCCGGTGAATCCGGGCTGCAGGACCGTCAGCGCGTCCCGCGTGAGCGTGTCGGTTCCGTGGGCGAGTGTCGACCGGTATGTCATCGGGGTGCGTTATCCCTTCACGGCGCCGGAGGTGAGTCCTGTGGCCATCTTCTTCTGGATGAACATGAAGAAGACCACCACCGGCAGGGCGATCATCGTGGACGCGGCCATCAGGGCGCCGTAGTCGGTGCCCCGTTCCGTCGTGAACGTCATGAGCCAGACGTTCAGGGTGTACTTCGAGTCGTCGTTCATCAGGATGTACGCGAACAGGTACTCGTTCCAGGCGTTGACGAGCGCGAAGATCGACGAGGCGGCGAGGCCGGGGGCGAGCAGCGGGAAGACGATGCGGCGGAACGCGCCCATGCGCGTACAGCCGTCGACCATCGCCGACTCCTCCAGTTCCACGGGGATGTTGACCACGAAGCCGCGGATCATGACCGTGGCGAAGGGCAGCGTGGAGACGAGGTAGACGACGATGACGCCCCAGTACTCGTTGAGGCCGCCCATCGCGTTGAGCTGGGCGTAGATCGGGATGAGCATCGCGGTCGGCGGCAGCATCTGGACCAGGATGAGGACCATGAGCAGGGCGCGCCGGCCGGTGAAGCGGAAGCGGCCGACGGCGAGCGCCGCGAGGGTCGCGATGATCATGCCGCCGACGACGGCGGTGATCGAGATGATGAGGCTGGACTGGATCGCGGTGGCGAAGTTGGGCTGCTTCACGGCGCGCGCGAAGTTGTCGAAGGTGATCGACGAGGGCCACAGCGTCTGGTCGTAGGAGCGGATCTCGTGGTTGGGGCGCAGTGCCGAGATGATCAGCCAGTAGACCGGGAAGGCCATGACGACGGCGATGACGAGGCCGAGGACGTTGTAGCCGAGCTTCGTCTTCTTGCGGTCGGGCCGCAGGCCGCGCTGGACGTCCGGTGCGGTGGAGGCGCTCATTCGACCTCTCCTGTCTTCATGAGCTGGCGCAGGTAGTACACGGCCACGCCGGACAGCATCAGTACGGTGACCAGGGCGATGGCGGTGCCCTGGCTGAAGGACGTCGAGGTGAACGCCTTGGAGAAGGAGTAGAGGCCGAGGGTCTCGTAGTCCGGTTCGGGCTTGTTGCCGCGCAGCAGCCAGATCTGGCCGAAGACGTTGAAGTCCCAGATCACGGAGAGCGTGGTCACCATGATGAAGACGGGCTTGATGACCGGCCAGGTGACGAAGCGGAAGACGCCGAAGGCACTGGCGCCGTCGAGCTGGGCGGCCTCCTCCAGTTCGCCGGGGACCTGGGTGAGGGCCGCGTAGAGGGTGATCACGACGAACGGGATGGCGCCCCAGATGACGAGCGCGGCGATCACGGTGAAGCCCTGGAGCGGGTCGAGGAACCAGTTGTGGCCGAGCCAGTCCTCGCCGGCGAACTTGGCGATGACCGTGTTGACCAGGCCGTAGTCGGAGTCGGCGAGCCAGCGGAAGATCGATGCGGCGACCAGGAGCGGCATCGACCAGGCGGCGATGAGGGCCGTGGTGAGGGTGAGCCGGACCCAGGTGGACAGCCGCATCATCAGGAGCGAGACCAGCAGGCCGATCGCCATGGTGGCGACGACGCAGACCGCCATGAAGAGGACCGTGCGCAGGGTGACGTGCCAGAACTCGGCGTCGCCCAGGATGTTGGTGAACTGGTCGAAGCCGACCCACGGCGGGCTCTCGCCCGTCCACAGCTCGCGCCGCCCCATGTCCTGGAAGGACATGATCACGGTCTTGACCAGGGGGTACGCGTAGACGGCGGCCAGCGCGACGATCGCCGGCAGGATCAGGAGGTAAGGGAGCAGCGCCCCCTTCTTCCTCTTGGGGCGGCCGGCGCCGGGGGGCTGCTTCGCGAGCGGCCCTCCTTGCGGGGTGTCCGCTGCGGTGAGCGGCGGCCCGGCGGCCTTGGTGTCGGCGGCAGTCACGTGGCTGACCTTCCTCGTTCTCAGCGAAAGGGAGAAAGGGGCCCGGGCGGGGCCGGATGACGCACCCGGCCCCGCCCGTCACCCCGGAGCCCTGAAGGCTCAGGACTCCTTGTTGATCAGCTCGTCGATCTTGGCGTCGGCGGCCTTGGTCGCGTCGGCCACGGACTTGCCCTTGAGGATGTCGAGCAGCATGTTCTTCAGGACCTCCTCCTTCTCGATCGCGGTCCAGCCCGGGGCGATCGGCGTGAACCAGGCACCCTCGACCGCGTTGGCGACCGGGGCCGTCTCCGGCTTGTCCTTCAGCGGCTGGAGCTGCTTGGTGTTGTTCGGGAGGATGTTCTTGGAGGCGAGGACCTCCTCGGACTTCTCGCTCGTGAACATGGAGATCCAGTCCTCGGCGAGGTCCGCGTTCTTCGACTTCTGCGTCACCGCGAGGTCGGAGCCGCCGATGAAGGACGGCAGGGTCTTGCCGTTCGGGCCGGGCATGGCGGCGGTGCCGATCTTGCCCTCGAGCTTCGGGTTGCCGTTGGCCTTGCCGTCGATGACGGAGCCGGCCTCCCAGCCGTTGCCGTACAGGACGCCGGCCTTCTCGTTGGCCATCACATTGGCGTGGTCCTGCTCGTCCTTGGTGATGTCGCCCTTGTTGTACTTCTTGACGAGGTCGATGAAGTGCTGGATGCCCTCCTGCGCCTTCGGGTCGGAGAGGCTGGCCTTCCACTCCTTGGAGCCCTCGTCGTACTGGGCGATCTGGCCGCCGTACGCGGCTACGTAGGACATGGCGGCGTACCAGTAGCGGCCCGGCAGGTAGAGGGAGGAGAAGCGCTTGTCCTTCTTCCCCTGCTTCGCCGTCTCCTTGTCCATCGCCTTGAGGAACGCGGCCTCGTCGGTGGGCAGCGTGTCGGAGCCGGTGGCCGCCTTCAGCATGTCCTTGTTGTAGATCGCGACGCGCGCACCGGCGTAGTAGGGCACGCAGTACTGCTTGCCCTCGAAGGTGCAGGTGTCGGTGAGGCCCTTGATCCAGCTGTCGCTGTTGTCGTACTTCTTCGGGTCGATCTCGGCGAGCGCCCCGTTGAGGATGTACTGCATGGTCTCGGTGTTGCCGAGCTCGACGACGTCGGGGAACTTGTCGCCGCCCAGGGCGGTGTCGAGCTTCTTGGCCTTGTCCGCCCACTGCTGGTACGCGATGTCGACCTTGACCTTCGGGTACTTCTTCTTGAACTGGGCGTTGACGTCCTTGACCAGTTCGGGCCAGGTGCTCTGCGCGTCCACCATCAGCCAGACGGTCACCGAGCCGGTGCGGTCCTTCGGGTCCTTGCCGGCGTTGTCGTCCTCGCCGCCCCCACAGGCCGCGACCCCGGTCATCATGGCCGCGACGCCGACCGCCGCGATGAGCTTGCGCTTCATGTCACCCTCCTCAGGGATGCCTGCAACCCCCCACCCACAGCGATGACATACGGCGAGTACGCGAAGCACGTACGCGGATACGGCTGATGGGACTGGGACCTGGTCACTAATGGTGTAGACCAGTACCGGGAGCTTGGACCAGACCAATGGGGCTGTCAAGGGTGGTTGTGAAGGGACCGTGGGTCCGTTACCGGAACGACACCCACCCCTCGGAGCACGGTCGTTGACCCCGTTCGCCCGTCCGGCGGGGTGGACTAGACCAGAGGGGCGGCGGACGATATAAGAAGGGATCACGGAGCGTGCGGGAGTACCCCGGGGCGAGCCGTGCCACGATGTGAGCCGTGACCGGCGGACGCATCGGTCGCATCGGCACCGGAGCCGGGAAGGCGGAGCATGAGCACCGACGTGAGCAGTGCGGAGAACGAGGGCGGGGCGCCTGTCCGTACCGCACGTGTGCCCAAGTACTACCGCCTGAAGAAGCATCTCCTCGACATGACGGAGACTCTGCCGCCCGGCACCCCCGTCCCCCCGGAGCGCACCCTCGCCGCCGAGTTCGACACCTCCCGCACCACGGTCCGCCAGGCCCTTCAGGAGCTGGTCGTCGAGGGCCGCCTGGAGCGCATCCAGGGCAAGGGCACCTTCGTCGCCAAGCCCAAGGTGTCGCAGGCGCTCCAACTCACCTCCTACACCGAGGACATGCGCGCCCAGGGCCTGGAGCCCACCTCGCAGCTGCTCGACATCGGGTACGTGACGGCCGACGACACCCTCGCCGGGCTGCTCGACATCTCCGCCGGCGGGCGCGTCCTGCGCATCGAGCGGCTGCGCCTGGCCAGCGGCGAGCCGATGGCCATCGAGACCACGCACCTGTCCGCGAAGCGCTTCCCCGCGCTGCGCCGCAGCCTCGTGAAGTACACCTCGCTCTACACCGCGCTCGCCGAGGTCTACGACGTCCGGCTCGCCGAGGCCGAGGAGACCATCGAGACCTCGCTCGCCACACCCCGCGAGGCCGGGCTGCTCGGCACGGACGTGGGCCTGCCGATGCTGATGCTCTCCCGGCACTCGATCGACGGTTCGGGCCAGCCTGTGGAGTGGGTGCGCTCGGTCTACCGGGGCGACCGGTACAAGTTCGTGGCCCGCCTCAAGCGCCCCATGGACTGAGCCGCCCCGCCCCCTTCTCGCTCCTCGCATTTCTCACATACGGCCCACCGGTGCCGGGTAGTTGATATCAGTACGGCATCGGTGCGTCCGTTATCCGGACAAGGGTTCCATGAGGCGAGACTCTCGCCTAGATTTCCCGGACGTTAAGCCGAGATAAATAGGGCCAGCGAGGGGACGGAACCGCTCTATGTCCAATGCGCCGGAGGCCGCGCGACCAGCGCGGCAAGCAGACACGCGGACGGTGACCCCGCTCCGTGTCGTGGTGGCCTTGTGTCTGATCGCCCCGTTCGTGGCGATGCTCTGGGTCAGCTCCTACGCCAAGGTGGACCCCGCGTTCATCGGCATCCCGTTCTTCTACTGGTACCAGATGCTCTGGGTGCTGATCTCGACGGCGCTCACGATGATCGCGTACAAGCTGTGGAAGCACGACCAGGCGTCCCGTAAGCAGGCCGCCGAGGCCTCCCAGGAAGGGGCCGGCGCGTGAACGACGGCGTCAACGGTGTCGCACTCACCGTCTTCATCCTGTTCTTCGTGGCCGTCACGGTCATGGGCTTCCTCGCCGCCCGCTGGCGGCGCGCCGAGAACGAGGCCTCGCTCGACGAATGGGGCCTGGGCGGCCGCTCGTTCGGCACCTGGATCACCTGGTTCCTGCTCGGCGGCGACCTCTACACGGCTTACACCTTCGTGGCCGTCCCGGCGGCGATCTACGCGGCCGGCGCCTCCGGCTTCTTCGCGGTGCCGTACACGATCCTCGTGTACCCGCTGATCTTCACGTTCCTGCCGCGCCTGTGGTCGGTCTCGCACAAGCACGGCTACGTGACCACCTCGGACTTCGTGCGCGGACGCTTCGGCTCCAAGGGTCTGTCCCTGGCCGTCGCGATCACCGGCATCCTCGCCACGATGCCCTACATCGCGCTCCAGCTCGTGGGCATCCAGGCCGTCCTGGACGTCATGGGCGTCGGCGGCGACGAGGGCACCAACTGGTTCGTCAAGGACCTGCCGCTGCTGATCGCGTTCGCGGTCCTCGCCGCGTACACGTACTCCTCGGGTCTGCGGGCCCCGGCGCTCATCGCGTTCGTCAAGGACACGCTGATCTACATCGTCATCGCCGTCGCGATCATCTACATCCCGATCAAGCTCGGCGGCTTCGACGACATCTTCGCCGCGGCCGGCGAGAAGTTCGCGAAGATCAACCCCGCGACCGAGAAGCCCGTCGGGGCGCTCGCACCCGGCTCGCAGGGCACCTGGACGTACGCGACCCTGGCGCTCGGCTCGGCGCTCGCGCTGTTCATGTACCCGCACTCGATCACGGCGACCCTGTCGTCGAAGAGCCGCGAGGTCATCCGGCGCAACACGACGATCCTGCCGCTGTACTCGCTCATGCTGGGCCTGCTCGCGCTGCTCGGCTTCATGGCGATCGCGGCCGGAGTCACGGTCCAGAACGGCCAGTTGGCGATCCCGCAGCTGTTCGAGGACATGTTCCCCGACTGGTTCACGGGCGTCGCGTTCGCGGCCATCGGCATCGGCGCGCTCGTCCCCGCGGCGATCATGTCCATCGCCGCGGCCAACCTCTTCACCCGCAACATCTACAAGGACTTCATCAAGCCGGACGCCACGCCCGCGCAGGAGACCAAGGTCTCCAAGCTGGTGTCGCTGCTGGTGAAGGTCGGCGCGCTCGCCTTCGTCCTCACCATGGACAAGACCGTCGCCATCAACTTCCAGCTGCTCGGCGGCATCTGGATCCTGCAGACCTTCCCGGCCCTGGTCGGCGGCCTGTTCACCCGCTGGTTCCACCGCTGGGCGCTGCTCGCCGGCTGGGCCGTCGGCATGGTGTACGGCACGGTCGCCGCGTACGGGGTGGCCTCGCCGACGCAGAAGCACTTCGGCGGCTCCGCGAAGGAGATCCCGGGCATCGGCGAGATCGGCTACATCGGCCTCACCGCGTTCGTCCTGAACGTCGTCGTCACCGTGGTCCTCACCTTCGTCCTGAAGGCGCTCAAGGCCCCGGACGGCATCGACGAGACGTCCCCGTCGGACTACACGGCCGACGCCGGCGACAAGGGCGTGAAGGTCGAGCTGCCGGCCGTCGGGACCGGCGCCGGACACTAGCCCCGCGCACCCTTCTCACAGGACGAGCCCCTCCACCCCTGGAGGGGCTCGTCCCGTTACGGTGGCCGACGATCGGCACCACCCGACGATCGGCACCACCCGCCCTGGAGGAACCCTTGACCGCACCCATCGTCCTCGACAGCGACCCCGGCATCGACGACGCCGTCGCGCTCCAGTACCTGCTCGGCACCGGCCTGTGGGACCTCAAGGCCTACACGACCGTCGGCGGCAACGTGCCCGCCTCCCAGACCTTCCGCAACGGCCGCGCGCTGGCCCGCGCCTTCGGCATCGACGGCGACGTGCCCGTGCACCGGGGCGCGGGCCGCCCGCTGACCCGGCTGCCGTACTCCGCGGCCGGCGAGTTCCACGGCGCGGAGGGCCTCGGCGCCGAGCGGCTGCCCGACGCGAGCGTCCCCGAGCAGACCGAGTCCTCGGCGCAGGCCATGCTCCGCCTCTCGCGCCAGTACGAGGGCGAGCTGACCGTGTGCGCGACGGGCCCGCTGACCAACGTCGCCCTCGCGATCACCGAGGACCCGGACTTCGCGCGGCGCGTGAAGCACCTCGTCTTCATGGGCGGGGCCGCCGAGGTGCCCGGGAACATCACGCCGGTCGCCGAGTTCAACGCCTGGGCGGACCCGGACGCCGTCGACCTCGTGGTGTCCTCGGGCATCCGGTACACGATGGTCGGGCTCGACGCGACGCACGGCTGGCGCTTCACCAAGGACCACCTGGCCGTCCTGGAGGACGCGGGCGAGGGCATGGCGCTGACCGCCCGCCTGATGCGCTACTACCTGGACGCGTACACGGAGGCCGCGGGCAGCCCGCTGCACGACCCGCTCGCCGTCGGGGTCTGCGCCGACGAGTCGTTCGTCACCGCCGCCGACGGCACCGTCGTCGTGGAGTGCGCGAGCGAACTCACCCGCGGCAAGACCGTGTTCATCCCCTACGACAGCGACTACCCGCGCGCCTACTACGCCGAGTCCCCGCTCGTCGCCGCCCGCACCGAACACCGCGGCCGGGTCGCGCTCGGCACCGGCCCGCGCGACTTCACGGCCGACTTCGTGACCACGCTCCTCAAGCAGCCCGGGGTGGCCTGACCGTCACCGCGACACAACATGTGGGCCCGGAGCGGAAGCCCGGGCACAACATGTATGCTCGCTCTCGCTGTCGTCGCAGGGGAATCCGGTGCAAGTCCGGAACTGTCCCGCAACGGTGAACGTAAGGCCACAAAGGCCCCTCACGTGAGTCCGAAGACCTGCCGACGGTGCACCCGAGCCGTCCGGCCCGGGTGTCGATACGTCAGGGCCTCGCGGAACGGGCCGGTGACGCGGGCGCCCCCTGTGCGCGCCCGGGCCACTCCTCCTTCCCGCGGGCCCCGAGCCGAGCGAGGGAGAGCCCCCCAGTGACGATCGCGCCCGCCGATCCCGCCTCAGCCCCGGTCCGTGCCGAAGCCGACGCCCCCGGCACCGCGCTGCTGCGCACGCTGACCGAGCTGACCGCCGACCTGCCCGACGCCGACCCGGGCCGGGTCGCCGCCGCGGCGCTGCGCGGCCGGTCCGCCCGGGCCGACGAGGCGGAGCTGCGCGAGCTCGCCACCGAGGCGGCCGCCGGACTGATCTCCGAGGACCCGGCCTACTCGCGGCTCGCGGCGCGCCTGCTCACCCTCACCGTCGCGGCCGAGGCCGCCTCGCAGGGCGTCACCTCGTTCACCGGCTCGGTCGCGGTCGGCCACCGCGAGGGCCTGATCGCGGACCGCACCGCCGAGTTCGTGCGCGTGCACGCCGCCGCGCTCGACGCGCTGATCGACCGGGACGCCGACGACCGCTTCGGCTACTTCGGCCTGCGCACCCTCTTCAGCCGCTACCTGCTGCGCCACCCGATCACCCGCAAGGTCGTCGAGACGCCGCAGCACTTCCTGCTGCGCGTGGCCTGCGGCCTGGCGGAGGACGACACGGTCCGCGCCCTGGACGAGGTCGCCGCGCTGTACGGCCTGATGAGCCGGCTCGACTACCTGCCCTCCTCCCCCACGCTCTTCAACTCCGGCACCCGGCACCCGCAGATGTCGAGCTGCTACCTGCTCGACTCCCCGCTCGACGAGCTGGACTCGATCTACGACCGCTACCACCAGGTGGCCCGCCTCTCGAAGCACGCCGGCGGCATCGGTCTCTCGTACTCCCGCGTCCGCAGCCGCGGTTCGCTGATCCGGGGCACGAACGGGTACTCCAACGGCATCGTGCCGTTCCTGAAGACGCTCGACGCGTCCGTCGCCGCCGTGAACCAGGGCGGGCGCCGCAAGGGTGCCGCCGCCGTGTACCTGGAGACGTGGCACTCGGACATCGAGGAGTTCCTGGAGCTGCGCGACAACACGGGTGAGGACGCGCGGCGCACGCACAACCTCAACCTCGCGCACTGGATCCCGGACGAGTTCATGCGCCGGGTGAACGAGGACCGGCCGTGGTCGCTGTTCTCCCCCGCCGACGTGCCCGAGCTGGTCGACCTGTGGGGCGAGGAGTTCGACGCCGCGTACCGCGAGGCCGAGGCCGCGGGGAAGGCGCAGAAGACGATCCCCGCGCGGGACCTGTACGGCCGCATGATGCGCACCCTCGCGCAGACCGGCAACGGCTGGCTGACCTTCAAGGACGCCGCGAACCGCACCGCCAACCAGACGGCGGAGCCCGGCCACACGGTCCACTCCTCGAACCTGTGCACCGAGATCATCGAGGTCACGGACGACGGCGAGACGGCCGTCTGCAACCTGGGCTCGGTCAACCTCGGGGCGTTCGTCGACACGGCGGCCGGGGACATCGACTGGGAGCGCCTCGACGCGTCCGTCCGCACGGCCGTCACGTTCCTGGACCGGGTCGTCGACATCAACTTCTACCCGACCGAGCAGGCGGGCCGCTCCAACGCGAAGTGGCGTCCGGTGGGCCTGGGCGCGATGGGCCTGCAGGACGTGTTCTTCAAGCTGCGGCTGCCCTTCGACTCCGAGGAGGCGCGCGCCCTGTCGACGCGGATCGCCGAGCGGATCATGCTCGCCGCGTACGAGGCCTCGACGGACCTCGCCGAGCGCAACGGGCCGCTGCCGGCCTGGGAGAAGACCCGTACCGCGCGCGGTGTCCTGCACCCGGACCACTACGGCGTCGAGCCGGTCTGGCCGGAGCGCTGGGCGGCGCTGCGCGAGCGCATCGCCGCGGTCGGCATGCGCAACTCGCTGCTGCTCGCGATCGCCCCGACCGCGACGATCGCCTCGATCGCCGGTGTCTACGAGTGCATCGAGCCGCAGGTCTCCAACCTGTTCAAGCGCGAGACTCTCTCCGGCGAGTTCCTCCAGGTCAACTCGTACCTGGTGGAGGAGCTGAAGAAGCTCGGCGTGTGGGACGCGCAGACCCGTGAGGCGCTGCGCGAGTCCAACGGCTCGGTGCAGGACCTGACCTGGGTCCCCGCGGACGTCCGGGCGCTGTACCGCACGGCATGGGAGCTCCCGCAGCGCGGCCTGATCGACATGGCGGCGGCCCGCACCCCGTACCTGGACCAGGCCCAGTCCCTGAACCTGTTCATGGAGACGCCGACCATCGGCAAGCTCTCCTCGATGTACGCGTACGCCTGGAAGTCGGGCCTGAAGACGACGTACTACCTGCGCTCGCGCCCCGCGACGCGCATCGCCCGCGCGGCGGCCCGCGCCACCGTCCCCGTCCAGGTCGCGGACCCGGACGCCGTCGCCTGCTCCCTGGAAAACCCCGAGTCCTGCGAGGCCTGCCAGTAATGACCACTCCTGCCACCGAGAAGAACCTGCTGGACCCGGGCTTCGAGCTGACCCTGCGTCCCATGCGCTACCCGGACTTCTACGAGCGCTACCGGGACGCCATCAAGAACACGTGGACGGTCGAGGAGGTCGACCTCCACTCGGACGTCGCCGACCTCGCGAAGCTGTCGCCGGGCGAGCAGCACATGATCGGCCGGCTGGTCGCGTTCTTCGCGACGGGCGACTCGATCGTGTCGAACAACCTCGTGCTCACCCTGTACAAGCACATCAACTCCCCCGAGGCGCGCCTGTACCTGTCGCGCCAGCTGTTCGAGGAGGCCGTGCACGTCCAGTTCTATCTGACGCTGCTGGACACGTACCTGCCCGATCCGGACGACCGGGCGGCCGCGTTCGACGCGGTCGAGGAGATCCCGTCGATCCGCGAGAAGGCCGAGTTCTGCTTCAAGTGGATGGACTCCGTCGAGAAGATCGACCGCCTGGAGACGAAGGCCGACCGCCGCCGCTTCCTGCTGAACCTGATCTGCTTCGCCGCGTGCATCGAGGGGCTCTTCTTCTACGGGGCCTTCGCCTACGTGTACTGGTTCCGCTCGCGGGGCCTGCTGCACGGGCTCGCGACGGGCACCAACTGGGTGTTCCGCGACGAGACGATGCACATGTCCTTCGCGTTCGAGGTGGTCGACACCGTCCGCAAGGAGGAGCCGGACCTGTTCGACGACGAGCTGCGGGTCCAGGTGACCGACATGCTGCGCGAGGCGGTCGACGCGGAGCTGCAGTTCGCCCGTGACCTGTGCGGGGACGGTCTGCCCGGCATGAACACGGACTCGATGCGGCAGTACCTGGAGTGCGTCGCCGACCAGCGTCTGCAGCGGCTCGGCTTCGCGCCCGTGTACGGCTCGGAGAACCCGTTCTCGTTCATGGAGCTGCAGGGCGTCCAGGAGCTGACGAACTTCTTCGAGCGCCGGCCCTCGGCGTACCAGGTGGCGGTGGAGGGCTCGGTCGGTTTCGACGAGGACTTCTAGGCAACCCCGGGCGGCCCGACACCCTCTTGTCTGTCAGGCGACCGTGGTGAACCGGGCCTGGTGGGACGCGCTTTCGGCGTCCTGCCGGGCCCGGCGCAGCTGTCGGTCGATCTTGCGGTCGTGGGCCATCCCGTAGAGGGAGGGGGCGGCGAGGAGGAGGAAGACGACGAGGACGGTGAGGTAGTTCATCGCTGCGTTCATGTCCTCTACTCTCCCGCCCGCCGGGCCCGCGCCCCAGTGGCAGGACTGTCATAGAACCTCGAATTCCTGCCACGTCTGAGGCACACTGGACGGCATGCTGAAAAACGTGGCGGCAGTACTCCTCGACGGTGTGCACCCCTTCGAACTCGGCGTCGTGTGCGAGGTGTTCGGCCTCGACCGCGGCAACGCGGGGCTGCCTGTGTACGACTTCGCGGTGGTCTCCGCGGAGGGCCCGGCGCTCGGCACGCACGTACCCGGCATGACGGTCTCGACGCCGTACGGCCTGGACCGGCTGGAGGAGGCGGACCTCGTCGCCATCCCCTCGGCCGGGCGGCGCTACGAGGCCTATCCCCCGGAGCTGCTCGACGCGCTGCGCCGCGCGGTCGACCGGGGCGCCCGCGTCCTGAGCCTGTGCGCGGGCGTGTTCGTGCTCGGCGAGGCGGGGCTGCTCGACGGGCGCCGCTGCGCGGTGCACTGGCGGTACGCGCGTGAGCTCGCCGTCCGCTTCCCGCGCACCCGCGTCGACCCGGACGTGCTGTACGTGGACGAGGGGCCGGTCGTGACCTCGGCGGGGACGGCGGCCGGGATCGACGCCTGTCTGCACCTCGTCCGCAGCGAGCACGGCACCGAGGTGGCCAACGCGATCGCCCGCCGCATGGTCGTGCCGCCGCACCGCGACGGCGGGCAGGCCCAGTACGTGGAGCGGCCGCTGCCGGCGACGCGCTGCGACACGGTCGGCGAGGTGCTGGCGTGGATGGAGCGGAACCTGGACCGGCCGGTGACCGTGGAGGAGCTGGCGGCGCGGGCCCTCATGTCGCCGCGGACCTTCGCGCGGCGCTTCCAGCAGGAGACCGGCACGACGCCGTACCGGTGGCTGCTGCGTCAGCGGGTGCTGCTCGCCCAGGAGCTCCTGGAGCGGACGGACGAGACGGTGGACGCCATCGCGGCGCGCGCCGGGTTCGGCAACGCGGCCGCGATGCGCCACCAGTTCATGAAGGCGCTCGGCACGACACCGAACGCCTTCCGGCGGACGTTCCGGGTGCGGGCGGCGGCCTGAGCCGTCCGCACCGGCGCGGGCTACCTGGCCCGCACCTCCAGCAGAGCCCTCTTCGGCTGCAGCGTGATCCCGATGCGGGCCGTGCTGTCCGTCCCCTCGGTCGGTGCCAGGCGCCACTTCTGCACCACCGTGCCGAGGATCAGCGACAGTTCGGCCATGCTGAAGTGGTCCCCGGGGCACTTGCGGTTGCCGACGCTGAACGGGGCGTGTGCGGCGGGGGTGACGTCGGCGGCCCGCTCGGGCAGCCACCGGTCCGGGTCGAAGGCCAGGGCGTCCCGGAACGCGCGCGGATCGCGCTGCATGGCGAGCGGGCTGTAGAGGATGTCCGTACCGGCCGGAATGCGATACCCGCCGAGTGTCGTGTCGACGGAGGCGAGCCGTGTCAGAATCCAGACCGCGGGGCGTATCCGCATCGACTCGGTGATGAGATTCCGCATATATGCGAGTTCTCCCAGATCACCGAAAGCGACCGGGCGATCCCCGCCCGTCACGGATTCAACTTCCTGACTCAGCCGGTTTTCGTGCTCGGGGTGTTCGGCGAGGAGCTGGAAGACCCATGTCAGGGTCTTCGCCACATTCTCAGCACCGGCCACGACGAGAGACACGACCTGGTCGTGCACCTCCTGTTCGTTGACGGCTTCACCATTTTCGTCGCGGTCGTCGAGCAATGCCGCGAGGAGGTCGTCGGGATTGCCGCCCGAAGCCGCCTCGGCCCGCCGCTCGGCGATGATCTCGTCGACCATGCGATGCAGATCGGCCAACGCGTTCTCGAATCGGCGATTGGCCGGAAGCGGCAGCCGGTACAGCGGCCCGAAGGAGAGGATCATCCTCCGGTACAGGCCCTCGAAGACGGTGTGCAGGGCCGTGGAGAGCCGGTCGGCGCGCTCGTCGATGGAGTCCACCTGGAGCACCGAACGCGCCACGACCCGGGTCGCCGTGCGGAAGACCTCGGCGGCGATGTCGACGGTCTGCCCGTCGCTCCACCGGTCCGCCATGCGGCGCGCCTCGTCCTCCATGACGGCGGCGTACTCGTGGATCTTGTCCATCCGGAACGCGGGCTGGACGGCCCGGCGCTGACGCCGGTGCAGCGCCCCGTTACTGGTCGCCACGCCCTTGCCGAGGAGGACGCCCATGGTGTCCCACAAGGGGCCGCCGACCGCGAAGTCGGGGCTCTTGAGGAGCGTGGCGACGAGTTCCGGATCGCACACCGCGTAGGCCGTGCGCGGGCCGAGCCGCAGCCGCACCACGTCGCCCCCGTCGCGCAGCCCGGTGAGGAAGCCGAGCGGGTCGCGCAGCAGGCTCCCGGCGTGGCCGAGCACCGGGACGGCGCCGGGCGCGAACGGCGGGACGCCGGACTCGGCCTCGCCGGCCGCCCGGTCCCGCAGGGTCGAATCGACGGTCATGCGCATTCACCCACCTGATCGGGCTGTTCGTCGCTTATGTAGGGCGGGGTGGACCGGTCGTCCCAGCTGTCCACCGCATAACGCCCTGATTCGTGATGGAACCAGTACACGGAACTGAACCAGTTCCGCATGTTCCCCACGCACGCCCTTATGGCGTCCGCGAGTTCTTTTCCGTGCTGGCCCACCTGTTCCGTGGACGCCGCCATCTGTTCGACTTCTTTTTCCGCCTCGAGGAAATCGTCGATGGTTCCCTGCACCCTTCGGCGGACTTCCACCACGGCTTCCTGAAGAGAAAGTCCCTCGTGTTTGATGAGACTTATCCCGAGGTTGTGGAGCTCTTCTCCCGCGAGTTCCTTGGGGAGCGAGCAGAGGTCGTTGTACCACGCGGCGAAATCCTGGCAGGCAAGTGCCGCACGCGTAAACGCTTCGTTCTTCCTGACCCACGCGGGCAGTTCGTACTGCGCCGAGGGCTCCAGGAGGTCGAGCCAGATCCAGTGCGCGAACGTGTTCCTGCGCAGGGCGATGTACTCGTCCACGGTGGGCACCGTGCCGGTCATCCGGTTGTGGAACTCCTGGTCGTACGCGTCGATCACGACGTGGAAGTGGCGGGCGAAGCGGGCGTTCCAGCTCCGGCCCAGGGAGCCGTAGAGCCGGTCCACGCTCTCCGCGAACCCCGCGACCAGCGGATCCTTGTGGTCCAGGTGGAGCTGCGGGGCCTCGGTGGCCGCGTGCAGCTGGACGGCGAGCCGCCGCCAGCTCGCCGTCCTCCCGTGGATCACGTCACGGTCGTGCCGGTCGTCCCAGACGAAGAACCACGCGCTGTAGTCGCAGATCGCCGACAGCACGTCGTCCGGGGCCCCGATGTAGTAGCCCGCCATCAGGTCCGTGTAGCACAGGCCATCGGCATATTTCTCCACCTTGTCGGCTGGCATCAGACGTTTTTCCAGCAGCCAGGAGCGGGTCTTCTCCTGAAGCTTGGGCCAATACGGGTGCAGGTTGCGAGGAAACGCATCCTCGATCGCCGGCAGCGCCAGCGCCGGTGGGACCACGGTCTCCGGATAAGCAGCCACGAACAAACCCCTCTCTGCCGCCTGTTGGCGTACGCCCCCAGCAGTGCCGGGCGCGCGCCGTTGCGTATCCCCGCGCTTTCTATTCAGCACTACAACTGACCGTTCTGGGAACGGATTTGCTCCCCTCACTACCCCCCGCCGCCGGAATCGTCCCCTTACATGACTGAATCTGTGGCATGAACGGCCGGTCCTGTTCGCACACACAGCCGTACGCGACCGGTTCAAGGGCACAACAGAGCGGCGCCCGGCCGGAATTCATCCGTACCAGGCGCCGCTCGAAGCTCAACCGGCCCGCAGGGACCAGGAGTTGGATCCAGTTGTCGGGTCTACTCGTTGGGGACGACCGCGTAGCGCGGGGTGCCCTCCTCCATCTGCTTCAGGGCGTTCTTGCGCTCGCGCTTCGACAGGCGGTCGATGTACAGGTAGCCGTACAGGTGGTCCGTCTCGTGCTGGAGGCAGCGGGCGAAGTAGCCGGTGCCGCGCACGGTGATCGCGTTGCCCTTCTCGTCGCGGCCGGTGACCACCGCGTAGTCGGGGCGGGCGAGCTCCGCATAGGCGGTCGGCACGGACAGGCAGCCCTCGTTCGAGTCGTCGAGGCGGCGGCGGTCGGCCGGGAGCTCCTGGAGGACCGGGTTGCACACGACGCCGGTGTGGCGGACGCCGTCGTCGTCGGGGCAGTCGTACACGAAGACCTTCAGGTCGACGCCGATCTGGTTGGCGGCGAGGCCGACGCCCTCGGCGGCCCGCTGGCTGGCGAACATGTCGTCGACCAGCTGCTCCAGCTCGGGCCCGAACTCGGTGACGTCCTTGCACTCCTTGTGCAGCACCGGGTTGCCCACGACGGTGATCGGACGCGAGGTACCGCGCTCCCGGTACGCCGCCTCCCGGGCCTCACAGTCCTCGGTGTCGATGACGAAGCCCTCGTCGTCCACGGGGAGCACGCCGGCGTGCTGCTTCTCGGTCTCCTGCTGCGCCATGACGGACGTGAGCCTTCCTGAGCTACATGAACAGTGCCCTTACAGGGTACGGGCCAGCATCTTCCCCCGCGGGGCAGTACCGATCAGCGACTCCGTCGCGGAGCGCGACCAGCAGACCCCTGGGGCGCACGAAGTGTGCCTTCAGGGGCGCGGGGCTGTACCGATCAGCGACTCCGTCGCGGGGCGCGACCAGCCACAGACGAAGCCGCACCCGGCGACGATCCCCAAGCCCCGCGGCGCGCATCCACACCCGACACCGAGAACCGCTAACAGACCTCTTCGAGGTCCCGCCAGTCACGGGAGTCGGGGCTGTCCGCGACCCAGCCGTCCAGGAGACCCCGGACCAGAGAAGCCGGCGCAGCGACACCGCACTCCCGCTCCGGCACCCACAACTGCCCGTCGGTCCGATGCCCCAGCGGCCCGGGATGCCCCGGCTCACTGTGATCGTGCGGGTCGAGATGCGTCCCGTCCCCCTCGTCGGAGGGCATCCGCGACTCCGAACACGTCCGGCACAGCAGCCGCACCGACGAGGACCAGTCCTCCGCCGCGAACCCGGCGTCCGCCGCGAGCCGCTCCAGCGCGTCCCGGTCCGCCTCGGTCGCCGCCTCGAGGAGCACGACCCACGTCGGCACCGGCGAAGGCGCCCAGAGCTCGATCTCGTCGAACACGGGGTACGAGTGCCCCGTGGCCGTGGTCCGCTCCCCGTGCGGGACCCCGTCGTGCAGCACGACCTCGCCCCAGCGCCGCCCCGAGGACGGCAGCGGAATGGACAGCACCTCGATGCGCGCGGGGTCGAGCCTGCGCCCCCACACGACCTCGGCCTCGCCCTCCGGAGAGAGCCGCACGGCCGCGCTGCCGAGGTCCATGCCCGTCGGCTCACCGGCTGCGGCCGCCCCGCCGGGCACCTTCAGCCCGTACGCCTGCCAGGCCCGCCGCGCCAGCGGCCAGTCCTGCAGGGCGGTGGCGGCGATGCCCACGTTCCACCAGTCCGGGGCGCCCGACTCCCGCTCGAGCAGCGCGACGGCCCGCAGACCCGCGCTGCGCGCCTGCTCCCAGTCGTGCCGGAACTTGTGCAGCAGCGCCAGGTTGAACCAGGACTCCGAGAGCCACGGCTCCAGGTCGGCGGCACGGGTGAGCAGCGCCCCCGCGTCCTCGTACCGGCCGTCGCCGATCAGCGTGAACGCGCGGTCCGTGGCCTGTCGCCACGAGGCCGATGGCCGGTGCCGTCCCTTGCCGAAGATCCTCACGATTCCCGCCTGCAGACTCTCGAGGCCTGTGCCCCCGGACACACCCTGTTCTTCGGGCTCATTCGCATCCAACCACGTACGGTCGGACGCCCGCTCATTACCCATGGGTCACCCGGCCGAACCCAGGAGCGGCCCGGGCCGCGAAACCACTCTGGCCAGGGCTTCCACGACCTCCGACTGATAATCGCGGCCGGTGCCGAGACGAAGCCGCTCCAGAGCCTTCAGCGGCCCCTGGGGACCCTCTTCCCTGGCCATCTCGTCGTACGCGTTCGCCGCGCGCACGATCCGCGCGGCGACCGGCTGCTCACGGTACGGGTCCGCCTGCCGCTCGACCACCACGGCGACCCGGGCGTCCACCCCGGTCTGCCGGACGACGGCCCCGCCGAGCAGGGCGATGCTGCGCTGCCGGTCGGCGGGCAGCGCGGCGGTGGCCCCGTCGGTGACGGGGTCGAGCAGCGAGAGCTGGCCGATGTCGTGCATGAGGGCGGCGTACTCCAGGACGGTCAGTTCGGGCTCGGACAGGCCGAGGTCGCGCCCCACGGCCCGGCTCAGCGCGGCGACCCGCAGCGCGTGCCCGTGCGGGGTGTACCCGGCGATCTCGGTGGCGCGGGCCAGCGAGGCGATGGTCTGCCGGTACGTGGCCCGGACCGAGGCGTAGCGGCGGAAGGCCAGCTGGGTCAGGAGCAGCGGCAGGCTGATCACGGGCAGCGCCCACAGGCCGGCCACGGCGACGGCGAGCGCGGTGACGGCGCCGGTCGCGCAGACGGCCGAGCCGATGCCCGGCACGGCCCGCAGCTCGTCACGCAGCAGCGGCCCGAACGGCCATTCGGTGCGGGCCCGTGCGAGGACGGCGGCGAGCACGGCGTCGCACAGCACGGTGAGCGCGAGGAGCCCGGCGACGACCAGGGCGTGCCCGGGTCCGTCGCCCACCCACTCGGCCAGCCGGCCCTGGTTGTAGAGCGGCTGGAAGCAGACGGCGGCGAAGGCGACGGTCAGGACCCGGCGGGCCATGTGGTCCGGGGTGGGTCCGTTGCCGCGCGCGATGTGCGGGACACAGCCGACGAGGCCGCCGGCGAGGGTGACGGCGACGACCTGGAGGGCCCCGTGCCGGGTCGGTTCCCCGGCGACCTCGCCGAGCAGCGCGTAGGCGAGTGCGCCGGCGGTGCCGAGCGGGGCGGGCTCGCGGTCGTCGCCGCGGCCCCGGCGGGCGAGCTCGCCGACCGCGACGAGGAGTCCGAAGGCGAGGGCGATACCGCGGTCCTCGAGGCCGTACCAGGCGCTCCGGGCGAGGGCGAGCCCGGCGATGGCCAGGGCGAGGGCGTGCACGCCGAGGACGAGCGGGGAGCGCCGTCCGGGCGTCCCCGCGCGCGGTGCCGGTCCGAGCGGCGCGCGGTCGCTCACAGGGAGGCCGCCCCCGGCACCGGGAGGTCCGTGCCGCGCGGGGCGGGCAGGGCGGTCTCGTCGGCGGTGACGACGGGGTGCCAGCCGTCGCGGCCGAGCACGCGGGTGAGCGCGCCGACCATCACGGGGTCGAACTGCGATCCGGCGCAGCGGTCCAGCTCCGCGAGCGCGACGTCGACGGGCCGCGCCCGGGAGTACGTACGGGTGGAGGTCATGGCGTCGAAGGCGTCGGCGACCGCGACGACGCGGGCGAACTCCGGGATCTGCGCGCCCGCGAGCCCGTACGGGTAGCCGCTGCCGTCGAGCCGCTCGTGGTGGTGCAGGATCGCGGCCCGGGCCTCGCCGAGGAAGCCGATGCCGCGCACCATCTCGTGCCCGTACTCGGGGTGCAGCTCGATGACCTTGCGTTCCTCGGGGGTGAGCGGGCCGTCCTTGCGCAGCAGCCGGGTCGGGACACCGAGTTTGCCGACGTCGTGCAGGATCCCGGCGAAGCGCAGCACCTCGACGCGCTCCTCGGCCATGCCGAGCTCGCGCGCGATCATCATCGAGGCCTGGCCGACGCGCTCGCTGTGCCCGCGTGTGTAGCCGTCCTTGATGTCGACGGCCTGGACGAGCGCCCTGATGGTCGCCTGGTGGGCGGCGCGCTCGCGCTGGTACTGGGCGAAGACCCAGCAGGAGATGTACATGGGCAGCAGGACGAGCAGCGAGGCGAGGGGCCCGTACACGCCGGCCCACAGGACGGCCATCATCATCCCGGCGAGGCCGTGCACGACGACGGGGGCGAGGGTGCGGCCGAACAGGCCGCGCCAGGCGGAGCGGAGCGGGACCCGCTCGGCGGTGGCGAGGATGCCGCCGTCGAGGAGGGTGAGCGCGGCGCAGAAGACGAGCGCGCCCGCGCCGCAGGGCACGAGCGCGTACGGGAAGCGGGGCGCCGAGACCGCGGCGGCGCCGTCGAGCAGTGCGAAGGCCTGCGCGGCGGCCCAGACGGCGAGGGCGAGCCGGGCCGCGCGCCAGGTCCGGCGCAGCGCTCTGGGCCGCTGCTCCACCCGGCCGAGCAGCGCGCCGGGCACGGCGACGAGCGCGGCGGCGGCCGGAGGCAGCAGAAACGCTCCTGCAAGCAGGACGGGGAAGAACGTGCCCATGTCCTGGGGCGCCCGGCGCCCGATGATCCGGAACCGCCCCGCGTGCTCACAGCCCGCGTAGACGGCGGCGAGCAGGACGGCGGAGGGCCAGGGGGTCTGCGGGGAGAGCGCCGGGGCGGCACAGAAAAGGCCCGCCCCCACGGCGAGAAGCACATAGGCGCAGGCCACCGGCGGAACCGACCGCATGCCCCAACTCCCTCCCCGTGGCGTTCAGTTCACGGAGAATAGGCCGCTCGCCGCTCCACCGGGGCGGCATCGGGGGAATACCGGGGCGCACGGCCCCGGATTAACTCGATCGGGTGAGGTGGATGACGCGTGAAGTTGACGGGTGCGGTGCGAAGCTTGCGCGGGAGCTCAACTCCCGCGCGCGGCACGGCAATTCCCGCGAGAGAGCGGGCTCAGGCCAGCGAGTTCCCGAAGCCGTCCTCCGGGGTGGCGTCACCGGAGCGGATCAGCTCGATCCGGCCCATGACCTTGGCCCGCAGGTCGCTCGGCACGTCGTCGTGCCCGCAGCACCGCTTCACCAGCTTCTTCACGGCCTGCTCGAGGCCGTACTTCTCCAGACACGGGGAGCACTCCTCGAAGTGCACCTCGAACTTGGTGCAGTCCGGATCCGGCATCTCATGGTCGAGGTACTCGTAGAGATGATCGAGAACTTCACTGCAGTCCGTCTCGTGCGGCTCTCCGCAGCTCATGAGCCCGAACCTTTCACTTCGTTCGACTCTCCGGCGCCGGCCGGGACGAGCCCGCGGTCACGGGCGTAGTCCTCGAGCATGCCGCGCAGCTGGCGACGGCCCCGGTGGAGCCGGGACATCACCGTCCCGATGGGTGTCCCCATGATGTCCGCGATCTCCTTGTACGCAAAGCCCTCTACGTCCGCGAGATACACGGCGATACGGAATTCCTCGGGGATCGCCTGGAGCGCCTGCTTCACGTCCGAGTCGGGCAGGTGGTCGAGCGCCTGCGACTCGGCGGAGCGCAGACCCGTCGACATGTGCGACTCGGCCCGGGCCAGCTGCCAGTCCTCGATCTCCTCGGCGGCGCTGCGCTGGGGCTCGCGCTGCTTCTTCCGGTACGAGTTGATGAAGGTGTTCGTGAGGATCCGGTACAGCCACGCCTTGAGGTTCGTGCCCTCGCGGAACTGGTGGAACGACGCATACGCCTTCGCGTACGTCTCCTGGACCAGGTCCTCCGCGTCTGCGGGGTTGCGCGTCATGCGCAGCGCCGCGGAGTACATCTGGTCGAGGAATTCCAGCGCGTCCCGCTCGAAGCGCGCGCTGCGCTCGGCAGCGGTCTCCGCGGGCCCGGGCTGCTCCGCCTGGCCGTTTTCGGTCCCTGCGTCGGTCCCTGCGACCGGACCCACCTCCTCCGACGACGTCGCGAGACCGGGAATGGTCCCACTCGAATCGGAGGATAGACGACGATCCGGTCCGCCCGCCGCCCGAATAGGCACGGTCCGGGCCGCGTGCAGGACGGTCCACTCCAGGTCAGGAGTGGTGCTGCGGCTCGGGCAGATGGTCGAACCCATGCGGCGGACTTCCTCTCGTACGAACTGTTCACCGATGTTCCGCACAACAGCGGTCCCGGCCACAACATTCCCGTCCGCTAGCCGAGTGACCGAGTCCACGTGACGACGGCCCCGGTGATCGTCTCCAGCGCCTCCTCCTGGCTCGTGGGGGCGCGCTTGGCCACAGCGAACCCGTGGTCGCCGTACGGCACTTCGACGAGCTCGAACGTGTCCGGCTCCGGGAACTCGGCGGGCTTGCCGAAGGGGTCGTTGCCGCCCTGGACGACGAGGGTGGGGACGCCGGCGCCGAGCAGTTCGTCGGCGCGGGACTTCTCCGGCTTGCCCGGCGGGTGCAGCGGGAAGCTCAGCGCGAGGACGGCGGCGGCGCCCAGCTCCTTCGCCGTGCGGCAGGCCACGCGGGCGCCGGCGCTTCTGCCTCCGGCGATCACCGGGAGGCCGGGCTTCTCCAGTGCGGGCCACAGGCCGCGCCAGCCCGTGTCCAGGGTCTTGGGCGCGGGGGCCAGCTTCTTGCCGGCGACGCGCCAGGGCTGCTCCACGAGGGCGACGGTCACGCCGTGGGCCGGCAGGGCCTGGGCGAGGGCCTGCAGATCCCTCGCCTCGATCCCGCCGCCGGCGCCGTGACTGACGGCGAGGATCCGCCGCGCACCCCGCGCGGGGTGCCAGGTGATGCGGGCGTCGCCGGTGTCGGTGTGCACGATCTCAGTACGGGTCACGCGCCCATGGTGCCCCGGGCATGACTCGAGGCTCGTCTGCCGCCCCGCCCCTGAAAGGCTGAGCGGCGAAGCCGCAAGCCTTTCAGGGGCGCGGGGAACTGCGCGAGAAGCCCCACCGGCCGGCACTCGCCCGCGATACAGAACTGGCAGACGAGGAGGCGCAACCCCGCCTCAGAACAGCGTGCCGAACTCCGGCCCGTCCAGCTCCTTCAGGAGCTCAGGCCCGTTGTTGCGGACGTTGCTGACGGCCGTCGCGACCGGATAGGCCCGCATCAGCCCCTCCGGCGGCGGGGCCAACAGCCCCTGCAACTCCCCCGGATCGGCCCGCGTGGGATCCAGCCACGCGTCCCACCGATCAGGCGTCAGCATCAGCGGCATCCGGGGATGGATCTCGGCGAGAGAGCGCGGCCCGTCCTCCGGCGCGACCCCGAGCGGAGCGACCTCCGCCTCCGTGGTGATCACCGAGCAGGTCACCCACCAGGCCGCCGGATGCGCGTCCGGCAGCGTCCGGTCCCGCCAGAACTCGTACAGCCCGGCCATGGCGAACACCGACCCGTCGGCCGGCGTCACGAAGTACGGCTGCTTGCGTGCCCGCTTCTTCCTGCCCTCGACCTCCAGGTCGCGCTCGGCGGCCCCGGTCACCCACTCGTAATAGCCGTCGGCGGGCACGATGCAGCGCCGCGCGGCGAAGGCCTGCTTGAAGGACGGCTTCTCATGGAGCGTCTCCGCGCGGGCGTTGATCATGCGGGCCGCGCCCTCGGGCGTCTTGGCCCACGACGGCACGAGCCCCCACTTCAGCTTGCGCAGCTGGCGAACCGGCCGGCGGTCCGCGGCGTCTTTGAGGGGACGGTCGAGCACCACGTGGACCTCCTTGGTGGGGGCCACGTTGTAGTCGGGCTCGAGAGCCTCCTCCGGCTCCCACCGCTCGATCTCAAAGACTTCTGCGAGATCCTCGGGCCCACGACTGGATGCATACCGTCCGCACATACGTGCCACAGTGCCAGAACGCCGCAGACGAACGGGAGCCCCACCGAACATGGACGCCAGCCTCTGGGACCGGATCACCGGGACCCAGTCCGACCCGCAGGAGTGGGTGGTGATCGCCGCCGGTGTCCTCGCCCTCGCCGCGATCGTCCCGCACGCCGTGTGGCGCCTGTCCCGCAACGCGATCACGATCGCCCACGAGGGCGGCCACGGCCTGGTCGCGCTTTTGATGGGCCGCCGCCTCGACGGCATCCGGCTGCACTCGGACACCAGCGGCCTCACCGTCAGCCGGGGCAAGCCGACCGGCATCGGCATGGTCCTGACGGCCGCCGCGGGCTACACGGCCCCGCCGCTGCTCGGCCTCGGCGGCGCCGCGCTGCTGGGCGAGGGCCACATCACGCTGCTGCTGTGGCTGGCGACAGCCCTGCTCCTCGTGATGCTGGTGATGATCAGGAACGCGTACGGGGTGCTCACGGTGGTGGTCACCGGCGGCGCGTTCCTGCTGGTGTCCTGGCTGACGGGCCCGCAGGTGCAGGCGGCGTTCGCGTACGTGGTGGTCTGGTTCCTGCTGCTCGGCGGGGTGCGGCCGGCCTTCGAGCTGCAGTCGAAGCGGCGCCGAGGCGGGGCCGGGGACTCGGACGCGGACCAGCTCTCCCGGCTCACGCACGTACCGGCGGCGATGTGGTTCTTCTTCTTCCACGCGGTGTCGCTGTGCTCGCTGCTCGGCGGCGGTCGCTGGCTGCTCGGCCTGTGAACAGGTGGGTCCACGCGGGCCCACTAAAGTAAAGGCATGACGTCGAACCCCGCGCACACCGCCCTGTGGCCCGCCCCTCTCGCGAGCGGAGCCGTCGACGCGACGGTCCAGGTGCCGGGATCCAAATCCGTCACCAACCGCGCGCTGGTGCTGGCCGCGCTCGCCGCCGAGCCGGGCTGGCTGCGCCGCCCGCTGCGCTCGCGCGACACGGTGCTGATGGCGGGCGCGCTGCGCGCGATGGGCGTCGGCATCGAGGAGGGCGTGGGCCCGGACGGCTCCGGTGAGGCCTGGCGGGTCATCCCCGGCCGCCTCCAGGGCCCGGCCACCGTCGACGTGGGCAACGCGGGCACGGTCATGCGCTTCCTGCCCCCGGTCGCCACGCTCGCCGACGGGCCGATCCGCTTCGACGGCGACCCCCGTTCGTACGAGCGTCCGCTGCACGGCGTGATCGACGCGCTGCGCGCGCTCGGCGCCCGGATCGAGGACGAGGGGCGCGGGGCGCTGCCGCTCACCGTGCAGGGCGGCGGGGCGCTCGACGGCGGCACGGTCGAGATCGACGCGTCGTCGTCCTCCCAGTTCGTCTCCGCGCTGCTCCTCTCGGCCCCGCGCTTCAACCAGGGCGTGGAGGTCCGGCACACCGGTTCGACGCTGCCGTCGATGCCGCACATCCGGATGACGGTCGACATGCTGCGCGCGGTCGGCGCCCAGGTCGACACCCCGGAGTCGGGCGGCGAGGCGAACGTGTGGCGGGTCACGCCGGGCGCCCTGCTCGGCCGGGACATCACGATCGAGCCGGACCTGTCGAACGCGCAGCCGTTCCTGGCGGCGGCGCTGATCACCGGCGGCAAGGTCACGATCCCCGACTGGCCCGCGCACACCACGCAGCCCGGCGACGCGCTGCGCGACATCTTCACGCAGATGGGCGGGTCCTGCGAACTGACCGCTCGGGGCCTGGAGTTCACCGGCTCGGGCACGATCCACGGCATCGACGTGGACCTGGGCGAGGTCGGCGAGCTGACCCCGGGCATCGCGGCGGTCGCGGCGCTGGCCGACGGCCCGTCCACGCTGCGCGGTGTCGCCCACCTGCGCCTGCACGAGACGGACCGCCTGGCCGCGCTCACCAAGGAGATCAACGAGCTGGGCGGTGACGTCACCGAGACCGCCGACGGCCTGCACATCCGCCCGCGCCGGCTGCACGGCGGCATCTTCCACACGTACGACGACCACCGCATGGCGACGGCGGGCGCGATCATCGGCCTGGCCGTGGAAGGGGTGCAGATCGAGAACGTGGCGACGACCGCGAAGACGCTGCCCGACTTCCCCGACATGTGGACCGCCATGCTCGGGTCGGACGGCCTCGGGGCCTAGGGACCACTGCGATGCGCCGCTACAGCAAGCACACCGACGAGGACGACATCCGCCAGCGCCCCAACCGCAAGGGGAACCGGCCGCGGACGAACATCCGGCCCAAGCACGAGGACGCGGCCGAGGGCATGGTCCTCACCGTGGACCGGGGGCGGCTCACCGTCCTCATCGACGACATCCCCGTGACCGCGATGAAGGCCCGTGAGCTGGGCCGCAAGGCCGCGGTCGTCGGGGACCGGGTCTCGGTCGTCGGCGATCTGTCCGGCAAGAAGGACACGCTCGCGCGCATCGTGCGCATCGAGAAGCGCAGCTCGGTGCTGCGCCGCACCGCGGACGACGACGACCCCTACGAGCGCGTCGTCGTGGCCAACGCGGACCAGCTCGCCATCGTCACCGCGCTCGCCGACCCCGAGCCGCGCCCGCGCATGATCGACCGCTGTCTCGTCGCGGCGTACGACGGCGGCCTCACGCCGCTGCTCGTCCTGACCAAGTCCGACCTGGCCCCGCCGGACAAGATGCTCGACCTGTACGGCGACCTCGACATCCCGTACGTGGTGACGAGCCGGGCCGAGCTGGAGGACGGGACCGCCGTGGCGCGGGTGCGCGAGCAGCTCGACGGGAAGGTGACGGCGTTCGTCGGGCACTCCGGCGTGGGCAAGACGACGCTGGTCAACGCGCTGGTGCCGGACGACCGGCGGCGTACGACGGGTCATGTCAACGCGGTCACGGGCCGCGGCCGGCACACAACGACCTCGGCGCTCGCGCTGCCGCTGTCGGGCGACGCGGGCTGGGTGGTCGACACTCCGGGTGTGCGGTCGTTCGGCCTGCACCACGTGGACCCCTCGCGCGTCATCCACGCGTTCCCGGACCTGGAGCCGGGCACCGCCGACTGCCCGCGCGCGTGCAGCCACGACGAGCCGGACTGCGCGCTCGACGCGTGGGTGGAGGCGGGGCACGCCGATCCGGCGCGCCTGTACTCGCTGCGCCGGCTGCTCGCGACGCGTGAGCGCCGCGAGGGCGACTGACCTCGCCGTTGTTTGCCGCCCGGCCCGGCCGGTGAAGGCATAATCCCCGTACGGGATCGATCGCCGTACCGGATCAGCGGGACACGGGAGGAAGACTCACATGGCGTGGCTGCTGGTCATCGTGGCGGGGATCCTGGAGACCGGTTTCGCCGTGTGCCTCAAGCTCTCGCACGGCTTCACCCGGCTGTGGCCGACGGTCGCGTTCGCCTCGTTCGCCCTGGGCAGCTTCGGTCTGCTGACGCTCTCCCTGAAGAAGCTCGACGTGGGGCCCGCGTACGCCGTGTGGACGGGTATCGGCGCGGCGGGCACGGCGATCTACGGGATGATCTTCCTCGGTGACGTCGTCTCCACGCTCAAGATCGTGTCCATCAGCCTGGTGATCGCCGGGGTCATCGGCCTCCAGCTCTCGGGCTCGGCGCACTGATCCCCCGTTCCGGGAGCTTCAGGCCACTCTGAAGCGCAGCAGGCGGGCCAGGTCCGCGTCGCCCGCCGGTGCCACCACCCACGACAGCGCGACCCGCACGGCGAGCTCGCACTCGCCCGCGGGTCTGCCGAGCACGGCGGCGGCCCGGTCCCGTACGGCGGCGACGAGATCGGCGGGGCCCGGCAGCGGGCCGTCGGCGCGGCGCTGTGCGGGGACCCCGGAGAGGTGCGGGGCGGCGGCGAGGTCGACCGCGGGCAGCCGCTCGCTCCAGCAGCCGGTGAGCAGGGCCCGTGCCAGGGGGTTGCGCCGGGTCGTCTCGGAGGTCCATGCGGCGAGCGCCTCGAAGCCGCCCTCGCGCAGGGCCCGGTCGGCGCCGGCGAGGTAGAGGTCGGTCTCGCGCCGCACCAGGGCGCGGGCCAGGCCGTCCTTGCTGCCGAACTCGTTGTAGAGGGTCTGGCGCGACACCGAGGCGGCGGCCGCCACGTCCACCATCCGTATCGCCGACCAGGGCCGCCGCCCGAGCGCCGCGCAGGCCGCTTCCAACAGTGATTCCCTGGCTGCGGGCATCGTCGCCTCCCCGGGGCCGCCGGGTCCGTACGGTTCGTTTCGCCAGAGTTGACGGGCTTGTCCGCCCTGTCAAGGGGTTGCGCCCCTTATGTCTGGTACGGGGAGGGGGGCGAGCGCACGTGCGGACCGGGCGCTGTGGCCGGGGGCGCACCTCGATCGATACTGTGCACCCATGCCCGACTACCTCGATGATCTGCGTCTCGCCCACGTCCTCGCCGACGTCGCCGACGCCGCGACGATGGACCGGTTCAAGGCTCTCGACCTGAAGGTGGAGACCAAGCCGGACATGACGCCGGTGAGCGAGGCCGACAAGGCCGCCGAGGAGCTGATCCGCGGCAACCTCCAGCGGGCCAGGCCACGCGACGCGGTCCTCGGAGAGGAGTACGGCATCGAGGGCACGGGTCCGCGCCGCTGGGTGATCGACCCGATCGACGGCACCAAGAACTATGTGCGCGGCGTCCCGGTGTGGGCGACGCTGATCTCCCTGATGGAGGCCGGCGAGGGCGGCTACCAGCCGGTCGTCGGCGTCGTGTCGGCCCCCGCGCTCGGCCGCCGCTGGTGGGCGGCGAAGGGCGCGGGCGCGTACAGCGGCCGCAGCCTGACCTCGGCGTCCCGGCTGCACGTGTCGAAGGTGGGCCGCATGGCCGACGCCTCGTTCGCGTACTCCTCGCTGTCGGGCTGGGAGGAGCAGGGCCGGCTCAACGGGTTCCTGGACCTGACCCGCACGGTGTGGCGCACGCGCGGCTACGGCGACTTCTGGCCGTACATGATGGTCGCCGAGGGCTCGGTGGACCTGTGCGCGGAGCCGGAGCTCTCCCTGTGGGACATGGCGGCGAACTCGATCATCGTGACCGAGGCGGGCGGCTCGTTCACCGGCCTCGACGGCCGTCCGGGCCCGCACAGCGGCAACGCGGCGGCGTCGAACGGACTGCTCCACGACGAGATGCTCAGCTACCTGCGCTGAGCCGGTCCCGCTCCCCGTGCGCCGGAAGTCGCTTCCCGCGCCCCCTTGTTGACTCTCCCTTTACCTGCCACATTGAGAGTCCCCCCACTTGTGAACTTGTGAATCGCTTCTCGTAGCCGCCCCGGACCCCGGCCGGCGGCGCGGGGGCGATGCCGCAGGTGGCTCACACAGGAAGGCGGCTCTCTCCATGCTCGTCCGTGACGCCATGAGCACGATGGTCCTCACCATCGGCCCCACCCACACCCTGCGCCAGGCGGCCCGGCTGATGTCCGCGCGCCGCGTCGGCGCCGCCGTGGTCCTCGATCCCGACGGCTGCGGCATCGGCATCCTCACCGAGCGCGACGTCCTCAACTCCCTCGGCCTCGACCAGAACCCCGACCACGAGACCGCGGGCACCCACACCACCACCGACGTCGTCTTCGCCACCCCGGCGTGGACCCTGGAGGACGCCGCCGAGGCGATGGCGCACGGCGGTTTCCGGCATCTGATCGTGCTCGACGGGCGTGAGCCGGTCGGCATCGTCTCCGTCCGCGACATCATCCGCTGCTGGGCCCCGGCCCGGCGCCTGGCCCACGACCTGGCCTGATCCGCCAAGGCCTCCGGCATGACAAAGAGGGCCGGCTCCCCGTAGGGAACCGGCCCTCCCGTCTCTCGGCGGGCGCCCGGGGGTTCAGCCGCGAAGGGCCATGACCACGGCCTTCACCGGGCGCCTGCCGAAGCGTTCACCCCCGTGGGGGCGGCACGGAGGCGGCGATCAGACCTCGAACCGGTCCAGGTCCATGACCTTGGTCCAGGCGGCCGCGAAGTCCTTCACGAACTTCTCCTTGGCGTCGTCGCTCGCGTAGACCTCGGCGACGGCGCGCAGCTCCGAGTTCGACCCGAAGACCAGGTCGGCGCGGGTGCCGGTCCACTTGACCGCACCGGAGGCGTCGCGGCCCTCGAACTCGTCCTGCGCCTCGGACGTGGACTTCCACTGGGTGTCGAGGTCGAGCAGGTTGACGAAGAAGTCGTTCGTCAGGGTGCCCGGGCGCTCCGTGAGGACGCCGTGCTTCGACTGCCCGTGGTTGTTCCCCAGGACGCGCAGGCCGCCGACGAGGACGGTCAGCTCGGGGGCGCTCAGGGTCAGCAGGTTCGCCTTGTCGAGCAGCAGGAACTCGGCGGGCAGGCGGTTGCCCTTGCCCACGTAGTTGCGGAAGCCGTCGGCGGAGGGCTCGAGCGCGGAGAAGGACTCCACGTCCGTCTGCTCCTGTGTCGCGTCGACACGGCCCGGCGTGAAGCCGACCTCGACCTCGACGCCGCCGTCCTTGGCCGCCTTCTCGACGGCCGCGGTGCCCGCGAGCACGATCAGGTCGGCCAGGGAGACCTGCTTGCCGCCCTTGGCGTTGAACGCCTGCTGGATGCCCTCGAGCTTGCTGAGGACCTGGGACAGCTCGGCCGGGTTGTTGACCTCCCAGTTGCGCTGCGGCTCCAGGCGGATGCGGGCGCCGTTGGCACCGCCGCGCTTGTCGCTGCCGCGGAAGGAGGACGCCGAGGCCCAGGCGGTGGAGACCAGCTGCGCGACCGAGAGACCGGAGCCGAGCACCTCCTCCTTGAGCGCGGCGACGTCGGCGGCGCCGAGCAGCTCGCCCTCGCGCGCCGGCAGCGGGTCCTGCCACAGCAGCACCTCGGAGGGGACCTCCGCGCCCAGGTAGCGGACGACCGGACCCATGTCACGGTGCGTCAGCTTGTACCAGGCACGGGCGAAGGCGTCCGCGAACTCCTCCGGGTTCTCGTAGAAGCGGCGCGAGATCGGCCCGTAGATCGGGTCGAGGCGCAGCGAGAGGTCCGTGGTGAGCATCGTCGGGAGGTGCTTCTTCGACGGGTCGAAGGCGTCCGGGACGGTCGCCTCGGCGTCCTTGGCCACCCACTGGTTGGCACCGGCCGGGCTCTGGGTGAGCTCGTACTCGTACTCGAACAGGTTCTTGAAGAACCCGTTGCTCCACTGGGTCGGGGTGGTGGTCCAGGTGACCTCCAGGCCGGACGTGATCGCGTCCTTGCCGACACCCGTGCCGTAGCTGCTCTTCCAGCCGAGGCCCAGCTGCTCCATGGGAGCGGCCTCGGGGTCGGCGGACACCGCGTCGGCCGGGCCGGCGCCGTGGGTCTTGCCGAAGGTGTGACCACCGGCGATCAGGGCGACGGTCTCCTCGTCGTTCATCGCCATGCGGCGGAACGTCTCGCGGATGTCGCGGGCGGCGGCGATCGGGTCCGGGTTCCCGTTCGGCCCCTCGGGGTTCACGTAGATGAGACCCATCTGGACCGCGGCGAGCGGGTTCTCCAGCTCACGGTCGCCCGTGTAGCGCTCGTCGCCCAGCCACTCGGTCTCGGGGCCCCAGTAGACGTCCTCGTCCGGCTCCCACTCGTCCACGCGGCCGCCGGCGAAGCCGAAGGTCTTGAAGCCCATCGTCTCCAGCGCCACGTTGCCCGTGAGGATCATGAGGTCGGCCCACGAGATGGCCTTGCCGTACTTCTTCTTGACCGGCCACAGCAGACGGCGGGCCTTGTCCAGGGACGCGTTGTCCGGCCAGCTGTTCAGCGGAGCGAAGCGCTGCTGACCGGCACCGGCGCCACCGCGGCCGTCGCTGATGCGGTACGTGCCGGCGCTGTGCCAGGCCATACGGATCATCAGCGGGCCGTAGTTGCCGAAGTCGGCCGGCCACCAGTCCTGGGAGGTGGTGAGCACCTCGGCGATGTCCCGCTTGACCGCCGGGAGGTCGAGGGCCTTGAAGGCCTCTGCGTAGTCGAAGTCCTCACCCAGCGGGTTCGCCACCGCGGGGTTCTTCGCGAGGATCTTGAGATTGAGCCGCTCCGGCCACCACTGACGGTTTCCGCCGCCCTGGGTCGGGTGGGCCGCTCGCCCGTGCGCAACGGGGCAACCACCCGTGCCCTCAGTCTTCGGGTCGGTCACGATCGCTTCATGGTTCTCGGACATTGCGGGCCCTTCCGGAGTTGTCCTGTCGCTTGGCCTGAGCCGAGGTTGATCCTACAATGGACAATGTCTAAGTCAAGCAATACTCCAAGGTTACGCCCGTTCGGGACCTGGTCCCCCGACTGTTAGGCTGGTCTACATGAGTGACCTGTTGGAACGACTGCGCGGACGCGGCTGGCGGATGACCGCGCAGCGGCGCGTCGTGGCCGAGGTCCTCGACGGGGATCACGTGCATCTGACGGCCGACGAGGTGCACTCGCGCGCCGTCGCCAGGCTGCCCGAGATCTCGCGTGCCACGGTCTATAACACCCTGGGCGAGATGGTTTCGCTCGGCGAGGTCATCGAGGTCGCCACGGACAAGCGCGCGAAGCGCTACGACCCGAACGCGCACCGCCCCCACCAGCACCTGGTCTGCGCCCAGTGCGGCCAGATCCGCGACGTCCACCCCAGCGGGAATCCCCTGACCGACCTCCCCGACTCGGAGCGCTTCGGCTTCACGATCTCGGACGTAGAGGTCACGTACCGGGGCCTGTGCCCGTCCTGCACGACGGCGTAACGCTTCACCAGAAAGGGCCCGCACCAACAGGTGCGGGCCTTTTTTGACGCGCCCCGCCAGGGGCACGGGGCCGCATCCATCAGCGACTCCGCCCCCAAGGCCGCACGAAGTGCGCCTCCAGGGGCGCGGGGAACTGCGCGACCAGCCACGACGGCGCGGCAGTCGGGATCGAACCGACCCAGCAACGGCGCGACCGCCCCCGCGCCCCAGCAGACGCACCCCCTTCCGCAATCTGACACCCCGTCATATTCTCGCGGCGCCCACCACAATCCAGCCGCACCCCCGGAGGGCCCCGTGCAACACAAACTCCGCGCCCGAGAACTGACCCGCACCTTCGGCGAGACCCGAGCCCTGGGCCCCGTAGACCTCCAACTGACCCCCGGCGAGTTCGTCTGCGTCGTAGGCCCGTCCGGCTGCGGCAAGTCCACCCTGCTCCGGATAGCCGCCGGCCTGACCCGCCCCTCCACCGGCACCCTGGAGATCAGCACCTCCAGCCCCCGCCCGGCCGCGATGATCTTCCAGGACTACGGCATCTACGACTGGAAGACCGTGCTGGCCAACGTCCGCTTCGGCCTGGACATCCAGAAGGTCCCGCGCCGCGAGGCGAACACCCGGGCCCGCGACTGGCTCGCCCGCATGGGCCTCGCCGACTTCGCGGACGCCTACCCCTCCGCTTTGTCCGGCGGCATGCGCCAGCGCGTCGCGATCGCCCGCGCCCTGGCCGTGGAGCCGGAGATCCTGCTCATGGACGAGCCGTTCGCCGCGCTGGACGCCCAGCTGCGCACGATCCTCCAGGACGAACTGCTCGCCCTCACCCAGTCCACGCGCACCACCACGCTGTTCATCACGCACAGCCTGGAGGAGGCGATCGTGCTCGGCGACCGTGTCCTGGTGATGTCGGCGCGGCCGGGCCGGGTGATCGCCGAGCGCCGCCCGCCGTTCGCCCGCCCGCGCACCGGCGACATCCGCAGCACCCCGGAGTTCACCGCCCTGAAGGGCGAGCTCTGGGACCTGCTGCGCGGCGAGGTGTCCCAGGAACAGCACACCGCGGCGGTGCCCGCATGACGACGACCGTCCCCGAGAAGGGCGACACCGCCGGCCTCCTGGTCCGCGCCCCGGGCCCCCGCGAGCTCCACCCGGTCCGCACCCGGCGCCGCCGCCGCGCCCTGGAACTCTCCCTCGCCGTCGCGGTACCGCTCGCCCTGGTCCTGCTCTGGCAGCTCGCGGCCGCGCAGGAGTGGATCGACGCCCGCGTCTACCCGGCCCCTTCCACGATCCTGGCCGACGGCTGGGACCGGGCCGCGGAGGGCGAGCTGTGGCCCGACGTGTGGGCCACCCTGAAGCGCGTCCTCGCGGGCTATGTGATCGGCACGGTCTCCGGCTACCTCCTCGGCCTCCTCATGGGCTCGGTCGCCCTGGTCAGGGCCGCGCTCGAACCTCTCCTCGACGCCCTCTACGTGGTGCCCAAACTGGCCCTGCTGCCGGTCTTCCTGAACATGTTCGGGCTGGGCGAGGGGCCGCAGGTCGCGCTCGTCGCGGCGACGGTGTTCTTCTTCGTCTGGATCTCGACGATGGCGGCGGTCGTCGCCGTCCCCGCCGGGCACCGCGACGCGGGACAGGTCTTCGGCGCGTCCTCCTGGCAGATGTTCCGCCACGTCCTGCTGCCGGCCTCGCTGCCCGCCGTCCTGGTGGGCGCCCGGATCGCGGCCGGCGTCGCGGTGCTCGTCATCGTCGCCTCCGAGCAGATCGCGGCGACGAACGGCCTCGGCCACCTCATCTTCGACGCGCGCGCCCTCTTCCAGAACGACGTCATGTTCGTCGGCATCGTCTGCGTGGCCGTGCTCGGCGTCGTCTTCTCCGAGCTGGTCCGCCTCGCCGGCCGCCTGCTCACCCCGTGGGCCCCGCGCGACCGCGGCCGCGGCCAGTCGTGACGCCGAATTCGTGACGCCGCCCCCCATCCCCTGAGTCCCTTCCCGGTTACGTGTTACGTATGACGCTGTACGGAGGCTCCCCTTGCGCACGCGCTCCCTCGCACTGCCCCTGCTGCTCACCGGCGCCCTGCTGACCGGCACGGCCGCCTGCGCCAAGAACGACACCGCGTCCGACGCGGCCGCGAAGCCGCGCACGATCAAGGCGGTGGCGGGCTGCGGCAAGGCCGGCTGGACCGATCCCGCCGACCGCGCGCCGGACCGGAAACCGGCCCGCTGCTCCCCCGGCTCCCCCGCCCCGGTCAAGCTCGCCAAGACCCGCAAGCTGACCATCGCGACGGGCACCCTGGCCGCCGAGTACGTGGCCCCGCTCGAAATGGCCGTCAAGAAGGGCGAGTTCGAGAAGGAGGGCCTGGACGTCACCTTGAAGGTGCTGCCCACGCCCGACGCACTGCCTCTGCTCGCCAAGGGCGACATCGACGCCCAGTGGGCGGCCCCCGAGGCCGCGGTCATGAACGGCATCCTCGGCGGCTTCGACATCAAGTGGGTCGCCGGGAACTTCTCCCCCGACCCCGCCTCCAAGAGCGGCCTGTGGGTGCGCCTCAAGAAGGGCGAGAGCCCGGACCACGTCACCATGGCCGGCCGCAAGCTCGGCACGATGATCGGCAAGGGTTCCGTCATCTCGTACCCGATGAACACGGCCCTGAAGAAGCACGGCGGCGGCCTCGACAAGATCCAGTTCCAGCAGCTCGGCTCGGCGGACGTGCTGACCGCGCTGCAGAACGGCGGCGTCGACTCGGCCTGGCTGCTCGACCCGGTGTGGCGCAAGATCGACGGCGACCGGCGCTTCGCGTTCCTCGGCGGCCAGCCCCAGGGCGAGCCACTGGGCGGCATGCTCTTCGGCCCGAAGCTCCTGAAGGACGACCCCGACGCGGGCGTCGCCCTGCTGCGCGCGTACATCCGCACGGTGAACACGTACTTCCCGGGCGACTACAAGACGGACCCCGCGTTCGTGAAGGAACTCGCGGACCTGCTCAAGATCGACCAGGGCGTCCTGGAGTCGACCCCGTCGCTGCGCATGGACTGGGAGATCAGGTCCGGCTCGACCGACCGGCTGCAGGCCGCGTACAAGGCGGCGGGCGTCTCCGAGGGCGATCCGCTGCCCGAGTCGCGGACGGTGGACCGCAAGCTCTACGAGGAGGCCGTGGGGCACAAGTCCTGACCGGCCCCACACATGCGCCGAGGCCCGGAGCTCAATGGCTCCGGGCCTCGGACTTTCAGTAGCGGGGACAGGATTTGAACCTGCGACCTCTGGGTTATGAGCCCAGCGAGCTACCGAGCTGCTCCACCCCGCGTCGGTGAACCCAACCTTACGGGATGCCCCCGACCAGCGCAAATTCCTTTCAGCAGCCCCCGCGCAGCCCCGGCAGAGCCCTTGCGGCGCCTACGCGGAGAGCTCCTGGCGGAGCGCGTCGCGCAGCCGCGCGGCCCGCTCGGCGACCTCCGCCGGGCCGAGCTCCACGGCTCGCGAGGCCCACTTCTGGCCCTCGACGAGGTCGCCGCGACGGGTGCGCAGCAGGGCGAGCCGGAGCGCGGCCCGGCCGTGCCCGGCGTCCGCGGCGCGGCGCCACCACAGGGCGGCCTCCGGCTCGCTGCCCTCACGCGCGAGCAGCAGGCCGAGGTTGAAGGCGCCGTTGCGGGACCCCGCCTCGGCGGCCTCGCGGTACCAGCGCGCCGCCTCCACGACGTCCCCGCGCGCGGCGGCGAGCATGCCGACCCGCACCTGGGCGCGCCGGTGCCCGTGCTCGGCGGCCCGCTCGTACCACTCCTCGCACTCGCTGCGCTGGATCACGGGCTCGCCCAGCTCGTGCCGGGTCTCGGGCGGGCGCCGCACGTCGAGCAGCGAGGCGAGCCGGTACGCCGCCTCCGGGCTGCCGCCGCCGGCCGCGCACCGCAGATGCCGCTCGGCGCTCTGCTCGTCGCCGTCGCGCAGCCGGGCGATGCCGGCCTGCAGCGCGGCCTCGGTGTGCCCGCCGGAGGCGGCCCGCTCGTACCACTCCAGCGCCTTGGCCTCGGCCTCCTCACCGGTGCGACCCGCGTAGAGGATGCCGAGGTTGAAGGCCGCGTCGACGCTTCCGGCCTCCGCCGCCTTGGAGAACCAGGGCTCGGCGCCGGTCGCGTCGCCGTGCTGGAGGAGCAGCACCGCCAGCGCGTTGGCCGCCTCGCGGTGGCCCGCGTAGGCGGCGCGGCGGTACCAGCTCTCGGCCTGCTGGGTGCGCTTCTGCTCGGCGCACAGCAGCCCCAGGTTGTACGCGCCGTTGTTGTCGCCCGCGTCCATGGCGGCGCGGTACCAGCGCTCGGCGGTCTGCGTCTCGCCGCGCTGGGCGTGCAGGGCGCCCAGCGCGTTCGCCGCGTTCCCGTCGCCGTCCTGGGCGGCGCGCAGCCACCACACGGCGGCGCTCTCCTCGTCGCCCGCGTCGCGCAGCAGGAAGGCGAGGGCGCACGCGGCGCGCGGCTCGCCGTCCTTCGCGGACGTCAGGTACCAGCGGCCGGCCTCCTTGAGGTCGCCGCGCTTCTCCAGGATGGAGCCAAGATGCAGGGCGGCCCTGCGGTGTCCGCGCGCGGCGGCCTGGCGGTACCACTGCTCGGCCTCGGCGGCGGGCGTGCGCTCCTCCTCGGCCGCGAGGATGTCGGCGGCGCCCTTGCGGTCGAGGGCGCGCGCGAGCCGGTAGGCGGCCTCGCGGTGCCCGCGCTCGGCGGCGACCCGCATCCAGCGCTCGGCGCCGACGTCGGTGCGGTGCTCGAGGAGGTCGGCGAGCGCGTACGCGCCCAGGGTGTGGCCCTGCTCGGCGGACTGGCGCAGCCAGTACTCGGCGGCGGGCTCGTCGCCGCGCTCGCGGTGGTGGCGGCCGAGCGCGTGGGCGGCCGGGGCGGATCCGGCGACGGCGGCGATGCGCCACCAGCCGGCGGCCTCTTCCGCGTAGCCCCGCTGGTGGAGCAGGACGCCCAGGTTGTTGGCGGCGGCCCGGTCACCCTCACCGGTGGCGGCGCGCAGCAGGGGCTCGGCCCCGTCGAGGTCTCCGCGGCGCAGCAGCATCGCGCCGAGGACGCTCATCGCCTCGACGTCGCCGGCCTCCGCGGCCAGCCGTCGGCGTGCTTCTTCTGCGGCCTCAGCCGGCTCCCCCATGTCCTCGGGACCGGAAGGCTGCACAAACCGCCCTGTCTCCAACAGAGTTGCCTTGTCCCCCATAACGTCCATCGTCGCACCACCTGCAACCTGGGTACACCTGGAATACCGCAGCCCGTGAGGTCACTTCAGCGTTTTGTCGACATGCCCACAGAGAGATAAGTGAAACACAGTTTTGCCAACTGGCCCCGGGCGACGCAGCCTTCGCACAGTCTTCGCACATGCCAGCGGCTCTTGACGTCCTGGGTCATGACGCACCGAAGGCCCGGAAGCTGATGCTTCCGAGCCTTCGATCATCAGTAGCGGGGACAGGATTTGAACCTGCGACCTCTGGGTTATGAGCCCAGCGAGCTACCGAGCTGCTCCACCCCGCGCCGTTGTGTTCACAACCTTAGCACGGCGCGGGAGGGGCTCCGGTCACCCGGCGGTCTGGCCCCCGTCCTTCGCGGTGTCCTTCGCCGTGTCCTTCGCGGAGGCCTTGTCGGCGTTCTTGCCGCCGCCCTTCTCGGTGCCGGCCGCCTTGTCGGCCGCGTCCTGGGCCTTCTCGGCGCGCTCCAGGGCGTCCTGCAGCTTGCCCTGCGCCTCGCCGTAGGCGGACCAGTCGCCTTCCTTCATGGCCTTCTGGCCGTCCTCGAAGGCCTTCTCGGCGTCCGCGAGGGCTTCCTTGACCGTCGAGTTCTCCGGCGGGTTCGTCTTGTCCCCACCGGGCTTCTCCGGCTCCGCGGGCGTCGTGCCGTCCACGTCGAAGGCCTGGTTCAGCGCCTCTGACAGGGAGTCGGCGAAGCCTCTGCGGTCCCCGTAGGAGACCGCGACCTTACGCATCAGCGGGTACTCGGAGCTGCGGCCCTGGGCGTACATCGGCTCCACGTAGAGGAAGCCCTTGCCCAGGGGCACGGTCAGCAGATTGCCGTAGAGGACCGTCGAGTCGGCGCCCTTCATGTCACGCACCCAGTTCGCCACCGGGTCCCAGGAGTTGAGCTTGTTCTGCACCTGCTCGGGGCCCTGGGCGCTCTCCTCGGTGACTCTGAGGAGCCTGATGGTGCCGTAGTCCTTGCTGGTGGCGTCGGCGTCGACCGCCATGAACGCCCGCAGGTTGGGCCGGCCGCTCGGGGTGAACGTCGTCGTCAGCGAGAACTGCTGGGCGTCCTGCCCGGGCAGCTTCATGGACAGGTAGTACGGCGGCACCGCGCTGTTGTCCCGCTTGGTCGGGTCGTTGGGGACCTGCCAGGCGTCCGACGCGTTGTAGAACTGGGTCGGCTTGGTGACGTGATACAGGCTGAGCAGCTCGCGCTGGACCTTGAACATGTCCTGCGGGTAGCGCAGGTGCTCCATCAGGTCCGCCGGGATGGCGCTCTTCGGCTCCACGGTGCCGGGGAACGCCTTCTTCCAGGTCTTCAGGACCGGGTCGGCGGAGTCCCACGTGTAGAGCTTGACCTCGCCCGTGTTGGCGTCGACGGTCGCCTTCACCGAGTTCCGGATGTAGTTGACCTGGTTCTGCTGGGCCACCACGGCGCGCTGGCTGTCGCCCTCGTTGAGCGAGTCGGCGGTGCTGTCGCCCAGCGTCGTGCGCGACGCGTACGGGTACCCGTTCGACGTCGTGTAGGCGTCGACGACCCACTTGATCTTCCCGCCGACGACCGTCGGGTACGGGTCGCCGTCGATGGTCAGCCAGGGCGCGACGGCCTCGACGCGCTCCTTCGGGGTGCGGTTGTAGAGAATCCGCGAACCCTCGCCGATGGCCCCCGAGTAGAGGATCTGCGGCTCGCTGAAGGCCACCGCGTACGCCGCCCGGTTGACCGGGTTGTCGAGGTTGACCCCGCTCTTCTCCTTGTAGCTGGTGGTCTGCTGGGTGCCGTCCTCCTGCTCGTAGTCCAGCTCCTTCTGCGGCCCGCCGACGATCGAGTACTGCGTCGTCTTCTCGCCGTAGTAGATGCGCTGGTCGTACGTGCCGAGGTTGCCGTCGGTCGGCAGTCCGGACTCGGTGAACTGGGGCGCGCCCTGGGACGTCGACGTGCCCTTCGCCGTCACGGCGCCGTAGCCGTGCGTGTAGACGAAGTGGTCGTTGATCCAGTTGCGCTTGTCGAGCTTGCCCAGGTTCAGCTCACGCAGGCCCACCACCGTGTCCTGGCCGTCGTACCGGTCCACGTCCAGGGTGGTCGGGAACTGGTAGTACTTCCGCTGCTGCTCGAGCTGCTGGAAGGTCGGCGAGACCACGTTCGGGTCGTTGAGGCGGTAGCTGGCCGCCGAGTCGGCGTCCGTGCGCTGCTTCTTGGTGTCCGTCGAACCCTTGCCGCTGTAGTCCTCGATCGGCGTGTTGTCGATCTCGTAGGCCTTGCGGGTCGCGTCGATGTTCTTCTGGATGTACGGCGCTTCCTTGGCCTGCTCGTTCGGCTGGACCTGGAACTTCTGGACGATGGCCGGGTACAGGCCGCCGATCAGGATCGCCGAGAGGACCATCAGGCCGAAGCCGATGACGGGCAGCTGCCAGGTGCGCCGCCACAGGGTCGCGAAGAACAGGATCGCGCAGATGACGGCGATGCAGAACAGGATCGTCTTGGCCGGCAGGTACGCGTTCGCGTCCACGTAGCGCAGACCCGTCCAGTTGTCCGTCGCCTTGAAGTCGCTCGACTTCACGGCGAGCCCGTACCGGTCGAGCCAGTACGCGACGGCCTTCAGGGCGACGAACACGCCCAGCAGGACGGACAGATGACCGGTCGCGGCGGCGGTGGCCCGCGCGCCCGGGCTGGTGATGCGCAGCCCGCCGTACAGGTAGTGCGTCAGCGCGGCGGCGACCAGGCCGAGGACCGTGGCGGCGAACCCGAAGCCGAGCAGGAACCGGTACCAGGGCAGGTCGAACGCGTAGAAGGCCACGTCCATGTGGAACTGCGGGTCCTTCTGGTGGAACGGCACGCCGTTCACGTACATCAGCCAGGTGCGCCACTGGCTCGCGGCCGAGGCACCGGCGATCAGGCCCACCAGGGCCGTGATGCCGATGAGGAGCCACTTCTTGAAGGGCGCGATGCCCATCCGGTAGCGGTCCAGGCTCTGCTGCTCCATGGACATGGCGCTCAGCGGCGGGCGCAGCCGGTGCGCCAGCCACACGTTCACCCCCACGGCGACGGCCATGAGGAGGCCGAAGACGAAGAAGAGCCCGATCTTCGTCCACAGAGTCGTCGTGAAGACGGACGAGTACCTGACCGACCGGTACCAGAGCCAGTCCGTCCAGAACCCGGCGAACATGACGAAGGCCATGCCGAGCACGGCCAGGACGCCCAGCGTCAACAGCAGCGTCCGGGCGCGCCGGGAGGGTCGGCCCACTCTGATCCGCGGCCCCGTCGGGCCCCCGCCGCGGTCCGGCATCTGGAAAGCCAAGGTCTGCACCTCGAAGTTCAGTCGATCGGTCAGGCCCCCGAGATCGCGGACCCATCACCTATGCAACTTACTCACGCTTTACTCAGTTCCCGGTTCGGGGGACGAACGAGGCAGGATTGTGACCATGTCCAACACTCCCATGGCAGCGAGCCCCCTCACCCGGGCCGTGCTCGAGATCGACGAGTACGCATCCGGCCTCGGCTGGGACCAGCCCGCTCGCCTCTTCGCCCTTGTCGACACGGCCGCGCTGCGTGCCCAGGAACCCGCTCTCGCCGCCCAGCTCGGTCTCGAGGGCGAGCAGGCGGCCCCCGGCCTCACCCCGATCGAGCAGGACGAGGTTCCTGCCGACAAGCCGCTGGACAAGTTCCTCGGCACCATCGCGTGGCCCGACGCCGTCGTCGGCTGCGCCCTGACCGTCGAGCGGCTGATGCTCCCGCCGTCCGCCGAGGCCTCCGTACCGGAGGGCCTGAGCGACAAGAAGCTCACCCAGTGGGTCGCCGCGCACCCGGACCGCCAGGAGGTCCGGATGACCGTCGCGGTGCTGCGTGACGGCACGCGCGAGTCGGCGCTGCGGCTGCGCGAGAAGGACTCGTCCACGGAGGTCCTCACGGGCTCCAAGCTGGTCCCCGGCCTCGCCGAGGCCCTGTCGGCGACCTTCGCCGACTGAGTCGGTTCCTCACCACCTGCACCGCCTACGGAGAAGGGGCGCACCGGGAGATCCCGGTGCGCCCCTTCTCGCGCGTCTACTTGCCCGCTCGTTCCCGCGCGTCTACTTGGCGGTGCAGGTCGGCAGGTCGGAGGTCCTGCCGCTGCGGATGTCCTTGAGGGCGCCCATGGCGTCGTCGATGGTGTCCACCTTGACGAGCGTGAGGCCGTCCGGGGTCTCCTTGGCCGCCGCTGCGCAGTTGTCCTTCGGCGTCAGGAAGTACTCGGCGCCCTTCGCGCGCGCGCCGACGGTCTTCATCTGGATGCCGCCGATCGGGCCGACCTTGCCGGCGTCGTCGATCGTTCCCGTGCCGGCGACGAACTTGCCGCCCGTGAGGTCCGCGGGCGTGAGCTTGTCGACGATGCCGAGGGCGAACATGAGTCCGGCGCTGGGCCCGCCGACGTCGGCGAGCTTGATGTCGATCTGGAACGGGAAGGTGTGGTCGGTCCCGGCCTGGATGCCGACGATCGCGCGGCCGTCGTCGGCCTTGTCCGTCTTGATCGTCACGTGCTCCGTACGGGTCGCCACCTTGCCCTCCTTCTCGGCGGCGGCGGCCTCCTTGACGGGCACGATCGTGAAGTCGACGTCCTCGCCCGGCTCGTGCTTGGTGACGAGCTTGGCGACGTCGGAGGGCTGGGTGACCTTGGTGCCGTCGACGGCCTTGATGACGTCACCGGCGTGCAGCCGGCCCTCGGAGGGGCTGTCCTTGACGACGGTGGAGACGATCACCCAGGACTTCACCGGGATGTGCAGCTCGTCCAGGGCGGCGACCTTGGCGCTCTCCTGGGACTGGCTGAACTCCTCGGCGTTCTCCTGCGAGGACTGCTCCTCGGTCTGGCCGTCCGGGTAGAGCGTGTCGTGCGGCACCACGATGCTGTCGTGGGCGACCCATCCGTAGACCGCCGACACCAGGTTCATGTTGTAGTCGGCGCTGGTGACGCGGACCGTCGTCATGTTCAGGTGTCCGGACGTCTCGTACGTCTTGTGCCCGGAGATCTGGATCACGGGTTCGCCGTCGTGGTCCGCGAGGGTGTTCACCGTCGGGCCCGGGGACATCTCCGCGTAGGGGACCTTGATGAGCACCCCTGCGCAGAGGAGCGCGATCAGCATCAGGGTCGAGGCGAGCATCGTCGCGGTGCGGCGTGGCATGGAACGACAGTACGGGACGGGTCCCCCGGCGCACCCGTGGGGCCGGGCCGTACGGGGCCCGGCCGGATCACGTACCGGAACGCGACCACGTCACGTACGGGAGTGCGAGTGCGTCAGGTGCCGGAGTGCGGGTGCGTCACGTGCCGGAGTGCGAGTGCGACCGGTCCATGGCCTCTCGGAAGCGTGTGTAGCCGCCGATCTCGCTCACGTCGCCCGCCTTCTTGCGGTTGCGCCCGGCCCACGAGCCCCACAACCCGGCGCCGACCGCAGCGACAACCGGAATGAGCAGCCACATGAGTGCCGCCATGCCGACCTCCCGACCCCATGAGCGTCCGCAACTGACTGATCAGCAGATTAACCATCCGCACTGTCAACGCTCGCCTCAGGGGTGCGGTTACGCAACCGGAACCTCAGCAGGCTCCCACCCACTCTTCCGTACCGTCCGAGAAGGTCTGGTGCTTCCAGATCGGCACCTCGTGCTTGAGGTCGTCGATCAGCTTGCGGCAGGCCTCGAAGGCCTCGCCGCGGTGCGGGCAGGACACGGCGACGACGACGGCGAGGTCCCCGACGCTCAGGTCCCCGATGCGGTGCACGGCCGCGAGCGCCCGAACGGGGTACTCGGCGACGACCTTGTCCGCGATGCGCCGCATCTCGGCCTCGGCGGTCGGGTGACAGGAGTACCCGAGCTTGTCCACGTCGGCGCCGCCGTCGTGGTTGCGCACGGTGCCCACGAAGAGCGCCGTGCCGCCCGCCGCGTCGTCGCCGACGGCCCGGAAGACCTCGTCGACGGAGAGCGGGGTCTCACGGACGGCGAGCAGCTTGATGGGGTCGTGGGCCGCCTGCTCACCAGGGTGGTCGTGCGTCGTGGGTGCCATGCCTCCCATCGTGCCGCACGCCGGTGACAACGGTGAATAGCGCTATCGCCCGGCACGCGCGCGTGGTGGCTTGGAGGCTCCTACAGGAGGAGCCGTCCCGATCGTCGGCAGGAGCGTTTCCGCGGGGACAGGTCCACGGGCCGGGCAGGGCACCCCTGCCGGCCGCGGCCCGCCTCAGATGCGGCGCCGCGCCTTGCGGACCCGGCGCACGGCCGCGGCCGCGCCCAGCAGCGCCACCGTCGCGCCGGCCGCACCCGCCGCCGTCGCGTCCTTGCGGCCGAGTCGCCGGCCCGCCACGGTGTGCCGTCCCGCGACCTCCTCCAGGAGCTCCGCGAGGACCTCCTCGTTGGTCCATCCGGGCCGCCATCCGGCGTCGTGCAGCCGGCTGCCGCTCACGACCCAGGGGTACATCGTGTAGGCGAGGTCCCCGGCGGGCGAGGGCGTCAGGCCGATCCGGTGCAGCCTGGCCGCGGCGCCGAGCGCCACCGCCGAGGGCAGCTCCATGCGCCGGATGCCGCTGAGCTCCTCGACCTCCTCCTGCTCGAGCCAGCCCTCGCAGCCGACCGTGAGCTCCCCCTCGACCTTCTCCAGGACCGCGTACTCCAGGGCGCTGCACAGGTCCTCCACGTGGCAGAACTGCCATGCGGGACGGGAGCCCGCCACCACGAGGAGGCGCGGCGACTCGAAGTAGCGGGTGAGGGCCGTGTCCATGCCGCCGACGAGCACCGCGGGACGCACCACGGTGACGTTGAGGCCGGGGTGCGCGCGGGGGGCGCGCTTGGCGAGCCGCTCGATCTCCAGGAGGTCGCCGACGCCGGTCGCCTCGGCCGTGGCGCGCAACTCGGCGTCCTCGGACAGCGGCAGCTCGTTGTCCTCCAGCGCCCCGTAGACCATGGCGGACGTGCACAGGACGACGCGGTGGACGCCGGCGGCGGCCGCGGCGGTCAGGACGGTCTGGGTGCCGCGCACGTTGTAGGCCGTGCGGGCCGCGGGGTCGGACTCCAGGTCGAGGTCGAGCGCCAGGTGGACGACGACGTCGGCGCCGCGCAGCTTCTCGGCGATCGCCGGGTCGCGGACGTCCAGGATGTGCCAGGTCGCGGCGGCGCACTCGCCCCGCCGCTCGTCGATGGCGAGCACCTGCTTGATCTCGTCCGACGCGGCGAGCCGCTCCGTGAGCAGGGCGCCGACGCCGGACGCGGCACCGGTGACCGCGACGACGGGGCCGCGCGCGGCCGGACTGGTTGAGGGGTTTCGCGCTGCGCGAACCTGCGGATCTGGGGAACTCACCGGGCGTCTCCAGCGGTTGTCTTCAGTACGTTCGTGTATGACGCGTACGTACCAGGAGGCATCCATCCTGCCGCAGGCCATGAGCCGGCGAAGCACTGAGGCCCGATCCCGCCATGGTGTCTACGCTGGGTGTGTAGTCGGGCAGTCGCCGCCGGGCGAAGAAACCGGCGGCCTTAACAGCCGAGGAATCCCGTGAGTGACACCCCATTCGGTTTCGGCCTTCCGCCGGAGGAGCCGGAAGACGGCGACGAGGGCAAGAAGAAGGACCAGCAGGGCGGCGGCGGTCAGGGACCGGCCAACCCCTTCGGATTCGGGTTCCCTGGCGGGCCGGGCGGCGCGGGCGGGGACAACCCGTTCGCGGCGATGTTCGGCTCGATGAATCCGAACGACCTGGGGGCGGCCTTCCAGCAGCTCGGCCAGATGCTCTCCTACGAGGGCGGGCCGGTGAACTGGGACATGGCCAAGGACATCGCCCGCCAGACCGTCTCGCAGGGCACGCAGGACGGTGTGAAGGACGCGAGCGTGGGCCCCGCCGAGCGCACCGCGGTCGAGGAGGCCGTGCGCCTGGCCGACCTGTGGCTCGACGACGCGACGTCGCTGCCCTCGGGCGCCGGCTCGGCCGTGGCCTGGAGCCGCGCCGAGTGGGTCGAGGCGACCCTCCCGGTGTGGAAGGAGCTCGTCGACCCGGTCGCCGAGCGCGTCGGCATGGCCATGGGCGACGTGCTGCCCGAGGAGATGCAGGCCATGGCCGGCCCGCTGATCGGCATGATGCGCTCCATGGGCGGCGCCATGTTCGGTTCCCAGATCGGCCAGGCCCTGGGCACGCTCGCGGGCGAGGTCGTCGGGTCCACCGACGTCGGCCTGCCGCTGATCCCGGCCGGCAAGGCCGCGCTGCTCCCGCTGAACATCGAGTCCTTCGGCAAGGACCTGAGCGTCCCCATGGAGGAGGTGCGCCTCTACCTGGCGCTGCGCGAGGCCGCCCACCAGCGGCTCTTCGCGCACGTGCCGTGGCTGCGCTCGCACCTGTTCGGTGCGGTGGACGGCTACGCGCGCGGCATCAAGGTCGACACGACGAAGCTGGAGGACGTGGTCGGCCAGTTCGATCCGCAGAACCCGGAGCAGATCCAGGAAGCGCTTCAGCAGGGCATGTTCCAGCCGGAGGACACGCCGCAGCAGAAGGCGGCCCTCGCCCGTCTGGAGACGGCTCTGGCGCTCGTCGAGGGCTGGGTCGACGCGGTGGTCCACGCCGCCGCGAAGCCCCGCCTCGCGTCCGCCGACGCGCTGCGCGAGACGCTGCGCCGCCGCCGCGCCACCGGCGGCCCCGCCGAGCAGACGTTCGCGACGCTGATCGGTCTGGAGCTGCGCCCGCGCCGTCTGCGGGACGCCTCGCGCCTGTGGGCCTCGCTCACGGACGCGCGCGGGGTCGACGGCCGTGACGGCCTGTGGGCGCACCCGGACATGCTGCCGACAGCGTCCGACCTGGACGACCCGGACGGCTTCGTGCACCACGAGCAGCTGGACTTCTCCGAGCTGGACAAGATGCTCGGCGACGCCGCGTCCGGCTCCGCCGACAAGCCGAACCTGTCGAAGGACGACGAGCCCGGCAAGGGCACCGACTCCGCGCAGGACGACCAGGGTGAGGGCGACAGCGACAAGTGAGCCTGTACGACGACGCAGTCCTCGTCCTGAAGCGCTACGAGGACCAGCCTGAGCTGCGCCAGGCCTACCTGGACCATCTCGCCGGGCACGGTGACGCGGGGATGTGGAAGCCGTGCACGGCGGGGCACCTGACGGCCAGCGCACTGGTGATCGACCCCACGCGCGGCCGGGTGCTGCTCACGCTCCACAAGAAGCTGCAGATGTGGCTCCAGATGGGCGGCCACTGCGAGCCCGGCGACGCGACGCTGGAGGCGGCCGCGCTGCGCGAGGCGACCGAGGAGTCCGGCATCCCGGGCCTCACGCTGCTGCCCGGCGGCCCGGTCCGTCTCGACCGGCATCCCATCCCGGGCCCGTGCACCCAGCACCTGGACGTCCAGTACGCGGCGCTCGCCCCCGCGGATGCCACGGAGGCGATCAGTGACGAGTCGCTGGACCTTCGCTGGTTCCCGTACGACGAGGTGGCCGGCGTGGCCGACACGTCGGTGGTGCGCCTGGTGGAGGCGACGCGGGCGCGGCTCTGAGCGGCTGACGGACATGTGTAAGGGGCCCCCGCCATGGCGGGGGCCCCTTACACATCGCTACAGGTGGCGCGTCAGCTCCAGACGTTGCCCTGGTTCTGGCCGCGGGCACCCTGCTGGCCCATGCCGTACTGCGCGGCGACGCCCTGGCCGACGACCGCGTTCTGCGGCGGCAGCAGCTCACTGGGCTGGACCAGCGCGTAGCCGGTGCCCATGAAGCTGAGCTCCCAGCCCTCGCCCGTGTTGCCGCGGCGGCGCCAGACGCCCGAGGAGTGCGTCTGGGCCTGCATCTGGACGCGCAGCCCGTTCGACCACGCGACGATGGCGTCCGCGTCGGCGTTGACGTACCGGTCAGGCGTGACCTGGAGCATCAGCGGCTGCCCGGACGTCATCAGGGCGACCTTGCCGCGCCCGGTGATGTTGAGCTGGTACTTGCCCGAGCCGGAGATGCCGAACTGGCTGTCCACGGCGATCACCTCGTGGTGCAGCGAGGAGTCCATGGCCAGCACGTAGCTGCTGTCGACGGTCAGGCCGTCCTGCTCCACATCCACGATGTGGATGTACTGCGCGAGGTTCGCGAGGTAGACGGTGCCCTGCCCGTGGCAGCGCATGAGGTCGAGGCCCTCGCCCGTCCGGGCGCGGGCGCGGCGCTGTCCGGACGTCTGGATCTCGCCGTCGAACTCCATGAGCCCCTGATAGGCGACCATCGCGCCCTTACGGGCGAGGATGTCGTCGTGGCCCTCCAGGGTGACCCGCAGCATCTGCGGGTTCTGCACCGCGTAGCGCTCCTGGGTCTGCTGCTCGTTGTACGCGAAAAGCGGACTCTGCATGGTGTCGTTCCCCCTCAGCCCCGGACTCGGAGGCGGTCGGTGCTGTCCTCGCTGGGCTGTACGACGACGATGCCCTCGCCGGAGAAGCCCATCTGGTAGGCCTCGCCGCTGCCGCGCCCGATGAGGGAGCCGGCCTTGAAGCTGCGCTTGCCCTTCACCTTCAGGTTGGGCGACCAGGCGATGAGCGCGTCCGGGTCCACGTACGTCTCGTCCTCGCCGCGGCCGCAGTCGACCACGATGGGGGTGCCGCGCGAGGTCAGGGCGACGAAGCCCTGCCCGCTGATCTTGATGTTCCACAGGCCCTGGCCGGCGAACTTGGCCAGGCCCTTCACCCGCTCGACGCCCCACTGGAGGTGGGCGTCGAAGGCGAGCAGGTTGGTGCCGTTGACGGAGATCGACTCGCCGCCGAGGTTGATGACGACGACGTCCGCGCCGTAGTCGGCCAGGTAGAGCAGGCCGTCTCCGTGGCACTTCATGAGCGGCGCGCCCTCGCCGGTCATCCATTCACGGGCGACCTGGCGGACGGCGGGCGGGTTGGGCTCGTACTGGACGAACCCTTCGTAGGCGACCATCGAGCCCACGCGCGCGAAGAGGTCGTTGCCGGTCTGCATGGCGACCTTCAGCATGTGGGTGCCGTGGTTCTCCATGCGGGCGGCTACCGGGGTCGGGGCGAAGCCCGCGAGTGGCTGGTTCATGACGGACTCCCTCAGACCTCGTACGGCTGGACGACGATGAAGTTGCCGGGGGCTCCCCGGAACTGCAGGTTCACGCTCTCGCCGCTGTGGCCCGGGTACGCGTTGCGCCGCATCCTGACCTGGCTGGAGACGATCGCCTGGGCGGCGGCGGACCAGGCCACGACCGCGTTGCAGTCGGCGAAGGTCGTCGGCGTCACGGGCAGCACGACGGGCGTGCCGTGCGTCTTGACGACGACCGTGCCGGTGCCCTGGAACTGCATGACGAACAGGGCGCCACCGGGGATGCCGTGTCCCTCGATGCGGCGCACCTCGTACTGGAGGCTCTCGTCGAAGGCCAGCACGTTCTCCGCGGAGACGCAGATCGCGTCGCCCTGGAGCTCGATCGGGTGCACGTGGGAGGCCGCTTCCGCGAGGAAGACCTGGCCGCGGCCGCTGCAGCGCATGAGCTGCATCTCCTGGCCCGTGGCGTTGCCCACGAGGCGTCCGGCGAATCCGGCGCCCTTGTAGCTGAACTCGACCTTGCCCTGGTAGAGCACCATGCTGCCCTGGCGGGCGAGCACCGGCTGGCCGCCTGCGGCGCCGAGGTCGACGCGGATCAGCTTCTTGTTCTGCGGCGTCCAGCGCTGCCCCGTGGGGGCCTCGCGGTACTTCTCCAGCGCGGCGGCCACGCCGGGCGCGGCGGCCTGCTGGGGAATGCCCTGCGGGGCGCCCTGGGGCGCGCCGTACGGGGAGGGCGCGGCGGGCGGCTGACCGTATCCGGGCGGGGCGGACGGCGTGTGGGGCTGCTGCCCGTAGCCGGGCGGAGGGGTCGGCGCCTGCGGCTGCTGGCCGTAGCCGGGCGGCGGCGTCGGCGCCTGCGGCTGCTGCCCGTACCCGGGCGGCGGCGTCGGGGCGTGCGGCGGCTGGCCGTAGCCCGGAGGCGCAGTCGGAGCCTGGCCGGGCGGGGTGCCCAGCGGCGCGACGATGGTCGGCGCCGCGTGCACGGGCGGGGCGGCCGGAGCCGGGGCGGGCGGAGCGAAGTCCTGCGCGGGGACCGGCGCCGGGGCCGGAGCGGCAGGCGCGGGGGCCTGGGCCGCCGGGGCTCCGAAGGCGGGCGGCGCGGAGGCCTGGGCGGGCGGCGCGAAACCGGGGTTCACGGCCGGCTGCGGCGCCGCGGCGGGCTCCTCCTCGGCGACCTCGCCGCCGAAGTTCTTCAGGAGCGCGTCAAGGCCCCCGTCGAAGCCCTGGCCGACGGCGGCGAAGCGCCACACGTCCTTGAGGTAGAAGTCGCCCAGCATCACGGCGCGCTCGGTCGAGAACTCGCCGCCGTGGAAGGCGTACCGCGCGACCTCTTCGCCGCCGGCGACGATGCGGAGGTACCCGGGGGCGACCTGCGACATCTGGCCGGCGCCGTCGATGGTCGCGGTGAACGACAGCTTCTGGATGTGTGCGGGGATCTTTTCAAGTGTGACGCGGAAAGACTCCGTGTCACCCGCCTGCTCGCCCAGCAGCTGGACGGATTCCTCGGGCGTCTTCGGCTGGTTGAAGAAGACGAAGTACCGGTCGTCGGAGAGCCGCTCCTCGGCGTCGAGGCCGAAGCAGCTGATGTCGAAGCTCAGTCCGGGGCCGGTGATCTGCACGCCGACGTACAGGTCCGTGCCCGCGGTGAGGTCACTGATCTTGGCCTTGTGGCCGCGTTGGAATTCCCTGGCCATGCGTAACGACCGTCCCCCATCCCGATGGTGATTGCGTCGCGCCAGGCTAACTGCAAACACCGACAGCGGATGAGGTCGGTACAGCCCTGGTACAGAACCGTCCCAGAAACGCGGTCACTCCTCGCGGGCACCGGGCAGCTGCGGCAGCCGGTCCGCCGCGACCACTCCTTCGAGGTAGCCGCGCGCCCGCTCCGTGCGCGGATAGGCCTCCAGAAGGCTCCAGAAGCGCGGCCCGTGCCCGGGGACCAGCAGGTGCGCCAGCTCGTGGAGAAGCACGTAGTCGACGACGTACTCGGGCATGCCCTGGAGGCGGTGCGAGAGACGGATGCTGCCCTCGGCCGGGGTGCAGGAGCCCCAGCGGGTGTTCTGGTTCGTGACCCAGCGCACGGATCGGGGGCGGGCCCGGCCTTCGAGGTACTGCGTGGAGAGGTGCCCGGCGCGCTCGGACAGCTCGGCGTCGCCGAGGACGCGCTTGCTCTCCTGGGCGGCGAGCTTGTCGAGCATCAGGCCGACCCAGCGCTTCTCCTCGGCCTCGGACATCCGGGCCGGGATGAGGACCACGGTGCGGTCGCCCTCCCGGTACGCGGACACGGTGCGGCGGCGCCGGGAGCTTCTGCGGACCTCGACCGCGCTCGCCACGTGGCCGCCCGACGGCGGTCCGGTCGTGCTGCGCTGCGTCTTCATGGCTCGGTGCGAGGGGTCGGCGGGCACGCCCCGACGTTACCCGCTGTGAAGGGTGGAAGTCCCGCCTCCGGACCCGTTCGGTGTGCTTCAGGAACCCGCTCCGCGCGATTAGTACGACTATCACCCCGTGCCTGTGGACAACGCGAAGCACGCTGCCGGCCGGACGGGCAAGCTGGCGGTCGATCGCCGGGAACGGCACGTCACGTGCGATTTCGATGCGACACGAGCGTTTTCTATGTGAACGGCACACGGGGGGACACAGCGATGCATCCGATCCTGAAACCGGCGCTGCGGCGCGGCTGGCGCGACCTGAACACGGTGCAGTTCGGCATGACGCCGGCACACGCGGTGGTGCTCGGACCGGTCGACACGGCCACGGGGAGTTTCCTGACGCTGCTCGACGGGACCCGCGGCGTCCCGCTGCTGCGCGAGGAGGCCCGCCGGATGGACCTGCCCGACGGGCATGTGGACGCGATCCTGGAGCGGCTGTCCGAGGCCGGACTGCTGGACGACGGGACGGGCGGCGGCCCGCCCGCCGACGCCCTGCGCAAGCAGACCCGCGTCATGGACCGGCTCCGTCCCGATCACGCGGCACTCACGGTGACGACTTCCGATCCCGCCGAGGGGGTACGGCGCCTGGCCGCCCGGCGTTCCCTGCGGGTGCAGGTCAGAGGGGCGGGGCGGGTCGGTGCCGTGGTGGCATCGGTGCTGGCCGCCGCCGGCGTGGGCCAGGTCGACGTACGGGACGGCGGCTGTGTCGAGCCCTGGGACGTGGCGCCCGGCGGCCAGCCGGTCGAGGCGGTGGGCGAGCGCCGCGACGTGGCCGCGCGCCGCGCGGCCCGTGCGATGGCGCCGGACCGGCCGCCGCGCCCCGACCGGCGCAGGACGTCTCCCCGACCGGCCGACCCGGATCCGGGCGGGCCGCCCCTGTCACTGGTGATCGTCGCGCCGCGGGACGGTCTGGCCGTGCACTCCCCCGACCCGGCCTCGGTCGAGGATCTGGTCGCGGCCGGAATCCCGCACCTGTACGCGGGCGTGTCCGAGGCCACGGGGACGGTGGGGCCGTTGGTGCTGCCGGGCGGGACGGGCTGCGCGCACTGTCTGCTGCTGGATCGCACGGACCGCGATCCGACCTGGCCCCGACTGCTCGTCCAGTGGCGCTCGGGGCGGGCCTCCCGTCAGGTGCAGGCCTGTGACGTGGGGCTCGCCACGGCGGTCGCGGGTCTGGCAGCAGCGCACGCACTGGCCTTCCTCGACGGGGAGTTGCCGTCGAGCACCGGGGCCCGCTGGGAGGCGTCCGCCCCGGGGCTCGACTGGCACGCGCGGCCGGTGTGGCCGCATCCGGAGTGCCCGTGCGGGGCGGGTGAGAGACGTAACGGGCAGGAGGTCTCGGTCGACGGAGGGACGCAGGACACAATGGCGGGGTAAGCATCGGCTGACGGCGCTACGACGCCTGGGCATGCGCGGCACGGCTGTCCGGCACTTGGAGGGGTGTATGTCTGATCTTCCCCGGAAGGCGGTTACCCGGACCGCCAAGCTGGCCGCGCTGCCGATCGGCATCGCGGGGCGTGCGACCTGGGGCATCGGCAAGCGGATCGGCGGCAAGTCCGCCGAGATCGTGGGCCGAGAGCTCCAGCAGCGCACGGCGGAGCAGCTGTTCAAGGTGCTGGGAGAGCTGAAGGGCGGGGCGATGAAGTTCGGGCAGGCCCTGTCCGTCTTCGAGTCCGCGCTGCCGGAGGAGGTCGCCGGCCCCTACCGTGCGGCCCTGACGAAGCTCCAGGAAGCGGCGCCCCCGATGCCGACGCGCACGGTGCACAAGGTGCTCGAGGAGCGGCTCGGCGAGCAATGGCGTGAGCTGTTCCAGGAGTTCGAGGACAAGCCGTCGGCCGCCGCGTCGATAGGGCAGGTGCACCGAGCCGTCTGGCACGACGGCCGCGCGGTCGCGGTGAAGGTGCAGTACCCGGGCGCCGGCGAGGCGCTACTGTCGGACCTCAACCAACTTGGCCGTTTCGCACGCCTGTTGGGTCCGCTCATCCCCGGGATGGACATCAAGCCGCTGATCGCGGAGCTGCGTGACCGGGTGTCGGAGGAGCTGGACTACGCGCTGGAGGCGCAGGCCCAGCAGGCGCACGCCGAGGAGTTCGACGGCGACCCGGACGTCGTCGTGCCGCACGTGGTGCACCAGAGCGAGCAGGTCCTGGTGACGGAGTGGATCGACGGGGTCCCGCTCGCGGACGTGATCAGCGACGGGGATCAGGAACAGCGGGACCGCGCGGGTCAGTTGCTGGCCCGCTTCCTCTTCTCCGGCCCGGCCCGTACGGGGCTGCTGCACGCGGATCCGCACCCGGGGAACTTCCGGCTGCTGCCCGACGAGGAGCAGGGCTGGCGGCTGGGCGTCCTGGACTTCGGCACGGTGGACCGGCTGCCGGGCGGCCTGCCCGAGCCGATCGGGCACTCGTTGCGGATGACGCTGTCCGGGGACGCGGTGGGGGTCTACGAGATGCTCCGCGAGGAGGGCTTCGTCAAGGACTCGATCGAGCTGGAGCCGGACGCGGTCCTGGACTACCTGGTGCCGATCATCGAGCCGGCCCGGGTCGACGCGTTCACCTTCACCCGCACCTGGATGCGGAACCAGGCGGCGCGGATCGCCGACATCCGCTCCCCCGCGCATCAGCTGGGCAAGCAGCTCAACCTGCCGCCCTCGTACCTGCTGATACACCGGGTGACGCTCAGCACGATCGGGGTGCTGTGTCAGCTCGGGGCGACGGTGCGGCTGCGGGACGAGCTGGAGGCGTGGGTTCCGGGGTTCGTGGAGTTCGAGGACGAGGCCGAGTTCGAGGCTGGGTTCGAGGCCGACGACATGGTGGACCCGGAGCCGGCCGCCGAGGCCTGAGCCACCACAGATCTGCGGCGTCGTCGGGTCCGCGTCACCACCACTCGGAGTCGAGGCGCCCTTCGATGGCCCGGATGTTCTCGCGGGAGCAGGTGTCGCAGTACGTCCGCCGCACTCCGCCCTCGACGGAACTGGTCCAGGTCAGCGGCATCTCGTCCGCCGTCGTGCCGCATCGGGCGCACACCACGGTGCGCTCCTCGGGTCGCTGCGTGGAGTCCCCGCCGGGAAGAGACGTCACCCGGCGACGATAACTCCGCGGGCTGATGATCGGTGCGCACCACGCACCGCGGGGCCGGCCCTGTCGGACCGGCCCCGCGGGTACAGCCGCTCACTGCGGCGGCTTTCGTCGGCACTGTGGTGCCGCGTGAGCTGTCACTGCGCAGCCGTCGCGGTCACCGCCTGACGGCGTTCCTTAGTGCATGACGGCCATCGCGAGCGCGCGGCGGGCACGCAGCGACGCGCGCTCGGCGCGCCGCTGCATGCGGCGGGCGACCACCAGGCGCATGGCCTGGCGCTCCGCCTCCGCCTCGCTCAGGCGCTCGTGCATATGCGCACGCGCCATGGCTTCTGGGATGAGTTGCATCTGTCGGGTCCTGTTCTGGCGCGAGTCGGTCGCACCGGGCGTGGTGAAGTCTGGGATCGCGGAGCCGGCGGGCTCGCTCGTGGACGGCTTCATCGGGGCCTGCTTCTTGGGGTCGTGCGTCAGGGGGCGGTCGATCGTTCCTCGGGCGTTCATGCCGCGACCGGGTTCTTGCGCGGACGTCCACGCGGCCGCTTGCGGGCCACGACGACACCCTGGACGAACAGCTCGCCACCCCAGACGCCCCACGGCTCACGACGCTCCTTGGCGCCGGCGAGGCAGGCCTCGACCAGCGGGCAGGTGCGGCAGAGCGACTTGGCGTACTCGACGTCCGCCGGGGACTCGGCGAAGAAGACCTCCGGGTCGTAGGCACGGCAGGGGACGGGTACGCCGAGGTTCTCGATGGCGTCGTCGAGCGCGGTGAGCGCGGTGAGGGGGTTCAAGGTGAGGTCCTCCGTGAGGCCGGGCGGGGAAAGAGTGTCTGAAGGCGGTACGGACGGGGCGTGCGCTTCGAGTTGCACGGTGTTTTCTTCCTCGTCTGGTCGTTCCGGCCGGTGGGCCGGGTGGCGGTGGTACCGGGTTCTTTTCTTGTCCCGAGGCCCCTTCGTGCTGGGTCCCCGGAAGGTCTCTGGATCTTCCGGGAAAACAGAAGGGCCGCGGATCCCGGGTGGGGTTCCGCGGCCCTGAAGGCGCCGGTCTGATCGACGATCAGACTGGATCACTCCAGGGTTCGAGCCCACGGAAGGCCCACATCGTGTGGTGGTGCGTCGTCTGCTTCCGGAATCCGGCACCGGCCGCCGCAAAGGCATAGGCCTGAGCCTGTGCCGTCGCTACCGCTTCCGGTGCCTTGGTCGGTCGCTCATTGCCCTCGCGAATGGGAAGACCCGCGAGAGAGGGGCCGGACTCCGGACGCATGGCGCTGGCGCCAGACAGACCGGTGCCCAGGTTCGAGAAACCGAGCAGGCAGGAAGCGACGACCGAGCGATCGGTCATTTTGACGGTGCTGATGGAGCTGCTGGTGATGCTGATCACTGGAATCGCCTCCTCTCGGCGTCTCGGGGACCGGTGCGAACCGGTCCGACGGCTTTCAAGTACAGCACGGAACCAGGGCCTTCGAGAAGGCCGCTGCTTTCGTGCTTTAGAACCTATGGGGATTGCTGGGGCATGCGCAAACTATTTTTTCGACGAGTTTGAATCAGTCGTCCTCGTCGACTCCTCCAAGCTCGTCCTCCACGATCCGACCTGCGCAGATGTCGAGGACGTCGGATCCGTAGGCCCGGAACTTCCGCAGTCCGACCCCGGGGATCCGGGCCAGCTCGCCCTCGTCCTCGGGCGCGGCCTCGGCGATCGCGATGAGGGTCTTGTCGGTGAAGACGCAGAACGCGGGCTGTCCGAGGCCCTCCGCGGTGCGGGCCCGCCACTGCACGAGACGGTCGTGGAGCCCCTCGTCCATGTCCGACGGGCAGTCCTCGCAACGCATCAGCTTCATCTCGGCCGCGTCCAGGGTGCGGCCGCACATCCGGCAGCGGGCCACCTTCCGGTCGGCTCGGCGACGCGCTCCGGCGAGCGGCTCACGGGCGCCCGTCCGCCGTCCCGTCCCGAGCTCGACGCCTCCCGGGCCGCCGCCCGCGCCGCGGCGCCCGGAGCCGCTGGAGCCAGGACGCAGGCCGTCGAGGAAGCGGCTGGCCCTGCGGGTGGGCCGGCCGCCGGGAGAGCGGGAGAGGGCCCACGACAGGCTCAGGTGGTGGCGGGCCCGGGTCACGCCGACGTAGAGCAGGCGCCGCTCCTCCTCGATCTGCTCGTCGGTCTTGGCGTAGGTGATCGGCATCATGCCCTCGGCGACCCCGACCAGGAACACGGCGTCCCATTCGAGGCCCTTCGCCGCGTGCAGCGAGGCCAGGGTGACGCCTTCCACGGTGGGAGCGTGCTGCGCGCCGGCCCGCTCGTCGAGCTCGGCCACGAAGTCGGCGAGGCCGGCTCCGTCGTGGGCCTGTGCGAAGTCCTCGGCGAGGCGGGCCAGAGCGGCGAGGGACTCCCAGCGGTCGCGGACGGCCCCGGAGCCGGCGGGCGGCTCGCTGGTCCAGCCCTCGCCGGACAGGACCGCTCTGACCTGGGAGGGCAGGTCGACGGCCAGGTCGAGCCCCGAGTCGTTCCCCCCGAAGCGGGCCGCCGCGCGCAGGGCGTGGTTCGCCTTGCGCACCTCGGCGCGCTCGAAGAACCGCTCGGCGCCGCGCAGCTGGTAGGGCACACCGGCGTCGGCGAGGGCCTGCTCGTAGATCTCGGACTGGCCGTTGGTCCTGAACAGGATCGCGATCTCGCCGGCGGAGACTCCGGAGGCGATGAGCTCGCGGATGCGGTGGGCCGCGCCCTCGGCCTCGGAGGGCTCGTCGACGTATTCGGTGTAGACCGGCTCGGGTCCGGCGTCGCGCTGCGAGATCAGCTGAAGGCGGTGCTCGGCGGCGCGGCCGGACGCCCGCTCGAGGACGCCGTTGGCCAGGTGGACGACCTGGGGCGAGGACCGGTAGTCGCGCACCAGCTTGACGACGGTGGCGCCGGGGTGGCGGGTGCGGAAGTTGAGCAGGTGGTCGGGGGTGGCGCCGGTGAAGGAGTAGATCGTCTGGCTGGCGTCGCCGACCACGCACACGTTGTCCCGGTCGCCGAGCCACAGGTCGAGCAGGCGCTGCTGCAGGGGGCTGACGTCCTGGTACTCGTCGACGACGAAGTGCTGGTACTGGGCGCGGACCTGGTCGGCGATGTCGTGGCGGTCCTGGAGGATGCCGACGGTGAGCAGCAGCACGTCCTCGAAGTCGATGACGGCGCGGTCCCGCTTCAGGGTCTCGTAGTCGCCGTAGATCTGGGCGATCTCGGCCGGGTGGCGGGGGCTCTCGCGGCCCGCCTTGTGCGCGGCCGCCGCATAGTCCCCGGGGACGGTCTGGGTGACCTTGGCCCACTCGATCTCGGCGGCGACGTCGCGCAGCTCACCGCGGTCCAGGCGGATCCGGCCGGCCGTGGCGGCGTCCGCGACGAGCTGGATCTTGCGGTCGACGATGCGGGGCAGGTCGCCGCCGACGGCCTTGGGCCAGAAGAACTGGAGCTGGCGCAGCGCGGCGGAGTGGAAGGTGCGGGCCTGCACTCCCCCGGCGCCGAGCTGGCGGAGCCGGCCGCGCATCGCGCCCGCGGCGCGGTTGGTGAACGTGACGGCGAGCACCGTGTTGGGCTGGAGGATCCCGGCGCGGACGCCGTAGGCGATGCGATGGGTGATCGCGCGCGTCTTGCCCGTGCCGGCGCCCGCGAGCACGCACACCGGACCGTGCAGGGCCGTCGCCACGGCGCGCTGCTCGGGGTCGAGGCCCTCGAGCACCGCGTCGGCCGATTCCGGGACCTGCGGGAACAGGGTGGAGTGCGTTGCTGCTGTCACCCCGCCATGCTGCCAGGTCGGCGGGGGCGGGTGCGTCGCGTTGTCCACAGGCCGGCATCACTTGTCGTACTAATGCGCCGGGGCGTGCTACCGGTGGACGGGAATGGTCGGCGCCTCGCGTACGTTCGACCGATAGCGAACACGCACTCCCCGCCACGAAGGAGCACAGGACACATGCAGCCGGGCACTGTGACGATGTACAGCACCACCTGGTGCGGCTACTGCCAGCGACTGAAGAAGCAGCTGGACCGCGAGGGCATCGGGTACACCGAGATCAACATCGAGCACGACCCGGAGTCCGCGGCCTTCGTCGAGAAGGCGAACGGTGGGAACCAGACGGTGCCCACCGTTCTCTTCGCGGACGGTTCGACGCTGACCAATCCTTCGCTGGCGCAGGTCAAGCAGAAGGTCGGTGTCTGAGGCCGAGATGTCCCGAGTCCGAGGCGCAGATCACGCCTGAGACTCGGATCACTCAGAGTGCGTCGCTGGGCTTCGGCAGGGGCTTGCCGTACCAGAGCTCGATGAGGCGGGCCGCGATCGAGATTCCGTAGGGAGGCATGACCTCCCCGGTCTCGAACGCGGCCCGCAGGTCGTCGCGGGAGAACCAGCGCGCCTCGTGGATCTCGTCACCGTCCACGTCGATCTCCGTCGACGTGGCGTGCGCCATGAAGCCGAGCATCAGGCTGGACGGGAACGGCCAGGGCTGGCTGGCGACGTACTCGACCTCGCCGACGAGAACTCCGGCCTCCTCGAAGACCTCGCGGCGCACCGCCTGCTCGATGGACTCGCCGGGCTCGACGAAGCCCGCGAGCGTCGAGAAGCGGCCCTCGGGCCAGTGCACCTGGCGGCCGAGCAGCACGCGGTCCTGCTCGTCCGTGACGGCCATGATCACGGCCGGGTCGGTGCGCGGGTAGTGCTCGGCCCCGCAGGCCGGGCAGCGGCGGATGTGGCCCGCGGCGGCGATGACGGTGCGTTCGCCGCAGCGGGAGCAGAAGCGGTGCAGTCGCTGCCAGTTCTCCAGGGCGACGGCGTGCACCATGAGGCCGGCGTCCCGGGGCGAGAGGAGCATGCCCGCCTCGCGCAGTCCCGCCGGGCGCGCGGACTGGTCCATGCGGCCCGGAAGGGTGTCCTTCTGCAGCGCGAAGTAGCTCACGCCGTCCTCGTCGGTGCCCAGGAAGTAGCGGTGGGCCTCGGTGAGGGGGGCTTCGAAGGACGGCGTCATGACCAGTTCGGTCGCGCCGTCCGGTGTCTCGTCGATGAGCGCCTGGCCGCCGGAGACCACGAAGACCCGGGTGCTGGGGTGGCTCCACGCGGCGGCGAGCCATGCCTCGTCGAGGCGGTGGTGCGCCGCGCGGTCGATGCCGCTCGGCGCGGCGAGCGAGAGCGGCCGGCCTGCGGCGAGATCGGCGGTGCGGTCGGTCCAGGTGGTCACGGGTGCTTCCAACTCCCCCGGTGGAATGGGTGGTGCGCGGGCGGTTCAGCAGGACGTACAGCGGAGCGGGTGCGGGGTGCCTCGTTCGGGATGCGGTTCAGGATGCGTCTGCCCAGTTCTCCGCGAGATCGCCCCACAGGTAGGCGGTTGTTTCGACGCCCTTCATCAGGAGGTCGAGTTCGACCTTCTCGTTGGGCGCGTGCCAGCCGTCGGAGGGGACGGAGATGCCCAGGAAGAGCACCGGGGCGTCGAGGACGTCCTGCAGGTCGGCGGCGGGGCCCGAGCCGCCCTCGCGCGTGAAGCGGATCTTCTGCTCGAAGGCCTGGCCCATGGCCCGCACGACGGACTGCAGGGCCGGGTGGTCGAGCGGGGTGAGGCACGGCCGGGTGGCCGCGCCGAAGGTGATCTCGTGGCGGATCCCGGCGGGCACCTGCTCGGCGACCCAGGCGGCGACGGCCTTCTCCACCAGGTCCGGGTCCTGCCCGGCGACCAGCCGGAACGAGAGCTTCAGCATGGCTGAGGACGGCACGATCGTCTTGCCGCCGGGGCCCTGGTAGCCGCCTCCGATCCCGTTGACCTCCGCGGTCGGGCGGGCCCAGATGCGCTCCAGGGTGGTGTGTCCGGCCTCGCCGTGCGTGGCGCGGGACTTGGCCGTGCGCAGCCACCGCTCCTCGTCGAAGGGCAGCTCGGCGAAGAGCTCCCGCTCGCGGTCGGTGAGCTCGACGATCCCGTCGTAGAAGCCGGGGACCGCCACGCGCGCGTGCTCGTCGTGCAGGGCGGCGACGAGGCGGGCGGCGGCCGCCGCCGGGTTCGGCACGGCGCCGCCGAAGGAGCCGGAGTGGATGTCCTGGTCGGGTCCGTACAGCTCGATCTCGCAGTCGGCGAGGCCGCGCATGCCAGTGCACACCGTCGGGGTGTCCTCGGACCACATGCCGGTGTCGGAGACGATCACGGCGTCGGCGGCCAGGCGCTCGCGCTGTGCCTCCACGAGCGCGCGGAAGTTCGGGGAGCCCGACTCCTCCTCGCCCTCGATGAGCAGCTTCAGGTTGACCGCGGGGGCGGTGCGGCCGGTGGCGTGCAGGTGGGCGCGCAATCCCAGTGTGTGGAAGAACACCTGCCCCTTGTCGTCGGCCGCTCCGCGCGCGTGGAGCCTGTTGCCGATGACGACCGGCTCGAAGGGCTCGGTGTCCCAGCCGTCCTCGCGGGCGGCGGGCTGCACGTCGTGGTGGCCGTAGACGAGGATCGTGGGGGCCTGCGGGTCGCCCGAGGGCCACTCGGCGAAGACGGCCGGGGCACCGGCCGTCTCCCAGACCTCGGCGGTCGGGAAGCCCGTCCGCGCGAGCCGGTCGGCGAGCCAGTCGGCGCTGCGCCGGACGTCCGGTGCGTGGTCGGGCTGGGCGGACACGGACGGGATCCGCAGCCAGGCGGCGAGGTCGTCGAGGAAGGCCTCGCGGTGGTCCTCGATGTACGCACGGACGGTGCTGACGGCGCTGTCAACGGGCTTGCTCATGGCCACGAGCCTAATCCCCCACCAGAGTGCGCTCGTCCGGCGGCTCCTCGACGGCCTGCGGCTCCTGCGTGAGCAGCCGCTCCAGCTCGGCCCGGCCGGGCAGCCGCCGAGGCCGTACGGTCTCTCCGCTGCGCACGTACAGGAAGGCGGCGTCGACGGCCTCCAGGGGCACGCCCTGGTGCTCGGCCCAGGCGAGCCGGTAGACGGCGAGCTGCAGCGGGTCGCCGTTCTGCCGGTGGCCGGTCTTCCAGTCGACGATCTCGTACGTGGCCGTCTCGCCGTCGCCCTCCTTGTAGACGGCGTCGATGCGGCCCCGGACGACGCGGCCCGCGACGGCCAGCTGGAAGGGCAGCTCGACCCGGTAGGGCGTGCGGTGCGCGTACGGGGTGCGCTCGAAGGCGTCCTTGAGCGTCTCGAGGTCGCGCTCGTCGGCGATCTCGGCGTCGCTGCCGGGCAGCTCCTCCGGGTCGAGCATGGGCAGCCGCAGCGCTTCGAAGCGCGATTCGATCCAGGCGTGGAAGCGGGTGCCCCGGCGCGCGGCCGGCTGGGGCGGGTGCGGCATCGGGCGGGCCAGCTCCTGGGCGAAGGCGTCCGGGTCGGCCGCCATGCGCATCAGCTGGGACGCGGTGAGGGAGTGCGGTACGGGCACCTCGCGCACGGCGGCGCGGGCGCGCAGCAGCTCGCCGGTGAGGGCGTCCAGGTCGCGGTCCCAGGAGGCGATCGCGCGGGACTCCTCCGGGGTGAGCTCGGGCTCCGGGGCGGCGGCGGGGTGCGGCACCACGGGGGCGTGCCGGGCGGGCACGCGCGCGGGCGGAGCCGCGTCCGGGTACGGCGCGGGGTGCGGGAGCGCGGGCCGTTCGGCGCTCAGGCTGTCCCAGTCGACCGCGTCACCGGCGGCGTCGGCGTCGGCGTCGTCGGCTGGGAACGCCTCGTCCTCGTACGGCGGCGGGGTGTCGTCGAGCTCGTCGTCGGCGGGCGGGGGCGGCCAGTCGGGGTCCTCGAAGGGGGGCTCTTCCTCGGCGGCCCCGTGGGTGCTCCGGGCGGCCGTGGCGCGTTCCAGATGGGCGAGGACCGTGTCGGCGGCGGCCCGGCGGCGGGCGAGGGACGCGTCGTCCAGCGGGAGCGGCCAGGCGTGCTCGCTCGCCGCCTCCTGGAGGGCAGGGTTCTCCTCGTCGTCGGCCGGCTCGTCCGCCCAGGCCTCGATCTCGCCGTACCCGGCGGTGCAGTGGTCGTACAGGGCGTGGAGGAAGTCGGAGGGGCCGCGCCTGCGCTTCTGGGAGGGGCCCCACCAGTGCCCGGAGCCGAGCAGCAGCGAGCGGGGGCGGGTGAAGGTGACGTACCCGAGGCGCAGTTCCTCGGTGTGCTGGTGGTCCTTCATGTCGGCGTGGAAGGCCTTCATGCCCTTGGCGTCCCACGTCTCGATGTCGGGCAGGGTGGCGGCGTCGCCGCGCAGTGTGTGCGGCAGGACGCGGCCCTGTGCCGTCCACTTCTCCCGGCCCTGGCCACTGGGGAAGGTGCCGTTGACGAGCCCGGGGACGACGACCACGTCCCATTCGAGGCCCTTCGATTTGTGGGCGGTGAGGACCTTCACGGTGTTCTCCCCGCCCGGCAGCGCGTTGTCGAGGCCCTTCTCGTACTGGGCGGCGGTGCGCAGGAAGCCGAGGAATGCGAGCAGGGTCGCGGAGCCGTCGTCGGCCGCGAAGGAGGCGGCGACGTCCAGGAAGTTCGACAGCGTCTCGCGGCGGCGGGCCGCCAGGGCGTGCGGGGACGCGGAGAGTTCGACTTCCAGGCCGGTGACCGCCAGGACGCGGTGCAGGACGTCCATGAGCGGGTCGGACAGCGAGCGGCGCAGGTCGCGCAGTTCGGCGGCGAGGCGGGCGAAGCGCACGCGCGCGTCGGCGGAGAACGGCAGCCCGTCGTCGTCCCGGTCGGCCTCCGCGGAGGTCTCCAGGAACGTGTCGAGCGCGTCCGCCAGCGATATCACCTCGGAGGGGTCGACCCCTTCGACGGCCTCGGCGAGGCGGCGGTCCGGGTCGTCCTCGTCGCCTCCGCGCGTGTGCGAGACCAGGAGGCGGGCCCTGCGTCCCAGGAGGGCGAGGTCGCGGGGGCCGATCCGCCAGCGCGGGCCGGTCAGGAGGCGGACCAGCGACGCGTTCGCCCCCGGGTCCTGGAGGACCTCGCAGACGGCGACGAGGTCGGCTACCTCGGGCAGGTGCAGGAGGCCGGAGAGGCCGACGACCTCGACGGGGATGTCGCGGGCGACGAGCGCGCCCTGGATCTCGGCGAAGTCGGACGCGGTGCGGCACAGGACGGCGATGTCGCCCGGCTCCTTGTCGGCGCGCACGAGCCGGTCGACGGAGTCGGCGATCCAGTCGATCTCCTCCTGGTGCGTGCGCAGCAGGGCGCAGCGCACGGCGCCCGCGCCCTCGGCGTCGGGTGCCGGGCGCAGGGCCTCCACGCCCGCGTGCATGGCGCGCAGCGGCTCGGCCAGCCCGTTCGCCAGGTCGAGGAGGCGGCCGCCGCTGCGGCGGTTCTCGCTCAGGGCGAAGCGGGTGGCCGGGCTGCCGTCGGCGTACGCGAAGTGCTGCGGGAAGTCGTCGAGGTTGGCGACGGAGGCGCCGCGCCATCCGTAGATGGCCTGGCAGGGGTCGCCGACGGCGGTGACGGCGTGGCCGGTGCCGCCGCCGAACAGTCCGGCGAGCAGCAGCCGCTGGGCGACCGAGGTGTCCTGGTACTCGTCCAGGAGCACGACGCGGAACTCGTCGCGGAGGATCTCGCCGACCTCGGGGCGGGTGCCGGCCAGCGTGGCGGACAGGGCGATCTGGTCGCCGAAGTCGAGGACGTCACGGGCGCGCTTGGCCGCCCTGTAGTGGCCGACGAGCTCGGCCAGCTCCAGGCGGGCGGCGGCGGCCTCGGGGACCTTGCGCAGGTCCCCGTTGCTGAGCTTGACGTCTTCCAGGGCGCGCAGCAGCTCCCGGTCGTGGGCGCGCAGCCGCTCGGGGGTGACGAGGTGCTCGGCCAGTTCGCCGTCCAGGGCGAGCAGGTCGCTGACGAGGTCGGCGAAGGAGCGGGTGAGCGCGGGGTACGGGCCGGGAGCCTCGCGCAGGACCCGCGCGGCGAGCTGGAAGCGGGTGGCGTCGGCGAGCAGCCGCGTCGTCGGCTCCAGGCCGATGCGCAGGCCGTGGTCGGTCAGGAGGCGGCCGGCGAACGCGTGGTACGTGGAGATCACGGGCTCGCCCGGAGGGTTGTCCGGGTCGATGACGTCCGGGTCGGTGACCCCCGCCTTGATCAGTGCCTTGCGGACGCGCTCGGCGAGCTCGCCCGCCGCCTTGTTCGTGAACGTGAGGCCGAGAACCTGCTCGGGTGCGACCTGCCCGGTGCCGACAAGCCAGACCACGCGCGCCGCCATCACCGTCGTCTTGCCGGAACCGGCTCCGGCCACGATCACCTGCGGGGCGGGCGGCGCCGTGATGCAGGCCGTCTGCTCCGGGGTGAAAGGGATGCCGAGCAGCTCCTTGAGCTGCTCGGGATCGGTGAGGCGTGTGGTCACCTCATCGAGGCTAACGGGCCCCACTGACAGCCCCGGACCGTCGGGGCACGGCCGAGGCGCACGTCACTCGACGACGTGGCGGCCCTCGGGGCGCGCGCTGCACGAGGCGCGGAACGAGCAGTGCGTGCAGTGCTGCCCGGTGGTGGGGGCGAAGCGCTCGTCGAGGACCTTGCCGGCGGCGGTGGCGAGGAGGTCGCCGACCCACTCCCCTTCCAGCGGCTCCTGCGCCTGCACCTTGGGGCGCGTCTCGCCGCCGTCCTTCTTCGCGGCGCCCTGGCGCAGCTGCACCAGCTCGGCCCCGCCCGGCCGGGGACGCGCCCCGTCGAAGGCCTCGTCGACTGCGCCCTCGCGGACGGCCAGCTGGTACACGGCGAGCTGGGGGTGGCGGGCGACCTCGGCGGCACTGGGCGCCGCCTTCCCCGTCTTGAAGTCGACCACGTAGGCGCGCCCGTCGGCGTCCTCCTCCACGCGGTCCATGGAGCCGCGGATGCGTACTTCGTAGGAGCCCGCTTCGAGCGTCACGTCGAAGTCGTGCTCGCTGGCGACCGGGGTGCGGCCTCCGCGGTCGGTGACGTGCCACTGGAGGAAGCGCTCGAGCGCCACGCGCGCGTTCTGCTTCTCCTGCTCCGACTTCCAGGGCGCGTCGAACGCGAGGGCGTCCCATACGGAGTCGAGGCGCTCCATGAGGACGTCGAGGTCGGCCGGGGTGCGCCCGGAGGCGACCTCGTCGGCCAGGACGTGCACGACGTTGCCGAAGCCCTGGGCGGCCGTGGCGGGGGCGTCGGCCTTGACCTCGCGGCCCAGGAACCATTGCAGGGAGCACGTGTTGGCGAGCTGGTCGAGGGCGCTCCCGGAGAGCACGACGGGCTTGTCGCGATCGCGCAGCGGGACCTTGCTCTCGGTCGGCTCGTACAGGCCCCACCAGCGGTACGGGTGGGCGGACGGCACGAGGGGGCGGCCGTCGTCGTCGCTGAGGGCGGCGAGGCGGGCGAGGCGGCGGGCGGCGGCCTCACGCAGCCCGTCGGACACGCGCGGGTCGACGGTCGTGGCGCGCAGCTCGGCGACGAGGGCGACGACGGACAGCGGGCGGCGCGGGCGGCCCGTGACGTCCTTGGGCTCCACGCCGAGCTCGGTCAGGAACCGGGAGGGCTGGTCGCCGTCGTCCGCGGGCGCCTTCACCGCGGTGACGACGAGGCGCTCCTTCGCGCGCGTGGCGGCCACGTAGAAGAGGCGTCGCTCCTCGGCGAGGAGGGCGCCGGGGGTGAGCGGTTCGGCGAGCCCGTCGCGTCCGATGCGGTCGGCCTCCAGGAGGGAACCGCGGCGGCGCAGGTCGGGCCAGAGGCCTTCCTGGACGCCGGCCACGACGACGAGGCGCCATTCGAGGCCCTTGGAGCGGTGCGCCGTCATCAGGCGCACGGCGTCGGGGCGTACGGCGCGGCCCGCGAGGGTGTCGGCGGCGATGTCCTGGGCCTCGATCTCCTCCAGGAAGTTGCGGGCGCCGCGGCCGCCGGTGCGCTCCTCCGCGCGCGAGGCGACGGCGAACAGGGCGCACACGGCGTCGAGGTCCCGGTCCGCGTTGCGCCCCGCCGCGCCGCCGCGCCGGGCGGCCCGTTCGAGTCGCTGCGGCCAGGGCGTGCCGTTCCACAGCTCCCAGAGGGCCTCTTCGGCGGTGCCGCCGTCGGCGAGTCCGGCGCGGGCGCGCGCGAGGAGCTCACCGAGGCGCTGCGCGCCGCGTGCGTAGGCGGGGTCATGGAGGGCGAGCCGCGCGGGATCGGCGAGCGCGCGGGCGAGCAGCTCGTCGGAGGGCGGCGGCACGGCGTTGCCCGCGGTCCGCTCGTCCTCGCGCAGGGCGCGGCCCAGGCGGCGCAGGTCGGCGGCGTCCATGCCGGCCAGCGGGGACGCCAGCAGCGTCAGCGCCGTCTCCGTGTCCAACCAGGGCGGGGGCACGTCGTCGGCGCCGTCCTCGACAGCACCCTCCGCGGACCCGCCGTCCGCGTCCTCGTCCACCGGCCCCTGTGCGACCGCCTTGAGGGCCGCCAGAAGCGGCATGACGGCCGGTTCGTGGCGCAGCGGAAGGTCGTCGCCGTCGATGTCGAGCGGGACGCCGGCGGCCGTCAGGGCGCGCCGGATGGCCGGGATGTTGCGGGCACCCGCACGCACCAGGACTGCCATGTCGGTCCAGGCGACGCCGTCCTCCAGGTGCGCGCGCCGCAGGATGTCGGCGATGTTGTCGAGCTCGGTCCCGGAGGTCGGGTACGTGTAGACCTCGGTCGTGCCGCCGTCGCGGACCGGCGTCAGTTCCCGGTGGGCGCGGACCTTGTCGGCGGGCAGCCGGGTCAGCGGCATCCTCTGGGTGAGGCGTCGGGTCGCCTCCAGGAGGCGTGCGCCCGAGCGGCGTGACGTGGTGAGCACCTCCACGCGCGCGGGCGTGCCGTCGGCGCGGGGGAAGTCGTGCGGGAAGTCCAGGATGCCGTTCACGTCGGCGCCGCGGAACGCGTAGATCGACTGGTCCGGGTCGCCGAACGCGACCAGGGTGCGCCCCTGCCCCGCGAGCGCGTGCAGCAGCCGCACCTGGGCGGGGTCGGTGTCCTGGTACTCGTCGACGAACACGGCGTCGTACTGGGCGGCCAGTTGCGCGGCGACGTCCTGGCGGCGGGCGAGGAGCACCGCGCGGTGGACGAGTTCGGCGTAGTCGAGCACGCCCTGCATGTCGAGGACGTCCAGGTACTCGGCGAGGAAGGTGGCGGCCGCGCGCCAGTCCGGGCGGCCGATGCGGTGTGCGAACGCGTCCAGGGCGGCGGGCCCGAGTCCGAGTTCCCGGCTGCGGGCCAGGACCGCGCGCACCTCGTCGGCGAACCCGCGTGTGGTGAGGCAGGCGCGCAGTTCGTCGGGCCAGCGCACATGGGCGAGCCCGGCCCGCTCCAGGTCGATCTGGCCCGCGAGGAGGTCTCGTACGGTGACGTCCTGCTCGGGGCCCGACAGGAGGCGCAGCGGCTCGGCGAAGAGGTTCGTGTCCTGATGGGCGCGGATCAGCGCGTAACAGAAGGAGTGGAAGGTCGTCGCCTGTGGGGCGCGGGCGGCGCCGATGCGCAGCGCCATGCGGTCGCGCAGCTCGACCGCGGCCTTCCGGCTGAACGTGAGCACCAGGATGCGTCCCGGTGCGGTGCCCTGCTCGATGCGGGCGGAGACGGCCTCCACGAGGGTCGTCGTCTTGCCGGTGCCCGGCCCGGCGAGGACGAGAAGGGGGCCCTGCGCGTGGTCAACCACCGCGCGCTGGTGTGCGTCCAGACGAGGGGGGTCCACCGGGGCCCGCGGCGTGCGCACCAGCCGGTACGCGCCGGGCATCCCCTGTCGAACCTGGTGGTGCGACAGGTGCCGGGGGGACGGGGAGGAGCTCACGTGGATCGCTGGTCCTGGTGGGTGTGCCGGTGGTCGAAGGGCCGTCCGCGCAGGGCGGCGGCCGGGGGGTGAAGGAGGTGGCTGCCATCGACGGTGCCGTCGACGCTACGCCGTCGAGTGTGGCGGAAGCCGGACTTCCGGCGCGCCTCCCGCGTGGTTTCCGGAGCAGGTGTGCCGCGTCTCACGGACGGACCCGTGTCGCCTCCCACGACCGGAGGCACCCGAGGTGTGTCGCGTCTCACGAACGGACGCCGGCCCAGCGAAGTGCCCCGATCGCCCCTTTTCCCTCGTACGAGCCACCGGCGACTCGCTCGCGCGCGGGCCGGCCGAAGCTGTCACCCGGGAGCTTCCGAACGCGTCTCGCCGTCCCAGCGCGCGCGCTTCATGTCGAGGCGCGGCAGGTGCCCTTCGGCCGCTCTGGAGGCCTCGCGCAGCGGCGTTCCCTCGTCCCGGTAGTGGCCCAGCGCGCGCAGTTCGTGGCCCGGGAGCAGGTGTCCGTCGGAGCGCACGACACGCCACCAGGGCACGGCGCCCCCGTAGAGGGACATGGCGCGCCCCACCTGGCGCGGGCCGCCCTCCTCCAGCCATTCGGCGACGTCCCCGTACGTCATGACCCGCCCGGGCGGGATCAGCTCGGCGACCTCGAGGACGCGCTCGGCGTACTCGGGGAGGTCACCTGCCGCATCGCTCTCCTCGCTCATCCGGCCCATCCTGCCGCACGGCACCGACATCCTGGAGGGACGTACGAAAGCCTCGCTGGAGAGTCGTACGAGAAGGCGCTTGCCCACGACTCCGTGCGCGGCGAAAGCACCCTGATACCCCCCTACGACGACGGGGCATGCCACCATCGTGCGGGCGGTGACTGGTGATACGAGATCAAGAAGAGACGACGGAGCAGAGCGTGCACCCCGAGAAGGCGGAGGGCTCCTCTGTGACACCGGCGCGCCCTGAGGACCCGGCCGGGCAGGCCGCGGACGACAAGCACGAGGAGCCGCTCCACGATCCCGGAGCCGACCAGGTGGACGGCGACGAACCGCTGCTCCCCGCGCGCGTGCACCGCCCCTCGGACCTCATGCGGCTCCTGGTGGGGCTGCTCGCGATCGTCATCCTGCTCGCCATCGCGGCGTTCGCCCACGCCACGACGACGGGCTTCGCCCAGGACATCAACAAGGGCACGGGGCAGGCCCCCGACCTGCTGACCAAATTCGCGGGGCTCGCGTCGAGCATCGCGATCCTGCTCGTGCCGGTCGCCTTCGCGATCGAGCGGCTCATCAAGCGGGACGGGCTGCGCATCGCGGACGGAGTCCTGGCCGCCGTGCTCGCCCACGGCGTGACACTGGCCACCGATCTGTGGGTCGCGAAGGCGGCGCCCGAGTCCATCCAGGACGCGCTCACCAAGGTGTCGCCGGGCGACATCCATGCGCTCACCGACCCGGTACACGGCTATCTTGCGCCCGTCATCGCCTACATGACGGCTGTCGGCATGTCCCGGCGACCACGATGGCGGGTCGTCCTGTGGGTGGTGCTGCTGCTCGACGCGTTCGCCATGCTCGTCACCGGCTACACGACACCGTTCTCGATCATCCTCACGATCCTCATCGGCTGGACCGTCGCCTACGGAACGCTGTACGCGGTCGGCTCCCCCAATGTGCGCCCTACGGGGCAGACGCTGCTGGCCGGCCTGCGACACGTCGGCTTCCACCCCGTCAGCGCGTCCCGCGAGGAGGCGCACGAGGGTGCCACGGAGAACGGCGATCGGGGCCGGCGCTACTTCGTCACCCTGGAGGACGGACCGCCGCTCGACGTCACCGTGGTGGACCGGGAGCAGCAGGCACAGGGCTTCTTCTACCGGGTGTGGCGCCGGCTCACGCTGCGCGGCATCACCCAGCGCCGCAGCCTCCAGTCGCTGCGTCAGGCGCTGGAGCAGGAGGCGCTGCTCGCCTACGCGGCGATCTCGGCCGGGGCGAACGCCCCGAAGCTGATCGCGACGTCCGAGCTGGGCCCAGACGCCGTGATGCTCGTCTACGAGCACATCGGCGGCCGGTCCCTGGACGCGATGCCGGACGAGGAGATCACGGACGAGCTGCTGCGCGAGACCTGGCACCAGGTGCAGGCGCTGCAGTCGCGGCGGATCGCGCACCGCAGGCTCGCGGGCGACGCGATTCTGGTGGATCGTTCCGGCACGGTGATCCTCACCGACCTGCGCGGTGGTGAGATCGCCGCGAGCGATCTGGTGCTGCGCATGGACGTCGCGCAGATGGTCACGACGCTCGGTCTGCGCGTGGGCGCCGAGCGGGCCGTCGCGTCCGCGGTCGGCATCCTCGGCCCCGACACCGTGGCGGACTGTCTGCCTCTGCTTCAGCCGATCGCGCTCACCCGCTCCACCAGGGCGACGCTGCGCCGCCTCGGGCGGGAACGGGCCCAGCGCGAGCGCGAGGCCGTCCTGGAGGCCGCCGACCACGCAAGGGAGGCCCGGCAGGCCGCCGCCGCGGAGAACAGCGACGCGCAGCAGTCCGTACGGGCCGGGAAGAAGAACGAGAAGAAGAACGAGAAGGCCGAGCGGCAGGCGCAGAAGCGGGCTATCGACGAAGCGCTCGACGAGGCCCGTGAGGAGGATCTGCTCACCCAGATCCGCCACCAGGTGCTGCTGATCCGGCCGCAGGCACCTGTCGAACCGGCCCGTCTGGAGCGCATCAAGCCGCGCACTCTGATCAGTTTCATCGCCGGTGCGATCGGCGCGTACTTCCTCCTGTCGCAGCTCACCCACATCGACTTCGCGTCGATCGTCGGCGAGGCGGAGTGGGGCTGGGTCGGGCTCGCCGTGGTGTTCTCGGCGCTCAGCTACGTGGCGGCCGCGATGAGCCTTCTGGGCTTCGTACCGGAGCGCGTCCCCTTCATGCGGACCGTCGCCGCCCAGGTGGCCGGCTCCTTCGTGAAGATCGTGGCCCCGGCCGCGGTCGGCGGTGTGGCGCTCAACACGCGCTTCCTGCAGCGCTCGGGGGTCCGCCCCGGGCTCGCGGTCGCGAGTGTGGGCGCCTCCCAGCTGTTCGGCATGGGCAGCCACATCATGTTGCTGCTGACCTTCGGCTATCTGACCGGCACGGAGAAGACGCCTTCCCTGTCGCCGTCCCGGACGGTCATCGCGGGTCTGCTGACGGTCGCTGTGCTCGTCCTTGTAGTGACGTCGATCCCGTTCCTGCGGAAGTTCGTCGTCACGCGCGTGCGGTCGCTCTTCGCCGGTGTGGTGCCGCGCATGCTCGACGTGCTGCAGCGGCCCCGCAAGCTGCTCACGGGCATCGGGGGCATGCTCCTGCTGACGGCCTGCTTCGTCATGTGCCTCGACGCGTCGATCCGCGCCTTCGGGGACGAGACGACGAGCCTGAGCCTGGCCAGCGTCGCGGTCGTGTTCCTCGCGGGTAACGCGCTCGGTTCGGCCGCCCCGACGCCGGGCGGTGTGGGCGCCGTCGAGGCGACGCTGACGGTCGGTCTGATCGCGGTCGGTCTGCCCAAGGAGGTCGCGGCCCCCGCGGTGCTCCTGTACCGGCTCCTGACCCTGTGGCTGCCGGTGCTGCCCGGCTGGCTGTTCTTCAACCACCTCTCGCGCAAGGGCGCCTTGTAGGAGGTCCGGGTCCCGGGCCGCGGTTCCTCACCCGCACAGACCGCAGCCCGAGCGCCCCGCACCGGGCCGCCGCAGGATGGACGCATGCCCATTCCGTCCCGCCCTCGCGCCGCTGCCCTGGCCGTCTCCGCCGCCCTGCTGTCCACGTCGCTCGCGGCGTGCAGCGGCGACTCCAAGGACGACGCGGATCTCCCGTCCCAGACGTTGAGCTGGAAGGACTGCCCCGCTCCCTCGGAGTCCGAGGGGGGCGGCGAGGCGCCGTCCCCGCTGCCCGGCGGAACCGAGTGGCAGTGCGCCACCATGAAGGCGCCGCTCGACTGGGACGACCCCAAGGGCGACACGATCGGCATCGCGCTGATCCGCGCCAAGGCGAGCGGCGCCGAGGACAGGCGCATCGGCTCGCTGATCTTCAACTTCGGCGGCCCCGGCGGCTCGGGCGTCACCACCCTGCCCGCGTTCGGCACCGACTATGCGAAGCTGCGCACCCGCTACGACCTCGTCAGCTTCGACCCGCGCGGGGTGGGACGCAGCGCCGGCGTCGAATGCGAGGACGACGAGCAGCTCGACAAGTACTTCCAGCAGGACTCCACGCCCGACGACGAGGCGGAGCGCCAGAAGCTCGTCGACAACGTCTCGGCGTTCAACGGCAACTGCGAGAAGCACTCCGGCAAGGTCCTCCCCCACGTCCGCACCACCGACGCGGCCCGCGACATGGACCTCATGCGCCAGGTGCTGGGCGACGACAAGCTGCACTACTTCGGCATCTCCTACGGCACCGAACTGGGCGGCGTCTACGCGCACTTGTTCCCGAAGAACGTGGGGCGCGCCGTGTTCGACGGCGTCGTCGACCCCACCGAGGACCCGGAGCAGGGCTCGCTCGGCCAGGCCAAGGGCTTCCAGCTCGCTCTCGACAACTACGCGAAGGACTGCACGTCCCAGGTCGAGGACTGCCCCGTCGGCGACACGCCCCAGGACGTCAAGGACAAGATCGCGAAGCTGCTCCGGGACCTCGACGAGAAGCCGATCCCCGGGATCTTCCCCCGCGATCTGACCCAGACCGCGGCCACGAACGGGATCGCGCAGTCCCTGTACTCGAAGGACTTCTGGGAGTACCTCACCGAGGGCCTGCAGCAGGCGTACGAAGGTGACGGCAAGGTCCTTATGATGCTGTCCGACTCGATGAACGGGCGCAACGAGGACGGGAAGTACAGCAATATCCAGGCCGCGAACGTCGCGATCAACTGCGCCGACGACAAGGCCCGGTACACATCGGACGACGTCGAGGCGAAGCTGCCCGAGTTCCGCGCCGCGTCCCCGCTGTTCGGCGACTATCTCGCCTGGGGCATGCTCGGCTGCACCGACTGGGCGGTGGGCGGAGCCGCCGACCACCCCGACGTGAGCGCCGCCGGCTCCGCCCCGATCCTCGTCGTGGGCAACACCGGCGACCCGGCCACGCCGTACGAGGGCGCCCGCAAGATGGCGCAGGCGCTGGGCTCGGGCGTCGGGGTCGAGCTGACGTACAAGGGCCAGGGGCACGGGGCGTACGACAGCGGGAACAAGTGCGTGTCCGGCGCCGTGAACCGGTACCTGCTCGAGGGGACGGTCCCGAAAGAGGGAACGGTCTGCTCGTGATCGCGGAGTTGTCCACAGGCCGGAGCGGAGGTCGGCGCGAACTCCTAATCTGACGTCGTCGGTTCGCGATCGAGAGCGACCGGCGCAGGTCAGGGCGGTCGAGGGGAGACGACATGCGTGCAGGGACGACAGCCGGAGCGGTGGCCGCGCGGCGACAGGAGTGTCGAATACGGACATGCGAAACGGGCCCCGCGCTCGATGCGCGAGGCCCGTACGTATCGATCAGTGACCCGACCGGTGAACCGGCCGACAGGCCTGCCCATGGGCCGGCCCGGGGACCGGTCAGTAGATCGGCTTCTCCGGCTCGATCTGATTGACCCAGCCGATGACGCCGCCACCCACGTGCACGGCGTCCGCGAAGCCCGCGGACTTCAGCACGGCGAGAACTTCCGCACTGCGGACACCCGTCTTGCAATGCAAGACGATCTTCTTGTCCTGCGGCAGGCTCTCCAGGGCGGTGCCCATGAGGAACTCGTTCTTGGGGATCAGCTTGGCGCCCGGGATCGAGACGATCTCGTACTCGTTCGGCTCGCGGACGTCGATGATCTCGATGTTCTCGTCGTCGTCGATCCACTCCTTGAGCTGCTTGGGAGTGATCGTGGCGCCGGCGGCCGCTTCCTGGGCCTCCTCGGACACGACGCCGCAGAAGGCCTCGTAGTCGATGAGCTCGGTGACGGTCGGGTTCTCGCCGCAGACCGCGCAGTTGGGGTCCTTGCGGACCTTGACCTGGCGGTACTGCATCTCCAGGGCGTCGTAGATCATCAGGCGGCCGACGAGCGGCTCACCGATGCCGGCGAGGAGCTTGATGGCCTCGTTGACCTGGATGGAGCCGATGGACGCGCAGAGCACACCCAGGACGCCGCCCTCGGCGCAGGAGGGGACCATGCCCGGCGGCGGGGGCTCCGGGTACAGGCAGCGGTAGCACGGCCCGTGCTCGGACCAGAAGACCGAGGCCTGGCCGTCGAAGCGGTAGATGGAACCCCACACGTAGGGCTTGTTGAGCAGCACACACGCGTCGTTGACCAGGTAGCGCGTCGCGAAGTTGTCCGTGCCGTCGACGATCAGGTCGTACTGGCTGAAGATGTCCATCACGTTGTCGGCCTCGAGCCGCTCTTCGTGGAGGATCACGTTCACGTACGGGTTGATGCCGAGGACCGAGTCCTTCGCGGACTCCGCCTTGGACCGGCCGATGTCGGCCTGGCTGTGGATGATCTGGCGCTGCAGGTTCGACTCGTCGACCTCGTCGAACTCGACGATGCCGAGCGTGCCCACGCCGGCCGCGGCCAGGTACATCAGGGCCGGCGATCCGAGGCCGCCGGCGCCCACGGCGAGCACCTTGGCGTTCTTGAGCCGCTTCTGCCCGTCCATCCCGACATCCGGGATGATCAGGTGGCGGGAGTACCTGCGGACCTCGTCTACGGTGAGCTCAGCAGCTGGCTCGACCAGGGGTGGCAGCGACACGGGGACTCCGTTGGTCGGTATCTACGTACGGTTGTTCCGTCAGTAACACTGCCACGCCCTCCTTCATTCCGAGACACCCGTTCCGATCCGCGAGACAATTTCGTCCCAGTACCCGGGCATCGACTCCCAGGCCGTGCTCGCGCCGCCCCGTTCCGTGCGGTCGGTGAAGTAGATGGTGCCCGCGCCCTGCCAGCGCGCGATGCGCAGGGCCTCCTCGAGATGGCCGCGCGGCATGCCGTGCACGAGGTGGCAGAAGCGCTCCGGCGGGTACTCCGCCGTCCACTCCGCCACCTGCGACCAGCGATAGTCGCTCCAGGCCCCGGAGAACGTGACCAGCTGGTCGGCGTTCTCGGCGTATCCGGGGTAGGGGTGGGTGCCGTGGCCGAACACGATGTACGCGTCGTCGATCAGGGCGCGCAGGGTCGTGACGGTCCGCCGGACCTCGGGCAGTGCTGCCCGCTCCGTGGGACAGCGGTCCAGATGGAAGCCGTCGACCCGGTACCAGTCGAGGTAGCGGTGGGCGTCGGAGACCAGTTCACCGAAGGACCGGGCCCCGTAGGTCAGGTCGAGGTGACCGAGAACGCGTACGCCCGCGTTCCGCAGCCGGCCCACCGCTTCCAGGCAGTGCGGGTCGGGCCGGGTCCCGGGGCCGTGCGCCACGTTGAGGACGACCCAGTCCAGCGGGGTCGAGGGCCGGGTCAGCTCGGCCCACTCGGCGGGGGCGACCAGCGGGTGGGCGAACCCGGGGATGCCGAAGCCGAGACGTACATCGGTGCTCGACAGGCCGGTCGCGGTCGGAGTCAGATACGGCATGCCGCCTCCATCCAGATGTCGGCGAGGGATTCTTCGAGGTTGATGCGGGGGCGCCAGCCGAGCCGGTCGCGCGCGGTGCGCACGTCGGCCTGCTGCCAGCTGCCGCAGCCGTCGGGGTACGGGTACGCGGCGGGCGGGCTGTGCATCCCGTGCTCGGACTCGCCGCGCGGGTGGCCGACGGCCGGACGCAGCGCGGACGGCGGGCCGTCGAGCTCGTGCAGCGCGCCGCCGAATCCGGCGACGCGGGCGAGCACGGCGGCGGCGTCCCGCAGGCGCACGGCACGGCCCGAGCCGATGTTGATCACACCCTGGGCGGCGGACAGCGAGGCGGCGTGCACGGCGCGGGCCACGTCGCGGACGTCGATGAAGTCGCGCTGGGCGCCGAGGCCGCCGAGCTTCAGTTCGCCGTCGCCGGCCTGCATCGCGCGGCGCATCGCCTCCGCGAGCCGGCCCAGCGGGGACCCGGCGGGGGTGCCCGGTCCGGCCGGCGAGAAGACGCGCAGGACGACGGCGTCGAGGCCGGAGCCGAGGACGAGCTCGGTCGCGGCGAGCTTGCTGACGCCGTACGGGCCGCCGGGGCGGGGCACCGCGTCCTCGGCGGTGGACGAGCCGGGCTGCGAGGGTCCGTACTCGGCGCCGCAGCCGATCTGCACGAGGCGGGCCCCGCAGCCGCTGCGGCGCAGGGCTTCGCAGACGGTGGCGACGGCGACGGTGTTGTGCCGGGTCAGTTCGCGGGCGCCGCCGCGGGTGGCACCGGCGCAGTTGATGACGACCCCTGGGTGGACCGCGTCCAGGAAGCGGGTGAGCGCGCCGGGGCTGCCGGTGGCGAGGTCGAAGCGGACGTCGGCGTCGTCGCCGCGGCCGAGCGCGGTGAGCTGCACGGCGGGGTCGGCCAGCAGACGGTCGGCGACGAAGCGCCCCAGGTACCCGTTGGCCCCGATCAGCAGAACCCTCATCGGTCGCCTCCCGGAGTCCGTGCTCCGTCGTGCGCTCCGCACGCCGCGCGCCGGGCGCTCGGCTCGTGGGGTGCGCGTCGACCGTGAGGTCCGGAGTATCCGGCGTATCCGGCGCCTCCGGGAGGAGGGGTGGTCATCTGGCGTTCTCCTTATACGTGTTGCCGTGGTTCGTCGAGTGAGCCCGCGGTGTCGGCCCCGCGGGCGGAGGGAGGTTCCGGTCATGCGGTGAGCGGGAGGTGCGAGGAGGTCGCGTGCTCGGCAGCAGGCCGGTCCGTGGTCATGGGGCGGCGCCCGCCGTGGCGTCGGGGCCGGCGTGGGCGGAGGCGTGGGTCAGGGTGCGGCCGGCGTGGGCCAGCAGCGCGAGGGCGGCGACGGTGCAGGCGATGGCCGGCACGACGCCGGTACCGGCCCCGTCGACGAGCGTCTCCACGGGCGTGCCGGCGAAGTCGCAGCCGGGCAGCCTGGCCGCGAAGACCGTGGAGACGGCCAGGGTCTCGACGGCCGCGGCGGCACCGAGCACGACGGCGGGGGCGTGCGTGCGGCCGTGCGCGGCGAGCAGTCGGGAGAGGAGGAGCAGGACACCGAGGGAGGTCGTGCCCGCGTAGTCGACGTCCTGGTCGAGCACGGCGCCGGCCACGGCGAGGAGTGCCACCAGGATCAGAGCGAACAGGAGGACACAGCCGAGGAGCAACGGGCGGGCGGACGCGGCGAATTCGGCGAGTCCGCGACTGGTGGCGAGTCGCCGCCGGGCACCGGCCATGAACAGGTAGGCGCACCAGGTGCCGGGCGCGACGCTCACCGCGAGGGCGAGCAGGGGCGCGGTCGCCGGGGCCCAGGCCTCGTCGGGGCCGCCGGCGAGGGCCGCGGAGAGGAGGCCGTCGCCGAGCGTGGCGTAGGTGAGCAGCCACCAGACCCACAGGCCGGTCGACGGGGCGGGCGGTCCGTCCCCGGTGCGGAGCGGGCCACGGCGCAGTGCCGCCTGCAGCGCGGCGCCGACAGCGAGGACACCGGCACAGCCCAATGTCAGCCGGGCCACGCCGCTCGTGTTCTCCACCGCGAACAGGGTCAGCGCGCCCACGGCGCCGGGCAGCAGGGAGAGTACGGCCCAGGTGCCACGCGGGCCGGTGCGGCGGCCGGGCGGGGCCGTGGGGTGCGGCTCGACGGGGTCTCCGTCCCGGGGAGCCCGTGCGTACATCTCCTCGGCGAGGGAGAACACGTCCCTGTGGCGGTAGCGGGCGGCGGTCCGGTCGGTGACGCCGCGGGCCTCCAGGCCGGCGGCGATCTCCAGCGGGTCGACGGCACGCTCGCACAGGTCGCGGTGCCGGTGCATCAGCACTTTGACGGGATCGGCGCCGGAACGGCGTTGAGTGGTACGGGAGTTGGGGGTGGTTGATTCGGTGGGACGCTCGGTGGGCCGGTCTGTGGTGCGGGTCGTCTGGGCGGCACTGGAGCCGCGTGACCCGTCGCGTGGCACGTCCTGGGCACCGGCTGCCGCCTCGGCTCGGGCTGGTCTCGCGGAGGCGCCGGGCTCGGGGGCGGTCTGCGCGGAGGCGCTCGGCACACGGGTACCCGGCGCGGAGGCGCTCGGCGCTGAGGTGGCGGATGGCACGGAAGCGCCCGACGCGGGATCGCTCGGCACGCTGAGCTTTTCGACCTCCGCGGCCTTCTCGACCTCGGGCGCCGTCACGCGGGTGCTCTCGCCCGTCTCAGCCCGAGCACCGACGTCGGCTCGGCCAGTCGCTTCGGCCCCGCCCTCACCCCTGCCCCTGCCCCCGGCTGCGGCATCCGGCGCGGCTGCGGCATCGGGCGCGGCCGGAGAGGAACTCGCCTCGGCGGGGCGGGCACCGGGCCCTCCCAAACTGTCGGCCGACTCGGCCGGGCCACCGGTCGACGCCGGCTCACCCGTCCCGGACTCCGTCCCGGCGGCCCGAGACTCCACCTCAGCCGACCCGGAGTCCACCCCGGCAGCCCCAGGCTCCATGCTGGCAGGCCCAGGACCTGTCCCGGCAGATCCAGGCTCCGTGCCGGCAGACCCACGCTCGGTCCCGGCAGACCCAGGCTCCGGCGCCGCAGGACGGGACTCGCCCATCGCACGCCAAGCCGCATCGACCGCGCCCAGCAACTCACCGTCCTGGCCGACGAGTTCGCCGAGCCCGGCGTCGGCGCTCAGGCCCGCATTCACGCCGCCCTCATCCCCCGACGAGGCGGCCTCGGGCGAGTTGGGCAAACGATCCGCCGCGGCACCAGGGGCCGCGGCAGGCTCGCCGTCGGGCGCCCAGGCGCTGGTCCCGACGGGTGCTTCGGGCACATCGGTTCCGACGCCGCCCGTGGGGGCCACGCCCTCGCGCCCGCTCATGCCTCACCCTTCCCACAGCCGGGGGTGGCCCCGGCCAACTGTTCGTACTGCTCGCGCTCGCGACCCGCGGCGAGGGAGTCGCCCTCCGCCTGGGAGCCGGTCCCGCCCGTCGCTTCGGGCTGCCCCGTGAGCCAGGCCCCGTCGACGGCACCCGCGACCGGGGCCGTCCACCGGCCGGGCACGTGGGCCTCCAGCGGGTGGGCGAAGGGCAGCGGCTCGCCCGAGTCGTCCAGGGCCTCCCGGCGGACGGGGCAGCGCGACACGATCTCCAGGTAAATGCCGCGAAATGCCGCGACGTTCTGTTCGACGGTGAAGAGCTCCAGGGCGCGGGCCCGGGCCGCGGCGCCGAGCCGTTCGCGGCGCTCGGGGTCGCGCAGCAGCGCGATGCAGGCCTCGGCGAGCGCCCGGGGATTGCGCGGCGGCACGACGAGTCCCGTGCCGCCGATGACCTCGACCACGGCGCCCACGTCGGTGGACACGGTGGCGCGCCCGCAGAACATGGCCTCGACCAGGCTGATCGGGAAGCCCTCGACGACGCTGGACAGGACGACGACACTGCCCGCGCCGTAGGCATCGGCGAGGTCGGGGGCCTCGGGACTGCCGAGTTCCTCGAAGGAGACGGGGTTCTCACCGACGGCGTGCAGCCCTTCGGCCTCGTCGGGGAAGAGCTGCGCGGCGAGGGCCTTGCAGTGCCCGAGATAGGTCTCGGCCCCCGTCTCGCCCGCACCCGTGAGCCCCACCTCGGCCCGACCCACACCCCCGGCACCACTCACACCACCCGAGCCACCGAAGCCACCCAGGCCACCCACAGCACCACCCGCGCCAGCCACACCCCCCGCAACGCCCCCAGCCGAACCCCAGGGCCCCGCCCCCGCCCCCGCCCCGACCCCAGCCCCCACCGAAGTCGACATAGCCATCGGCATCGGCATCGCGCCCACGATCCGCAGCCGAGCCTTCGGTTCCTCCTTGCGGATCTCCGCGAAGGCGTGCAGGAGGGAGATGAGGTCCTTGGACGGTTCGATGCGGCCGATCCAGACGAGCGTGTCGGGCTCGCCCGGCTCCTCCCGCTCACCGACCTCGGCGAAGCGCGAGGCCTCCATGCCGGGGTGGACGGTGCGGAGCTTGGCGCGGTCGGCGCCGCAGCGCTCCTGCCAGCGCCGCGCATGAGTGTTGCCGGGCGTGATGAGCGCGGCCTCGCGATAGACCTCGGCGGCGAGCCGGCCGTGGAAGGCCGCGAGCAACGCCCGTACGGGTGCGCTGAGTTCGGCGTCGCCGGCGGCGATGTAGCGGGCCCGGAGCCGGACCCCGTACTCGGTGACGAGCAGGGGGACGCCGAAGAAGCGCTTGGCGACGAGGCCCGGGAGCGCCGCGGAGCCGCCCGAGGTGGCGTGACAGAGGTCGACGGCACCGAGCCCGCCGCCCCCGGTCGAGCCGGCAGCGGAGGCGTCGTCGTACCAGTCGAGGGAGAGCGGCCGCAGCGCGCGCTCCAGGTGTCCGGTGAAGGCGAGCAGATCGGGCACGCGGGCGGCGCGGACGGCGCGCTGCGCTCCGGGCGCACGACAGGCGCGCTCCAGGATGCGAACGGCGGCCTCGGAGCGCAAAGCCGGAGCCAGCACGCCCTCGTCACGGGCCAGCTCGGCGAGCCCGTAGAGCGCGGAGGCGAAACGGTCCGCCTCTACATCAGAGACACCGGCCCCGCCAGAACCGCCGGAGCCGCCAAGACCACTGGAACCACTGGAACCACCAAAACCAACCGAACCACCGGACCCACTCAAGCCACCGGAGCCACCAGCCCCACCGGAGAAGTCGGAGGAGACACCGGCGCCGCCGGAGCGCACGATCGCCGTCACGAGCTCCCCATAGAGCGTGGCGAAGCGGCGACGGGCACGTCGGCCGATGGCCGGACCGAGGGCGCCGTCATCGGCACCGGTCCACAGCGGCGCGGTCCGCACCCGGCTGACCTGCGGGGGGAGTTCGATCCAGCCCGCGTCCTCCTGCGCCTGGCTGCGACTGAGCGCGTAGATGTCGAACTCGTGCTGCTCGAGCCCGCGCACAAGCCGGTCGCACCAGAGTCTGGCCTCACCGCTCACATACGGATAGCCACCCTCGGTCAGCAGTCCGATGCGCACGCGCACACCCCCGATCTCCCTCTCGGTGAGCCGCCGTTGACCCGGCGGCTCGCAGCGGGACGAACGTATGCGGACATGCCGGTGGGGGGGGGGGGGGGGGGGGGGGGGGGGGGGGGCGCGCCGCGGGGGGGGGGGCGGGGGCGGGGGACGCAAAAAACAAACAGGGAAAAAAAGAACAGAGAGAGCAAGAACCAACCTCGGA
>NZ_JBITJS010000010.1:0-250619 GCF_044460245.1 Streptomyces sp. NPDC050145 | reverse complement strand
CCCACCCCCCCCCCCGCGCGCCCCCCCCCCCCCCCCCCGGGGGCGCGCCCCCCCCCCCCCCCCCGCCCCCCCCCCCGCCCCCGCGCGGCGGCGCCCCCCCCCCCCCCCCCCCCCCCCCCCCACCAAAAGGGGTGAACGGCCGTAACTTTCCCGCGCGCGTGACGTTCTGTCGCGCTAAGAGATCAAAGCGCTACGGAAAGCTACGGAGCGTCAACCCTTGGGAAACACCCAGGGGTTGGGCCGGCAGGTGATGCCGTCGGCCTTCAGGAACTTGGTCTGCTGCTGCATCACGGGAGCCAGAGCGCCGTTCTGCGTGCACGTCACGTGATTGAAGCCGAGCCGGTGGCCGACCTCGTGATTGATGAGCATCTGGCGGTACGGGAAGATCGCTTTGCCGTGCAGGGCGTCGTCGTACGGCTTCGCGCCCTGCGCCCAGCGGTACGCGTTGATCATCACGCGCTCGGTGGCGGCCGAGTCGCACGACACGTTGTCCTCCGTCGTGTCGAGGCCCGACTTCGCGCACCATTGCGCGGTGGTCCCAGGACTGGCGAGCGTGATGACGAACTGCGCCCGCTCCCCCTTCCCGACGCGCTCGAAGGTGCGCTCGCCGTCGTGCGCCCAGCTCCGCTTGTCGTTCAGGGTCTTCTGCACGGCGTCGGCGAACAGCTTGGCGTCGAGGCCGAGGCCCTTCTCCACGTCGACGCGGTAGCGGAACTTCGTCCCCTTGCCGGGCGCCGCGGCGCCGTCCGGGATCGACTCGAACGTGCCGGACCCCTTGAGGTCCGCCGCGAGCGGGTACTTCTTCGCCATCTTCTGCGCGTACGTGAGCGGGACGACGCGGGCCGGCGCGGTGGGCGTCGCCCGGTCGTCGGAGCGGGAGGCGGTGCCGCCCCGGGTGCGACTGCCGTCGGCGGACCCTGCCCGCGTGTCGCTCCCGGAGTCGCTGTCCCGGTCGGCGACCTGTCCCGCGACAACGATGGCGAGCACGGTGGTGACGGCCGCCGCGGCGATCCCCGTGAAGGTCATCCCCTTGCGGCTCCGGCCCGGAGCCGGCTCCAGGGGCAACTCGTCCGAGGGCAGCGGCGGGTACTCGTCCCAGTCCGAGAGGGACGCGTACGGGTCGGCCGGGTCCTGGTGCGAGGCCTGAGGACCGGACGCGTACGGGTCGGACCGGTACGGGTCCGGCGCTCCGGGCGTGCCGAGGAGTGTGCGGCCGGCCGGGTACGCGGCGTGGCCCGCGGACGCGCCGACGCCGTCGAACGCGTCGACGTACTCCTGGCGCGGGCTCGGCAGCGGTCCGGTGCCGGGGCCTTGCGGCCCCCCGGACGGGACCACGGGCGGGACGACGGTGCCGCCGCTGCCCCGGGCCGTCGGCGCGGGCGGAGCGGGAGGCGACGGCGGGCCGCCCCAACCGCCGCCCGACTCATGCTGCTCGGGGTGGCCGCCACGGACGTACGGCGCGGCCGGACGGGCCGGCCGATGAGCACCCTGCGGCGCCTCGAAGGTCGACGGATAAGCCGATGGATAGGCCGAGGAGTGAGGGGGGTGAGCGGAGTGAGCGGCCTGGGACGGCTCTCCGGGCGACCGGTACGCGCCCTGCGGCGGCTCGGCCGCCGTCCGGCGTCTGCGGCCGGTGCCTGTCAGGGGCGCCGCCTGCGCCTTGGGCTCGGCCGGCTTGCCGGCCCGCTCGCCGCTCTCTGCCGGTCCTCGGCGGCTATGCCGTCCCACAGGCCGCCTCAGCTCCCCGGATTAGTACTGTGCATTTTCGTTTCGTGTGTCGACGCCTGGTCACGCGTCGGCTTCTCGTCCTCTGTCGGCGCACCACGTGACGCTCTCACATCACCCGCCGCCCCGTTCAACGTCTCCGTGTCCGACAGGAGTTCCCGGAACGCGGTGGCGACCGTCTCCGGATACTCCATCATCGCGACGTGCCCCGCGTCCGGCAGGGTCAGCAACCGCGCGTCGCGGAACGTTCTGGCGGCGCGCGCCGCCATCCGGTACGACACCAGCAGGTCGCGGCCGCCGTAGACGAGCAGGGTCGGCGCGAGCACGCGCTCGGCCTGGCGCCACAGTCCGTGCTGGCCGCCGAGCGTGTACGCGTTCACCACCCCGCGCGCGGAGCGGGCCATCGCGTCCCAGAAGTAGGGGAGTCTGAGGCGCCGCTCCATCTCGTCGACGGCGGCGCGGAAGCCCTCCGGCGAGACCCGGTTCGGGTCTCCGTAGCAGAGCGCCATCACGCCGCGGACCCGCTGCTCCGCCGTCCAGTCCCTCGTCAGCCGGGTGAAGAGGGAGGCGACGCCGGGCACGGCGAGCAGGCCGGTCGGCACGGCGGTGCGCTGGACGCGGATCTCGGGCAGCGCGGGCGACACGAGCGTCAGCGTGCGGACGAGGTCGGGCCGGACGGCCGCCACGCGCGTGGTGACGGCGCCGCCCAGCGAGTTCCCGAGGAGGTGGACGGGGCCGCGGCCCTGCGCGTCGAGATAGCGGATGACGGCCCGGGCGTGTCCGGTGACCGAGTAGTCGCCGTCGTCCGGCGGCGGCGAGTCGCCGAAGCCGGGGAGGTCGACGGCCTCGCCGTCCACCACGTCGGCGAGCAGCGGCATCAGCGCCGACCAGTTCTGCGAGGAGCCGCCGAGGCCGTGGACGTAGAGGGCGGGCGGCAGCCCCTCCCGCGCGGCGGGGCGTGAGCGGACCGCGAGGGTCAGGCCGGGCAGACCCACCGAGCCCATCCGCTCCCCCTCCGCGACCCGGACGCCTTCCGGGACGGACACCGTGTCCACGGCGGACGGCACACGCGGCGACTCGGTCGAAGACATGCGGGATATGTTACGAGACGATCACGCACTGGTTCGTGTGTTCGCCGTCACAGCCCGCATAGCGCACCGTTCCTGTGTCTCCTACGCTCGATTCAGGGCACCCGCCCACGTGGAACAGTGAGGAAGGGAGCCATCCATGACGGTCGACCCCAGCGATCCCGAGACCTTCACGGAGCGCGGCGACACCACGGAGATCGACGTGGAGGCCCCGGAGGCCGACGCGGCCGAGCAGCACGCGGATCTCGCCCCGGACCGGGACGATCCGCCGGCCGGTGACGCCGACCCCGACACCGCGAACGAGGCGGACCGCGCCGAGCAGGCCCGAGTGGTGGCGCTCGACGAGGACGACTACCGCTGACCTCGCCCCGCACGACCGTCACGCACAACGGACGGCCGGAGATCCGGCACGTCCGCAACCACAATCACCACCAGCCAAGGCCAAGGCCACAGCCACAGCCACAGCCACAGCCACAGCCACGATCACAACCCCACACAGCGGCACGTCGGCAGCCGGATGCGTACAAGCAGGCGGCCACATGTCGGGCGACGGTATATACCGCTTTCCCGTGACAAGACCGCTACGCGCCGCTTTCACTGCCGTCCGGTCCGTGAAATTCTGCGCCTGCACCGCGCACATCGCAGTTACCCAAAAGTACGATGACGACGCGGCGCATACCGCAACGGACGATTTTGGGAGGCGGCGTGACAGCCACCGAGCAGACGGAGGCGGCGCGCCCGAAAGGCACCCGCCTGCCGCGCCGTGCCCGACGTAATCAGCTCTTGGGCGCGGCCCAGGAAGTATTCGTCGCACAGGGCTACCACGCGGCCGCGATGGACGACATCGCGGAGCGTGCCGGAGTCAGCAAGCCGGTGCTCTACCAGCACTTCCCCGGCAAGCTCGACCTCTATCTGGCGCTCCTCGACCAGCACTGCGAGTCGCTGCTGCAGTCGGTGCGCACCGCACTGGCCTCGACGACGGACAACAAGCAGCGTGTCGCGGCGACGATGGACGCCTACTTCGCGTACGTGGAGGACGAGGGCGGCGCGTTCCGGCTCGTCTTCGAGTCGGACCTGACGAACGAGCCGGCGGTGCGCGAGCGCGTCGACCGCGTCAGCATGCAGTGCGCCGAGGCGATCTCCGACGTGATCGCCGAGGACACGGGCCTGTCCAAGGACGAGTCGATGCTGCTCGCCACCGGCCTCGGCGGCGTCTCCCAGGTGGTGGCGCGCTACTGGCTGTCCAGCTCGAGCCCGGTGCCGCGCGACAAGGCGGTCGAGCTGCTCACGTCCCTGGCGTGGCGCGGCATCGCCGGCTTCCCGCTGCACGGCATCGAGCAGCTCTGAGGCATCGGCCGAGGACAGGAAAGGCGACCGGCGCCCCTGTAATGGGGCGCCGCGCCGTTTTGTTCCCGACGGGCTGTTCGCTCTTGGCGTGCGGCAAGGGCACCGAGAGCCTCGTCTCACCGGGCTAATCTGTGCTGGGTACGGCGCGGTCGTCCGCGCACATCACGGATCGTCGGAGGGACAAGGCCGTGGAGGTCAAGATCGGCGTGCTGCACACGCCCCGCGAGATCGTTCTGGAGAGCGATCAGTCCGCCGAGGAGGTCGAGGGCGCCGTGTCCGAGGCACTGTCCGGCAAGTCGCAGCTGCTCTCTCTGACGGATGACAAGGGCCGCAAGGTCCTCGTCCCCGCCGAGCGTCTGGCCTACGTCGAGATCGGCGAGCCGGCGGTGCGCAAGGTGGGCTTCGGCCCGCTGTAGCGGCTTCGCAGCAGGTACGGATTTCCGGGAAGGGCCCGGTGACGCACACCGTCACCGGGCCCTTTCCCGTGCTCGTCCCCCCGGTCGCCCGGCGCCGGTCGCGTCCGGAGCACACCCACAGCGTGCGCACAGGACAGCCACACAGGGAGGGTTGCGTTCCGGGGCCCAGGGGTAGACCCGCTAGGACCGATTTGCACCGGCCGGACGCGCGGGAGGGACCCACCATCATGCTGCTCGAGGCTCTCGGCTCCGCACTGCTCGGCCTGGCGCTCGCCCTCGCCGCCGGGCGCCGGCTCCCGCGCCGGCTGCCGACTCCGCGTCTGGTGGTGCCCACGGGCGTCGCCGGTGCGCTGTTCGGGGCCTTCGTGACGCACAGCGCGCTCGGCCCGGGGCACGCGCTCGCCACGCTCGGGGGCGCGCTCGTGCTGGCGGTGGCCCTGCTGTCCCTGCTGCTGCGCCCCACGCGGGGCGGAGCGCGGCGGCTGAGCCCGAACGCGCAGTAGCGTCCGGGCCCGCCGCAGGAAGCTAGAAGCGGACAGCGGGAAGCCGGAAACCGGAAAAGCGTCAGGCGGCGAGGCCCAGCGCGGCCATCCGCTTGGTGTGCGCCTCGGTGATCCGGGAGAACATCTTGCCGACCTCGGCCAGGTCGAAGCCGTCGGCCACGCCCCCGACCAGCATCGTGGAGAGCGCGTCGCGGTCCGCGACGACCCGCTGCGACTGCGACAGGGCCTCGCCCATCAGCCGCCGCGCCCACAGCGCGAGCCGCCCGCCCACGCGCGGGTCCGCCTCGATGGCCGCCCGCACCTTCTCCACGGCGAACGACGCGTGCCCCGTGTCGTCGAGCACGGCCAGCACGAGGGAGCGGGTGTCGGAGTCGAGCCGGGCCGCGACCTCGCGGTAGAAGTCCGAGGCGATCGAGTCGCCGACGTACGCCTTGACCAGGCCCTCCAGCCAGTCCGACGGCGCGGTCTGCTTGTGGAATCCGTCGAGCGCGGCGACGAAGGGGTCCATGGCCTCGGTCGGCTCGGCGCCGATCGCGGAGAGCCGGTCGCGCAGCTGCTCGAAGTGGTGGAACTCGGCGGACGCCATCTTCGCCAGCTCCGCCTTGTCGGCGAGGGTCGGCGCCAGCTTCGCGTCCTCGGCGAGCCGCTCGAACGCCGCGAGCTCGCCGTACGCGAGCGCGCCCAGCAGGTCGACGACCGCGGCACGGTAGTTCGGGTCCGCGGAGGCGGTGGCCCAGTCCTGGGCCGCGATTCCGGTCGGCGCGGGGGGCGCTTCGGTGGACGGCGTGGCGTTGTCAGACGTCTCCATGCAGCGCACAATAGCCCGCTCGCGGGGTCCGGTAAGTCCCTGGTCATGGAGTGTGACGACGACTACGTGACCAAATCGGCCATCGCACATGCGAGTTTCCGGGGTATGGTGGTAAAGAGCCCGCCGAGTGCAAGCCTGTGTCATGGTGCCTGCACGTATCTCCGACGGGCCTCATGAATGAGGATGCCCGGTCGGTGGCCCGATCGGCTCCGACCCGACAGCCCTCCGGATCTGCGTCACATGACGTACGGATCGAGGAGGGGCCCTCAGCGGCACGAGCGCTCGAGCGTCGGCAGTGGTCCCGCGCCATCCGGTTCCTCCGCAGCAGCGGAAGCGGACCGGCGTACCAAAGGCACGGCACTGGCACGGTCACGACCCCCGCGTTCGCCTCGGTCCGCACCTCACAGAAGAGGCAACACCCTGACTACGCAGACTTCGACATTCCGTCAGCTCGGCATTCTTCCCGAGACGGCGGAGGCCCTCGAGGCCGTCGGCATCATCACCCCCTTCCCCATCCAGGAGATGACCCTCCCCGTCGCCCTCACCGGCACGGACGTCATCGGCCAGGCCAAGACCGGCACGGGCAAGACCCTCGGTTTCGGTCTCCCCCTCCTGGAGCGCGTCACCGTCCCCGCGGACGTCGAGGCCGGCCGGGCCAGGCCCGAGCAGCTGACCGACGCCCCGCAGGCCCTCGTCGTCGTCCCGACGCGCGAGCTGTGCACCCAGGTGACCAACGACCTCCTGACCGCCGGCAAGGTGCGCAATGTGCGCGTCCTCGCCATATATGGCGGTCGCGCCTACGAGCCCCAGGTCGAGGCCCTCAAGAAGGGCGTCGACGTGATCGTCGGCACCCCGGGCCGTCTCCTGGACCTGGCCGGCCAGAAGAAGCTGGACCTCTCGCACGTGAAGGCGCTCGTCCTCGACGAGGCCGACGAGATGCTCGACCTGGGCTTCCTGCCCGACGTCGAGAAGATCATCAACATGCTTCCGGCGAAGCGCCAGACGATGCTGTTCTCGGCGACCATGCCGGGCGCCGTCATCGGCCTCGCCCGTCGCTACATGTCGCAGCCCACGCACATCCGCGCCACCGCGCCGGACGACGAGGGCGCGACCGTGCGGAACATCGCGCAGCACGTGTACCGCGCGCACAACATGGACAAGCCGGAGCTGGTCTCCCGCATCCTGCAGGCCGACGGCCGCGGGCTCGCGATGATCTTCTGCCGCACCAAGCGCACGGCCGCCGACATCGCCGACCAGCTCAAGCGGCGCGGCTTCGCGTCCGGCGCGGTCCACGGCGACCTCGGTCAGGGCGCGCGCGAGCAGGCGCTGCGCGCGTTCCGCAACGGCAAGGTCGACGTGCTCGTGTGCACCGACGTCGCCGCGCGCGGTATCGACGTCGAGGGCGTCACGCACGTCATCAACTACCAGTCGCCGGAGGACGAGAAGACGTTCCTCCACCGCGTGGGCCGCACCGGCCGCGCGGGGGCGAAGGGCACCGCGGTGACGCTGGTCGACTGGGACGACATCCCGCGCTGGCAGCTCATCAACAAGGCGCTCGAGCTGGACTTCAACGACCCGGTCGAGACGTACTCGTCCTCCCCGCACCTCTACGAGGAGCTGAGCATCCCGGCGGGCACCAAGGGTGTCCTGCCGCGCTCGGAGCGCACGCGTGCCGGTCTGGACGCGGAGGAGATCGAGGACCTGGGCGAGACCCGTGGCCGCGGCGCCGACTCCGGCCGTGGTGGCCGGGGGGACCGTGGTGGCCGTGGCGGCCGCCAGGACCGCGACCGCGAGCGTGACAGCCGCGACCGTGAGAACCGCGAGGAGCGTCGCGAGGAGCGTCCGGCCCGTACGCCGCGCCGCCGGCGCCGTACGCGTGCCGGTGAGCCGCTCGCCGCGGGTGCCGCCGCTGCCGCTCCCGTGACGCCGGTCGAGGAGGCTGCCTCCGAGCCGCGCACCCCGCGCCGTCGCCGCCGTACGCGTGGCGCGGCCCAGGGTGCCGCGCCGGTCGCTCCGGCCGCCGAGGCCGTCGTCGAGACGGTCGAGGCCGCCGCGCCGGTGCTGACCGAGGCCCCGCCGGTCGCCGAGGTGCCCGCGCAGTCGCGTCGCCGTACGCGGAAGAAGGCGGAGGCCGTCGTCGAGACGGTGGAGGCCGTGGTCGAGGCCGCGGCTCCCGTCGAGGCCGCGCCGAAGAAGCGCACCCCGCGCAAGAAGGCCGCCGAGGCGGTCGTCGACACGGCGGAGGCCGTCGAGGCCAAGCCGGCCCGTCGTACGCGCAAGAAGGCCGAGCCGGTCGCCGAGTCGGCGCAGGCCGTCGTGGACACGGTCGAGGTCGTCGAGGCCGCGCCGAAGAAGCGGGCGCCTCGCAAGAAGGCCGTCGCCGCCGCTCCGGAAGAGGCCGCCGTCGTCGAGGCCGCGCCCAAGAAGCGCACCACGACGCGCAAGAAGGCCGCCGAAGCCGCCGTCGACACCGCCGAGGCCGTCGAGGCCGCGCCGAAGAAGCGCGCGCCCCGCAAGAAGGCCGCCGAGGCCGTGGTCGACACGGTGGAGGCCGTGGAGGCCGCGCCGAAGAAGCGGACCACCACGCGCAAGAAGGCGGAGGCCGCGGTCGACACCGCGGAGGCCGTCGAGGCCGCGCCGAAGAAGCGGGCGCCTCGCAAGAAGGCCGTCGCCGCCGCCGCGGAAGAGACCGCCGTCGTCGAGGCCGCGCCCAAGAAGCGCACCACGACGCGCAAGAAGGCGGAGGCCGCGGTCGACACCGCGGAGGCCGTCGAGGCCGCGCCGAAGAAGCGCGCGCCCCGCAAGAAGGCCGTCGCCGCCGCCCCGGAAGAGACCGCCGCGGCCAAGCCGGTGCGTCGTACGCGCAAGAAGGCCGTGGCCGAGGCCCCCGAGGCCTGATCGGTCCCACGCCGGAACTGTTCGCAGGCCCGGATCCCGCACTCGCGGGGTCCGGGCCTGCGGCGTTCGGGCCGGCGGGGTCCGGCCCTGCGATGTTCGGGCCCGGTGGCCGAGGGGCGGGCTCCCGTGTCGTCCCGTTAATCTCACCGCATGAGCAGGCCCGAGACGTTCACCCCGCCGCCCGGCACGCGCGCCCGCACCCTGCGCACGGCGCGAGGTGACTTCGCCGCGCTGACTGGTGAACCGGCGTCCGGCCCGTTGCGCGGCACGGCGCTGCTGCTGCCGGGGTTCACCGGCAGCAAGGAGGACTTCATCGCGCTGCTGCTGCCGCTGGCCGAGGCCGGGTACCGCACGGTGGCCGTCGACGGGCGCGGGCAGCACGAGAGCGCGGGCCCCCGGGACGACGAGGCACCGTACGCGGGCGCGGAGCTGGCCCGGGACGTGCTCGCGCAGGCCGCGGCGCTCGGCCCGGCGCCCGTCCATCTGCTCGGGCACTCCTTCGGCGGGCTCGTGGCGCGTGCGGCGGTGGTGGCCGACCCGGCGCCCTTCGCGTCGCTGACCCTGATGGCCTCGGGTCCGGCGGCCGTGTCGGCGTCCCAGCAGCGGCGGGTGGCGATGCTGCGGGACGCGCTGGCCGTGTACGACATGGGGCAGGTGTGGGAGGCCATCCAGGCGCTGGAGGCGGCCGAGGGCCCGGTCGAGCCGCGGGGCGACGAGGACGATCTGCGGCGGCGCTGGATGAACAACAGCCCGGCCCAACTCATCGCTGCCGGGCGGCAGTTGTGCACCGAGCCGGACGGGGTCGAGGCCCTCGCCCCGGTCGCGCCGCCGGTTCATGTCGTCTCCGGCGAGGAGGACGACGCGTGGCCGGTGCCGCTGCTCGACGACATGGCGGCTCGGTTGAAGGCGGAGCGGACGGTCGTCGCGGACGCCGGCCACTCCCCCAACACGGACCGCCCCCTGGAGACGGCGGCGGCCCTCGCCGCCTTCTGGGACCGGCACCCGACCGACTGACGCACCGTCACTGTAGGTGTTCGCGCGACCCCGCTACTCGCGAGTAATTAGTTCTTCGAAAAATTTCCTTAGCGTAGGGAATGTTTGCACGGGGCAACCCGTTGACCCCTATAGAACGCGGGGCACTGTCGCCACGCCTTCCACCTCAGTTCTCCTCCAGGAGGATCACCAGACGAAGGGAGAAGCCTGTGCGCTTCGAGATCATGCGACTGGACGACGTCGACGGCGCGGCCGTCGACACCACCGTCGTGGACGCCGCCTCCGTCAATCGGATCGTTCAGCAGGCCGCCGCCATAGGGCAGCGCCTCTACATCCGCCCGGCCGAGTCCACCGCCTCATAACGGCGAGCGGCTCACACACTTCGAAGCCCCCGTACGCATCGTGCGTACGGGGGCTTCGCGTGTGCCCGGGGCGGCGGGCGGGGTCAGGATCCCTGGATCACCTGGGTCACGCCGTTGATGATCTGCTGCACGGCGATGGCGGAGAGCATCATGCCCGCGAGCCGGGTCACGAGGACGACGCCGCCGTCCTTGATGACGCGGATGATCACGAGCGAGTAGCGCATGACCAGCCACAGCACGACGTGGATCGCGACGATCGCGGACCAGACGGAGACCTGTGTGGCGACCGAGTCGGCCTTCTGGACGGCCAGGATGACCGAGACGATCGCGCCGGGCCCGGCGAGCAGCGGCATGCCGAGCGGGACGAGCGCGACGTTCACGTCCTTCGTCTGCTTCGGCTCGTCCGTCTTGCCGGTGAGCAGGTCGAGCGCGATGAGCAGGAGCAGCAGACCGCCCGCGATCATCAGCGCGGGCACGGAGACGTGCAGGTAGTCGAGGATCTGGTGGCCCAGGACACCGAACACGGCGATGACGCCGAAGGCGACGCAGACGGCCTGGAAGGCCATGCGCTTCTGGACCTTGGCGGGGCGGCCCGCGGTGAGGGCGAGGAAGATCGGGGTGATTCCGGGGGGATCCATAATCACAAAAAGCGTGAGAAAAAGGGATCCGAAGACAGCGACGTCGAACACGGTGGGGCCAGGCCTTGCGGGAGATGAGCGGGAAGGGGAGGGAGTGCGAGGCGATCAGGGGCGGCCGGGCGCGGACCGCGCGCCCGAGGGGCGTGGGCCGGTGCCGGTGCGGCGCTGATCAGGCGTGGCGTCCGCCGGCGCCCGGGACGGGGAAGGCCCCCGTGGCGCGGCGCACGATCTCCCCGTAGACCTCGGGGTCGGTGGTGTACTCGCCGGGGACGCAGGTCTTGCGGCTGCCGTGGTAGTCCGAGGAGCCGGTGGTGAGCAGGCCGACCTCGGCGGCGAGGCCGCGGAGCCGGACGCGGGTGGGCTCGTCGTGGTCCATGTGGTCGACCTCGATGCCGTCGAGGCCCGCCGCGGCGAGCTCGGCGATGGCCGACTCGGTCACGGTGCGGCCGCGCTCGGCGGCGGCGGGGTGCGCGAAGACGGTGACGCCGCCGGCCGCCTTGACCAGGCGGATCGCCTCGAAGGGGTCGGTCTCGTGCTTGTCGACGTAGGCGCGGCCGCCGTCGGCGAGCCAGTCCTTCGTGAAGGCGTCGGAGACCGTGGGCACGACACCGAGCTCGACGAGCGCGGTGGCGACGTGCGGGCGGCCGACCGAGCCGTCGCCCGCGATCCGGGCCACCTGCTCCCAGGTGACGCCGACCCCCAGCTCGTTCAGCTTGGCGACCATGCCCCGGGCGCGCGGCACCCGGTCGTCGCGGACCAGCTCGCGCTCGCGCAGCAGGTCCGGCTCGTCGGGGTCGAAGAGGTACGCCAGCATGTGCATGCTCACGCCGTCGAGGCGGCAGGAGAGCTCGGCGCCGGTCACGAGGGTCAGGCCCTCGGGCAGAGCCGCGAGGGCCTCGGCGTGGCCGCGTGTGGTGTCGTGGTCGGTGAGGGCCACGACGTCCAGGCCCGCCGCCGCGGCGTTGCGCACCAGCTCGGCGGGGGTGTCCGTGCCGTCGGAAGCGGTGGAGTGGGTGTGCAGGTCGATACGCACGGCTGCGGACTCCAGGCTTCGGGCGGAGGGATCGGGACCGCTCAAGGATAACGGGGATTCCGGACACCCCTGTCACCACCGAACCGGCCGTGACTCCTTACCGTCGGTACCCCTGCTCGGGCCGCCCCGGCACCGCGGCCCGGCTCACTCCAGAATGCGCGGCGACAGCGCCCCGCACGGCATCATGTCGACCTCGGGCCCGGCGTCGCGCAGATCGGCGAGGACCAGCTCGTCGTACAGGAGCATGCCGGAGTGCTCGGGCCAGACGATCGCCCACAGCCACAGGCCGCGCGCCTCGCCCGCGAAGACGGCGCGGTCGTCCGGGGTGCCGGTGACGTGCCACAGCGGGGTGGGGCGGCCGGCCGCGAGGACCTTGGCCTGCGGCGGTCCCGTGACGTCCAGGAAGGGTCCGGGGTCGGGGCCGTCGATGCCCGCGTAGCGCGAGCCGAGTCCGACGCCGAGCTCCTCGGCGACGAGCACCAGCTCCCCCATGCCGCCGAGCGGCCCGGGTCCCGAGCAGGCGACGGCGGTGGCGCGGCCTCCGGAGCGGTCGTCCCCCGCGTTGGCCACCCCGGTGAAGAGCCAGCCGACCGGGAGCGGCCACGGCATCCACACGGGGACACGGGCACGCTTCACGACGACGCCGAGCGCCTCGACGCTGGGCGGGATGACCGGTTGTAACGGGTGCACGGCGCCGTGCACGTCGCACTGCCAGGAGTCGGCAAAAAGGCCGGGAGCCCTGACCCGGCCACCACACTTCGGGCAACTGGGTTCGCCCCTCATAAGGCCCAACGGTCCTCCCCGGGCCGCGCCGCGTCAAGGACGATCACCCGTCCGGACCGTCACGATCACCCGGCCGAGGACATCACCATGTAGATGTAGCTTGCATTAATTAGCTGCTCTAACTTATTATGTGCATACGCCAACGATTCAGAGCGTCCTCATCAGAGCGTCCTAAGGAGCGGCCGGCATGAGCCACAGCGAGCCAGGATTCGAAGGGGACCCGTTCGACGCGGGCGCCACCAGCCTCCTGCGTCAGCCGAAGGCCGTATGGGCCACCGCGGGCGCGTCCGTCGTCGCCTTCATGGGCATCGGGCTCGTCGACCCGATCCTGCCGTCGATCGCGCAGGGCCTGAAGGCCACCCCGAGCCAGGTCTCCCTGCTCTTCACCTCGTACTTCCTGATCACCGCGGTCGCGATGCTGGTGACCGGGTTCGTCTCCAGCCGGATAGGCGGCAAGAAGACGCTGCTCGCCGGGCTCGCGCTGGTCGTGGTGTTCGCCGGGCTCGCCGGGACCTCGGACTCCGTCGGCCAGCTGGTCGGCTTCCGGGCCGGCTGGGGCCTCGGCAACGCCCTGTTCGTCTCCACCGCGCTCGCCGTCATCGTCGGCGCCGCGGCCGGCGGCAGCGCCGCCGCGATCCTGCTCTACGAGTCCGCCCTGGGCCTCGGCATGGCCTGCGGCCCGCTGCTCGGCGCCGTGCTCGGCAACGCGAGCTGGCGCTACCCGTTCTTCGGCACCGCCGCGCTGATGGCGGTCGGCTTCCTCTGCATCACCGTGTTCCTCAAGGAGCAGCCCCGGCCCGCGAAGAAGACCTCGCTGCTCGACCCGATCAAGGCGCTCGGCCACGGCGGCCTCGCCTCGGCGGCGCTGTCCTCGTTCTTCTACAACTACACGTTCTTCACGGTGCTGGCCTTCACCCCGTTCGTGCTGAACATGACCCCGTACAAGTCGGGCGCCGTGTTCTTCGCCTGGGGTGTGCTGCTCGCGCTGTTCTCGGTGGTCGTCGCGCCGCGCATGCAGGCCCGGTTCGGCTCGCTCAAGGTGCTCGGCGGCTCGCTGGTCCTGCTCGCCGCCGACGTGCTCGTCCTCGGCTACGGCAGCCACAGCACGGCCGTCGTCTGCACGATCCTGTCCGGCGCCTTCATCGGCGTGAACAACACCGTCTACACCGAGCTGGCCCTCGGCGTCTCCGACGCCCCGCGCCCGGTGGCCTCCGCCGGGTACAACTTCGTCCGCTGGTTCGCCGCGGCGGCCGCCCCGTACTTCGCGCCGAAGATCGAGGAGTGGACCGACATCCACATCCCGTTCGTCGTCGCCGCGATCACGGCCGTCCTCGGCGCCCTCGTGGTCTGGGTCCGCCGCGACTCCCTCACCCACGAGGCCGAGGAGCTGGAGCCCCGGCACGCGAGCGAGGACAGCGTCTCCGTCTTCGCCGACCAAGGGAACTGAGGCTCCCTCACATCAGTCCAGCGGGACGGACCTGCGCAGCGGATCGCGCAGGTCCGTCTTGCCGTTCAGCCACTTCTCCTGGAGCGCGCCCGCCCCGTGCACCCGCTTCCACGCCGCCTCGTTCTGCGTCATCGGCAGCAGCGGCAGGAACCGGACGGGGTCCATCGGCTCGTCCAGGTCCAGGTCCTCCACCAGGCCGCCCGGCTCCGCCACCAGTACGGAGGTGAAGGGCGCCCCGGGCCACAGCGGCTCGCCCACGTCCAAAGAGGCGCCCGGTGCCACGACGACTCCCTCGACCTGCGGGGACGCGGCGAGCACGGCCAGTGGGCGGAGGACCTTGTCGGTCTCGGCGAGGCCGGCGCGGACCGTGAGGACCAGCTCGGCGCGCGGGCCCTTCACCGGGTCGGCGAGCGCCGCGGTCGGATCGGACATCGGGGACGCGGACATGCCGAGCGTCGCGTACCGCACCACGTCCCCGTCGGAGAACCGCAGCACCTCGATGCGGTCCGTGCCGAGGAACGTGACCGCCGCGCGTGCGTCGGGCTCACCGAAGGCCGTCAGCAGCCGGGCTTCCACCAGTGCAAGAACTTCTCCCATCCCGCGAGCATAGAACTCGCATGCAACGGGTAAAGAAGGGACTTGCTTCTTCAGTCGGCTGATAGTCTTGGCCGCTGGTCGGCATGGTGCGCGGTTGCGTGCCCGCCGAGCGTCCTCGGGACGCTCGGAGCGCCGACCCGTCACCGTCCCCCACGGGGGACCGGCCGGAGGAGGTGGGGCTGTCATGGATCGAAGTCGATCGTGCAGTACCACCCGTTCTTCCGGCCGCTAGGCCCGCATCTCCTTTCGCAGTCCGCACAGGCAGCCGTCCGTGCTGCCCCGCGTCCTGTCGCGTGCGCCGGAAGAGCGCTTCGTTCCCACCTGATCTTTCCGATCGCACCGATCTGAGTCAGTAAGCGAAGCCGCCCCCGCTCATGGTGCGGTGCTACCCGCTTTGTGGACGTGCAGCATGTCCGTCGGCCAGGACGTCCTCATTCCGGGTGGTTCCACCCGTAGCCGCAGCGGCTCCCTTTCGCGAAGGAGCCTGCCCATGTCGATGATTCGCGACCTGCGCGCCGCCGTCCGCCCCTCGCTGCGCAAGAGCGTGGCCCCGTACGGGAACGAGGTGCGCTCCTCGTACGACCCGACCCGCGACCCGTCGGCCGTCACGGCCGTGGTCGACTGCGCCGTCTACCGGGACGGCGCGCGCGTCGAGTCCGGTGAGTGCCTCACCCCGAGCGAGGCCCGCCGCCGGGTGCGCCGTGACGGCGGCTTCGCCTGGATCGGCCTGCACGAGCCGACCGAGGCCGAGTTCGCCGGGATCGCCGCCGAGTTCGGGCTGCACCCGCTCGCCGTCGAGGACGCCGTGCACGCCCACCAGCGGCCCAAGCTGGAGCGCTACGACGACACCCTGTTCGCCGTCTTCAAGACCATCCACTACGTCGAGCACGCCGAACTCACCGCGACCAGCGAGATCGTGGAGACCGGCGAGGTCATGTGCTTCACCGGACGGGACTTCTTCATCACCGTCCGGCACGGCGGCCAGGGCTCGCTGCGTGCCCTGCGCCACCGCCTCCAGGACGACCCGGAGCTGCTGTCCAAGGGCCCGAGCGCCGTCCTGCACGCCATCGCCGACCATGTCGTCGACGGCTATCTCGCGGTGGCCGACGCGATGCAGGACGACATCGACGAGGTCGAGACGGACGTCTTCTCGCAGACCGGCAAGGGCTCGCCGCGCGGCACCGACGCGGGCCGCATCTACCAGCTCAAGCGCGAGGTCCTGGAGTTCAAGCGGGCCGTCGCGCCGCTGCGCCGCCCGCTCGCACTGCTCAGCGAGCGGCCGATGCGGCTCATCGACCCCGACATCCAGAAGTACTTCCGTGACGTCGCCGACCACCTGGAGCGCGTCCAGGAGCAGGTCATCGGCTTCGACGAACTGCTCAACTCGATCCTCCAGGCCAACCTCGCGCAGGCCTCCGTCGCGCAGAACGAGGACATGCGCAAGATCACCTCGTGGGCGGCGATCATCGCCGTGCCGACGATGGTGTGCGGGGTCTACGGGATGAACTTCGACCACATGCCGGAGCTGCACTGGCGGTTCGGCTATCCGATGGTGCTGGCCCTCATCGGCGGCATGTGCTTCGGGATCCACCGCACCCTGAAGCGCAACGGCTGGCTGTAGCCAGGGCGTGTCCGCAAGGTCCCGCCTGTCGGGCGGACGACGGGACCTTGCGGACACGCCCTAGGCTTCTGGGCATGACGACTGCTGAACTGCTCGATGCCGCCCTCGTCGAGGAGGCCACGAAGAAGTCCGGGCTCATCTGGGTCCGGGGCGCCTCGGGGACGGAGCGTGCCCTGTGGCACGTGTGGCACGAGGGCGCGGCGCTGGTGGTCGGCGACGGTCCCGGCGAGCAGCCGCTGCCGGGCCTCGACGACGGCTCCGCGGCCGTCGTCACGGTCCGCAGCAAGGACAAGGGCGGCCGGCTCGTCGGCTGGCAGGCGTCGGTCGTCCCGCTGACTCCGGGTACGGACGCCTGGGAGGCGGCCGTCGGCGAGCTGAAGGGCAAGCGGCTGAACGCGCCGGACGCCGAGACGATGACCGAGCGCTGGGCCCGCGAGTGCCGGGTGCTGCGCCTGGAGCCGGCCGGCGGCGCGCCCGTCCCGGTCGCCGACGGCTCGCTCGCCGCGCCGCCCGTGCCGACCCCGGCGACGACGCGGAACCCGGCCCCGGCGGGTCTGCCGAAGCTGCTGGCCCGGCGCAAGCGGCGCTGACCCTCCCGGTGCTCAGGAGGACGGCAGCGCCTGGCCGTAGTCCACGGTGTCGGCGTCGTCCGGCTCGCTGAGCTCGAAGCCCTTGCCCCACTCGGTCAGCTTGAGCGAGCCCGCGCCGCCGGCCCGCTCCAGGCGCAGCGGGTACGCCGTGCCCTCCAGGGAGACGTCGAGGGTGCCGCCCGCGCCCTTGTCGCCGCTCAGCTCGACGGTGCGGACCCCGTCGGCGACGCCCCGGTCGCCCTTGGCGAGGGTGCCGTGCAGGGTGAGCAGCCCGTCGAGCAGCACCTCCTTGTCGGTGAAGGTGCTCAGCTGTTTGTACGCGGGGTCGCCCGAGGGCACCTTCACGTACTTGCCGTCGAGCTTCGCCGCCGCCGTGTCGCCGCCGTGCGCGGTCTTGCCTTCGTCCGAGTGCGTCCAGAAGGCGGCGCTCGCCTTGAGGAAGAGGTGCTCGTCGACCCGCAGCAGCTGGAACGTGCCGTCCTTCGTGGTCACCGACCCGGTGCCGCCGTCGTCCTTGAGCCGCATGTCGAGCTTGTAGGTCCGGCCGCCGACGACCACCGAACCGGAGACGTGCACGGTGTCCGCGCCCTGGGCGGCCTTGAGCGTGCGGCTCTGGATCTTCTTCGCCGAGAGCTTGCCGACCCCGTTGGTCCCCGCGTCCGGGTCCTGCTCGTCGCCGCCGCACGCGGTGAGCCCGGCCACGAGCCCCGCGGTGAGCAGTCCAGCCAGCAGGAGCCGGCGGCGGGGACGACGGGGCAGGGGGTGTGCGGTCACGGGCGGGACCACCTCTCGTGGGGCAAGGGGGGTGCGGCGGTGGGCAGGACGGCAGCGTACCGGTGCCATCTGCGAGGACTTCCCCAGCCCCTGACCCCGGGCGGCGCAAAGGCGCCGTCGACCGGCTCGGGCTAGCCTGATCACCAGATTGCTCGTATGTACGCACAGGCAGGTACGAAAGGGAGGCGGGGTGACATGGCCGCAGGCGCTCCCCGTATCTTCGTCTCGCACCTGGCCGGCGTCGCCGTCTTCGATCCGAACGGCGACCAGGTCGGCCGGGTGCGCGACCTCGTGGCGATGCTCCGGGTGAGCCGCCGGCCGCCCCGGCTGCTCGGGCTCGTCGTCGAACTGTCCACGCGCCGCCGCATCTTCCTGCCCATGACCCGGGTCACCGGCATCGAGTCGGGCCAGATCATCACGACGGGCGTGCTCAACGTGCGGCGCTTCGAGCAGCGGCCCACCGAGCGGCTCGTGCTCGGCGAGATGCTCGACCGGGTGGTGCGCCTGGTGGAGACCGGCGAGGACGTCACCGTCCTCGACGTGGCGATCCAGCAGTTGCCCGCGCGCCGCGACTGGGAGGTCGACCGGGTCTTCGTCCGCAAGGGCAAGGCCGGCGCCTTCCGGCGGAACAAGGGCGAGACGCTCACCGTCGACTGGTCCGCCGTCGACGGCTTCTCCCTGGAGGAGCACGGGCAGGGCGCGGAGAGCCTGCTGGCCACGTTCGAGCAGTTGCGCCCCGCCGACCTGGCGAACGTGCTGCACCACCTCTCGGCGAAGCGCCGTGCCGAGGTCGCCGCCGCGCTGACGAACGAGCGGCTCGCCGACGTCCTGGAAGAGCTCCCCGAGGACGACCAGATCGAGATCCTCGGCAAGCTGAAGGAGGAGCGCGCCGCCGACGTCCTGGAGGAGATGGACCCGGACGACGCCGCCGACCTGCTCAGCGAGCTGCCCGAGGAGGACAAGGAGCGCCTCCTCGCCCTGATGCAGCCGAGCGACGCGGCCGACGTGCGGCGTCTGATGGCGTACGAGGAGCGGACCGCGGGCGGTCTGATGACGACCGAGCCGATCGTGCTGCGCCCCGACGCGACGGTCGCCGACGCCCTCGCCCGCGTCCGCAACCCGGACCTGTCCCCCGCGCTCGCCGCGCAGGTCTACGTCTGCCGGCCGCCGGACGAGACACCGACCGGCAAGTACCTCGGCACCATCCACTTCCAGCGCCTGCTGCGCGACCCCCCGTACACGCTGGTCAGCGCGGTCCTCGACGACGACCTGCAGGCGCTCGCCCCGGACGCGCAGCTGCCGGAGATCGCCGGGTTCTTCGCCACGTACGACATGGTGGCGGCGCCCGTCGTCGACGAGGGCGGCTCGCTGCTCGGCGCGGTCACCGTGGACGACGTCCTCGATCACATGCTCCCCGACGACTGGCGCGAGCAGGAGTTCCACCTGGCCGGGGAGGTGAACCATGGCGACGGAGGAGCGTGAGCGGGAGCGGACCGGGGAGACCCGGCGCCCGCGCATCCGGCTCGACCAGCCGCGCCCGCCCCGGCGCAAGCTGCTTCCGGAGTACGACCCGGAGGCCTTCGGGCGGCTGTCCGAGCGCATCGCCCGCTTCCTGGGCACCGGGCGGTTCATCGTCTGGATGACGATCCTGATCATCGCGTGGGTCGCGTGGAACATCGCGGCGCCCCGGGATCTGCGCTTCGACCAGTACCCGTTCATCTTCCTGACGCTGATGCTGTCGCTGCAGGCCTCCTACGCGGCCCCGCTGATCCTGCTCGCGCAGAACCGGCAGGACGACCGCGACCGCGTCAACCTCGAACAGGACCGCAAGCAGAACGAGCGCTCGATCGCCGACACCGAGTATCTGAGCCGTGAGATGGCCTCGCTGCGGATCGGCCTGGGCGAGGTCGCCACCCGCGACTGGATCCGTTCCGAGCTGCAGGACCTCCTCAAAGAGCTGGAGGAGCAGCGGCACAGCGCCGCGCTCCCGGGCGAGCGCGAACGCGGACGTGACGTAGACGACCGCTGACGGGGCTTTCCGTGCCCCGGTTACCGCGCCGTACTATCGACCGTATGGCTACGGAAGACGCGGTGCGCGAGGCACTCGCGACAGTGAACGACCCCGAGATCCAGCGCCCCATCACCGAACTGGGGATGGTCAAATCGGTGGACATCGGTGCGGACGGAGTCGTCGCGGTCACCGTGTACCTGACCGTGTCGGGCTGCCCGATGCGCTCCACGATCGAGAACAACGTGCGGGACGCGGTCGCCCGCGTCGACGGCGTGACCCGGGTCGACGTCACCCTCGACGTGATGAGCGACGAGCAGCGCAAGGAGCTGGCGAACGCGCTGCGCGGCGGCACCGCCGAGCGTGAGGTGCCCTTCGCCAAGCCCGGCTCGCTGACCCGTGTCTACGCGGTGGCGTCGGGCAAGGGCGGCGTCGGCAAGTCCTCCGTGACCGTGAACCTGGCGGCGGCGATGGCCGCCGACGGCCTGAAGGTCGGCGTCGTCGACGCGGACATCTACGGCCACTCCGTCCCGCGCATGCTCGGCGCCGACGGCAAGCCCACCCAGGTCGAGAACATGATCATGCCGCCGTCGGCGAACGGCGTGAAGGTCATCTCGATCGGCATGTTCACCCCGGGCAACGCGCCGGTGGTGTGGCGCGGCCCGATGCTGCACCGCGCGCTGCAGCAGTTCCTCGCGGACGTGTTCTGGGGCGACCTGGACGTGCTGCTCCTGGACCTGCCGCCGGGCACCGGTGACATCGCGATCTCGGTCGCGCAGCTGGTTCCGAACGCGGAGATCCTCGTGGTGACGACGCCTCAGCAGGCCGCCGCCGAGGTCGCCGAGCGGGCCGGTTCCATCGCGGTCCAGACGCACCAGAAGATCGTGGGCGTCGTCGAGAACATGTCGGGGCTGCCCTGCCCGCACTGCGACGAGATGGTCGACGTGTTCGGCACGGGCGGCGGTCAGCTGGTCGCCGACGGGCTGACGAAGACGACCGGGACGAACGTGCCGGTGCTCGGCTCCATCCCGATCGACGTGCGGCTGCGCGAGGGCGGCGACGAGGGCAAGCCCGTCGTGCTCTCCGACCCGGACTCCCCGGCCGGCTCCGCGCTGCGGGCCATCGCCGACAAGCTCGGCGGCCGCCAGCGCGGTCTGTCGGGTCTGTCGCTGGGCATCACCCCGCGCAACAAGTTCTGAGCATCCCCTCCGGCCGCGTCCTCCACGGGGTGCGGCCGGAGCACGGGCGTCAGCCCAGCTCGGCGATGTCCTTCACGGTGGAGAAGCCGAGCCCGTACGCGCTCATGCCGCGTCCGTACGCGCCGAGGTGGACGCCCGCCTGCGTGGACCCGGCGAGCACCCAGCCGAACTCGGACTCGCGGTAGTGGAACGGCGTGGGCGTCCCGTCCACGGGCAGCATGAGCGTCGCCCAGTCCTCGGAGTCCAGGTCGTCGGCGAGCACCCAGGCCGTCTCGGTCTGCTGGTCCAGCCAGTCGTCGCGCAGGGTGTGGTCCATCTGGCCGGGCCAGGTGTAGGAGAGCAGCCCGACTCCGGCGAGCCAGGCGGCCGAGGACACCGAGGTGGCCTCCAGGACGCCCGTGCCGTCGGGGCTGCGCCGTACGGGGTTGGCGGCGACGGTCACCACGACCGCGAACCGCTCCGTGTCCTGCGTGCCCTCGCTGCGTACCGAGGGCTCGTCACCGTGCCCGATCGAGCCGTGCTCGACGGAACCGTCCGCCGAGGTGCCGACCTGCATCAGCCAGCGCGGTCCGGTGAAGGCCTCGTCGAGGCCGTACCAGGGGAACGGCGCCTGCAGGTAGCCGTCGACCGTGCGCCGGGCCGCGGGAACCTGCTCGGTCCCCTCGCCGGCCGGCGCCTGCGCGCCCACCCGACTGGTCGTCTCCATGCGGCCGCCTCCTCGTTCTCGTACGGACCGGCGGCCCGCCCCCCACGGGCGTTCTCACGTCCGGTCCGCGCAACAACAAGGCAGGATGCCACACCGGGTCCCTCGGGCCCGGTTGCAGGCGGGGTGGTTCAGGTCGCGTCGGAGTCGAACGGGGGCGGATCACCGGCGCCCTGGGGGCGCTCGGTCTCGGGCCGCTTCTGCATGTCGACGCGGCCGCCGGAGGTGCCGGCGGAGGTGCCGGCGGAGCCGGACGCGGTGCCCACCTCGTCCACTTCGGCCACGGTGGAGACCGCCTCGGAGACCTCGGCCATCTCCTTCTTCAGGTCGAAGCCGTTGCGGATCTCCTTGAGGCCCATGTCGTCGCTGTCCAGCTGCTTGCGGATGAACGTCTTGGGGTTCAGGTCCTCGAACTCGAAGTCCTTGAACTCGGGGCCCAGTTCCTCACGGATGTCCTGCTTCGCACTGTCCGAGAACTCGCGGATCTTGCGTATCGTGCGCGCGACGTCCTGGATGACCTGCGGCAGTTTGTCGGGGCCGAAGACCAACACGGCCAGCACGACCAGCGCCATGACCTCCGGTAGGCCAATGTCGTTGAACACCTTGCACTCCTAGCGTGTCCTCGGCCCGCGGTCGTCTTCAGCAGCAGGTCTTCGGCTGGGTCCGGCACGGACCGGGTCCACGGTACCCGGCGACCCTGTCCGTCCGGTAGCCACCGGGCGACGAGCAGGATCACCGGGAGCGCCCGATCGTGGGTCAGTCGCCGTCGGCGGAGCCGAGGACGAGCGTCACCTTGCGCGGCTTCCCGTCCCGTTCGACCGTCAGGTCCAGTTTGTCCTTCGGGCGGTGCGAGCGGACCTTGACGATCAGCTCCTCGCCGGAGTGCACGCGGGTACCGTCCACCTCGGTGATCACGTCGCCCGGCTCGATGCCCGCCTTGGCGCCGGGGCCGCCGGTGGTGACCGCCGGGCCGCCGCCGTTGCCCTTCGTGCCGACGCGGGCGCCGTCGCCGTCGTAGTCCATGTCGAGGGTGACGCCGATCACGGGGTGGGTGGCCTTGCCGGTGTTGATCAGCTCCTCGGCCACGCGCTTGGCCTGGTTGATCGGGATCGCGAAGCCCAGGCCGATCGAGCCCGCCTGGGCGCCCTCCTGCTCGGAGCCGCCGTCGGCGCCGCGGATGGCGCTGTTGATGCCGATGACGCGGGCCCGCGAGTCGACCAGCGGGCCGCCCGAGTTGCCGGGGTTTATCGGGGCGTCGGTCTGCAGGGCGTCGACGTAGCTGACGTCGGAGCCGTCGCCGCCGGCGGTGATCGGGCGCTCCTTGGCGCTGATGATCCCGGAGGTGACCGTGTTGGCCAGGTCGAAGGGGGCGCCGATGGCGACGACGGGGTCGCCCACCTGAACGTTCTCCGAGTTGCCGAGGCGCAGGGGCTTGAGGCCGCTGACGCCCTTCACCCTGATGACGGCCAGGTCGTAGCCGCTGTCGTGGCCGACGACCTCGGCATCGGCGGACTCGCCTCCGGCGAATGTGACTGATATCTCACCGGCGGGGCCCGCCGGTTGGACCACGTGGTTGTTCGTCAGGATGTGGCCCTGCTGGTCGAGGACGAACCCGGTGCCGGTGCCCTGCTCGGTGTCGCCCTTGGTGTGGATCGTGACGACGCCGGGCAGCGCGGTGGCCGCGATGCCCGCGACGCTGCCGGGGTCCCGGTGCGCCGACTCGGGGCCCGCCTGCGGCAGCTCGATGTCGGTCCCGCCGGTGCGCTCCAGGTACGAGCCGACGGCGCCGCCGATCCCGCCCGCCACCAGTGCGATCACCGCGGCCCCGATCACCAGCACGCGCCGCCCCTTCCGCTTCCGGCGCCTCTCCTCGTCCGCGACGGCCACCGCGGACCCACCCCAGGGCTCATGCTGCTGCCAGGGACCCGCCGCCAGAACGGGAACGGCGGCCTGCACCTGCGCCTGAACGGGGGCCGGGACGGGCTGCGGCTGCTGGTTCTGGGCGGAGTGTGGGTGGGGCTGCTGAGGCTGGGTCGGGTGCGGGGGCTGCTGGTTCTGGGCGGAGTGCGGCTGGGGCTGGCCCGCCTGCGGGTGCGGCTGCTGGCTCTGGGCCGGGTGCGGGTGGGCGGCGTCGCTCGGGGTTCCGTGGGCCGGAGTGGCCATCGGGTGCTGAACGGGCGGCGCGAGCGCCCAGGGCCCGGGCTCCCCGTAGGGCGGCGTGCTGTACGGGTCCGGATCGTGCAGCGGCCGGGGCGCGGCCCCGTCGGCGGCGACCGGCGACTCGGCGCGAGCCGCGGATCCGGCACCGGGCAGGACAGGCTCAGCGCCGGAGGCGGCAGCCTCGGCAACGGGCGGAGCCCACTCCTCGGCCGGTGCGCCGTGTCCGTCGGATCCCCCAACGGCCGCCTCGGCGACAGGGTGCTCCGCGGACGCGGCTACGGGTGCGACGGGCGGGGGCCACTCACCGGCGGGCGCGCCCTGGCTGCCGGTGCCGGGAGCCGGCGACTCGGCCACGGGCTCGCTGGAGCCGACGTGGGAGGCAGGTGCGGCGGTGGAAGGCTCACCGGAGGCGGGCGACCCGGTGACGGGCTCGGCCGCGGCAGGTGCGGCGGCACTGGGCTCGGGCGACTCCGTGACGGGCTCGCCGGAGGTGGGCGGCTCGGTGACCGGCGACCCAGTGACGGGCTCGGCCGGGGCAGGTGCGGCGGCAACCGGCGGGGGCCACTCATCGGCAGGCCCACCCTGAGCGGCGGTACCGGGCGCGGGCGACTCCGCGACAGGCTCACCGGAGGTGGACGACCCGGGGGCGACTGACTCAGTGACCGGCGGCCCTGCGACGGGCTCGGCCGGAGCAGGTGCGGCGGCAACCGGCGGGGGCCACTCATCGGCAGGCCCACCCTGACCGGCGGTACCAGGCTCCGGCGACTCCGCGACAGGCTCACCGGAGGTGGGCGGCTCGGTGACCGGCGACCCAGTGACGGGCTCGGCCGGGGCAGGTGCGGCGGCAAGCGGCGGGGGCCACTCATCGGCAGGCACGCCCTGACCGGCGGTACCAGGCTCCGGCGACTCCGCGACGGGGTCACCGGAGGTGCTCGCCGGGGCCGGGAGGTGCCAGTCGCCGTCGTCCGTGGTCGCCGCGTCCCCCGTGCTCGGTCGGGGGCGGCTCCACCACTTGGCCTTCGTGGGCTTGCCCTCGTCCATGTCTCGCTGTTCTCCCCACACCGGGCCCCCGGCACCACACCGCGGGCTCCCGTGGATTCAACCAGGTTCGGCGGCCCCGGCGCAGGGGGCTGTCAGCGGGTCGCGGACGGGCGGGACAACCGCGGGCCCATCGACGCGGGGAGCGCGGCCAGTTCGGCCGGGGTCCCCGTCGTCGCCTCCCGCACCTCGGACGGCCCGTGGGTCGGTGTGTGCGTGGGCAGGGCCACGGAGAGCACGGGGACGGGTGCGGCGGGGCGTATGAGGGGCGTCGTGCGGGGCGAGCCGGACAGCAGCGGCGACGTCGCGTACGGGACCACCGCGGTGCCGTGGCCGCCGCCGGGGAGCAGCGGCGCCCCCGCCTCGATCGGCGAGACCGGTGCGGCGAGTGCTCCGCCGCCCTGCCCGGAGGACAGCGGTGACGTGGAGCGCCGCCGCTGGGCCTCGGAGGACGGGGTCGCCCCCGTGGTCTGGCTGCGCAGCGGGGTGACATTGCTGCCGGAGCCACCACGGGTGTCCGCGGTGTCGGCCGGGGTGCCGGCCGACACCCCGCCGAGGGCGAGCGCGGCGAGCGACACCGCACCGGCGGCGGCGAAGGCGAACCGGCGTCCGCGCGAGGCCCGGTCCGCGTCGGGCCGCCCGACCTCGTGGATGCGGAAGCCGCGCTGCTCGCTGGGGAACACGGCGGCGTGCGCGCCGGACGGCGCGTACGCGAACGCCTCGGCGTCTACGTCGAAGACTCCCTGGCCGAATCCCCGGACCGCGCCGAGGGGCCGGCCCGCGCCGAAGCCTCCGCCGCCGAAGGGGGTGCTTCCGGTGTCGCCGTCAGCACCCCCGGGCAACCCCTGGAGGCGGGCGAGGAAACTTTCGGAGGGCGGCGGCGGTGCGGTCTGCGCGAAGACGCTCTTGAGGCGGCGCTGGGCGTCGGCCTCGGTCTTGCACCGCGGACAGGTGGCCAGGTGCGCGAGGACGCGCTCACGGGCATCGTGGTTCAGCTCGCCGTCGACCAGGGCGGCCAGCCGGTCCCCGAGATGCTCGTCGGCCGCGGTCTGCCGGCGCTCGGCAGGATTGAGACGTGATCCACTCACGCGGGCGCGCCCCCTCCACCGAGGACGGGGACACCCGTGCCGGCGAGCGAACGACGCTCCGCGCGGGCCTCCGGTGAACGGTGCTTGAGCGCCTTGCGCAGCTGCGAGCGGCCGCGGTGGATCCGGCTGCGGACCGTGCCGAGCTTCACGCCCAGGGTCGCGGCGATCTCCTCGTAGGAGAGCCCCTCGATGTCGCACAGGACGACGGCGGCGCGGAACTCGGGCGCGAGCGTGTCGAGGGCCTGCTGCACGTCGGCGTCGAAGTGCGCGTCGTTGAAGACCTGCTGCGGCGACGGGTCGCGGCTGGGCAGGCGCTCGGCGGCGTCGTCCCCGAGGGAGTCGAAGCGGATGCGCTGCTTGCGGCGGACCATGTCCAGGAACAGGTTCGTCGTGATGCGGTGGAGCCAGCCCTCGAAGGTGCCCGGCGTGTACGTCGACAGCGAGCGGAAGACGCGGACGAAGACCTCCTGAGTGAGATCCTCGGCGTCGTGCTGATTGCCGGTCAGGCGGTAAGCGAGCCGGTAGACCCGGCCGCTGTGCGTGCTGACGATCTCCTCCCAGGTGGGCGGAGTCCACGCCTTGGATTCCGCATCAGCGGCAAAGGTCGCGGTCTGCTGCGCGGAGTCGACGGTGCGGATTCGGTCAGCGGTGTCGGTCACGGATTTCGGCTCACCTGACGACCTGAGAAAGCGCCGAAGCACTCCTCCCCGATCCACAGGCGCAGCCGCACCTCCCCTGTCGGCTCTGGTGGTGTCCAGTGGAGCCCCTACCATAGCCACCTCGCCCGTTAGCTCCGGATAAGCGTTTTTACTCAGATTTGCCACTCGGTCCGCGGGGGCCGATCCGGCCTCCGGATGTGTCGCTGTGACCACGCGCTGTCCCCCGCTTCTCCCCACTCTTTCCCCCTGCCCTTCCAAACGCCCGGTCCCATCTGCGAGTTCCCGCCACCAACGGATAAAGTCACGCGCAGGCAACCACGGGGACAGGAGAGGGCCATTACCGGCAACCGGCAGACGAGCTGGGCGTTCGCCGACGCCTTTGTCGCCGAGGACGACGCGACCCGCTGGGCCCGCGACCGCGCCCGCGAGGCGGGACTGCGGTCGGTGTCCCCGGGCGCGGGCGCGGCGCTGCGGATGCTCGCCGCCACGGTGGAGGCCAAGGCCGTCGCCGAGATCGGTACGGGCACGGGCGTGTCCGGAATCCATCTGTTGCACGGGATGCGGCCGGACGGCGTACTCACGACGGTGGATCCGGAGCCGGAGCGGCAGCAGTTCGCCCGGCAGGCGTTCCGGGCGGCCGGCTTCGCCAGCAACCGGGCCCGGTTCATCCCCGGGCGGGCGCTCGACGTGCTGCCGCGGCTCGCCGACAGCGGGTACGACCTCGTCTTCTGCGACGGGGACCGGATGGAGAGTCTGGAGTACCTCGCTGAATCGTTGCGCCTGCTGCGGCCCGGGGGGCTCGTCTGCTTCGAGGGGGTCTTCTCCGACGGGCGGACCGTGGACTCGGGGCCGCAGCCGGTCGAAGTGGTGCGCGTGCGGGAGTTGCTCCGCGCGGTTCGGGAGTCCTCCGAGCTGGTGTCCTCGTTGCTGCCGGTCGGGGACGGGTTGCTCTGCGCCGTGAAGCGCTGACCCTGGCGGGGCCGGCGGGGTTTCGCCTCATCGCCGTGGCGGTCTTGCCGGTTCGCGGGTGTGGGTGTCGTCGTGGTTGGTCGCGCCCCGCGGCGGAGCCGCTGATAGATACAGCCCCGCGCCCTGCGGCGGAGCCGCTGATCGGGTACGGCCCCGCGCCCCCGAAGGCACACTCCGTGCGCCTTAAAACCGCGCTGACCTGGGCCTCAGTCGTGCAGCTGCAGGTGGATACACGACTGCCCCGGCACCGAATGTGTGCCGGGGCAGTCGAAAAGGTATGGTCGCTTCCGCGTCAGCCGACGACCTTCTTCAGGGCATCGCCGAGGGCATCCGCCTCGTCGGGCGTCAGCTCCACTACGAGTCGACCGCCGCCTTCGAGCGGAACGCGCATGACGATGCCCCGCCCCTCCTTGGTCACCTCGAGCGGGCCGTCACCCGTTCGCGGCTTCATGGCCGCCATGCTCGTTCCCCTTCCTGAAACCAGCTCATCGTCAGCCGACGGCCCTCTGAACGGGCACACGTCACCGGCATCGAACACATTGCTTCCAGGCCATTATCCCGCATGGCGACACCCGATGACCAACATCAGTCGGCATCGCTTGCGCAACGCACTTGACCAAAACCACCCAATTCGGCGATGTGACTGCGATACTTCGCGCCTTCCACGGCCTCCGGGGGACAGATTTGTTTGACGCAGGTCACACACCGGGGGTGCTCCAAGCGTCGTGATCTCCGTCATGCTGAGCACGGAGACTAAGCGATCGCATAGGCGCAGAGGAGGGGTCCCATGGCGGACACCGTGCTGTACGAGGTGAGCGACGGACTCGCGACGATCACGATCAATCGCCCCGAGGCGATGAACGCGATGAACACCGAGGCCAAGGTCGCCCTCCGCGACGCGGCGCAGGCGGCCGCGGCCGACCCGGAGGTGCGGGCGGTGCTGCTGACGGCGTCCGGGGACCGGGCGTTCTGCACGGGGCAGGACCTCAAGGAGCACCTCGCGTCGCTCGCGGCGGACCGGGAGAGCGGCGAGGGCCGCACCATGAGCACGGTGCGCGAGCACTACAACCCGATCGTGCGGGCGCTGACGCAGATGCCCAAGCCGGTCGTGGCGGCGGTGAACGGTGTGGCGGCGGGTGCCGGTTTCGGTTTCGCGCTGTGTGCGGACTACCGGATCGTCGCGGACACGGCGTCGTTCACGACGGCGTTCGCCGGTGTCGGGCTGACCGCCGACTCTGGCATCTCGTGGACGCTGCCGCGGCTGATCGGGGCCGGTCGCGCCGCCGACCTGCTGCTCTTCCCGCGCAGCCTCAAGGCGCAGGAGGCGTACGAGCTGGGGATCGCGAACCGGATCGTGCCGGGCGCCGAGCTCGCCGAGGAGGCGCTCAAGGTGGCCCGCAAGCTCGCCGGCGGGCCGACGGTCGCGTACGCCGCGCTGAAGGAGTCCCTCGCGTTCGGCGCGGGGCACTCGCTCGACGAGACGCTGGAGAAGGAGGACGAGCTGCAGGCGCGGGCCGGCGCCTCCGAGGACCACGTCATCGGTGTCCAGGCGTTCGTCGCCAAGGAGAAGGCGAAGTACGTCGGGCGCTGACCCTGCCCGGGCTCAGGCGCGCGGTGCGGTCGTGCGGACCCAGCAGTCGGCGAGGTGGTCGTCGACCAGGCCGCACGCCTGCATCAGCGCGTAGGCCGTGGTGGGGCCGACGAAGCGCACGCCGCGCTTCTTCAGGTCCTTGGCCAGGGCCTTCGACTCGTCGGTGATCGCCGGGACCTCGCTCAGGGAGCGGGGTCCCTTCCTCTTCCGGCCGGTGGGGGCGTGCGACCAGATGAGGCGCTCCAGCTCGCCGGCTTCCCATTCCGCGAGCACGCGCGCGTTGGCCAGCGTCGCGTCGATCTTGGCGCGATTGCGGATGATCCCCGCGTCGGCCAGCAGGCGCTCGCGGTCGGTGTCCGTGAACCGGGCGACCTCCGCGATCTTGAAGCCGGCGAACGCGGCGCGGAAGCCCTCGCGGCGGCGCAGGATCGTGATCCAGGACAGGCCGGACTGGAAGGCCTCCAGGGTGAGCCGCTCGAAGAACGCGTCGTCGCCGCGCACCTCACGGCCCCACTCCTCGTCGTGGTACGCCATGTAGTCCTCGGAGGCCACGGCCCAGGGGCAGCGCAGCTTGCCGTCGGGTCCGGCGACGGCGCCGGTGACGGGCGTGCTCATCGCGGGTCCTCCCCCGGCTCGGTGCCGAATCCGCCGGGCGGCGCGAAGCCGCCGTGGCCGGGGTGCCCGTCCTGCGGGCCCGGCCGCGTGTGGGCGGTGGCGAGGGCCGACTCCAGCTCGGTGATGCGGGCGTCGCGCTCGGCGAGCTCCGCGCCCAGTCTGTTCAGCGCGTCGTCGACCTCCGCCATGCGGTAGCCGCGCACCGCCGTCGGGAGGCGCAGCGCCTCGACGTCCGCGCGGGCCACCGGACGGTCCTGCGGCAGCGGGTCCGCGTAGAACTGGGACGGCGCGTCGCGCAGCGTGCCGCCGTCGCCCCCGCCGAGGACGGCGAGGGTCACCGCGCCGACGACCACGACCAGCGCGACGACCAGAAACAAGAACATGAGCATCCGTGGGGTCCCCTGGCTCGACCGGTGGCTCGGTCGGGCCGGTGTGGATCCGGCCCGAAACCGTCAGGGTCCGATCGTGCCATGCCGCACTGACAGTTAAGGTCGCAGGCGACCGATCAAGTGGGATCCAGAGGAGAGTCACAGGGATGCTCAGGCTGGGCAGGCGCGAGTTCGCCGCCGACGAGCCGGTGATCATGGCGATCGTGAACCGGACCCCCGACTCCTTCTACGACCAGGGCGCCACGTTCCGGGACGAGCCGGCGCTCGCCCGGGTCGAGCAGGCGATCGCCGAGGGCGCCGAGATCGTGGACATCGGCGGGGTGAAGGCGGGCCCCGGCGAGGAGGTCGACGCCGACGAGGAGGCGCGGCGGACCGTCGGCTTCGTGGCCGAGGTGCGGCGGCGCTTCCCGGACGTGATCATCAGCGTCGACACCTGGCGGCACGAGGTCGGCGAGGCCGTCTGCGCGGCGGGTGCCGATCTGCTCAACGACGCGTGGGGCGGTGTCGATCCGAAGCTGGCCGAGGTGGCCGCGCGCCACCAGGTCGGGATCGTGTGCACGCACGCGGGCGGCGCGGAGCCGCGCACGCGGCCGCACCGGGTCGGCTACGAGGACGTGATGGCGGACATCCTGGACGTGACGGTGGGGCTCGCCGAGCGGGCCGTCGCGCTGGGCGTGCCGCGCGAGTCGGTGCTGATCGATCCGGGGCACGACTTCGGGAAGAACACCCGGCACTCGCTGGAGGCGACGCGGCGGCTCCCGGAGATGGTGGAGACGGGCTGGCCGGTGCTCGTCTCGCTGTCCAACAAGGACTTCGTGGGCGAGACCCTGGACCGGCCGGTCAAGGAGCGGGTGATCGGGACGCTGGCGACGACGGCGGTGTCGGCGTGGCTGGGGGCTCAGGTCTACCGTGTGCACGAGGTCGCGGAGACCCGGCAGGTGCTCGACATGGTGGCGTCCATCGCGGGGCACCGGCCCCCGGCGGTCGCCCGCCGGGGACTGGCCTGACCCTCAACGCGGCGGACTACTTCCCGGTCTCCTTGGTGACCAGGGTGATCGCCTCCTCCACGTCGTCCGTGACGTGGAACAGGAGCAGGTCGGCCTCGCCGGCCTTGCCCTGGGCGATCACCGTGTTCTTCAGCCAGTCGACCAGCCCGCTCCAGTACTGCGTGCCGAACAGGACGATCGGGAAGCGCGTCACCTTCGTGGTCTGCACGAGGGTGAGCGCCTCGAAGAGCTCGTCCAGGGTGCCGAGGCCGCCCGGCAGCACCACGAAGCCCTGCGCGTACTTGACGAACATCGTCTTGCGGACGAAGAAGTAGCGGAAGTTCAGGCCCAGATCGACGTACTGGTTGAGGCCCTGCTCGAAGGGCAGCTCGATGCCGAGGCCGACCGAGATGCCCTTGGCCTCCACGGCGCCCTGGTTGGCCGCCTGCATGGCGCCCGGGCCACCGCCCGTGATGACGGCGAAGCCGGCCTCGACCAGGGCCCGGCCGATGGCCACGCCCGACGCGTACTCCGGCGAGTCCTCGGGGGTGCGCGCGGAACCGAAGACGCTGATCGCGGGCGGCAGTTCGGCCAGGGTGCCGAACCCTTCGATGAACTCGGACTGAATGCGCAGGACCCGCCAGGGGTCGGTGTGCACCCAGCCCGAGGGGCCCTCCGTGTCGAGCAGACGCTGGTCGCTCGTCCCTGGCTGCACCTGGTCGCGCCTGCGGACCACAGGCCCTGTCAGCTGCTCCTTGGGACGCCGCTTGCCCTCCGGGTTGCTCATCGCCTGCTCCCTTCCTGCGTGGTGGACACGCCCTTACGTAGAGCAAGGGTAGGTCTACGCGGGTTACAGGGGCGGGGCCACGCCGTATCGGGGCGAGGTCCGTTCAGCGAGGCGTCGGGTCCGTGTCAGGGAGCGGTCAGCCAGGACGCGAGCACCTTCTCGGCCTCCAGGATGAGGGCCGTGTCGACGCGCTCGTCGATCTTGTGGGCGTAGATCGGGTTGCCCGGTCCGAAGTTGACCGCGGGGACGCCGAGGGCGCTGAAGCGGGAGACGTCGGTCCAGCCGAACTTGGGGCGCGGCTCGCCTCCGACGGCGGCCAGGAACGCGGCCGCGGCGGGGTGGGTGAGGCCGGGCCGGGCGCCGCCCGTGTGGTCGTCGACGACGAACTCCTCGATGGGGCAGTCGGCGAAGAAGTCACGGACGAACTGCTCGGCCTCCTCCATCGAGCGGTCCGGCGCGTAGCGGAAGTTGACCGTGACGGCGCACGCGTCGGGGATCACGTTCGTGGCGACGTAGCCCTCGATGCGGACCGCGTTGAGGCCCTCGTGGAACTCCAGGCCGTCCACGACCGGCTTGCGCGGCTCGTAGGCGGCCAGCTTCTCCAGGACGGGCGCGGCGGCGTGGATCGCGTTCTTTCCCATCCACGCGCGCGCGGAGTGGGCGCGCTCGCCCTTCACCTTGAGGATGACGCGCAGGGTGCCCTGGCAGCCGCCCTCGACGAGGCCCTCGGTGCCCTCCAGGAGGATCGCGAAGTCACCTGCGAGCCAGTCGGGGTGGGCGTCGGCCACATGCCCGAGTCCGTTGAGGTGTGCGGCCACCTCTTCGTTGTCGTAGAAGACGAACGTGAGGTCGCGGTTGGGCTCCCTGACCGTCTGCGCGATGCGCAGCTGGACCGCGACGCCGGACTTCATGTCGCTGGTGCCGCAGCCCCACAGGGTGCCGTCCGGGTCGAGACGGGACGGCACGTTGTCCGCGATCGGGACCGTGTCGATGTGGCCGGCGAGGATCACGCGCTCGGCGCGGCCGAGGTTCGTACGGGCCACCACGTTGTTCCCGTACCGGTCGACCTGGAGGTGCGGCAGGGCGCGCAGGGCGGCCTCGACGGCGTCGGCGAGCTCTTTCTCGCTGCCGCTGGGCGAGGGGAAGTCGACCAGCTGGGCGGTGAGGCGGGCGGCGTCCTGGGTGAGGTCGAGCGCGGTGCGGTCCATGCCGCCGAGCCTATCCCGGAGGCTCTGAGGGCAGGCTCCCGCGGGCCCGCACGGCAGGCTCCCGTGGGGCTGTCGGAGGGCTCCAGTACCTTGGACGCGTGCCTGAGCCCCGTGTTCCCTTCCGGCGCGCCCGCCTCCTGCGGCTGGGCGCCGCCGCCGTCGTGCTGCTCGCGGTGGCGACGTACGTGGCGGTGCAGTACGCGACCGGCGGCCGGACCACGCCGAAGTGCGTGGTGGTGTCGGCGAACGGGGACGGGGCGAGCTACGAGTTCACGGCGGAGCAGGCGGTGAACGCGGCGACGATCTCGGCCGTCGGCACCTCGCGCGGGATGCCGGAGCGGGCCGTCACGATCGCGCTGGCGACGTCCCTGCAGGAGTCCGGGCTGCGGAACATCGACTACGGCGACCGGGACTCCCTGGGCCTGTTCCAGCAGCGGCCCTCGGAGGGCTGGGGCACGGCCGCCCAGATCATGGACCCGGGGTACGCGGCGGACCGGTTCTACGAGCATCTCGCGAAGATCCCCGGGTACTCGCGGCTGCCCCTGACGGTGGCCGCGCAGCGGGTGCAGCGCAGTGGCTATCCGCAGGCGTACGCCAAGCACGAGCCGGACGCGACGCTCCTGTCCGCCGCGCTGACCGGCCGGGCCGCGGCCTCGCTGACCTGTGAGGGCCGGCCGGGCGGCGCCGAGGCGGTGCGCTCCGGCGACCCCGCGCGCGTGAAGGCCGCGCTGGTGCGGGACTTCGGCAAGGACCTGGCGCCGGTCGCGGACCGCGAGGGACGGTCGGTACGGGTGCCGGTGGCGACGGTGCTGGACGCGGCGGAGGGCGGCGACCGGCAGCGCGGCTGGGAGCTGGCGCAGTGGGCCGTGGCCAACTCCTCGGCCCTGCGCATCGAGCGGGTCTCCTACGCGGGGCGCGAGTGGGCCGCGGGCAAGAACGGCGGCGCGTGGCGCCGGGCGGCGAAGGAGAAGGAGAAGGCCCAGGGCTCCGCTCCGGCCGGTTCGACGCCCCGTGCGGGCGAGGTCCGGATCGTCACCGGGCAGTAAGACCCGGGGCCCCGGCCATCGAGGCGCCCCTGATCGCCGTCGGGCAGTCGTGCGAAGGGTCACCCGGTGGAGGGGTGCCGGGGGTTCGGGGCGAACGGTCGGGCGAAACATCTCGATCGGGTGGCGGAGGCGCGTCGGAGGGCCGGGCGGGCAAGGGGCGTAAGGGTTCTGCACAGGGTTTTCGCCGGGACACGACAAGCGGCTAATGCCCGATTTCATCCCCAGCCGATAATGCGACGCATTGCCAACCCTTTATGTCGCCGACCCGCAACCTTCCTGGGCCCTGGGGCGGTTGTCACGGCGTCCGAGCACGCCGCAGGGCGGGCCGGACGGCCAGAGTCCTCTCCCGTAGAAGGAGCATCATGTCCCTCCCCCTGACCCGTCGGATCGCCCGTGCCGCCCTGCTCGTGGCGGCGGGAGCGGCGCCCGTGGTCGGTGCGGCCGGTGCCGCGAGCGCCGCGCCCCTCCCGGCCACGACCGACCTGGGCGGCGTGACCGCGCTGGACGGCGCGCACCTGGGTGAGACGGTGGACGGCGCCGCGCAGAACGCCACGGGCGTCGCGGGCAGCACCGGTGGCAAGGCCGTGAAGAAGACCGTCCCCGCCGCGGGCAAGACGGTCGGCAAGAGCGCGAAGACCGCCACCCCGGCGGCGCAGAAGGCGGCGGGCGACCTCGCGGGCAGCGCCGGTGACGTCGTCGGCGACACGGCCGGCTCGGCGACCAAGGGCGGTCTGCCGACCGACGCCGTGACCAAGGGCGGACTGCCGACCGGCCAGCTGCCGACCGGCGGTCTGCCGATCGGCTGAGGCCCGGCCCTTACGGGGCCAGACCGGTGACCGGGTGTGGGGAGCTCGCCTGTGGCGGCTCCCCACACCCCGTTCCCGTACGACCGTTCCTGTGGGAACGAAGGGGTCAGGCCAGGCGGGAGACGGCCGCCGCGACGCGCTCGTCGGTGGCAGTCAGCGCCACCCGCACGAACTGCTCCCCGGCCGCGCCGTAGAAGTCGCCGGGCGCCACGAGGATGCCGAGCTCGGCGAGGTGCGCGACCGTGTCCCAGCAGGACTCACCGCGGGTCGCCCACAGGTAGAGGCTGGCCTCGCTGTGCTCGATGCGGAAACCGTGGGCCTCCAGGGCGGCGCGCAGCCGGTCGCGGCGGGCCGCGTAGCGGGCGCGCTGCTCCTGGACGTGCTGGTCGTCGCCGAGGGCGGCCACGACGGCGGCCTGGGTCGGCGCGGAGGTCATCATGCCGCCGTGCTTGCGGATCTCGAGGAGCTCGCCGAGGACCGCCGCGTCACCGGCGAGGAACGCCGCCCGGTACCCCGCGAGGTTGGACCGCTTGGACAGCGAGTGGACGGTGACCAGGCCCTCGTAGGAGCCGCCGTTGACGTCCGGGTGCAGGACCGAGACGGGGTCGGCCTCCCAGCCCAGCTCGATGTAGCACTCGTCGGAGAAGACGAGGATGCCGTGCTCGCGGGCCCAGGCCACGATCCGGGTGAGCTCGTCCTTGGACAGGACGCGACCGGTCGGGTTCGACGGGGAGTTGAGCCAGAGGAGCTTGACGCCCTCGGGGTCGAGCTCGGTCGGGTCGTCGTACGCCACGTAGTCGGCACGGGCCAGGCGGGCGCCGACCTCGTACGTCGGGTAGGCCAGGCGCGGGTAGGCGACCTTGTCGCCCGGGCCGAGGCCCAGCTGCGTCGGGAGCCAGGCCACGAGCTCCTTGGAGCCGACGACCGGCAGGACGTTGCGGTGCGTGAAGTCGCGGGCGCCGAGGCGGCGCTCGCACCAGGAGACCAGCGCGTCACGCAGCTCGGGCGTGCCCCAGACCGTCGGGTAGCCGGGCGAGTCGGAGGCTCCGGCCAGCGCCTTCTGGATCAGCTCCGGCACCGGGTCCACGGGCGTGCCCACGGAGAGGTCGACGATGCCGCCGGGGTGCGCCGCGGCCGTCTTCTTGTACGGCTCCAGCTTGTCCCAGGGGAAGGTGGGGAGGCGGTCGGAGACTGCGGACACCGGGCGGCTCACTTCTCTCTCGGAACGGACTCAGTACCGGTGAGTACCGGGTTCGGAAAACAGCCCGGTCCCGTACGGCTGACGAAGCCGTACGGGACCGGGGCCGTGCGCATGCGTACCGCTGACCGACGTCAGCCGTTCTGCGGCGGCAGTGCGGCGATGAACGGGTGGTCCTTCTCGATCAGGCCCATCTTCGAGGCACCACCGGGCGAACCGAGCTCGTCGAAGAACTCGACGTTCGCCTTGTAGTAGTCCTTCCACTCCTCAGGAGTGTCGTCCTCGTAGAAGATCGCCTCGACCGGGCAGACCGGCTCACAGGCACCACAGTCGACGCATTCGTCCGGGTGGATGTACAAGGACCGGGAGCCCTCGTAGATGCAGTCGACCGGGCACTCCTCGATGCACGCCTTGTCCTTGACGTCGACACAAGGCTGCGCGATGACGTAGGTCACGCTGTCGTTCCTCCTCGATAGGGCGCTGGCGGGCCTCCACAGGCTCCGCCGCCTGGCGCGCGGGAGCGCGGCGTCGTCGATGCCCGCCTCTAGTATCTCCGTTCCTGGGCATGATCCGAACAGGAGGGGTGGACCGAGCTGTGGAATTCACTGCGGGCGGACGGCTCGAGGTTCGCTTGAACCTGTCTGACGTGGGAAAACGCGTGTCTGTACGACGGGTGACGGAGGACGGTCCCGCGGGTCGGAAGTTCACCGACACCGTCGGGGTTCTCACATCGTGGGACGACGGTGTGCTGCACATCACACGACGGGGTGGTGAGAGCGTGCGCATCGAGGAGTCGACGCTGGTCGCGGGCAAGGTCGTGCCCGCCGAACCCGCCCGCCGCCGCGGCCCCGCCGCCACGTATCCGGAGCTCGCCCGGGTCGCCTCGCGCGCCTGGCAGCCGCTGGAGAGCGAGCGCCTCGGCGACTGGGAGCTGCGCGCCGCCGAGGGCTTCACCCGACGCGCGAACTCTGTGCTGCCGTTGGGCGACCCCGGCCTCCCTCTCGACGAGGCCCTCGCCCACGTACGGAATTGGTACGCGTCCCGCGGCCTGCCCGCCTACGCCCAGACGGCAACCGGGGCGCGCGGCACACAGGAGTCGCTCTGCGCGGAACTGGAGGCGCGGGGCTGGGTGCGGGAGGTCAGCGCGGAGCTGCGGATCGCCTCGCTGGCACCGATCGGGGACGCGGTGGACGCGGCCGGTCTCGGGGACCGGGTGACGCTCACGCGCGCGCCGCACGAGGCGTGGCTGGCCCGGTACCAGCGCAAGGGCACGAGCGAGGTCGCGCTGAAAGTGCTCGGCGCCGGGCCCTCCGTGTGGTTCGCGACGGTGCCCGGCGAGGGCGGGGTGCCGGCGGCGATCGGGCGGTGCGTGGTCGACGGGCGGTGGGCCGGGTTCGCGGCGGTCGAGGTGGCCCCGGAGCGGCGCCGTGAGGGTCTCGGAACGCTGGTGATGGCGGCGCTGGCCCGGCAGGCGCTCGACGAGGGCGCGTCGGCGGCGTGGCTTCAGGTCGAGGCGGAGAACGCGGGGGCGCGGGCGCTGTACGACGGGCTGGGCTTCGGCACGCATCACGCCTACCACCACTACCGGGCGCCGGAGGCGGACGGGCGATGACCAGCGAGGTGCGCCGCAGGTTCGCCGAGGAGGCGCGGGCCGAACGACCCGATCTGGCGCTGCTGTGCCTGCTGGTCGCCGCGGAGGCGGATCCCGGGCTCGACGAGGCCGGGATGGACGCCGTGCAGATCGAACTGGACGAGCTGGCCGGGCAGTTGCCGTTCCGGCCGGGCGGGCCGCGGTCCTGGGCCCTGGCGCTGGGCGAGCTGCTGGGGGCCCGGCTCGGCTTCCACGGTGTGCCCGGCGACTACCAGCGGCTGGACTCCTCGCTGCTGCACGCGGTGATGCGGCGGCGGCGCGGGCTGCCGATCCTGCTGTCGGTGGTGTGGCTGGAGGTGGCGCGGCGGGCCGGGGCGCCGGTGTACGGGGTGGCGCTGCCGGGGCATTTCGTGGTCGGGTTCGGGACGCCGGAGGAACAGGTGCTGGCGGATCCGTTCGCGGCGGGGCGGGTACTGAGCGGGGCGGACGCGGAGCTGCTCGTCGTCGGGGCGACCGGGGCGCCGCTGGAGGGGTCGATGCTGCGGCCCGCCGATCCGGTGGAGATCGTGCTGCGGATCCTCAACAACGTGCGGGCGTGGGCGGCGGCGCGCCCCGAGCACTCCGACGTGTCCCTGTGGGCGGTGGAACTGTCCCTGCTGCTCCCCTCGCATCCGGCGCGGCTGCGCTACGAGCGGGCCCAACTGCTGGTCCGGCGCGGAGAGTTCGTGTCCGGCGCCGTCGAACTGGACGCCTACGCGGAGGTCCTCGGGGCGGTCGACGACGCGGCGGCGGAACTGGTACGGGGCCAGGCCCGGGCGGCCCGCGCGATGATGAACTGAGCCGTGCGGGGGCGGCTTGCCGCCGGGTGCGCGTCTCGTTCCGGCCGCAGCACCGCCGTAGGGGCCGAGGTGCATCGCCGGCCTTCTCACCGCCGTGGCCGATCGCGCAGTTCCCCGCGCCCCTGGCGGGGCGTGGCTCACAGCCAGCCCTTCTCCCTCGCCACCCTTACCGCCTCCGCCCTGTTGCGGACTGCCAGTTTTTGGATGGTGGTGGAGAGGTAGTTGCGGATCGTGCCCTGGGAGAGGTTCAGGGCTTGGGCGAGTTCCGCGTTGGTGCGGCCGTCGGCGGCCTCGCGGAGGACCTCGCGTTCGCGGTCCGTCAGGGGGTTGGCGCCTTCGGCGAGGGCGGCGGCGGCCAGGACCGGGTCGATGACGCGTTCGCCGCGCAGGACCGTGCGGACGGCCTCGGCGAGCTGGGCGGCGGGGGCGTCCTTGACGAGGAACGCGTCGGCGCCCGCCTCCATCGCACTGCGCAGGTAGCCGGGGCGGCCGAAGGTCGTCAGGACGATCAGCTTCACGTCCGGGAGGGCGGCGTGGAGTTGCGCGGCCGCCTCGATGCCGGTGCAGCCGGGCATCTCGATGTCGAGCAGCGCCACGTCCACGGTGTGCGCGCGGGCCGCCGCGAGGACCTCGTCGCCGCGGGCGACCTGCACGACGACCTCGATGTCCGGCTCCAGGCCGAGGAGCGCCGCGAGGGCCTCGCGCACCATCGACTGGTCCTCGGCGAGCAGCACCCTGATCGTCGTGTCGTTCCGCATGATCATGCGGCGGATCCTACGGAGGCCGCGGGGACCCGGGCCACCAGCAGGAAGCCGCGCCCAGCCGCCGGGCCGGTGTCGAGGGTGCCGCCGACGGCCCCGACGCGTTCGGTGAGGCCGGTGAGGCCGTTGCCGGGCGGGGCGCCGGAGGGTCCGGCGCCGTCGTCCTCGACCGTCAGCTCGACGACCGGCCCGGCGAGGGTCTCGCGCCGCACGAGGTGGACGAGACAGCGCCGGGCGCCGCTGTGCCGTACGACGTTGGTGACGGCCTCGCGCAGGGTCCAGGCGAGCACCGACTCCTGGGTCTCGGGCAGGTCGGGGCCGGTGGAGGGGACCTCGGCGGCGATGCCGGCGGCGGTCAGCGCGGCCTGGGCGCCCGCGAGTTCGGCGGCGAGCCGGGGGCGCCGGTAGCCGGTGACGGCCTCGCGGACGTCGACGAGGGCCTGCCGGCTGACCTTCTCGATGTCGGCGACCTGGTCGGCCGCCTTGTCGGGGTGGTCGGGCAGCATCCGGCCGGCCAGTTCGCTCTTGAGCGTGATGAGGGACAGGGAGTGGCCGAGCAGGTCGTGCAGGTCCCGGGCGAGCCGCAGCCGCTCCTCGTTGGCCGCGAGCTGGGCGACCCGCGCGCGGGCCTCGCGCAGCTCCCTCGTGGTCCGCACGAGCTGGCGCACGCCGGTCATGGAGAAGCCGCCGAGCAGCGCGGGCACGACCAGGCCGAGTTCGGGCCCGTCGTCCAGGTATGCGGCGATGGCGACCATGAGGCCGGTGGTCACGAGGATCGCGATGCGGGAGACGCGGATCGGGAGCACGGCCCCGCAGGCCACGGCCACGTAGACGAAGAGGACGAGCCAGGGTGCGCCCAGGGTGAGGGAGAGGGTCACGGCGCCGGCCGTCAGGGCGGTCAGGGCGCCGGGCACGATCGCGCCGATCACCGGCCAGTTGGTGTGCCGGAAGACCAGGGTCACGTAGGTGAGGGTGAACAGGATCAGGCCGGTCCAGCCGAGGACGGTGCCGGTGGCGGCGTGGTGGTGGTCGAGCAGGTCGGAGACCGGCGCGCCCATGAAGATCAGCCACATGCCGATCCAGAGCAGCTTCACGAAGAACTCGCGGCGGTTCTCGGGCGGTTGCCCGACCTTGGGGAGCCGCCCGCTCACCGCGTCCATGTCGCTCACGCCTTCAGGGTGTCCTTCCGGTACAGCCACGCGGCGCCGCCCGCGAAGAGCAGGAAGTACGCGACGAGCAGGGTGACGTCCCCGGCGTGCGGGGCGTCGCCCAGTTCGATGGCCCGGCCGAGGGCAGCGTACGCGTGCGTGGGCAACCAGCGCGCGATGTCCTGCAGCCACTGCGGGAAGGTCGTGGAGGGCATCCACAGGCCGCCCAGGATGGACAGGCCGAAGTAGACGATCATCGTGAGGGGGCGGACCGCGTCGCCGGACGCGAGGTAGCCGATGGCGACGCCGAGCGCGGCGAAGCAGAGGCTGCCGGCCCAGATCGCGCCGGTGAGCGCGAGCCACTGCCAGGCCTCGAACCGTACGTCCTTCAGGAGCGCGGCGACGGCGAAGACGACCACGATGGACGGCAGGGAGACAACGGCGGCGCTCGCGGTCTTGGCGAGGACGTAGCCGCGGCCCGGCAGGGTGGTCAGGCGCAGCTGGCGCACCCAGCCGCTCTCGCGCTCCTTGGCGATGCGTTCGCTGTTGCCCATGAGGACGGCGGTGAGGGCGCCGAAGGAGGCCATCGAGACCATCATGAACGCGGCCACGTTCAGGCCGGTGCCGTCCACCGTGTCGCCCGCGCCGCCCGCGCTCCCGGAGATGATGAGGAACAGGACGGACGGGTAGATCACCGAGAAGAACAGGAACTTCTTGTTGCGCAGGGCGCGGGCGAGTTCCAGTCTGATCAGGCTGTTCATCGGGTCCTGGCCTCCTCGGCCTCGGTGATGGCGACGAAGGCCTGCTCCAGGCCGAGGCCCGCGACCTCCAGGTTGCGCGGGTAGAGGCCGAGCCCGTACACGGCGTGCACGGTCGCGTCGGCGTCGGTGGTCTGGATGCGGACCGTGGGTCCGGAGTACGTGATGGCGGTCAGGAACGGGAGCGCGGCGAGGGCGTCGGTGTCGAGGTCCCCGTCGAGGTCGAAGGAGACCTTGCGGGCGCCCGCCTTCGCCTTGATCTCGGCGGCGGTGCCGTCGGCGAGGAGACGGCCGCGGTGCAGGACGAGGACGCGGTCGGCGATGGCGTCCGCCTCCTCCAGGTAGTGCGTGGCGAAGAGGACGGTGCGGCCGCGGTCGGCCTGCTCGCGCATCGTGGCCCAGAAGGCCTGGCGGGCGGAGACGTCCATGCCGGTGGTCGGCTCGTCGAGGACGATCAGGTCGCTGTCACCGGCGGTGGCGAGGGCGAAGCGGACGCGCTGCTCCTGGCCGCCGGAGAGCTTGTTGACCTTGCGGTCGGCGATCTGGGCGATGCCCGCGCGGCTGAGCACCTCGCCGGCCGGGTACGGGCGCGGGTGCAGGGAGCAGGCCAGCTGGACGAGTTCGGCGACGGTGACCTCGTCCATGAGGCCGCCGCTCTGCAGCATGGCGCCGACGCGGCCGCGCACGATGGCCTCGCGGGGGCTGGTGCCGAAGACGCGGACGTCGCCGCTGTCGGCGGGGCGCAGGCCGAGCAGGAGGTCGAGGGTGGTCGACTTACCGGCGCCGTTGGGCCCGAGGAGGGCGACCGTCTCGCCCGGGTGCAGGTCGAGGCTGAGGCCGTCGACCGCCTTGACGGTGCCGTAGGCCTTGGTGACCCCGGTGAAGGTGACCGCTGCTGCATTCATACGGCCATCGTCGCGGGCGGGGGGTGGCGCCCGGCAGTGTCGCGCGTCGCGACTCCCGCATGACGGATGTCATGCGGGAGCCGTGACGGGGCCCGCTACGTGGGGTTGGTGTCGATCTCCACGATGCGCTCGGCCGGGGTCTTGCCGAGCAGCGCCCGGCCCATCGCCTGGGCGACGTCCTGCGGGGTGACCGGGGTCTTCTTGCCGGTGCCGCGGGTGATCAGGACGCCGTCGAAGGTGTTGCCGTACAGCTTCTTCAGGGCGTCGAGGTCGTACGTCTCGGAGAGCTTGCCGTCGACGGCCTTCATGCCGAGGATCTTCGGCAGCGACTTGTCGGGGCCGAACGGGATGGACGCGCTGCCCGCCTTGATGGTGATGAGCCCGGACATGGCCGGCTCGGCGAACTGCTTCATCTTCCGGTCGACCTCGGCGTTCGGCACCGTGGGCTGCCGGGTCGTCGTCGGGACGTCGACGGGGCCCGAGGCGCCCGTCTCGACCTGGGCGCGGTAGGCCTCGCTGACGGCGGCGGTGGACTTCTCCACGTCGATGCCCTTGCCGGTCTTGCCGTAGACGGCGACGGCCTTGCCGGGCTCGAAGCGGATGGTGCCGTCGCCGGACGCGGCGGCGCCGCCCGCGGCCCGCTCCAGGGCGGCCGCGAGCTTCTCGTTGTCGACCGGCATGACCGGGTCGACGACGCGCTCGCCGCCGAACAGGGAGCCGATCACGGACACCGGGTTGTAGTCGCTGCCCGCGGCGGCGCTGACGGTGGCCGCGCTGTCCAGGGAGAGGCCCGCCTGGGCCGGCTTCAGCTCGACGGTCCTGCCGTCGACGGCGAGCTTCAGGGCCTGGTCGGTGCGGGCGCCGAAGGCGGTCTCCAGCTTGGCGGCGGCCTCGTCGCGGGTGCCGCCGCCGATGTCGACGCCGAGGACGGTGGTGCCCTTGGGGACGTCGGAGTGGTTCATGAGCAGGCCCGCGCCGTAGGCGACACCGGCCAGGCCGACGACGCCGGCGCCGATCAGGACCAGCTTGTTGCGGCCCTTCTTCTTGGCGGGGGCGGACTGGGCCGGCACCGGGTCCGGCAGCTTCGGCGGGGTGAACGGCGTGGGGGCCGGGCCCTGGCCGCCGGTGGGCGGGGCGAACGGCGAGCCGGGGCCGCCGGCCCCGGGGACGCGCGGGATGCCGCTGGTGAGGGTGTCACCGGAGACATGGCCGGCGCCCTGCGCGGAGGGGCCGGACTCGGGGGCCGGCTTCTGCGGGGTGAGGATCGCGGTGTCGTCGCTCATCCGGGGCACGGACTGCGCGCCGGGGACGGCCGGGTCGGGGACACCGGAGGTGATCATCGGGCCGTCGCCGCTGACGGGGCCCGTCGTCGGGCCCGCCGGGCCGCGGCCGGGTGCGCCGGACTCCTGGCCACCGGAGAAGAACGGCAGGTCGCCGCGGTCGCCGGGCGCCTGCGGGCGCGGGCCGGAGGACGAACCGAGCGGGCCGGTGGCGATCGCTCCGGTCACGTCGAAACCGCCGGACGAACCGCCGTCCCGGGGCGCCTCGGGCGTCCGGGGTGCCTGCGGCTCGGGGTCGGAGGACTGGTCGCCGGAGGCCGAGGCGGCGGGCGCCGCCTTGCGCGGGGCGAACCAGTCGCTGGTCTTCTCCTCGCGCGGCGTCCCGGGCTCGGCGGGCGCCTGCGGGGCACCGGCCGGCGTCCCGGACTCCGTCGTCGAGGCCGCGTAGGACGCGAGGGCCGAGGGCCGGGACGCGTCGTCGGCGGGGGCCCCGGCCGCCGGCCGGGACGGCTCCGCGCCGTCCTTGGGCTTGCCGTCCGCATCGCTCATCGGTGTGCGCATGACGACCGGCGGGATCGGCCGGGAGCCGGGGATGTTGATCCGGATCCGGGTCGTCAGCGTGGTCTCGGTCTTCGGCGCGTCCGGAATGTCGGTGCCCTCGTCGCCCGGAGGCGTCGATCCGGCGTCGCCGGGACGCGCGGACGTCCCGTAAGGAGGCGTTCCCGACGGGTACGCGGCAGCCCCGCGCCCCTGGGGCCCGGAGGACGAACTGTCAGTTTCACGACTCAAGGCAGGTTCTCCCGGTTGGCTCCGCCGCCCGTCTCGACCTCGCGCGGGCTGCTCGGCGGCGCGCACCACCATACTGGCCGCGGCCGGGAGTCACTGTGTGACGGATGGTGAATCCCGTGCGGCGAGGTCGTCGAAGTGGTACGTCACTTCCCAAGTCGGGCGTCGGACGCGGGTGGTTGCCGCCCCGCGCCAAGGGTGGCGCACATCACAGCCACGGCCATCCCGCCGAGCAGGAAGACGTACGAGCCGAGGCCGGCGCCGAACACGAAGTCGCCCTCGGGGCGGCTCGTGGTGAGCAGGACGACCGCGACGAGCCAGCCGGCCGCGGGGATCAGGGCGCCGGTGCGGGTGCGCAGCAGGCGGGCGCCGCCGAGGAAGAGGCCGGCCGCACCGACGAGCGCGAGCAGCAACCCGCCCGGGAACCAGCCGCTTTGGACGAGCGCGCCCGCGAGGCCGGCCAGCGCGCCGAGCACCAGCAGCAGGAGCAGGGCAGCAATCCGGGCCGGTGAGGCCCCGCCGAAGGAGAAGGGCAGGTCGACCTGCCGGTCCGTCGCCGTCTTGCCGCCGCTCACGCGCGCACTCCCTCGAACAGGTCCTTCTCGTGGGCCGATCCGGGCTCGCCCCGCACCAACTCGTAGTACTCGATGTCGAACAGCGGCTGCGCCAGGTCGTTGGACAGCGCGAAGACCGTGCCGTCGGCCGTGACGTCGACCTGGGTGGCGTGGGCGCGCATCGCGGCGGCCTTGCGGTCCGCGTAGGGGCGGCCGTCGATCTCGGTGGTGATCCGCTCGTCGTCGGTGACGCCGGGGACGTCGGACACGGCGGCGGCGACGGTGAACGGGGTGGCGGCCAGGTCCGCGGCGAGGCGCCGGAAGCCGTCCTCGACGACGGTGCGGGGCACCCGGTTCCAGTAGATCTTCTCGATCGTGTGCGGTTCGCCCAGATCGCGCCGGAAGGCGGGCTCGGCGGCGAGCTCCGCGGCCCGGTGGGCGACGCGGTGCGCCTGGATGTGGTCGGGGTGGCCGTAGCCGCCGTCGGGGTCGTACGTGACGAGGACCTGCGGACGGATCTCGCGGACGACGGCGACCAGGTGCGCGGCGGCCTCGTCGAGGTCGGCGGACCAGAAGGAGCCGGGCCGCTCGTTCTGCTCGGCGCCCATCATCCCGGAGTCGCGGTAGCGGCCCGGGCCGCCGAGGAAGCGGTGGTCGGCGACGCCGAGCTCCTTCATGGCGGCGGCCAGCTCGCCGATGCGGTGCGGGCCGAGCAGATCCTCCCGGTCCGGGGCGAGATGTGCCAGATCTGCCGGAATGACCTCGCCCTCTTCGCCGAGGGTGCAGGTCACCAGCGTGACGTGGGCGCCTTCGGCGGCGTACTTGGCCATCGTGGCGCCGTTGTTGATCGACTCGTCGTCGGGGTGCGCGTGCACGAGCAGCAGACGCCGGGCGGGCAGTTCGGTCATGCGCCCACCCTAAATCGAGCGGCGCTAGAACTTGATGCCGCCGATCATCCCCGCGACGTTCGTCGTCAGCTGGGTGATGGACGGGGCGATGGAGGAGCTCGCCAGGTAGAAGCCGAGCAGCATGCAGACGATCGCGTGCCCCCACTTCAGGCCGGACTTCTTCGTCAGAATGAAGACGATGATCGCGAACAGCACCACGGCCGAGATCGAGAGTGCCACAGCGGTCCTCCTCCAAGGTGATCCGGACGTCGGGCTATGAAGTCGAGCTACGAGGTCGTGCCACAAAGTCGAGCGGTGAAAGTGAACTGCCCACGCAGTGCGTATGCATGATAACTATGCGTCGCCGCGCATGAGTCGCGGGAAGGGTGCACGGGGGCGGCGGGGAGCGCGCGGGGGCGCACGCCCTCGCGAGGGAGCCCTTCAGGCCGCGCACGGGGACACAGGGGGCGCGTGTGCGGGGTCCCGCAGCCTAGGCTGCGGGGATGACCACCGAGATCGGAACAGACACCGGCGCCGAGGCGGCGTACTCCTTCCCGCGGCAGCACGCGCGGACCCAGCGTTTCACCCTGGGGGCGCCGCGCGCCTTCACGGTCGCGCCGGACGGGGAGCGCGTCGCCTTCCTGCGGTCCCCGTCCGGCACGGACCGGGCGAACGCGCTGTGGGTGCTCGACGTGACGTCCGGTCAGGAGCGGGTGGCCGCCGACCCGGTGGCGCTGCTCGACGGTGCCTCGGAGCGGCTCTCGGCGCAGGAGCGGGCCCGGCGCGAGCGCAGCCGCGAGGGCGGCGCCGGCATCGTGGGCTACGCGACGGACGCCGCCGTGGAACTGGCCGCGTTCGCGCTGTCAGGCCGCCTCTTCGTCGCCGAGCTGCGCGCGGGCACCGCCCGTGAACTCCCGGTCCCCGGGCCGGTCATCGACCCCCGCCCCTCCCCCGACGGCCTGCACGTCGCGTACGTGACGCAGGGCGCGCTGCGGGTCGTGGGCGCGGACGGCGCGGGCGACCGGGCGCTGGCCGAGCCCGAGTCGGACACGGTCACCTACGGGCTCGCCGAGTTCATCGCCGCCGAGGAGATGTCCCGCTACCGGGGCCACTGGTGGTCCCCCGACTCGGACCGGCTGCTCGTGGCCCGCGCGGACGACGCCGCCGTGCAGCGCTGGTGGATCGCCGATCCGGCCCACCCGGACCGTGAGCCGGCCCGCACCGCGTACCCGGCGGCGGGGACGCCCAACGCCGAGGTGCGGCTCTTCGCGTACGGCCTCGACGGGGCCCGCACCGAGATCGTCTGGGACCGCAAGGCGTACCCGTACCTGGCCCGGGTGCACTGGTCCGCGGACGGCGCCCCGCTGATCCTCGTGCAGGCCCGCGACCAGCGCAGCGCGCTCTACCTGGCGGTGGACCCGGTCGACGGTTCGACGCGGATGGTGCACGCCGACGAGGACGACCAGTGGCTGGAGCTGCTGCCCGGCGTGCCCTGCTGGTCGCCGAGCGGGCAGCTGGTGCGGATCGCGGACGAGGGCGGGGCGCGGGTCCTCGCGGTGGGTGAACGGCCGCTGACCGGGCCCCAGTTCCACGTGCGGGCCGTGCTCGACGTCGGAGAGAGCGATGTGCTGGTCTCGGCGTCCGCGGGCGCCGACGCCGAGTTCCCGGAGACCGGCGAGGTGCATGTCCTGCGGGTCAACGAGCTGGGCGTGCAGCGCGTGACGACCGAGCCCGGCGTGCACTCCGCGGTGCGCGGCGGCGACGTCACCGTCCTCGTCTCGGCGACGCTCGCCGAGCCCGGGGCGCGGGTGCGGGTGGAGCGCGACGGCAAGCACGTGGCGGACATCGCCTCGTACGCCGAACGGCCCGTGCTCGCCCCGCGCGTGACGCTCACGGAGGCGGACGGCGTCCCCTGCGCGGTGCTGCTGCCGACCTCGTACCGGGAGGGCGACGGGCCGCTTCCCGTGCTCATGGACCCCTACGGCGGGCCGCACGGGCAGCGGGTCATGGCCGCGCACAATCCGTGCCTGACCTCGCAGTGGTTCGCCGACCAGGGCTTCGCGGTGATCGTCGCGGACGGGCGGGGCACGCCCGGCCTCTCCCCCGGGCGCGAGAAGTCGATCCTGGGCGACTTCACGGTGACCCTGGACGACCAGGTGACGGCGCTGCACGCCCTTGCCGAGCGTTTTCCGCTGGACCTGTCCAAGGTGGCGATGCGCGGGTGGTCGTACGGGGGGTACCTGTCGGCGCTCGCGGTGCTGCGGCGGCCGGACGTCTTCCACGCGGGGATCGCGGGGGCGCCGGTCACGGACTGGCGGCTGTACGACACCCACTACACGGAGCGGTATCTGGGCGACCCGGGTGTCGACTCGGCGGCGTACGCGAAGAGTTCTCTGGTGACGGACGACGGGCTGTCCGAGGTGGCCGCGCAGCACCGGCCGATGCTCATCGTGCACGGGCTGGCCGACGACAACGTGGTCGTGGCGCACGCGCTGCGGCTGAGCTCCGCGCTGTTGGCGGACGGGCGACCGCACGAGGTGCTGCCACTGTCCGGTGTCACGCACATGACGCCACAGGAGCAGGTCGCCGAGAACCTGCTCCTGCTCCAGGTGGACTTCCTGAAGAGGTCGCTGGGGTTGGACGGTCGCTGACGGCCCGGTGGGGGCTGGTCGCGCAGTTCCCCGCGCCCCTGAGATGCATGGCGCTTCGCGCCGCATCTCCCCGACAAAGGCGCGGGGCGCCTTTCATCTGGGGAAGGCGCGGCGAAGCCGCATGCCTTCAGGGGCGCGGGGAACTGCGCGATCAGCCACGACGCGGGGAGAGCCGCCGAACCAGCGAACCCAGCAGACGGAACTGCCCCCTAATCGCTGGGCACCACGTGCTTCTCTTCCGCGAAGTGGCAGGCCGACGGGTGCTTCGCGGGGTTGGCCTCCTCGCCGATGCGGAAGACCGCCGGGACCGCCAGGAGGGGGACCTCGTCCACGCAGCGCTGCTGCGCCTTCCAGCAGCGGGTGCGGAAGCGGCAGCCCGAGGGCGGGTTCGCCGGGGACGGGACGTCGCCGGAGAGGATGATCCGCTCGCGGTGCTCGCGCGCGTCCGGGTCCGGGACGGGCACGGCCGAAAGCAGCGCCTGCGTGTAGGGGTGCGTCGGATGCTCGTAGATCTCGGCGTCCGTGCCGATCTCGACGATGCGGCCCAGGTACATCACGCCGACCCGGTCGGAGATGTGCCGCACGATCGAGAGGTCGTGCGCGATGAAGACGTAGGAGAGGTCGAACTCGGACTGGAGCCGGTCGAGGAGGTTGACGACCTGGGCCTGGACGGAGACGTCGAGCGCGGAGACCGGTTCGTCGGCGACGATGATCTCGGGGCGCAGGGCGAGGCCGCGGGCGATGCCGATGCGCTGGCGCTGGCCGCCGGAGAACTGGTGCGGGTACCGGTTGATGTACTCGGGGTTGAGGCCGACCACGTCGAGGAGGTCCTGGACGCGCTTGCGCCGGTCGCCCTTCGGGGCCACTTCGGGGTGGATCTCGTACGGCTCGCCGATGATGTCGCCGACCGTCATGCGCGGGTTGAGCGAGGTGTACGGGTCCTGGAACACCATCTGGATGTTGCGGCGGACGGCCTTCAGGGCGCGGCCGGACAGCTTGGTGATGTCCTCGCCCTTGTACTTGATGGCGCCGGCGGTGGGGCGTTCGAGGTTGACCAGCATCTTGGCGACGGTCGACTTGCCGCAGCCGGACTCGCCCACGATGCCGAGGGTCTCGCCCTGGGCCAGCTCGAAGTCGACGCCGTCGACGGCCTTGACCGCGCCGACCTGCTTCTTGATCAGGATGCCCTGGGTGAGGGGGTAGTGCTTGACCAGGCCCTGTACCTCCAGGAGGGGTTCAGCTTGAGGCATCGAGCGTCTCCTTCCAGAAGTGGCAGGCGCTGCGCCGCTCCGGGGCGACCTCGTAGAGCGGCGGGACGTCGGTGCGGCAGATGTCCTGGGCCATCGGGCAGCGCGGGTTGAAGGCGCAGCCGGGCGGGATGTTCATGAGGTTGGGCGGCAGTCCCTTGATGGCGAACAGCTCCTGGCCCTTCTGGTCCAGGCGCGGGATCGACTCGAGCAGGCCCTTGGTGTACGGGTGGGCGGGCCGCTTGTAGATCCCGTGGACGGGGGACGTCTCGACGATGCGGCCCGCGTACATGACGGCGATCTTGTCGGCGACGTCGGCGACGACGCCGAGGTCGTGGGTGATGAGGATGAGGCCCATGTTGAGCTCGCGCTGGAGCTCGGCGAGCAGGTCCATGACCTGGGCCTGCACGGTGACGTCGAGGGCCGTGGTGGGCTCGTCGGCGATGATCAGGTCGGGTTCGAGGGCGAGCGCCATCGCGATCATGATGCGCTGGCGCATGCCGCCGGAGAACTGGTGCGGGTACTGGCCGACGCGTTCCTTCGCGGCGGGGATGCGCACCCGGTCCATCAGCTCGACGGCCTTGGCCTTCCCGTCCTTCTTGGACGTGCCCTTGTGGACGACGAACAGTTCGCCGATCTGCTCGCCGACGCTGAGCACGGGGTTGAGGGAGGACAGCGCGTCCTGGAAGATCATCGCCATCTCGGCGCCGCGCACCCTGCGCCGCTCCTCCTCCTTGAGCTTCAGCAGGTCGCGGCCCTTGAAGAGGATCTCGCCGCCGGTGATCTTGCCGGGCGGCACGTCGAGGATGCCCATGACGGCCTGGGCGGTGACGGACTTGCCGGAGCCTGACTCGCCGAGCACGGCGAGTGTCTCGCCCTCGTCGACGGTGTAGTTGACGCCGTTCACGGCCTTGGCGACGCCGTCCCGGGTGTGGAACTCGACGTGCAGATCGTGTACTTCGAGCAACGGCATGGGCGCTACCTCAGCTTCGGGTCGAGGGCGTCGCGCACCGCGTCGCCGAGCATGATGAACGCGAGGACGGTGAGGGCGAGGGCGCCGGCCGGCCACAGCAGCATGTGGGGGGCGTTGCGGATGTAGGCGGAGGCGGCCGAGATGTCGATGCCCCAGCTGACGGCCGGCGGCTTCAGACCGACACCGAGGTACGAGAGGGTCGCCTCGAGCGCGATGTACGTGCCGAGCGCGATGGTCGCGACGACGATGACCGGTGCGATGGCGTTCGGCGTGATGTGCCGCAGCAGCATGCGGGAGTTGGAGGCGCCGAGGGCGCGGGCCGCCTGCACGTAGTCGTGCTGTTTGGCGGTGATGACGGAGCCGCGGGCGATGCGGGAGATCTGCGGCCAGCCGAGCAGCACCATGAAGCCGACGACGGGCCAGACGGTGTTGCTGGTGACGACGGACAGCAGGACGAGGCCGCCGAGGACGACGGGGATCGCGAAGAAGATGTCGGTGATCCGGGACAGGATCGAGTCCCAGAAGCCGCCGAAGAAGCCCGCGAGGCCGCCGAGGACGGAGCCGAGGAGCGCGACGCCGAGGGTGGCGCAGACGCCGACGGTGATCGAGTTCCGGGCGCCGTACACGGTCCGGGTGTAGACGTCGCAGCCCTGGCCGTTGAAGCCGAAGGGGTGGCCCGGCTGGGAGCCCTCCTGGGCCTTGGCGAGGTCGCAGGAGAGCGGGTTTCCCGAGGCGATGGCCTGCGGCCAGATCGAGATGAAGACCAGGAACAGGATGATCAGCCCGGAGATGATGAAGACCGGGTTGCGGCGCAGGTCGCGCCAGGCGTCCGACCACAGGCTGCGGGGCTTGCCGGAGGGACCGCCGCCGGCGGGTCCGCCGGTTCGGGTCTTCTCCAGGGTCTCGCCCTCGCTCGTGGCGAGGTCCATGGCGCCGCCCATGCCGGTCGCCGCGATGGCCCCGTCCTCGGGGGCCCGCCCGCCGCCGGACCAGGGTGCAGGCTCTGGCGCTTCGGGTTCAGGCATAGCGGATCCTCGGGTCGAGTACGGCGTACAGGAGGTCGACGATCAGGTTCACCATGAGGAAGACCAGGACGAGGATCGTGACGAAGCCGACCACGGTCTGGGTGTTCTGGCGCACGATGCCCTGGTAGATCTGGAAGCCGACGCCGTGGATGTTGAAGATGCGCTCGGTGACGATGGCGCCGCCCATCAGGGAGCCGATGTCGGCGCCGATGAAGGTGACCACGGGGATCAGCGAGTTGCGCAGCAGGTGCCGGGTGATGACGCGGCGCCGGGGCAGGCCCTTCGCGATGGCGGTGCGGACGTAGTCGGCGCGCCGGTTCTCCGCGATCGAGGTGCGGGTCAGCCGGGTCACGTAGGCGAGGGAGACCGAGGCGAGCACGAGGCCCGGCACGATCAGTTCGCTGAACGGGGCCTCGGTGGAGACCGCTGGACTGATCCAGCCCCATTCGACGCCGAGCAGCAGTTGCAGCAGCAGACCGGTGACGAACGTCGGGATGGAGATCACGACGAGGGTCAGCAGCAGCACGCCGGTGTCGATCGGGCGGCCGCGGCGCAGGCCGGTGATCACACCGAGGGTGATGCCGACGATGATCTCGAAGAGGATGGCGACGATGGTCAGCCGGATGGTGACCGGGAACGCGCTGGCCATCAGCTCGGTGACCTTCTGGCCGTTGAACGCCGTGCCGAAGTCGCCGGTGAACACGTTCCCCATGTACGTCAGGTATTGCTGGAGCACCGGCTTGTCGAGGCCGAACTCCTTCTCCAGCTGGGCCTTGGTGGCCGGGTCGCAGGCCCGGTCGCCGCAGAGGCCGGCGATCGGGTCGCCCATCACGTTGACCATGAGGAAGATCAGCAGCGTCGCGCCGATGAAGACCGGGATCATCTGCAGCAGGCGCCGGATCACATAACGTCCCATGAGGACTCCGGGTTCCGGTTCCGTGAGCGGTGAGGGCGGCAGTCCGGCCGGTGACCGGTCCGGACTGCCGCCCTCCTGGGGTCAGTTGACCTTGATCTCGTTGTAGACGGGGACGCTGAACGGGTTCAGCGCGACGTTGGAGACCTTGTCCGAGTAGCCGGCGCTGCCGTTCTGGTACCAGAGCGTGATCGCGGCCATGTTGTCGCGGACGACGCCCTCGGCCTCCTGGAACTTCTTGATGGCCGCCGCGGAGTCGGACTCGGCGTTCGCCTCGTCGATCAGCTTGTCGAACTGCTTGTTCGACCAGTGGCCGTCGTTGGAGGAGGCGTTGGTGTAGTACAGCGGCTGCAGGAAGTTCTGGATGAGCGGGTAGTCCATCTGCCAGCCGGCGCGGAACGGGCCCTTCATCTTCTTCTGCGTGATCTTGTTGCGGAAGTCGGCGAAGGTGCCGGTGGGGCTGCCGACGCAGGCCTTGTCGTTGTCCAGCGCGTTGTTGATGGAGTTGCAGACCGCGTCCACCCACTCCTTGTGGCTGCCGGTGTCGGCGTTGTAGCCGAGCTGCACCTGGCCGCCGGGGATGCCGCCGCCCTCCTTGACCAGCTTCTTGGCCTCGGTGGGGTTGTAGTCGCAGTACTTGCCGCACAGGCCGGGCTTGTAGCCGCCCTTCTCGCCGAGGACCGGGGAGGTCCAGTCGGTGGCCGGGGTGCGGGTGTTCTGGAAGATCGTCTCGGTGATCTGCTTGCGGTTGATCGCCATGGACAGGCCCTTGCGGACCTTGTCGCTGTCCGCCTTGTTCCACGCGGGGTCGTAGAACGGGAAGGCGAGGGTCTGCAGGATGCCGGCCGGCGTGTTGATGTACCGGTCGCCGAGGTCGGCCTTCACGTTCTTGAGCTGGGACGCGGGCACGTCGTCGACGAGGTCGAGGTTGCCGGCGGTCAGGTCGGTGTAGGCCGTGTTGTTGTCGGTGTAGACCTTGAGGTCCACGCCGCCGTTCTGCGCGCCGTCGGGTCCCGGGTACTTGTCCCACTTGCGCAGGGACATCTGGGAGCCCTTCTGGTACGAATCCACCGTGTACGGGCCGTTGCCCACGGGCTTCTTGACCCAGGCCTCGTGGTCGTCGAAGAACGCCTTCGGGAGCGGGGAGAAGGCCGCGTAGCCGAGGGTGTCGGGCCACAGCGAGAACTTCTGGTTCAGCTTGACCGTGAAGGTGCGGTCGCCGGTGACCTTGAGGCCGGACAGGGTCTGGGCCGACTGGGTGCCGCTGTCGGGGTGGACCTTGTCGTAGCCGTCGATCTGGCCGAAGAAGTAGGCGTTCTTCTGGTTGTTCTTCAGGCTCGCGCCGTAGTTCCAGGCGTCGACGAAGGACTTCGCGGTGACCTTCTCGCCGTTTGAGAACGTCCAGCCGTCCTTGACGGTGATGGTGAAGTTCTGCGAGTCGGAGGTGTCGATCTTCTCGGCGAGCATGTCCTTGGCCTCGCCGGTCTTCGGGTCGTACCGCTTGAGACCCCGGAAGATCATGTCGAGGACCTTGCCGCCCTGCACCTCGTTGGTGTTGGCGGGCTCCAGCGGGTTCTGCGGGTCGCCCCAGGAGGAGCGCACGACGCCGGAGCCGTCACCGCCACCGCCGCCTCCCCCACTGTCACTGCCTCCACCACAGGCCGTCGCCGCGAGGGCTACGGCCACCGCACCTGCAGCCCATTTGGCGTGCGTGGCTCCACGCATGGAGTGCCTCCTCTTACCGACTCTTGCCGATCACGCGTCACGTACGCCTCAATATCAACTCAACCCGGACATGTCGCACGCCGGGTGGGCCAACGGGTGTACGCGGTCGGAAGAGGCCGCGGGAGGGCCGGTCAGACGGCCGGTGCGGGGCGGACCCAGCGGACCTCGCCGTCCTGGTGGACGTCGGTGGGAGTGAGGCCCGCGGCTCGGGCCACGGCGGCGGAGGCGTGGTGCTCCGGGTGGATGTGGGCCAGGACCGTGTCGAGCGGGCCCGCGATCCGGCCGGCCGCCAGGGCGTCGGCCAGGGCCTTCGCCGCCTCGCTCGCGATGCCTCTGCCCTGCCAGGGGGTGCCGGTGATCCAGGCGATCTCGGCGGTGCGGTGGGTGAGGTCGACGGTGGCCTGGACGGTGCCGGTCAGGACGTGCTCCTCCGTGACCCGTACGACCCAGTTCAGCCAGACGGTGCCCGGGTCCGGAGACCCCGCGACGAGCCTCTCGTACCGCGCCCTGAGCTCCTCCTCACCGTACGGCTCACCCCCGATGAAGCCGTGCAGCGCCGGATCCCGAAGCACCCGCACCATCTCCCCGGCGTGCGCCACTTCGAGGGGTACGAGCTCGAGTCGGGCGGTGCGCATGAACTGAGCCTGAACCACGGTTCTCCTCCGCGATGTGACGATGTGAACGTGGGCGGCGGCTAGGCGGCGGCCGCCGAAAGGTCCGTCCGCCACACGTTCGAGCGGATGAAGTTCCCCTTGGGGTACTCGAACTCGCACTCCTCGACGAGTTCGAACCCCGCCTTGCGGCAGACCGCGTTCGACGCGGCGTGGTGGACGGAGGGAAAGGCGTACAGGAAGCGACGCCTGCCGTCGGCCGCGGCCCTGGCGACCACCGCCTTGGTCGCCGCCACCGCCAGGCCGCGCCCCTGGAACTCCGGCAGGATCCCGTACCCCGTCTCGTAGGCCGGCTCGCCGCCCCACTCGTGGTCCCAGAAGCCGGTCGAGCCCACCGCCCGGCCCTTCGGCAGCAGCACGACACGGAACATGGTCCCGTTCGCCTCCGGGTCGAGGTAGCGCCGGTGCCTCTCGACGAGCCGCTCCTCGCTCTCCGGACCACCGAGGTGTTCGGTCATCTCCGGCGTGTTGTTCCTCCGGAGCAGGTCCAAATCACCCTCGGACCAGGGCTCGAGGACTGTGTGCGGAACATTGATCGCTGCCATGCCGCCACGATACGACCGAGCTCTGACAACGCTCGGGGGCTGGCTGCGTCGTCAGCTGCGCGGGGTGCCGCCGACGGCGAAGGCAACTGGAGCGCGTAGCCGGTGCGGCCCGAGCAGGGGGCGGTGTCGCATTACGGCTGCGCCGCGTGGGCGCGCGCGGCCACGACGGCGCGGCTGACGGCGGCGGAGCTCGGCGACTGTGGCGGAGGCCCGCTGCACGGCTCGCCCAGGGGGCTGCTGCCCGAGGCCGAGTGCCGGGCCGAACGCCCCGGAGGGGGCGGGCGGGTGGGAGAAGGCGGCTGGCCAAAGGCGAGCGGGCCGGTGCAGATCAGCCCCGTCAGGGGGCGCGGGCCAAGTGCCCCGTCGGGGCCGTATCGGGAGGGGCTCCGGCGCGTGGGCGCGCGTGGCCGGACAAGGGGGCTCGGCCCCTACTGCGCGGTCCCGTTCCCGGAACGACCGGCGGCCCGCACCAGGAGGTGCGGGCCGGCGGGCTTGGTGTGCGGGTCAGGACGCGTGGACGACGTCCTTCTCCTCGGCGAAGTGGCAGGCGGAATCGTGGGCCGCCTCCGAGTCCGAGCCCTTGAAGCGCTCGGGGATCGCGAGGAGCGGGACCTCCTCGGCGCACTTGTCCTGCGCCTTCCAGCACCGGGTGCGGAAGCGGCAGCCCGAGGGCGGGTTCGCCGGCGAGGGCACGTCACCGGTGAGGATGATGCGCTCGCGGCCCTCACGGGCCTCCGGGTCCGGCACGGGCACCGCGGAGAGCAGCGCCTGCGTGTAGGGGTGCGTCGGGTGGTCGTAGATCTGCGTGTCCGTGCCGATCTCGGCCATCTTGCCGAGGTACATGACCCCGACCCGGTCCGAGATGTGCCGGACGATCGACAGGTCGTGCGCGATGAAGATGTAGGAGAGGTTGAACTCGTCCTGCAGCTTCTCCATCAGGTTGATGACCTGCGCCTGGACGGACACGTCCAGGGCCGACACCGGCTCGTCGCAGATGATGATCTCCGGGTTGAGCGCGAGGCCGCGGGCGATGCCGATGCGCTGGCGCTGACCGCCGGAGAACTGGTGCGGGTACCGGTTGATGTACTCCGGGTTGAGGCCGACGACGTCGAGCAGGTCCTGGACCTTGCGGCGCCGGTCGCCCTTCGGAGCCACCTCGGGGTGGATCTCGAAGGTCTCCCCGATGATGTCGCCCACCGTCATACGCGGGTTGAGCGAGGTGTACGGGTCCTGGAACACCATCTGGATGTTGCGGCGGACGGCCTTCAGGGCGCGTCCCGACAGCCTGGTGATGTCCTGGCCCTTGTAGAAGACCTCGCCCGCGGTCGCCTTCTCCAGGCTCATCAGGAGCTTGGCGACGGTCGACTTGCCGCAGCCGGACTCGCCGACGATGCCCAGGGTCTCGCCCTGGTACAGGTCGAAGGAGATCCCGTCGACGGCCTTGACCGCGCCGATCTGCTTCTTGAAGAGGATGCCCTGCGTGAGCGGGAAGTGCTTCTTCAGGTTGCGGACCTGGAGGATCGGCTCCCCGCGCTCGATCGTCCTGTCGAGGGCGGCGACGGCCGCGTCCTCACCGGCCGCCTTGACGACCTCGACGTCCGTGACGTTCGGGGTGGCGTCCACGGCTGCGTTCTCGGAGTCCTTCTTGCTGAGCTCAGCCATGGATCGTCTCCTTCCAGAAGTGGCAGGCGCTGCGCCGGCCGGGCAGCGCGCCGCCGTCCTGCTCCGTCACCTCGACGAGCGCCGGGATGTCGGTGCGGCAGATGTCCTGCGCCTTCGGGCACCGCGGGTTGAACGCGCAACCGGGCGGGGTCTTCAGGAGGTTGGGCGGCAGACCCTGGATCGCGTAGAGCTCCTGGCCCTTCTGGTCCAGGCGCGGGATCGAGTCCAGCAGACCGCGCGTGTACGGGTGCGCGGGCCGCTTGTAGATCTCGTGGACCGGCGCCTGCTCGACGATCCGGCCCGCGTACATCACGGCGATCTTGTCGGCGACGTCGGCGACGACGCCCAGGTCGTGCGTGATGAGGATGAGGCCCATGTTGTACTCGCGCTGCAGCTCCGCGAGCAGGTCCATGACCTGGGCCTGGACCGTCACGTCGAGGGCCGTGGTCGGCTCGTCGGCGATGATCAGGTCCGGCTCCAGGGCGAGCGCCATCGCGATCATGATGCGCTGGCGCATACCGCCGGAGAACTGGTGCGGGTAGTCGTTGACGCGGGCCGCCGCGGCCGGGATCTTCACCCGGTCCATCAGCTCGATGGCCTTCGCCTTGGCCTCCTTCTTGCTGAGGCCCTGGTGCACCCGGAACATCTCGGCGAGCTGGTAGCCCACCGTCAGCACGGGGTTGAGGGAGGACAGCGCGTCCTGGAAGATCATGGCGATCTTCGCGCCGCGCAGCTTGCGCCGCTCGTCCGGCGCCATCTTCAGCATGTCCTGGCCGCGGTACAGGATCTCGCCCTGCGGGATCTTGCCGGGCGGCATGTCGAGGATGCCCATGATCGCCTGGGCGGTGACGGACTTGCCGGAGCCGGACTCGCCGAGTACGGCCAGCGTCTCGCCGGAGCTGACGCTGTAGTTGACGCCGTTCACCGCACGGACGATGCCGTCACGGGTGTGGAACTCGACGTGCAGGTCGCGGACTTCGAGCAGGGGCCCGTCGTCGTCGGACCGCGGGGCCGGAACCAGCGCGGGGTTGTCGATGATGGTCATGTACGCCTCCCTCAGCGCATCTTCGGGTCGAGGGCGTTGCGCACCGCTTCGCCGAGCATGATGAACGACAGGACGGCGATGCTGAGCATGATCGACGGGAACAGGATGATGTGCTGCGCCACGCGGATCGAGTTGCCGCCCGCGGAGATGTCGGCACCCCACGAGACACCGCTGGTGAGGCCGAGTCCGAGGAAGGACAGGGTGGCCTCGGCGGCGATGTAGACACCGAGCGAGATCGTGGCGACCACGATCACCGGCGCGATGGCGTTCGGCAGGATGTGCTTGAACAGGATGCGGTTGGTCCCGGCGCCGAGGGCGCGGGCCGCCTGCACGTAGTCCGCCTGCTTGACCGTGATGACCGAGCCGCGCATGACGCGCGCCGTCTGCGTCCAGCCGAGGAAGGCGAGGGCGGCGATGACGACGGGGATGCTGCGGTCCGAGAAGGCGTTGAGCATGACCATCGCGCCCAGGAGGAACGGGATGCCCATGAACATGTCGGTGAGACGGGAGAGGATCGCGTCCATCCAGCCACCGAAGTAGCCGGCGAGCATGCCGATCAGACCACCGAAGAGGGTGACCACGAGTGTGGTGCCGAGGCCGACCATGACCGAGGCACGGGTGCCGTGGATCATGCGCGAGTAGACGCTCTGGCCCTGGGCGTCGTAGCCGAGCCAGCCGTCGGAGAAGACCTTCCCCAGCTCGGGCTTGCCGAGGTAGTGGTTGGCCAGGTCGCGGTCGGTCGGGTCGATGCCCGTGAACAGGCCGGGGAAGGCCGAGATCACCAGGAGCAGCAGGATCAGCAGCGCCGAGACGATGAAGATCCAGTTGGAGCGGAGGTCGCGCCAGGCGTCGCTCCACAGGCTGCGGGCCTTCTCGGCCTTCACCTTGACCGTGGGCTCGGGCAGTTGACCGCCGGCGGCGGCTGCGGCGGGGGCTTCCGCGGACTTGGTCAGATCAGACATAGCGAATCCTCGGGTCCAGGACCGCGTAGAGCAGGTCGACGATCAGGCTGGTGACGAGGTAGACGAGAACCAGGATGGTCACCAGTCCGACCAGCGTGGTTCCCTCCCGGCGCGACAGGGCTTCGTAGATCGTGCCGCCGACGCCGTGGATGTTGAACAGACCCTCGGTCACGACGGCGCCGCCCATCAGGGCACCGAGGTCGGTGCCGAGGAAGGTGACGACCGGGATCAGCGAGTTGCGCAGCAGGTGGACGCCGATGATGCGCTGCTTGGGCAGGCCCTTGGCCACCGCGGTGCGCATGTAGTCGGAGCGGAGGTTCTCCGCGACCGACGTACGGGTCAGTCGGGCCACGTACGCGAGCGAGGCGGCCGCCAGCACGATGGCCGGCATCAGCAACTCGCTGTAGTTCTGGTCGTTGTTGACGTTCGGCTGCATCCAGCCCAGCTGGAAGGCGAAGACCGTCTTGAAGATGAACCCGAGCACGAACACGGGGACCGAGATCAGCAGCAGCGTCAGGAACAGCACGCCGGTGTCGACGAGCTTGCCGGCGCGCATGCCGGCGATGACGCCGAGCAGGATGCCCAGGACCGCTTCGATCACGAAGGCGAGGGACGCCAGCCGGATGGTCACCGGGAACGCGTCGCCGAGGACGTCGGTCACCGGGCGCCCCGAGGCGATCTGCGTGCCGAAGTCGAAGTGCAGGATCATGTCCCGCATGTAGTGCCAGTACTGGACCAGCACGGGCTGGTCGAGCCCGTACTCATGGCGCAGCTGCGCAATGATCTGCGGGCTGCTCGCCTTGTCGCCGAAGAGACCCCGGACGGGGTCGCCGGGCAGGGCGTACACCATGAGAAAGATAAGCAGAGTCGTCCCGATGAACACCGGGATCATCTGGAGCAGTCGTCGTGCGACATAGCGCCCCATCATGCCTCCATGTCAATCGCAGCAAGGGGCCCTTTTCGCCGTACGCACGTCCGCGCACTCCAAAGCGAGCGCGGTACATACAGTGAAAAGGGCCCCCCGGCCAGTTTTTCGGCCCGCACGTACCGCTGCCCCCGGGTGCGGCCGGGGTGCAGCGGACACGAACGCTGTCAGCGGTTACTACTTGTGGACCTGGACGCCGTCCAGGATCGGGTCGCCGTCCTGCGCGTACTTGACGCCGGAGACCCGCTCCGAGTAGCCCGCGTTGACCTTGTAGTACCAGAGCGGGATGGTCGGCATGTAGTTGACCAGCTGCTTCTCGACGTCCTGGTACTTCTTCTCCGACTCCTCCAGCGTCTTGGCGCTGTCGGCGTCGGCGATCATCTCGTCGACCTTCTTGTTGGAGAAGCCACCCTGGTTACCGTCCGACTTCGTGCCGAACAGGTCACGCACGAAGTTGGCGTTGAACGGGTAGTCGAGCACCCAGCCGGAGCGGTACATCGACTTGACTTCCTTGGCGTCACGCGCGTTGGTGTCCGCCTGGAAGTCGGCCTTCGAGTCGCCCACGCAGGTCACGTTGACGGCCTTCTTGATGGAGCCACAGACGGCGTCCACCCACTCCTTGTGACCACCGTCCGCGTTGAACTGGATGGAGATCTTGTTGCCCGGGACGCCGCCGCCCTCTTCGATGAGCTTCTTGGCCTTGGCCGGGTCGTACTTGGTGACGTCGCCCGCGGCGTTCGGCTGGTAGCCGAGGACGCCCTTGGCGACCCAGCCCGTGGCCGGCTCACGCGTGCCCTGGAGCACGGTCTTCGTGATGGTGTCACGGTCGATCGCCATGGACAGACCCTGGATGACCTTGGGGTCGATGTCCTTCCACTGCTTCGTGTAGTACGCCACGGCCAGCGTCTGGATCGCCGAGTAGGACTGGTCGACCGCGCGGTCACCCAGGTCCTGCTTGTAGACCGGCAGGTCCTTCGGGGCGAGCTGACGCAGGACGTCGACGTTGCCCGACTTCAGGTCCTCGTAGGCGGTTTCGAGGTTGGTGTAGTTCTTGAACGTCACACCACCGTTCTTCGCCTTGTTGGGGCCCTGGTACCCGTCGAAGCGGGTGACCTTGATCTCCTTCTTGTGCTGCCAGGAGACGAACTTGTACGGGCCGTTGCCGACCGGCTTCTGACCGGCGGCCGTCGGGTCCTTGAAGAAGGACTCGGGCAGCGGCGAGAAGACCTCGTAGCCCAGCTTGTACACGAAGTACGGGATCGGCTTCGAGAGCTCGATGGTGAAGGTGTTCTCGTCGACGACCTTCAGACCGGACATCTTGTCGGTCTTCGCCTTGCCCTTGGCCGGCGCGACGTCGTCGTAGCCCTTGATGTCCGAGAACCAGAAGCTGTTGGTCTGCTTGTTCGCCGGGTTGGCGGCCCAGTTCCAGGCCTTGACGTACGAGTCGGCGGTGACCGGGGTGTTGTCGTGGAACTTCCAGCCCGGCTTCAGCTTGACCGTGAAGGTCTTGTTGTCCGTGGTGTCGACCGACTGGGCGTTCACCATGGTGATGTTGCCCTTGGCGTCGTAGTCCACCAGCTGCGAGAACAGCGTGGACAGAACGATGCTGCCGTTGGACTCCATGGTGTTGGCGGGCTGCAGGGGGTTCTGCGGCTCACCCACCTCGACGGAGAACGTGCCGTTCGGGTCGACGGCGGCCTTGTCGTCCTTGCCGCTGTCGCTGTTGCCGCCTCCGCACGCGGTCGCGGCCAGAGCGATGATCGCCGCGCCCGCCACCCACTTGGCGCTCTTGGCACCACGCATGGGGTTCCTCCTCATGAGTCCACTTGTTCACTGCGAGAGAGGGCGCATCCACCCCGGTTCGGCACCCCTGCCGCCCCGGCGCTTCGAGCGCCCCAGTGTGCTCGTGAGTCGGCGCTCCCCACTGCGCGTGACCCATTGACCCGAGCTCTACGGCGTCAACTATTAGCCACCTACGGGCTCCCGACCACAGTGTTTTGGTCTCGGTTCGATCACACCTGATGCGTACTTCTCCCAAAATCCGGACAAACCGATCCGGACGAGAGGGTCACGAAACGGGCACGTTACCTATCTATCGGTCAGCAGCGTCCGGATACCGGACGGGATGTGGGAGAAATCGAGTTGCGTGAGCGGACCACGGCGCTCACCCTTGATATGAGGTGCGCCCACAGCCGGGAATCCGGCGGCGGCCCGGTCGGCGGACCCGAAGGGTCTACGCGCGCCACGCTCTCGCAGCGTAGCGGCCCCCGACTCCCGAGTACACCGGCCAGTACCCCAAGGAGCGGCAAACCCGCACACGGCCGGCCACGGACACGCGAAGGGCCCGGCACCCCGTGGGGGTGCCGGGCCCTTCAGCCGTCAACTGGCCTGGTGTCAGCCGTGCTTGGCGCGCGAGGCCGTGCGGCCGCGCTCCTTCTGGTCCAGGACGACCTTGCGGATGCGGACGGCCTCCGGGGTCACCTCGACGCACTCGTCGTCACGGCAGAACTCCAGGGACTGCTCGAGCGACAGCTTGCGCGGCGGGACGATCGCCTCGAAGGAGTCGGCGGAGGAGGAGCGCATGTTGGTGAGCTTCTTCTCCTTCGTGATGTTCACGTCCATGTCGTCGGCGCGCGAGTTCTCGCCGACGATCATGCCCTCGTACACCTCGGTGCCGGGGTCGGTGAACAGCACGCCGCGCTCCTGGAGGTTCGTCATCGCGAACGCGGTGACGGCACCGGCGCGGTCGGCGACCAGCGAACCGTTGTTACGGGTCGTCAGGGTGCCGAACCACGGCTCGTGGCCCTCGTGGATGGAGTGGGCGATACCCGTACCGCGGGTGTTCGTCAGGAACTCGGTACGGAAGCCGATGAGGCCACGCGACGGCACCACGAACTCCATGCGGACCCAGCCGGAGCCGTGGTTCGACATGTTGTCCATGCGGCCCTTGCGGACGCCCATGAGCTGCGTGACCGCGCCCATGTGCTCCTCGGGGACGTCGACGGTCAGGCGCTCGACGGGCTCGTGCGTCTTGCCGTCGACCTCGCGGGTGACGACCTGCGGCTTGCCGATGGTCAGCTCGAAGCCCTCGCGGCGCATCTGCTCGACCAGGATGGCGAGCGCGAGCTCACCACGGCCCTGGACCTCCCAGGCGTCGGGACGCTCGGTGTCGAGGACGCGCAGCGACACGTTACCGATCAGCTCGCGGTCGAGGCGGTCCTTGACCTGGCGCGCGGTGACCTTGCGGTCCTTGACCGCGGCCTTGGCGGTGGCGCCCTTGCCGGTGCCGCCACGGCCGACGAGCGGCGAGGTGTTGGTACCGATGACCATGGAGATGGCCGGCTCGTCCACCGTGATGAGCGGCAGCGCGACCGGGTTCTCCGGGTCGGCGAGGGTCTCACCGATCATGATCTCGGGGATGCCGGCGACCGCGCAGATGTCACCGGGGCCGGCGACCTCCGCGGGCTTGCGGGTGAGCGCCTCGGTCATCATCAGCTCGGTGATGCGGACGTTCGAGACCGAACCGTCGCGCTTCATCCAGGCCACGGTCTGGCCCTTGCGCAGCTCGCCCTGCTCGACACGGAGCAGCGCGATACGGCCGAGGAAGTTGTCGGCGTCGAGGTTGGTGACGTGGGCCTGCAGCGGGGCCGACTCCTCGTACGAGGGGGCCGGGACGTGCTCCAGGATCGTCGAGAAGAACGGCTCCAGGTTGGTGGAGTCCGCCGGGACCGTGCCGTTCTCCGGCTTGGTCAGCGACGCGATGCCGTCACGGCCGCACGCGTAGACGATCGGGAACTCGATCTGGTCCTCGTCGGCGTCCAGGTCGAGGAAGAGGTCGTACGTCTCGTTGACGACCTCGTCGATCCGGGAGTCCGGACGGTCCGTCTTGTTGATGCACAGGATGACGGGCAGCCGCTGCTGCAGCGCCTTGCGCAGCACGAAGCGGGTCTGCGGGAGCGGGCCCTCGGACGCGTCCACGAGCAGGACCACCGCGTCGACCATCGACAGACCGCGCTCGACCTCGCCACCGAAGTCGGCGTGGCCCGGGGTGTCGATGATGTTGATCGTGATGACGTCGCCGCCATCCTTCGGGTGGTACTTGACCGCCGTGTTCTTGGCGAGGATCGTGATGCCCTTCTCACGCTCCAGGTCGTTCGAGTCCATCATGCGATCGTCGAGCGACTCGGCGGCGTGCGCGGCGAACGAGCCGGCCTGCTTGAGCATGGCGTCGACGATGGTCGTCTTGCCGTGGTCGACGTGGGCGACGATGGCGACGTTACGGATGTCGTGGCGCGTGGCCATATTGCGGCGTACTCCCGGAGTGAGTGGACGGCTGCGCGTACATCAGTGATACGCGCGCCCTGCCGGGCTGGACACGCCACGGCCTCACCCCATGGTACGGGGCTTGACGGGTTGAGGCTCTTCGGGGCTCTTCGCGCAGGTGGGGGCGCAGGTGGGGGTGAGCCCCGAGGTGGGGGGAATCCGCAGGTCAATGGGTGTGAACAAGCTTGCCCGCCGGGTGGTCCGGCGGGCAAGAGACTTGAGCTGGATCTGATCTGAGAATCTGTTCAGCGGTCCTTCGGGGCGGGCGCGGTGCGCTTCACGCCGGGCTTGAGGTAGCCGATGTTCTCGTAGTCCGGCTCCTGGAAGCCGAAGGCTCCGGCGTTGACCAGGTCCTTGCGGGCGGCCACCAGCTCGGGGCGCTGGTAGAGCGGAATCGATCCCGCGGCGGCCCAGATCCGGGCGTCCGCCTGCTTGACCAGCGAGCGCTCCTCGTCCTGGTCGAGCTCGCCGATGGCCTGGTCGAAGAGCTGGTCGATGTGGTCGGTGCCGACCCGCGTGTAGTTCTGCTCGACGGTCAGCGAACCGTCGGCGGCCGGGACGGGCTTGGCGTAGATCGGGCGGGCGTCGGTGGCCGGGTAGGCCGAGGCGGGCCACGAGTACAGGGCGAGGTCGTACTGGCCGGACGCGATGTGGTCCTTGAAGTAGCTCTCGTCGGCGACCTTCGTGATGTCGGTGCGCACGCCGATCTTCTCCAGCATCTGCGTGATCCGGTCCGCGACCGAGCGCAGCTGCTCCGAGCCGGCGCCCGCGGGGACCACGAAGCGCAGGGTCAGCGGCTTGCCGTCCTTGGCGAGCGGGCCCGCGGCGGCGCGGGCGGGGGCGGCCGTGCCCTTGGGGGCGTAGGCGCCGGGGGCGCCGCCCTGCTGGGCGTCGTACCGCTTGGCGTCGTTCTTCAGCCCGTCGGAGTGCTTGTTCTTCTCCCGGTCGGCCACGCGCAGCTTCGCCGCGTCGGCCTGGTGGAGGAGGGCGACGTACTGGGCGGAGGTGTCGGCGGCGGCGCCCAGCAAGGGGGTGGAGGCCGCGGCTGCGGTGTCGCCCGGCTTCCCGTCGTCGCCGGACTTCTGGTCGTCCTCGCCGACGATGTACGTACCGTCGCCGGTGTCCTCCGACTCCCCGCTCTCCTTGCCCGCCTTCTTGTCGTCCTTCGAGTCCTTGGAGTCCTTGGAGTCCTTGGAGTCCTTGGAGGAGTCGTCGGCGCGGCTGCCGGCCGCCTTCGGGTGGTCCTTCTTCTCCTCGTCGACCGCGCCGCCGGGCACCCAGCCCGCCTCGGCGAGCAGCGCCCGCGCCTCGGCCGTGTCCTGCTTGCCCAGCGCGTCGCTGTTGTCGGCGTACGCGTCCTGGCCGGCGAGGGCCAGGTGGTTGTCGACCGTGCCGGCCGGCAGGCCGAGCGGCTTGAGGACGGACTCGGCGAGCTTGCTGCGGTCGATGGCGCGGGCCACGGCGCGCCGGACCCGCTCGTCGGCGAGCGGCCCCGAGGAACCGTTGAGGGCGAGCTGCGTGTACGCGGGCTCCAGGGACTTGCGGAGCTTGAAACCGTGCAGCTCCGCCTGCTCGGCGGTGTACTTCCTGACCGCCTTGCGCGTCTTCGCGCGGGCCGTGGTCTCCTCCTCGGCCGCCTCGTCGTCGTCCGCGCCGTGCGCGATCGCCCACGAACGGGTCGCCTGCGCCGGGGTCAGCGCGGCGCCGGGGCCGTGGGCCAGCGGGCCCGAGGCACCCTTGTCGCGGGCCGCGAACGCGATGCGGTCGGCGCCGCCCGGGTCGACATCGGCCAGGTCGAGCTTTCCGGCGGCGAGCGCGGCGGGGCGCTCGGCGCGGGGCACCGCGGCGAGGACCAGTTTGTCGAGCTTGGGCTGCTCGCCCCACCAGCGCGGGTTCCGCTTGAGGGTGGCCTGCTCGGCGTCGCGGTCGATCTCGTCGAGGGCGAACGGGCCCGCCGTGACCTTGAGCCCCCGCCGGGCGCCCTCGTTGAAGCTGTCCGGCGTCCCCATGACGTCCTTGGGGTACAGCGGTGAGAACAGGGCGCGCCAGTCCGCGTACGGCTTGGCGAAGGTGACCCGCACCTCGAGGTCGTTCGCGCCGCGCTCGATCTTCTCGATGCGGTCGTAGCCGGCGTTGTGGGCCGTCCAGTACGCGGAGTCCTTGCCGGACAGGGCGCGCCACTGGGCGGCGAAGTCGGGGGCGCCGATCTCGCGGCCGTCGCTCCAGACGGCCTGCTGGTTCAGCTTGTACAGCACGACCTGCTTCGGCTCGGTCTTGATGACCTCCGCCTTCTCCAGGTAGTCGGCGTCGCGGGCGGGGCGGCCCTGGGCGTCGATGCGGAACATCGACGGCAGCACGGCGCCGGTGATCCGGGCGGTGCTCGCGTCGGCGTCCGCCTGGAAGGTGTTCAGGGTCTGCGGCAGGGCGTCGATCGCCCAGCGCAGGGTGCCGCCGTCCTTGATCTGCTCGCGGGCGGCCGGGGCGATGTCCGGTCCGGCGGCGGGCTTGCTCGCCTCGTCGTCGGAGCCGCACCCCGCGAGGGCGGTCACGGCGAGGGCACCGCTCACGAGGAACGCGGCCGATCGGGCGGCTGCGCCTGGGCGCCTAGGGGTTCGGTGCATCTCGGCGTCTACCTCCGGAGCGGGCCTGGTGATCACGTTTGGCGGTATATGTCGCTGATCACATCTATTGCTCCAGGGAAACGGGGCGGCCCCTTCGCCTGTCGGCGACACGACGGCCTCCGGCCCGTTTCCCACTCGTGCGGCCCAATTCGGCCGTTGTCGGCTGCGGGTGGGTGGGGGCTGGTCGCGCAGTTCCCCGCGCCCCTGAAATGCAGACGCTTCGCGTCGCATTTCCCCGATGAGGCGCAGCCTCGTCAGGGGCGCGGGGAACTGCGCGAGAAGCCCCACCGGGCCGCAGCCGCCGTCGAAACCGAACCGCCCCCTTCCCAAAGCGCAATGTGACGCGCGACACTCGCACCCGCACACGCATCTCCGCCGCAACCCGCGGAAGCGAGGCACACCATGTCCCTGACCGACGATCTGACGGTCGTTCAGCGCTGCGTGGACGAACTGACCCGAGCCGTCAACCAGCTCCCGCCGGAGGCGAAGGGCCCTGATCTGCGCAGGGTCCGCGCCGACGCCGAGCACCTGCGCGAAAGCGTGGCCCTCCTGCGCGCCACCGCGACGCCCTCCGTGGAGCAGCCCGCGATCCAGCCCGTACCGAAGCCCGTACCGAAGAACGTCGTACCGATCCCCGACACCCCGTACGACAACTCCCTGTGGACCGACTCCGACGACGAAGGGCTCGGCGCACGGGACCGGCACGCTCCCTGAACCCACCCCACCTGCGGAGGCTTCCTTGGCCACCGGCACAGAAAGCGGCACCGGCGTCCGGAGCCGGACCCGGGCCGCGATCACCGCCCGTCATCTGCGCACGGACCGCTGGTGGCTGGCCCCCGCCGCGACCGCGGGCGGACTCCTCGCGTTCGTCGTCTACTCGACCTGGCGGGCCTTCGCGAACGCCGACTACTACGCGGCCCCGTACGTCTCGCCGTTCTACTCGCCGTGTCTGGCCGACAACTGCGCCCCGATGCGGCACGGCCCCAACTGGGAACTGTTAGGGGGCTGGTGGGGCCTGTCCCCCGCCCTGCTGATCCTGATCTTCCCGCTGGGTTTCCGGTTGACCTGCTACTACTACCGCAAGGCGTACTACCGCGGCTTCTGGGCGTCACCGCCCGCCTGCGCTGTCGCCGAACCGCACAAGAAGTACAGCGGCGAGACCCGCTTCCCGCTGATCCTGCAGAACATCCACCGCTACTTCTTCTACGCGGCCGTCCTCGTCGCCTGCATCCTCAGCTACGACACCGTGCTGTCCTTCCGCGACGAGCACTACGCGTGGGGCCACATGGGCCTCGGCACCCTGGTGTTCCTGCTGAACATCACGCTGATCTGGGCGTACACCCTGTCCTGCCACTCCTGCCGGCACATCGTCGGCGGCCGCCTCAAGCACTTCTCCAAGCACCCGGTGCGCTACCGCCTGTGGGGCTGGGTCGGGAAGCTCAACGCCCGCCACATGCTGCTCGCCTGGGCCTCGCTGGTGAGCGTCGCGCTCGCCGACCTCTACGTGTACCTGGTCGCCTCCGGCGCCTTCGACGATCCGCGCTTCTTCTGATGGTGAGGTCTGGCCGAATGTCTGTAGTGGAGCGGCAGCAGTGGGACGTCGTCGTGATCGGGGCCGGCGGCGCCGGGCTGCGGGCCGCGATCGAGGCCCGCGAGCGGGGCGCCCGTACGGCGGTGATCTGCAAGTCCCTGTTCGGCAAGGCGCACACCGTAATGGCCGAGGGCGGCATCGCGGCCGCGATGGGCAATGTGAACTCCGGCGACGGCTGGCAGGTCCACTTCCGGGACACGATGCGCGGCGGCAAGTTCCTCAACCAGTGGCGGATGGCCGAGCTGCACGCCAAGGAGGCCCCCGACCGGGTGTGGGAGCTGGAGACCTGGGGCGCGCTCTTCGACCGCACGAAGGACGGCCGGATATCCCAGCGCAACTTCGGCGGGCACGAGTACCCGCGCCTCGCGCACGTCGGTGACCGTACGGGCCTCGAGCTGATCCGCACGCTCCAGCAGAAGACCGTCCAGCTCCAGCAGGAGGACCACAAGGAGACCGGCGACTACGAGTCCCGGCTCAAGGTCTTCCAGGAGTGCACCGTCACCCGCGTCCTGACCGACGACGCGGGCCGGGTCTGCGGCGTCTTCTGCTACGAGCGCGAGACCGGGCGCTTCTTCGTCATCGAGGCGCCGAGCGTGGTCCTGGCCACGGGCGGCATCGGCAAGTCGTTCAAGGTGACGTCGAACTCGTGGGAGTACACGGGCGACGGCCACGCGCTGGCGCTGCTCGCCGGGGCTCCCCTGCTCAACATGGAGTTCGTGCAGTTCCATCCGACGGGCATGGTCTGGCCGCCCTCGGTCAAGGGCATCCTCGTCACCGAGTCCGTGCGCGGCGACGGCGGGGTGCTCAGGAACTCCGAGGGCAAGCGGTTCATGTTCGACTACATCCCCGACGTCTTCAAGGAGAAGTACGCGGAGTCGGAGGCCGAGGGCGACCGCTGGTACGAGGACCCCGACCACAACCGGCGCCCGCCCGAGCTGCTCCCCCGCGACGAGGTGGCCCGCGCGATCAACTCCGAGGTGAAGGCGGGCCGCGGTTCCCCGCACGGCGGCGTCTTCCTGGACGTGTCGACGCGGATGCCCGCCGAGGTGATCCGGCGCCGGCTGCCGTCGATGTACCACCAGTTCAAGGAGCTGGCGGACGTCGACATCACCGCGGAGGCGATGGAGGTCGGGCCGACCTGCCACTACGTGATGGGCGGCATCGCCGTCGACTCGGACACGGCGGCGGCGCGCGGCGTGCCCGGCCTCTTCGCGGCCGGCGAGGTCGCGGGCGGCATGCACGGCTCCAACCGGCTCGGCGGCAACTCGCTGTCCGACCTGCTGGTCTTCGGGCGGCGCGCCGGACTGCACGCCGCCGAGCACGCACAGGGCATCGGCCGCGCCGAGCGGCCCTCCGTGGACGACGCCGGGATCGACGCCGCGGCCGCCGAGGCGCTGCGCCCCTTCTCCGCCGAGCCCGCGGCGGACGGCGCCGTCCCCGAGAACCCGTACACCCTCCACCAGGAACTCCAGCAGACGATGAACGACCTGGTCGGCATCATCCGCCGGGAGGGCGAGATGGAGCAGGCGCTGCGCAAGCTCGGCGAGCTGCGGGTGCGGGCCCGGCGGGCCGGGGTCGAGGGGCACCGGCAGTTCAACCCGGGCTGGCACCTCGCGCTCGACCTGCGGAACATGCTGCTGGTCAGCGAGTGCATCGCCCGCGCCGCCCTGGAGCGCACCGAGTCGCGCGGCGGGCACACCCGCGAGGACCACCCCGGCATGAACCGTGACTGGCGGCGGCTGAACCTGCTGTGCCGGCTGCGCGACCCGGCGGATCCCGGATCCGGCCGGATCGCGCTGGCCCGCGAGGAGACCCCGCCCGTCCGCCCCGACCTGCTCGCCCTCTTCGAGAAGGAGGAGCTGGTGAAGTACCTGGCCGAAGAGGAGCTGCTGAAGTGAGTGACGCGTACCGGGCGCACTTCCGCGTGTGGCGCGGGGACCAGGACGGCGGGGACCTGCGGGACTTCGAGGTCGAGGTGCACGAGGGCGAGGTCGTCCTCGACATCGTGCACCGGCTGCAGGCCACCCAGGCCCCCGACCTCGCGGTCCGCTGGAACTGCAAGGCCGGCAAGTGCGGCTCGTGCTCGGCGGAGGTCAACGGGCGGCCCCGTCTCCTGTGCATGACCCGCATGTCGGCCTTCACCCGCGAGGAGACCGTCACCGTGACGCCGCTGCGCGCCTTCCCCGTCGTACGGGATCTGGTGACGGACGTCGGCTTCAACTACACGAAGGCGCGGCAGGTCCCGGCGTTCGTGCCGCCCGCGGAGCTGGCGCCGGGCGAGTACCGGATGGCGCAGGAGGACGTGGACCGCTCGCAGGAGTTCCGCAAGTGCATCGAGTGCTTCCTGTGCCAGGACACCTGCCATGTGGTGCGCGACCACGAGGAGAACAAGCCGGCGTTCGCCGGTCCCCGCTTCCTGATGCGGGTCGCCGAACTCGACATGCATCCGCTGGACGCCGCCGAGGCGAGCGGCCTCGACCGCAAGAGCACCGCCCAGGACGAGCACGGCCTCGGCTACTGCAACATCACCAAATGCTGCACCGAGGTCTGCCCCGAGGGCATCAAGATCACCGACAACGCCCTGATCCCCCTGAAGGAGCGCGCCGCGGACCGCAAGTACGATCCGGTGGTCTGGCTGGGCAACAAGATCCGGCGGAGGCCTTCTTCGTAGAGGCCTCGTCGCAGGGGCTTCGTCGCAGGGGCTTCGTCGTAGGGGGACGGTTGGAAGATCAGCGCGAACGAGAACTGGTGCTGCTCGGGCGGGGCCGGACCGCCGATGTCTACGCACTCGATCCCGGCTGGGTGCTGCGGCGCTACCGGGACGGGCTCGACGCCCGGCCCGAGGCCGAGGTCATGGGCTATGTGCGCGGCCACGGCTTTCCCGCGCCGCTGATCCGGTCCGACGCGGGGCTCGGGCCCGGCGATCTGGTCATGGAGCGGCTCGACGGTCCTACGCAGGCCGCGCTGCTGTTCCGCGGCGAGCTGGCGCCGGCCGACGCGGGGGCCGAACTCGCCGCGCTGCTGCGCCGGCTGCATGCCGTGCCCGCCCGGGCCGGTGGCCGGGTGCTGCATCTCGATCTGCACCCGGAGAACGTGATCCGCACCGCCGACGGGCCCGTCGTCATCGACTGGGGCACCACGGAGCTGGGCGATCCGGCCCTGGACTGGGCGATGTCGGCGATCGTGCTCGCCGAGGTGTGCCTGCACCCCGACTGGTCGGACGCGGCTCCGGCGCTGCGGGTGGTCCTCTCCGCGCTGCTCGCGGATCCCGCGCCGGGCACGACCGGTCCCGTCCTGGACGAGGCCCGCGCCCGCCGCACGGCGAACCCGACGCTGACCGGCGAGGAGAAGCTCCGGCTCGGCGCGGCGGCGGAGCTGGTGCGCGCGGTGGCGGCGGGCAGCACCCCGTAGGCATGACGAAAGGGGCGCCCCCGGCTGGGGGCGCCCCTTTCGCGCGTACTGCGGCGGATCAGTCCGTGCCGGACTCCATCGCGGCGCGGTCCAGGACCTCGTCCTCGGCGGAGACCTCGCCGCGGGAGGCGATGGCCTCGGCGCCGCCCTCGGGCATCGTGCCGATGAGCTCCGTGACGGCGGCCTGGGCGGCGCCCGAGACGGCGGTGCCCGAGCCGATCAGGCCGAGGCCCGCGTACTGCTCCAGCTTGGCGCGGGAGTCGGCGATGTCCAGGTTCCGCATCGTGAGCTGGCCGATGCGGTCGACCGGGCCGAACGCCGAGTCCTCGGTGCGCTCCATGGAGAGCTTGTCCGGGTGGTAGCTGAACGCGGGGCCGGTCGTGTCGAGGATCGAGTAGTCCTCGCCGCGGCGCAGCCGCAGGGTGACCTCGCCGGTGACGGCGGCGCCGACCCAGCGCTGGAGCGACTCGCGGATCATCAGGGCCTGCGGGTCCAGCCAGCGGCCCTCGTACATCAGCCGGCCGAGGCGGCGGCCCTCGGCGTGGTACTGGGCGAGGGTGTCCTCGTTGTGGATCGCGTTCACCAGGCGCTCGTACGCGATGAACAGGAGGGCCATGCCGGGGGCCTCGTAGATGCCCCGGCTCTTGGCCTCGATGATCCGGTTCTCGATCTGGTCGGACATGCCGAGGCCGTGGCGGCCGCCGATCGCGTTGGCCTCCATCACCAGGTCGACGGGGGAGGCGAACTCCTTGCCGTTGATCGACACGGGGCGGCCCTGCTCGAAGCCGATCACGACGTCCTCGGTCGCGATCTCCACCTCGGGGTCCCAGAAGCGGACGCCCATGATGGGCTGGACCGTCTCCACGCCCGTGTTCAGGTGCTCCAGGGTCTTCGCCTCGTGCGTGGCGCCCCAGATGTTGGCGTCCGTCGAGTACGCCTTCTCCGTGGAGTCCCGGTACGGCAGGTCGTGGGCGACCAGCCACTCGGACATCTCCTTGCGGCCGCCGAGCTCCGTCACGAAGTCGGCGTCGAGCCACGGCTTGTAGATCCGCAGGTTCGGGTTGGCCAGCAGGCCGTAGCGGTAGAACCGCTCGATGTCGTTGCCCTTGAACGTGGAGCCGTCGCCCCAGATCTGGACGTTGTCCTCGAGCATCGCGCGGACCAGCAGCGTGCCGGTGACGGCACGGCCGAGCGGCGTCGTGTTGAAGTACGCGCGGCCGCCGGAGCGGATGTGGAACGCGCCGCAGGTGAGCGCGGCGAGCCCCTCCTCGACCAGCGCCGCCCGGCAGTCGACCAGGCGCGCGACCTCCGCGCCGTAGTTCTTGGCGCGGCCGGGCACCGAGGCGATGTCGGGCTCGTCGTACTGGCCGATGTCGGCGGTGTACGTGCACGGGATGGCGCCCTTGTCGCGCATCCACGCGACGGCGACCGACGTGTCGAGGCCGCCCGAGAAGGCGATGCCGACGCGCTCGCCGGCCGGGAGGGAGGTGAGGACCTTGGACATAGGAAGAGTATGCATCACGATGCATGGTCATGCAAAGGCGTTCCCGCCCTCAATTTCCGCCCGCGACGCCCGTCCCGCGTTTCCGCCCGCGGCTTCCGCCCCACTTTCCACCCCGGCATCCTCAGCATCCCCCCGGTCGCGACGCCCCGCACCCGGACATAACCTCCGAAAGGTGACCTCGCCCATTGCCGCCACAGCCGTGCGGACGGCCGCGGCCGCGCTCCTCGCCCTCCCCTGGCTGCTGCTGCCCGCGGCCCCCGCCCGCGCCGACGACCCGGTCGCCCTCTCCCGCACCGGCCAGGTCACCGACAAGGTGGACGCCCTCGGCGACCGCGACGACGTCACGGCCCGGGCGCTGACCACGCTCGACGACACCCGCGGCATCCAGCTCTTCGTCACCTACGTGCGCGACTTCTCCGGCCGCACCGCACAGGACTGGGCGAACGCGACCGCCGAGAAGAACGGCCTCGGCCTCGACGACGTGCTCCTCGCCGTCGCCACCCACGACCGGCGGTACGCCTTCTCCGTGGACCGGGACGCGCGGCTCACCGACACCCGGCTCCAGGACATCGCCCGGACCGCCGTCGAACCCGCGCTGCGCGAGAACGACTGGGCGGGTGCCGCGATCGGCGCGGCGAACGGTATCGGCGCCGTCGTCGCGGGACAGCCCGTGCCCACCCCGACCCTCACCCCGGGCGCCGCCGACCCCGGCGGCGGGGGCGACGGCGGGACCGGCACCGGCGACCTCGCGCTCCCCCTCATCGCGGTCGGCGCGGCGGGCGCGCTCGCCGCGTACACGTACACCCGGCGCAAGAAGCGGATGAACACCCGCACCACGCCCGCCGGCGGCGCGGTAGCGGGCGGCTGGGGGAAGCCGGCCACCACCTCGCTGCCCGAGCTCGACCGGCAGGCCCGGCATCTGCTCGTCGAGACCGACGACGCGATCCGCACCAGCACCGAGGAACTCGGCTTCGCCACCGCCCAGTTCGGCGAGGAGGCCGTCACCGCCTACGCGGAGGCGCTCGCCGCCGCGCAGAGCGAGCTCACCGCCGCGTTCAGGCTCCGCCAGCAGCTCGACGACGCCTTCCCCGAGGACGACGCCACCAGGCGGCGGATGCTCGACGAGATCATCGCCCGCTGCACCGAGGCGGACCGGCGGCTCGACGCCGAGGCGGAGGGGTTCGACCGGCTGCGCGCCCTGGAGAAGTCCGCGCCCGAGGCCCTGGCCGGCGCCGAGCGGGCCTTCCGCGAACTGACCGCCCGTACCTCCGACGCCCAGGAGACCCTGCGCACGCTCGGCACCCGGTACGCGCCCTCCGCCCTGCTGCCCGTCGCCGGCCATGTCGAGCAGGCCAAGGACCGGCTGGTGTTCGCCACCGCCCAGCTCGGCGAGGCCCGCCAGTACGTGGACCAGGGCGACACCGGCAAGGGCGCCGTCCATCTGCGCGCCGCCGAGGGCGCCGTCGACCAGGCCGGCACCTTCGTCACGGCCGTCGAGCGGCTCGCCCGCGAACTCGCCGAGGCCGACGAGAAGCTGCCCGCCGCGCTCACCGACGCCGAGGCCGACCTCGCCGACGCCCGCGGCCTCCTCGACGGCACCGCCCAGGGCGTCCCCACCGCCGACCTGCGCGGCCGCGTCGCCCGCGCCGAGTCCGTCGTCGCCGGCGTCCGCAAGGAACAAGCGGCCGGTCCCCACGACCCGATCGGCGCCCTGCGCCGCGTCGAGGAGGCCGACTCCGCGCTCGACCGGTCGCTCGCCGCCGCCCGCGCCCGCGAGGCCGGCGCCGAACGCGCCCGCACCCTGCTCGGTCAGGCCCTGCTGACCGCGCGCAGCAGCACCGGCGCCGCCGCCGACTTCCTCACCACGCACCGCGGCGCGATCGGCAGCGAGGCCCGCACGCGGCTCGCCGAGGCCGAGCGCCGGCTCGCGAACGCGGGGGCCGCCGAGTCCACCGACCCCGCCGGCGCGCTCGCCGAGGCCCAGCAGGCCGACGCCCTGGCCCGCCAGGCCCGTTCCCTCGCCGAGCGGGACGTGCGCGCGTACGGGAATCCGTACGGGGGCGGCGGGCGCGGCGGCACCGGCACGGGCGGCGCCGTGCTCGGCGGGATCATCCTCGGCCAGGTCCTGCGGGGCGGCGGCGGAGGCGGATCCGGCGGCGCCTTCGGCGGGGGCGGTCCCGGCAGCTACGGGGGCGGCGGCACCCGGGGCCGGCGCGGCACGGGCGGCCGGTTCTGACCAGCGCACCACGACCGACGACGCACCACGACCGACGGCTCCGCACCACCACTGACGGCTACGCACCAAGGGATCCCAGATGACCAAGCAGACCATCCTCGGCCGGGTCACCCAGCTCGCCAAGGCCAACATCAACGCGCTCCTCGACGGCGCCGAGGACCCGCAGAAGATGCTCGACCAGCTGATCCGCGACTACACGAACAACATCCGTGAGGCCGAGGACGCCGTGTCGACCACGATCGGCCAGCTGCGCCTCGCGGAGCAGGACCACGCGGAGGACGTGGCCGCGGCCGCCGAGTGGGGCGGCAAGGCGCTGGCCGCCAGCCGGAAGGCCGACGAGCTGCGGGCCGCCGGGAGCGCGGCGGAGGCCGACCGCTTCGACGACCTGGCCAAGGTCGCGCTGGGCCGTCAGCTGCGGTCGGAGAAGGAGGCCCGGGACGCCGAGCCGTCGATCGCCACGCAGAGCGAGGTCGTCGGCAAGCTGAAGAGCGGCCTCGAAAGAATGAAGGCCAAGCTGACCGAACTCCAGGCGAAGCGCGACGAGTTGGTGGCCCGCGCCAAGACCGCGCAGGCCCAGAACCAGATGCTGGACGCGGCGCAGAACATCGACATCCTCGACCCGACCAGTGAACTGAGCCGCTTCGAGGACAAGGTGCGCCGCGAGGAGGCGCGGGCGCTGGGCAAGCAGGAACTCGCCGCGTCCTCGCTCGACGCCCAGTTCGAGGAACTCGACGCGCTCGGCGACGCGGCCGAGATCGAGGCCCGGCTCGCCGCCCTCAAGACCACCTGACGCGCCCCGCGCGTCAGGGTCAGAGTCAGAGTCAGAACAGGCTGAGCAGGGCCTCCGTCGGGTCCACGAGCCCCGAGTCGCCGTCGGGCAGCGCCAGTTCGAACCAGACGGTCTTGCCGCGCGGGGTGCGGCGCGAGCCCCAGGCCGCGCTGAGCAGGCCCACGAGCTGCAGCCCGCGCCCGCCCTCGTCCGTGTCCCGGGCGCGGCGCCGGCGCGGCTGCACCAGGCCCGCGTCCCACACCTCGCACACGAGCGTGTGGTCGAGCAGCAGCCGCAGCCTGATCTCGCCCTCGCCGTACCGCAGTGCGTTGGTGACCAGCTCGCTGACCAGCAGTTCCGTCGTGTCGACGAGCGCTTCGAGACCCCAGTCGGTCAGCCGCTCCCGCGTGTACTCGCGGGCCCGGCCCACCGATTTCGGCTCGCGCGGCAGCGTCCAGTCGCCCACGTTCTCCTCCGGCAGGCCCTGGACGCGGGCCATGAGGAGCGCGATGTCGTCCTCGCCGTGGTGCGTGTCGAGGCTGCCGAGGACGTGGTCGCAGATGTCCTCCAGCTCCTCGGAGTGCGTGCGGGCGGCCCCGGTCCCGGACCTGGGCGGCGCGTCGAGCGCCGCGCGGAACGAGGAGAGGCCCTCGTCCAGCGGATGGTCCCGGGACTCGACGAGCCCGTCCGTGTAGAGCGCGAGCAGCGCCCCCTCGGGCAGCTCGACCTCCACCTCCTCGAACGGTTCGCCGCCGACCCCGAGCGGCATGCCCGGCGGCACGTCCAGCATCAGGGCGCCCTCGCCGGGCTCGACGAGGACCGGCGGGAGGTGGCCCGCGTTGGCGAAGGTGCAGCGCCGGGTGACGGAGTCGTAGACCGCGTAGACGCAGGTGGCGAGGTACACCTCGGAGAGGTCGCCGCGCTCCGGGGCGCCGGTTCTGCGGGCCGCTCTGGTCGCCTGCTGGACGCCGCCGGGGGTGCCGAGGCCGCGCGCGATCTCGTCCAGGGCGCTGAGCACCTCGGCCGGTTCGAGGTCGAGCAGGGCCAGCGTGCGGACCGCCGTACGGAGTTCGCCCATGGCGACGGCGGCGCGCAGGCCGCGGCCCATGACGTCGCCGATGACCAGCGCGGTGCGGTGGCCCGGGAGTTCGATGACGTCGAACCAGTCGCCGCCGACCTCCGTCGCCGCGTTGCCCGGCAGGTAGCGGCAGGCGATGTCCAGGCCCGAGGCCTCCGGGTTGTCCGGCGGCAGCAGGGAGCGCTGCAGTATCAGGGCGCGCTCGTGCTCGCGGCGGTACAGGCGGGCGTTGTCGATACAGACCGCGGCGCGCGCGGCCAGCTCCGTGGCGACCGCCCGGTCCCGCTCGCCGAAGGGCTCGCTGCCCTTGGTGCGGGAGAACTGGACGAGGCCGACGACGGTGTCGTGCGCGACCATCGGCACCGCGAGCGTGGAGCGTACGAGGCCGCCCGGCTCGGCGGGCAGCAGCTGGGGGCGTGCGGTGCGCAGGGCGTCCGCACAGGCCGAGTTGAACGCGAAGCGGTGTACCGCGCCCACGTTGACCGGGGCCTCGCTGCCGAGGTCGAGGAACGGGATGTCGGCGACGGCGCTCGCGGCGGCGACCCGGCGCAGCTCGGCGCTGCCGTCGGCGAGCCCGGGCGGCGCCTCGTCGCCCGCGAGCAGGCCCTGGTACAGGTCGACGGAGGCCAGGTCGCAGAAGCCGGGGACGACGATGTCGAGCAGCTCGCGGGCGGTGGTCTCCAGGTCCAGCGAGTTCCCGATGCGGGCGCCCGCCTCGTTCAGGAGCGCCAGGTTGCGGCGGGCGTGGGCGGCCTCGCGGGCTGCGGCGTGCCGGCGTGTGACGTCCGTGACGAGCCCGGCGATCCCGATGGGCCGGCCCGAACCGCTGTGCACGCGGTAGAGGTTGACCGACCAGTGGCGGCGCTCGAGGGAGTCCGGCGCGGTCCCCACGAGCTGCATGTCGGTGACGGCCTCGCCGCTCTCCAGGACCCGGCGCAGCGCGCCCTGCACCCGCTCCGCCTCGTGCCGGGGCAGGTAGTCGTGGACGGTGCGCCCGCGGTGGTCGTCGACGTGACCGCCGAAGACCGCGGTGAAGGTGCGGTTGGCCCGCTGGACCTTGAGGTCGGTGCCGAACAGCAGGAAGCCGAAGGGAGATTGGCCGAATATGGCCTGCGAGGCGGCGAGGTCGGTCTCGATGCGCCGCAGGGTCCGTACGTCGACGACGATGCAGACCGCGGCGCGCTCGCCGGACTCGGTGAGCGTGGGCATGACGTAGACCTCGGCGAGTCCGGTACGGGCCTCGGCGTCGGCCGCGCTCTCGTCCGCGTCGCCGCCCGGCGCACGGAAGGGGACGACGCCGGTCCACTCCCGGCCGTCCAGGATCTCGGCCATCTTGCGGTGGCCGCGCTCGCGCAGGTCGGCGGGGACGAACGCCTCGATGGGGTCCTTGCCGACGGCGTCCTCCGCGGCGACGCCCAGGATCTGCGCGGCGCGCCGGCTCCACTGGTCGATCAGTCCGTCGGGTCCGATGGAGAAGGAGGCGACCTTTATGTAGTCGTAGATCGATCCGGGCGGGCTCGACTGCCAGACATCGGCCTGCGCGGGCTGCCCGGCGCGGCCGGGCTCCGGCCCGCTGCCGCCGCGCGGGGCCGATCCGGCATGCCGCGCCGAGGCCGCGCCCGAGGAAGCCTCGGACGCTCCGGCCTTCGCTGGTATCTCGCTCACGCGAACCGTCCCCTCCAGCTCACCGCGTCCGGCATCGGTCACCGGGGCGGCTGCCCGCAGTATCCAGCACTACGGAGCCGCGCAACACGGTGTTCACGATCACACCATGCTCCCGACGCTTTTTGGCCCGTCGGGACCGACTCTTTCCGTACCCAGGGTCCGGGTGCGCCCACACACGATGCCACGCACCGGCCACCCGCATCCCTCTCCTGACCGATCAGGAGCTGCTCAACCCGGGAGAGTCAGTTCGAACCAGACCGTCTTGCCCGCGTCCTCGGTGCCGCCGGGCTTGGTGCCCCAGCGCCGGGCCACCCCGGCCACCAGCTGCAGGCCGCGGCCGCCCTCGTCGTCGGGGGCGGCGGTGCGGGCGCGGGGCGGGTCGGGCAGCGGGTCGGAGATCTCCACCAGGAGGGTCTCGCCGTCGCCGGCGGGGCGGATCAGGCTGACCCCGATGGGGCCGGAGGCGTACCGCAGGGAGTTGGTGACCAGCTCGCTGACCAGCAGTGCCGTGACGTCCTCGAGGTCGTCCAGGCCCCAGTCCGCGAGCTGGGTACGGACCGCCCAGCGGGCTTTGCGCACGGCCGACGGATCGGCGGGGAAAGCCCACTCGGCACGGTCGCCTTCGGTGTGGAGCACCCAGACCACTTCCCTGCCCCGCGACGAATCCCGCCCGACTGCAGCGGGCATACCCAGACCATCCGAAGAAACCCGAAGAAACTCGAAGAAGTCAGGAGAAACACGAAGAAGTCAGGAGAACTCAAAACAACTGCGAACATCTCCGAACGACACCGGATGATCCCGGACGACTCCGGATAACCCAGACAACACGGATATACCCGAACTGTGCCGGATGCTATCGCGTCGTCACCGCTCGCGCACCGCGTCCGCCCCGGGGTCCGCCGCCCCGGGGGTCTCCACCAGGGCTTCCTTCAGGGCCGCCGCCACCGCGGGCACGTCCTGGTCCAGCCAGTCCACCGACCACACCTCGTCCGGCTCCAGCCAGCGCAGGGCGTCGTGGTCCTCCAGCGGCTCCGGCTCGCCGGACAGCAGCCGGGTGCGCCACACCCGCAGGACGTACCCCGGCTTCAGCGGCCACTCCCCGGGCACCCGCGCGACCGGCTCCGCCGCCACCCCGAGCTCCTCGCGCAGCTCACGCACGAGCGCGCGCTCCGGGGGCTCGCCCGGCTCCACCTTGCCCCCGGGAAGCTCCCAGCGGCCGGCCAGCTCGGGGGGCGCACTCCGTCGCGCGGCGAGCAGCCGGCCCGCGGAGTCGTACAGGGCGGCGGCGACCACCACCACGGGAATGTCCGTCATGGGGTGGAGCCTACGGGCGCCTCGGCCCGGTCAGTTCACCGTGCCGGTCGACCCCGAGCCGCTCTGGCCCAGGAGCTCCACCCAGTACAGCTGCTTGTGCCCGCGCTCGTCGAGGCTGTCGGCGATGCTCTCGGCTTCCGCCCTGGTGGCGTACCGGCCGACGCGGTAGCGGTTGCCGTTGTCGTCCTGGCGGATGACCTGCCACGGCAGCGTGGTCGTGCCGTCACTCATCGCGCCCCTCCGCTCTCCGACTCCGGCTCGCATCGCGCCCCGCCCCCTAAGCATCCCGATGAGCATCCCGAGGAAACCGCATTCCGCATATGCCCGAGCGTACGCCTGACCTTTACGGAGCGGATACGGAATGGCACAAAGAGATACGCGGCAAGCCACCGACCGGCCAAGACACGGCACAACGGTGGGGGGCGCGTTCGTCTGAACGCGCCCCCCACCCCTCAGCCGGCCCGCTGCCGGCCGGCCGTCCCGCTCAGCCCGCGCGCACCGTCGGCACCGGCAGCAGCACCGGCTCTCCCGTCGGCGCCTTCGTGCACACGTCGCCGCAGGTGGCGTCCAGGGAGCAGCACAGCGAGCAGATCGGACCGGCCTGCACCGGGCAGTCCGCGATGTCCGGCAGCTCGTACGCCGTCTCGCACACTCCGCACACGTGCGTCGCCGTCACGTCCTCGACCACCGCGTCCGGGCCGTTCACCGGGTTCGGCCGGGCCAGGTAGTAGCGCCCCTTCGTGGCCCACGCGATCAGCGGGCACAGCACCAGCGCGAGGCCCGCCGCGATGAACGTGGAGAACGCCTGCGGGTACTCCCCGAACAGTCCGAAGAACGCCAGGATCGACACCGTCGACGCGATCACCATCGAGCCGAACCCGGCCGGGTTCACCGCGTACAGGTAGGCCCGCTTGAACTCGATGTACTTCGGGCTCCAGCCCGCGCGCTTGTTGATGACGAGGTCCGCCGCGACCGCCGCGATCCACGCGATGCCCACGTTCGAGTAGAAGCCCAGCAGCTTGTTCAGCGCCGCGAACATGTTCATCTCCATCAGCGTCAGCGCGATGGCGAGGTTCAGGAAGATGTACCAGACCCGGCCCGGGTGCCGGTGCGTCACCCGGGAGAAGAAGTTCGACCACGACAGGGAGCCGCTGTACGCGTTCGTCACGTTGATCTTGATCTGCGACACGACGACGAACAGGGCCGCGACCGGCAGCGCCACCGAACCCAGCCACGGCTTCAGCGCCTCGACCTGCGGCGCGATCGGCTCCAGCGCGTGCGTCCGCCCGACCGCCTCCAGTGCCACGAACGCGAGCAGCGCGCCGCCGAGCTGCTTCGCCGCGCCGATCACGACCCAGCCCGGGCCCGCCGCGAGAACGGCCAGATTCCATCGCTTCCTGTTGGCCTCCGTCTTCGCCGGCATGAAGCGCAGATAGTCCGCCTGCTCCCCGATCTGCGCGATCAGCGACAGCGCGACCCCGGTGCCGAGCCCGAAGCCCAGCCAGTCGAAGCCGCTGCCCGCGCCCTCGGTCCCGCCGAAGTGCGTGAACGCCGAGAACGAGCCCGGCGACTCGAAGGCCAGCACCACGAACGGCAGCACCAGCCCGATCAGCCACACCGGCTGCGTCCACGCCTGCACCTTCGCCAGCGCGCCCATCCCCCGGAACACGATCGGGATCACGATCAGCGTCGTCAGCAAGTAGCCCACGGGCAACGGCAGTCCGGTCACCTCGTGCATGGCCTGCGCCATGATCGAGCCCTCGAGCGCGAAGAAGATGAACGTGAACGAGGCGTAGATCAGCGAGGTCAGCGTCGACCCGAAGTAGCCGAAGCCGGCGCCCCGCGTGATCAGGTCCATGTCCAGGCCGTACTTCGCACAGGCCCGCGCGATCGGTATACCCGTCAGGAAGATGATCGTCGCCGCGCACAGGATCGAGGCCAGGCCGCTGGTGAACCCGTAGGTGAACACGATCGAGGCGCCGATCGCGAAGTCCGCGAGGTAGGCGATGCCGCCCAGCGCGGTCGAGGCGACCATCGTCGGCGACCAGCGGCGGTACGCGTGCGGGGCGTAGCGCAGCGAGAAGTCCTCGCGGGACTCGTCGGCGGCCAGGCGTGCGTAACTGCGCTTCGGGGGGCGGTCACTGGGCTGCCCGGGCGTCTCCGGGCCTGCGGTGGGCAGAGCGGTCTCGGTCATCGGCGGCTTCCCGTTCGTCCGTCAGTCGGCGGTATACCGGCGGGACCGGTACGCAGACGGAAGGTAGGAGCCGCGCGTGACAGCTCGGCGCCGTGCGGGATTGCCGGGCGGTTACGGGAGGCCCGGCCGGGTTAACTCCCTGTCACACGAGGCGGACCGGGGCGTCCGGCTATCGGGCGCCCCCTCGCTCGCGCCCGCTATTTCACGGGCAGGTGGTACGCGATCCGGTAGCGGTCCGCCGGGACCACCACGTCCGCCGTCTCCACCGGTCTGCCCGACGCGTAGAAGGTCCGGCTGATGACCAGGACGACGTGGCCCGGCACGCCGCCGAGTGCGCTCAGCTCCTCGGCCAGGCCGGGGCGGGCGGCCACTTCCTCCGTCACGTTGTCCACGATCACGTCGATCGCCGCCATCCGGTCCACGACGCCGCAGCCGCCGAGCGGGCCCTCCTCCGGGAGCATCACCGGGGTGCGGCCCGTGACGGTCAGCGGCTCCCACGAGGTGGACAGCATCATCGCCTCGCCCGCGTCCCGGTACACGTACTTGGTGCGCATCACGCGGTCCCCGGGCCGCAGCCCCAGGCGCTCCGCGATCGCGACGTCGGCCTCGGCCTGCTCGCTGCGGGACTCCCAGGTGCCGCGCGCGGACGGCTCGGCCTGCTCCTGCCGGAACGGCGTGGAACCGCTCCCGGAGCGGTAGCCGGAGCGGGCCACGCTGCGCGGCACCGGGCGCTCGCGCACGTAGGTGCCCGAGCCCGAACGGCCCTCGACCAGGCCCTCCGCCATCAGGACCTTCCGCGCCTCCAGCGCGACCGTGTCCGAGACCCCGTACTCCTCGCGGATCTTGGCCTGCGACGGGAGCCGGGTGTGCGGCGCCAGCGAGCCATTGACGATCTTCTTGCGGAGATCACCCGCGACGCGCAGGTAGGCCGGCTGCTCACCGAATGTCACTGGTTTTCCCCCTCGGATCCCAATCTGATTGACAGACAGCGACAGCCTGGCAACCGTGGGTTGAGCCGTGCAAGCAAAGGCCAAAGAATCACTCGAAGTGATGACTTGAGGGTGCTCAACCCTTCACGCAGCGACTTTCTCCAGGTAGTGCATGTTTCACACATCGAATCCCGAGTCGCATGCGCGTGCGGGCTCCAGGCGGAAAGGCACCGCCGCCTAATCTCTCCCCATGACCGCGCTGCCTGACCGCTACTGTTCCGTCGACGGGACCCGGGTGCCCGCCGCCTCGCTCGACTGGTGCTGTCCCGTGTGCCGAGGCCCGCTGGATCTCGACTACGCCCCCACTCCGGCGCCCCTCAAGTCCCTCGCCGGACGGCCGAATTCCCTGTGGCGCTACGCCGAGTGCCTGCCCCTCCCGACACCGGACTGCACGCTCGGCGAGGGCCGCACTCCGGTCGTTCCGCTCTCGAACGCGGTCTCGGCCAAGCTGGACTTCCTGATGCCGACGCTGTCGTTCAAGGACCGCGGCGCCGTCATGCTCGCCGCCCTCGCCGCCCGCCTGCGCCCCGAGCGGGTGATCGCCGACAGCAGCGGCAACGCGGGCACCGCCGTCGCCGCCTACTGCGCCCGCGCCCGACTGCCCTGCACCGTCTACGTCCCCGAGGGCACGTCACCGAAGAAGCTGGAGCAGATCGGCGCGCACGGGGCCCGTCTCGAGATCGTCCCCGGGGACCGCGAGGCGACGGCGCGGGCCGCACGCGAGGCCGCGGACGAGCCGGGCGTCTTCTACGCCAGCCATGTCTACAACCCGTACTTCCTGCACGGCACGAAGACGTACGTCCACGAGCTCTGGGAGGACCTCGGCGGCCGCCTGCCCGACGTGCTCGTCGTCCCCGTCGGCAACGGAACCCTGCTCCTGGGCGCCGCGCTCGCCGTCCAGGAGCTGCACAGCGCGGGCCTGATCGACCGCCGCCCGGCCCTGCACGCCGTACAGGCCGCGGCCGTCTCCCCGCTCGCCGACGCCTGGCGCGCCGGCGCCGACGACCTCCTCTCCATCCCCCCGCAGGCCCCGACCTTCGCCGAGGGCATCGCCATCCCGAACCCGCCCAGGGCCCGCCAGATCCTCCGCGCCGTACGGGAGTCGGGCGGCGCCTTCCACACCGTCACCGAGGACCAGATCCGCCACGCCCAGCTGGACCTGGCCTCCCAGGGCCTCTACGTGGAGTCCACGGGCGTGGCCTGCTGGGCGGCTGCCCGCGAGACGATCCCCCTCGAGAACCGCACCGCGGTGGTCCCCCTGTGCGGCGCCGGCCTGAAGACGGGCCTGGCGACGACCTAGGCGACGAAGCCGGATCCGGCCCGCAGACACGTACGAGACGGCAGGGACCGCACGGGGCATGTGCGCGCGCAGCACCGAGCCCAGGCTTCCCCGCACCGTGAGGGCCGCGGTGCCTCCGAGATGGCGAGCACGGACATGCCCCGTGCGGTCCCGGACCCGCCCCGACACCTGTAGGGACGATCGGAAAGCCGCCAAAGGCCCCCGGAGGGCCACCCTCCCTTCAAGCGCCCCCCGGTCACAGCTCCTGGACGTACCGCTTGGCCAGCCGCAGGGGGACACTCGGATGCCCGTCCCGCACGGCCTTGATCGCGGCGACGTCCCCGCGCTCGCGGCGCACGGTGCGGACCCGCCCCTCGTCGACCTCGCGCCGGAAACCCTCGTAGGTGCCGTAGGTCTGCCGGAACACCGTCTGCCGCTTCCTCGTCGAGCGCTCGGCAGAGGCGACCACGGCCCCGGCGACCACGAGGAAGAGCGCCACTTCCATGCTTTCGATCACGAACGTCCCCCCGTTCCCCCGCCCGGACGAGCGGGCACATATCGATCAACCTACCTCCGTACGCAGGGCGTTCGGCCGTAAACCGGTCGCGGCGGTCGCACGGCGCGGGTGACGATGAGCGGATGACCGAGGCATCCGAACGATGGACCCAGGCGACCGTCTACCCCGACATGTGGGCGGACCCGGACGACGACCCGCGCAACAGCGAGGGCCCGTCGCCGGACGGCGAGCTGGCGACGCTGGACGACTTCCTGACCAACTACCGACTGACCCTCAAGATGAAGTGCGAGGGCCTGAGCCCGGAGCAGCTGTCGCGCCGCTCGGTGCCGCCGTCGACGATGTCGCTGCTCGGCCTGTTGCGTCACCTCGCGGAGTGCGAGCGGGACTGGCAGAACTGGATCACGGACGGCGATCCACAACCAAGCCTGTACGGCGAGAACGACGGGGACTTCGAGGGAGCGGTGGCGGACCGGGCGGTGGTGGACGCGGCGTACGCCGACCTGGAGCGGGAGCAGGCGGCGATGGACGCGGAGCTGGCCCGGCACCCGGATCTGGGCACACGCCTCGGCAAGCACGCCACGTCCGTACGGGAGTTGATGGTGCACCGGATCGAGGAGTACGCGCGGCACTGCGGCCACGCGGATCTGCTGCGGGAGTGCGTCGACGGCCGCGTCGGCCAGTAGGGAACCGTGATCAAGACGTTGCACGAAGTGTGACGCCGGTCACGGCTGTCTGGTCTAGGCCTTGCTGAGGTGGCCGGATGCGCACACTACGAAGACTCGTGATCGCGGCCGTCGTCCTCGTGGCCGTGGGAGTGGGAGCCGACCGGCTCGCCGTCCACGTCCTCGAGGGCAAGGCCGCGGACAAGCTGGCTGCGTCGATCGGCCTGGCCGCCTCACCGGACGTGTCCATCAAGGGGTTCCCCTTCCTCACCCAGATCGCCTCGGGCGGCCTCGACGAGATCGACGCGTCGATCGACTCCTACGAGGCGACGGTGCCCGGCGGCAGCACGGCCCGCCTCGACGACCTCGAACTCCGTCTTCAGGACGTGGAGTTCACCAACGGCTTCTCGGCGGCGAAGGCCCGCACCGCGACGGGCACCGCGCTGATCCCGTACGACCAGCTGCTGAAGGCGGCCGCGTCCGACCAGGGTTCGGGCGCCCGCGTCACCCGCCTGTCCGACGGCGGAAACGGCCGGATGAAGGTGGAGGTGACCCGGGACGACCGGACCTACTCCGTGCTGAGCACGGTGGAGGTCACCGGCACCACGATCCGGGTCCGCGCCGAGAAGCTCCCGGAGGCGGAGGGTGTCTCGGAGGACCAGATCCGCTCGGTGACCGACTTCCAGCAGTCGATCACCCGTCTCCCGCGCGGCGTCTCGCTGCAGGACGCGACGCCGCTCCCGGACGGCCTCCAGCTCGCCGTGGGCGGCACCGACGTCCCGGTGAGCGGCTGAGGCACCGGCGGGGGTCAGCCGCGCAGCAGGGGGAAGCCGAGCCGTTCGCTCAGTTCGTCGGCCCCCGCTCCCCAGGTCTCGCGGACGAGGACGCCGCCGTCGGGGCGGCCCACGTCGAAGACGCCGTGGTCGGTGTAGACGCGGTCGACGCAGCGGACCCCGGTGAGCGGGTAGGTGCAGTCCGGGACGAGTTTCGGGGTGCCGTCCTTGCCGAAGAGGGCCATCATCACGAAGACCTGCTTGGCGCCGATCGCGAGGTCCATGGCGCCGCCGACGGCGGGGATCGCTCCGGGCTTCCCGGTGTGCCAGTTGGCCAGGTCGCCGTTGACGGCGACCTGGTAGGCGCCGAGGACGCAGACGTCGAGGTGGCCGCCGCGCATCATGGCGAAGGAGTCGGCGTGGTGGAAGTAGGAGGCGCCGGGCAGGGCGGTGACCGGCACCTTTCCGGCGTTGGTGAGGTCGGGGTCGATCTCGTCGCCGCGGGCGGCGGGGCCCATGCCGAGCATGCCGTTCTCGGTGTGCAGGACGACGCCGCGCTCGGGCGGCAGATGGTCGCCGATCTTGGTGGGCTGTCCGATGCCGAGGTTGACGAACGCGCCCTCGGGAATGTCGCGGCCGATCACGGCGGCGAGTTCGGTCATGGACAGCGGGCCGCGGTCGGTGTGTTCGGTGGTCATCGTGCGGGTCATCGTGCCCCCTGGACGGTGTAGCGCTGCGCCGCGACCTGGACGACCCGGTCGACGTAGATGGAGGGCGTGACGACGGCCTCGGGGTCGAGGACGCCGGTGTCGACGACCTCGTCGACCTGGACGATCGTGGTGGTGGCCGCGGTGGCCATGACCGGCCCGAAGTTGCGCGCCGTCTTGTTGTAGACGAGGTTGCCGAGCCCGTCGGAGCGGTGCGCGGCGATGAGCGCGTAGTCGCCCTTGATCGGGTACTCGAGGAGGTACTCGCGCCCGTCGATGGTGCGGGACTCCCGGCCCTCGGCGAGCGGCGTGCCGACGGCGGTCGGGCAGTAGAAGGCGCCGATGCCGGCTCCGGCCGCCCGCATCCGCTCGGCGAGGTTGCCCTGCGGGACGACTTCGAGTTCGAGGCGGCCGGAGAGGTAGAGCTCGTCGAAGACGTACGAGTCGACCTGGCGGGGGAAGGAGCAGACGACCTTGCGGACGCGGCCGGCCTTGAGGAGTGCGGCGAGGCCGACGTCGCCGTTCCCGGCGTTGTTGGCGACGACGGTGAGGTCACGGGCGCCCTGCCGGATGAGGGCGTCGATGAGGGCGAAGGGCATGCCGGCGAGGCCGAATCCGCCGACGAGGACGGTGGATCCGTCCTCGATGCCGGCGACGGCCGCGTCGGTCGTGTCGAGCAGCTGCGTGCGGCTCATCGTCCGGCCTCCAGGTTCTGCGGGTTCTCCAGGACGACGGCGAGGGCCTGGCCCACGCCGATGCAGATGGCGGCGACGCCCCAGCGCTCGCCGCGTTCTCGGAGCACGGCCGCGAGGGTGCCGACGAGGCGGCCGCCGGAGGCGCCGAGCGGGTGCCCGAGGGCGATGGCGCCGCCGCGCCGGTTGACGAGCTCCGGGTCGATCTTCCAGGCGTCGACGCAGGCCAGCGACTGGACGGCGAAGGCCTCGTTGAGTTCGACGGCGCCGACGTCGGACCAGCCGATGCCGGCGCGGGCCAGCGCGGCCTCGGCCGCGGCGACGGGTGCGAAGCCGAAGGACTGCGGTTCCAGCGCGCGGGCGGCGCGGCCGGCGATCCGGGCGAGCGGGGCGGCGCCGATGGTGTCGGCGGCGGCCTCGGAGCCGAGGAGGACGGCGGAGGCGCCGTCGCTGAGCGGGGAGGCGTTGCCGGCGGTGATGGTGCCGTGGTCGCGGAAGACGGGGCGCAGGGCGGCGAGCTTGTCGGGGGTGCTGCCGGGGCGGATGCCTTCGTCGCGGGTGAGGTCGGTGCCGTCGACGGGGGCGACGAGGTCGTCGTAGAACCCGTCCTCCCAGGCCTGGTGGGCCAGTTGGTGGGAGCGGGCGGCGAAGGCGTCCTGGCGTTCGCGGGAGATGCCGAAGCGTTCCTGGAGCTGTTCGTTGGCCTCGCCCAGGCTGACGGTCCACTCCTTCGGCATCTTCGGGTTCACCAGGCGCCAGCCGAGCGTGGTCGAGACGGCGGCGGTGTCGCCGGCGGGGAAGGCGCGGTCGGGCTTGGGCAGGACCCAGGGGGCGCGGGTCATGGACTCGACGCCGCCGGTGAGGACGAGGTCGGCGTCGCCGGTCTCGATGGTGCGGGAGCCGGCCATGACGGCGTCGAGGCTGGAGCCGCAGAGCCGGTTGACGGTGGTCGCGGGGACGCCGACGGGGAGGCCCGCGAGGAGCGCGGCCATGCGTCCCACGTTGCGGTTGTCCTCGCCGGCGCCGTTGGCGTTGCCCCAGACGATGTCGCCGAGGGCGGCGGGGTCGAGGCCGGGGGTGCGGGCGAGGAGGGCGGAGATCACGGCCGCGCCGAGGTCGTCGGGCCGGACGCCGGCGAGGCCGCCGTTGAAGCGGCCGAAGGGGGTGCGGACGGCCGCGTAGACGTAGGAGTTCATCGGGGGTCACGCTCTCGGGTCGGCCAGCCGGTGTAGCACTCGGCGAGGTAGGTGGAGCCCGCGTCCGAGCCGGTGACGCAGGAGAGTTCGCCGACCTGGCGGCGTGCGTCGAAGTCACTGGCGTCGGGCAGCCGGTGCAGCATGGTGGTCATCCAGTACGAGAAGTGCTGGGCCTTCCAGACGCGTTGGAGGGCGCGCTCGGCGTACTGGTCGAGGGCGTCCTCGGCGCCGTGGCGCAGGTGCCGCTCCAACTGCTCGGCGAGGACGCGGACGTCGGCGAGGGCGAGGTTGAGGCCCTTGGCGCCGGTGGGCGGGACGGTGTGGGCGGCGTCGCCGGCGAGGACGAGGTTGCCGTGGCGCAGGGGTTCCTGGACGAAGCTGCGGAAGGGCAGGACGACCTTGGAGGTGATCGGCCCTTCCTTGAGGGTGTAGCCGTTGGCGCCGACGCGCTGCTGGAGCTCCGCCCAGATCCGGTCCTCGGACCAGTCGTCGACGTTCTCGGCCGGGTCGCACTGGAAGTACATCCGCTGGAGCGTCTCGGTGCGCTGGCTGATGAGGGCGAAGCCGCGTTCGGAGTGGTTGTAGATGAGTTCCTCGCTGGAGGGCGGGGCCTCGCAGAGGATGCCGAACCAGGCGAAGGGGTACTCGCGGAAGTACTGGCGGCGCTGATCCTCCGGGAACGCGTGGCGGCAGATGCTGCGCGAGCCGTCGGAGCCGACGAGGATCCGCGCGGAGATCTCGTGCCGGGCGCCGTCGGCGTCGGTGAACCGCATGAGCGGGCGGTCGCCGGTGATGTCGTCGACGCTGACGTCGCTGACGCCGAACCGGACGTCGCCGCCGTCGCGTTCGCGTGCGTCGGCGAGGTCGATGAAGACGTCGGTCTGCGGGTAGAGCTGGACGGTGGCGCCGTTCAGGGCCTCGAAGTCGACGCGGTGGCCGCCGCCGCCGAAGGCGAGGTCGATACCGGCGTGCCGGGAGCCCTCGCGCAGGACGCGGTCGCTCACGCCGGTCTCGACGAGCATCCGGACGCTGTCCTGTTCGAGGATGCCCGCGCGGTGGGTCTCCTCTATCTCCCGGCGGCTGCGTATGTCGATCGCGACGGAGTCGATGCCGGCCCGCTGGAGCAGGTGGGCGAGCATCAGCCCGGCGGGTCCGGCGCCCACGATGGCGACCTCGGTGGTGCTGCGGTTCATCCCTGCTCCTGCTGGTCGAGGTCGTCGAGGACCTGCTGGGCGACGGCGAAGCCGTGGTTGGCGGCGGGGACGCCGCAGTAGATCGCCGACTGGAGGATCACTTCGGCGATCTCGTCGTCAGTCAGGCCGTTGGTGCGCGCGGCGCGGACGTGCATCGCGAACTCGCCCCAGTGGCCGAGGGCGAGCATCGCGGTGAGCACGGCGACCGAACGGGCCTTGCGGTCCAGGCCGGGCCGCGCCCACACGCTGCCCCACGCGTAGCTGGTGATCAGCTCCTGGAAGGGCTGGGTGAAGGGGGTCTTGGCGGCTTCGGCACGGTCGACGTGCGGATCGCCGAGGACCTCGCGGCGGACCCGCATGCCGTCGTCGTACGGGTTGTTCATCGCTGCTCCCCGCTCAGATGGGTCGTCAGGAGACGGGCCGTGGCGGCCGGGTCCTCGGCGGGCGGCAGGTGCGCGACGCCGTCGAGCACGACGTCGACCTGGTCCGGGGTGACGACGGTGTCGTGGGCTCCGCCGGCCACGAGGGGCGGCACCTTCGCGGAGGTGAGCCGGTCGCGGACGTCGTACGTGGCGAGGGCCTCGCAGGCGAGGGCGTACGAGGCGTCGTCGACGTGCTGGAGCGCGAGGAGCAGTCCGCACCCGGTGACGGGGTCGCGGGCGAAGAACCCGGGGGCGAACCAGCGGGTGGCGGAGCCTTCGACCATGGCGGCGGTGCCCGCGCGGCGGACGTACGCGGCGCGCTCCCGCCAGCCCTCGGGCGTACCGATCCTCGGCGCCGAGGCGAGGGTGACGATCGCGTCGAAGGGGCCGGGTTCGAGGGCGAGGGTGAAGCCGACGGCGCCGCCGAGGGAGACGCCCGCGTAGGCGGCGCGGCGTCCGGCGGCGAGCTCGGCGGACCGGGTGCGGACGGCGGCGGCCAGCTCGTCGACGGTGAAGGCGTGGGTGGCGGGCGGGCTCGCGCCGTGGCCGGGCAGATCCCAGCCGACCACCTGCCAGTCCGGGGGCAGGAGCTTGGCGCAGTCGGACCAGAGGCCGGCGACACCGGTGCCGAGCGAGGGCCCGAGGACCAGCAGGTGCGCGGCACTCTCGTCGCCGGCGAGCCGGGTGAGGACGAGGTTCGGTTCAGTCACGCTGTGCCTCCCAGGCGGCGACGGCGGCGTCCACAAGAGCTCCGGCTTCGCCGAGGTAGGCGCGGATGTCGGGGGTGGCGGGGGTGTGGGGGGCGGTGGGGGTGTCCGGTTCGGCGGGGCCGTCGGGTTCGGCGGGGCCGTCGGGTTCGGCGGGGCCGTCGGGTTCGGCAGGGCCGCCCAGTTCGGCGGAGCCGCCCGGTTCCGCGGCGCTGTCCGGGGCGGGGCTGTCCGGTTCGTGGGAGGCGCGCGCGTCCGGTTCGTGGGAGAGGCCGCGTTCGGCGGGGCCGCCCTGCTCGGCGAGGCTGTCCGGTTCGGCAGAGCTGTCCGGTTCGTGGGAGCCGCCGCGTTCGGCAGAGCCACCCGGCTCCGCAGGGCCGCCCGGTTCGCGGGAGACACCGCGTTCAGCAGGGCCTCCCTGCTCGGCGGAGCCGCCCCGTTCGCGAGAGACGCCGCGTTCGGCGAGCAGGTCCGGCGCCGCGTACTCGGCGCGGCGGGCCATGGTGGCGGTGTCGACGTGCAGGCCGGCGACGAGTTCGGCGGCCTGTCCGCCCGCGGTGACGGCCAGTTCGAGGAGCCGGGCGAGGGCCGGCCACTCGGCGTGCCAGGCGCCGTCGGGGCGTTCGTCGACCGCGCCCGCGGCGGACCGGTGGAGCTGGGCGGCGAGGCCGGGGGCCTGCTGGGCGGCGGCGTGGACGAGCACGGAGAGGACCGGGTTCTTCTTGTGCGGCATCGTCGAGGAGCCGCCGCGTCCGGGGGCGCCCGTCTCGCGGACCTCGGCGGTCTCGGGCCGCCCGAGCAGCAGTACGTCGGCGGCGAGGACGCCGAGCGCGTCGGTGGCGGTGGCCAGCGCGTCGCCGATCGCGGTGACCGGGGTGCGCCGGGTGTGCCAGGGCAGGCCGGCGGGGGCGAGGCCGAGCGCGTCGGCGAACGCGCCGGGCGCCGCCGCGGCTCCCGGTCCGGCGAGGTGGGTGACCAGCGCGCGGGTGCCCGCGGCGCCGCCGTACTGGACGGGGAACCGGAGCGCGTCGAGGCGGGTGACGGCGTCGGCGACCCCGGCGAGCCACTGGGCGGCGCGCAGTCCGAAGGTGGTCGGGACCGCCCACTGGGTGAGGGTCCGGGCGACGGCCACGTCGTCGCGGTGCGTGCGGGCGAGCGCGGCGAGCCGGTCACCGGTGGCGACGAGGTCGGCGCGGAGCCGGGCGACCGCGTCGCGGGCCAGCAGCATCAGCGCGGTGTCGAGGACGTCCTGGCTGGTGAGGCCCCGGTGGACGGCGCCCGAGGCGTCGCCGGCGGCGGCGCGGAGCTGCTTGACGAGGGGGACGACGGGGTTGCCGGCCGCCTCGGCGTCGGCGGCCAGGGCGGTGAGGTCGGGGGCGAGCGTGGCCGCGGCCTCGGCGACCCGCGCCGCCTCGGTGTCCGTGGCGGTCCCGGCGGCGACGAGGGCCCGGGCCCAGGCGGCCTCGACGCTCAGCAGCGCGGCGACCACGGCGGTGTCGTCGGCGACGCCGGCCGCGCGGTGCGCTCCGGGGCGGAGCAGGGCGCTCATGCCGTGTGCCGCGGGTAGTGCAGGAAGACGGTCTCGCGGGCGCCCTGCAGATGGATGTCGAAACGGAGGTGCCCGTCCTCGTCGCGTACGGCCTGGAGGGTGGACCGGTCGGCCTCGGGCAGGCCCGCGAGGAACGTGTCGCTCTCGCCGGGCAGGTAGGCGCGGGTGAAGAGCCGGTCGAGGAGGCCGCGCGCGAAGACGGTGACGGCGAAGAAGGCGGCGCCGCCGTCGGTCCCGGCGGGGACGACGGTGGTGAACGCGTAGCGGCCGCCGGGGTCGGTGGCCGCGCGGCCCCAGCCGGTGAAGCGGCCGTCGCGGTGCAGCGAGCCTTCGACGCGCGGGGTACGGCCGTGGGCGTCGGCCTGCCGGATCTCGATCAGCGCGTCGGGGACGGGGGTGCCGTCACCGTCGTACACGGTGCCGTGCAGCCGGATCGCCCCGGCCGAGCCCGGCGGGACGAGGGCGCTGCCGCCGTCGTACGGGAGGGCGTAGTGGAAGAAGGGTCCGACGGTCTGGCCGGGAGTGGGAGCGAGGGCCTCACTCATGGTCGTCACGCTCCAGGAGGGTCGCGTGGGTGCCGGTCAGCACGATGTCCCAGCGGTAACCGGTGGCCCACTCGTGGGTGGTCAGGTCGTGGTCGTACGCGGCGACCATCCGGTCGCGCGCGGCCGGGTCGGTGACCGACTGGTAGATCGGGTCGAGCGCGAACAGCGGGTCGCCCGGAAAGTACATCTGGGTGACGAGCCGCTGGGTGAACTCCGTGCCGAACAGCGAGAAGTGGATGTGGGCCGGGCGCCAGGCGTTGCGGTGGTTGCGCCACGGGTACGGGCCGGGCTTGATCGTGGTGAAGCGGTAGTACCCGTCGTCGTCGGTGAGGCAGCGGCCGACGCCGGTGAAGTTCGGGTCGATCGGGGCGGGGTGCCGGTCGCCCTTGTGGATGTAACGCCCGGCGGCGTTGGCCTGCCATATCTCGACGAGCTGGCGGCGCACGGGGCGTCCGTCGCCGTCGAGGACCCGGCCGGTGAGCAGCATGCGTTCGCCGACGGGTTCGCCGCCGTGCTGGATGGTGAGGTCGGCCTCGACCGGGTTGACGTCGGTGTGCCCGAAGACGGGGGCCACGAGCTCGATGCCCTCGGGGTCGACGTGGCGCGGGTCCTTGGTGGGATGGCGGAGCAGCGAGCTGCGGTACGGCGCGAAGTCGAGCCGCGGCTGGGCGGATCCGAGGTCGGTCGTGGCGTGGGCCGCGGCGATCTCCGCCGTGATCCGCTCCTGCGGAACCGGCTCGGGAGCTGCGGTGCTGGTGGTCGTCGTCACACCGCCACGCTAGGCACGGCGCGGTGCGGCCGCGACGAAGCCTTTTCACTGAGTGAAAACGAGAGATGATGAGCGGGAGACCGCTCGCGGAACGGAAACGAACGGAATCCGACGGAAAAGGCGAGGCGGGGCAAGGCGGGGCGGCGCGGGGCGGGCCGACACGGAGCAGGTCGAGACGAGGCAAGGCGAGGCGGGTCGAGACATGGCAGGGAACAGCCGGCAGCCGGGCGCCAGCGTGACGGGCCGCGCGCTGTCGATCCTGGGCGCCTTCGACGAGAAGCACCGTTCGTTGTCGCTCAGCGACCTCGCGGCCCGCGCGGACCTGCCGCTGGCCACGACGCACCGCCTCGTGGCCGAGCTCGTCCAGTGGGGCGCGCTGGAGCGCAGGTCCTCGGGCGAGTACGTCATCGGCCGCCGCATGTGGGACATCGGCCATCTGTCGTCGGCGGAGACGGGGCTGCGCCAGGTCGCCGAGCCGTTCCTCCACGACCTGTACGGCGCCACGCTGGCGACCGTGCACCTTGCCGTCCGCGAGGGCACCGACGTGGTCTACCTCGACCGGCTGCGCGGGAACCGGTCGGTCCCGGTCGTGAGCAAGGTCGGCTCGCATCTGCCGCTGTACGCCACCGGGGTCGGCAAGGTCCTCCTCGCGTACGCGCCGCCCGAGGTCCAGCGCGCGGTGCTGGACGAACTCGCCCCCGTCACCCGCCACACCATCGTCCAGCCGGGGGTGCTGCGCCGTCAGTTGCGCCAGGTCCTGGACCGGGGCTACGCCGTCACGGTCGAGGAGATGAGCCTCGGCGCCTGCTCCATCGCCGTGCCGATCCGGCGCGACGAGGAGGTGGTCGCGGCGCTCGGCGTGGTGGTCGCGTCGCTCAAGGGGAGCGAGCAGCGGCTGTACGGGGCGCTCAGGGTGGCCGCGCAGTCGATCGGCCGACGCCTCTGATCAGCCCCTCGGAAGAAAGTCGGCGCAGCCTTCCGCTGGACGGAAGCTGTGGTGCCGGTCACAGCGCACAGGTGCCTTAAATCGGTCCATGACTCGACACCTGATGCTGGTCCACGGCGCCTGGCACGGCGCCCGGGACTGGGCTTTGCTCACACCGCATCTCACCGAGCGGGGCTTCACCGTCCACACGGTCGACCTCCCCAGCAGCGGCGCTCCCGGCCAGGCGCTCGGCGACCTGCGCGCCGACGCGGCGGCGGTGCGGGAGGCGGTCGGCGCGATCGACGGCCCGGTCACGCTGGTCGGCCACTCGTACGGCGGGATGGTGATCACGGAGGCGTCCGCGCGGCTGGAGAACGTGGACCGGCTGATCTACGTGGCCGCGTTCATGCTCCCCGAGGGCGTGTCCGTGCTCCAGGCCGTCGGCGGCACCCCGCCCCCGTGGTGGGTGATCGACCGGGAGAACCGCACCGTCGACGTGAAGGACCCGACAGCCGTCTTCTTCGCGGACTGCCCGGCCGACGTCGCGTCGGACACGACGGCCCACCTGGGCCTCCAGTCCCTGGACTCCTTCGAGCAGCCGCTGACAGGCGCGGGCTGGACCACGATCCCCAGCGGGTACGTCCTGTGCGAACGGGACGCCGCCATCCCGCCGTTCGCGCAGGAGGCGATGTCGGCGTCCGCGTCGACCGTCGTGCGCATGCCGACCGGCCACTCCCCGTTCCTCGCGAACCCCGCAGGACTGGCCGACCACATCACGGAACTCACCGCAGCCGCCTGACATCTGACACCCACTCACCCCAGACGGACGAACCCCCTCACCCCTCCCCTCCCCTCCCCCAGTTCCACAGTCCGCTCAACTGTTGGAGTCCCCCTGTGCCCGCTCCCGTGACCTCGTCATCCTCATCGCCATCCTCATCGCCATCCTCATCGTCAACCGTCCCCAAGACCGACCCCCGAAGCCTGTGGCCGGTCGTGCTCTGCTGGCTGGCCGTCGCGCTGGAGGGCTACGACCTCGTCGTGCTCGGCGCGGTCATCCCGACCCTGGTCCGCACCCACGCGCTCGGTTTCACCGAGGCGTCGGCGACCTCGGCCGCCACGATCGGCCTGGTCGGGGTCGGTGTCGGCGCCGTGGCCATAGGCCCGCTGGCCGACCGCTTCGGCCGTCGTACGACGCTGATCGGCAGCATCGCCCTCTTCTCCGTACTGACCCTGGCCATGGCGGCCGCGCCGAACGCCACGCTCTTCATCGCGCTGCGCTTCCTCGCGGGCCTCGGCCTGGGCGCCTGTCTGCCGACGGCGCTGGCGTTCATGAGCGAGCACGCCCGCGCGGGCCGCTCGGGCACGGCGATGACGCGGATGATGACGGGCTATCACGTGGGCGCCGTGCTCACCGCACTGCTGGCCCTCTCTCTGATACCGCATCTGGGCTGGCGGTCGATGTTCGTGATCGGCGGCATCGCCGGGCTGCTGACGGTGCCGGTGATGTGGGCGAAGCTCCCGGAGTCGCGGACGTACACGGAGACCGTCGCGTCGGAACGGGTCCGCCCCTCCGAGGTCGTCCGCGGCCGTCTGCTGTGGGTCAGCCTCGGCCTGTGGGCGGCGTCGTTCTGCGGCCTGCTCCTCGTCTACGGCCTGAACACCTGGCTGCCGACCATCATGGGCGCGGCCGGCTACTCCCTCGACGCCGGCCTCGGCCTGCTCCTCACCCTGAACGTGGGCGCGGTGCTCGGCCTCGTACTCGCCGGCCGGATCTCCGACGCCCGGGGCACGAAGCCGACCGTCCTGGCGTGGTTCGGCGTCGCCGCGGTGATGCTGGCGCTCCTCTCCATCCGGATGGAGAACACCGTGCTGGTCTACGGCGCGGTGCTGGCGGCCGGAGTCTTCGTGTTCAGCGCGCAGGTCCTGGTCTACGCGTTCGTCAGCCAGCTCTACCCCGCGCGTATCCGCGGCACGGCCCTCGGCATGTCCGCCGGGGTGGGCCGCTTCGGCGCGATCGCGGGCCCCTTCCTCGGCGGCGCCCTCCTCACCGCGGGCATCGCCTACCCCTGGGGCTTCTACGCCTTCGCCGCGGCCGCGGTGATAGCCCTCCTGGCCCTCCTGACGGTCCCGTCGAAGCCGGAGCCGGAGCCGGCGACCGAGGCGTAGTCACGCGAAACACGTGGCACCGGGAGCGGCGGATCGACAAGACTGCGCAGGTGAACCGCCGCCCCTGCCCCTTGCCCCCGGAGAGGTGACCCATGCCGGCTCAGCACCCTCGGGAGATCGGCTTCGGCCACGTCATCGAGCGCTTCGTGACGCCCAAAGACACGGGGCGGGCCAGGTACTTCGATCTGAACAGCGGGCGGATCCTGCGGCCCGGGTGGCCGCACGCCGAGGTGTTCGCGCGGCGGATGGCCGAGGACGCCGCGGCAGTCACCGACGCCGAGCTGTCGGCACTGCTCGGATACGAGTGGCGCTCACGGGTCACGGGGGCCTGCCTGATCGGGGTCGGCCGCCGCACGTCGTTCCGCGAGCGCCTCGGCGAGCTCCTCCTGGCCAGCGATTTCTGCTTCGCCGGCAGCGCCTACTGCTTCGCCCTGGCCCGCTTCGGCACGGCCGCCGACGCCGAGATCCTCACCGCGTACCTGGACCGCTACCTCCCCCGCACCGACCTCCGCTACGACCAGCCGGCGGCCCTCGGCGCCCTGGTCCACCTCGACACCCTCCTCGGCACGGACCACGCCGCCCGCTTCACCGATCCGGACGGCGGCCTCTGGAAGCAGTGGGTCGACGCCCTGGTCCACCTGCGCGACCATCCCGCGTACACCCCGGAGGAACAGGGCCGCTACATGGGCCTGCGCTGCGCGTTCTACGACCGTGGCGGGCGGCGGGCCGGGTAGCGCGTACGGATCAAGGACCGGTGATCGCCTTGATCGTGTACAGGTACGACTCCTGCTGCCACGTGGTCGTGAACACGGCGGTCGGACGGGCGGCGACCTGCGGCACGCGGCCGTCCGAGGTGAGCGTCTTCGCGCTGCCGAAGGTGCCGGAGCGGCTGATCAGCCGGGCGGTGGCCTTCGTGACGCTGTACGGCGGCGTGGAGACGGGTGTGGTGGTCTGCGACACGAGCATGCCGTCGCCGTCGTCGTCCAGGGCGAGGTCGGGGCGGTCGCCGGCGCCCAGCGACGCGATGGTGCCGAGGGTGCCGCCCGCGGAGAGCTTGCGGCCGTACAGCTCGCGCTTTCCGGCGTTGTTGCGCACCCACACGATCACCGAGTCGCCGTCCAGGTCGGTCCCGAGGGTGTGGTGGGCGTCCGCGTTCTCGGTGGACGTCGAGACGCGCAGGGGGTTCGAGAGCGTGCCGGAGCGGCTCCAGCGCGAGGCCCAGACCTGCGGGTGGGCGCCGCCGCCGGAGCGGTAGCTGACCACGGCGTCGCCGTCCCGGTCCACGCCGACCCGGACCATGCCGAAACCGCCGTACGCCGCGATCGGCGTGGTGAGCACCTTCGCCGCGGAGATCGAGGTCGCGGTCATCCGCTTGGCCACCACCTCGGAGCCGCGCACCCAGGCGACGACGAACTGGCCGTTGCGGTCGACGCCGATGGCCGGCGGCTCCGCCGAGCCCGAGCCGAGGGTGTGCACCGCGCCGAGCGTGCCGTCGAGCTTCAGCCGGCGGGCCACCACGTACCAGCTGCCGTCGCGGATCTCCGTCCACGCGACCATCGAGCTGCCGCCGGGCGTCACGGCGACCGAGGGCGTGGAGGCGGGGGCCCCGGGGGTGGAGAGCATCTGCAGCGAGCCGACGAGGCTGCCGGAGGACGCGACCCGGCGGCCGACGACGGTGCTGTCCTGCTGCCAGACCACGGACGAGTCGCCGGAGTCGTCGGAGTCGGCCTGCACCCAGCTGATGGCGCGGCCGTCAGGGGACAGGGTGCGGGTCGCGCCCAGGGTGCCGCTCGCGTACTTCACCCGGGTCTGGACCTTGAAGTAGGAGCTGCCCGCGTTGTCCATGGCCGCCCAGGCGAGCAGCGCGTCGCCGGAACGGTCGATGGAGACCTGGGGGTTGTCCTGGCCGGACCAGCCGGACGGGGTGACGTTCCACGTGGACGTCCACGCGGCGTCGGCGTTCACCGCGAGCGTCGCGGTGAACGCGACTCCGGCCGCGGCCGCCACGGCCCCCGCGCCGATGAGGCGACGCCTTACCGAACGCCGGTGACGTGCTGCCTGCTGAGCTGCCACTCTCTTGTATCCCTTCCAGGGCCTACGGCTGGTCAGTAGCTACAGCGCGCCGGAATGCGCACACGTCACACCAGCACCACCAGCACCACAGACCCCACACGCGTACGGCGAAGGCCGCCCGTCCCGCTGCGTCGCGGGTCGGGCGGCCTTCGCCGCACGGGTGGTACGTGTCGTACGCGGGATCAGACGTTGAAGCGGAATCTCCAGTAAAGAGCTCCCACCTGCGGAAACGCGGTTCCCGCATGCCTCATCCAGCACGGTATTAAGTCACCCAACGCATTCGGCGCCCGCGGCGGCGCCGAAAAGGAATCTCTCCACCGTCATCCAATCGAGGGCGCGCTGAGAGAGGTACTGGTAGGCGGTGAGGGGATATCGGACCGGCTTCCGAGCGTAAGCACACGATCAGTTGCCGAATATCCCTCGTGACGTGGGAGGTTCGGCTTTCCTGCGCACAAGGGTCAGGCCGACGCGCCACTGGTTGAGGTCAGAATCGACTTCGAGACCATCGACGGGACATTCCCTCGCCAACTCCGAGATCAGTCGAGCTTCTCGAATGCCGGCCTCGGCGCAATAACGGGCGTGCGCTTTTCATTGATATTGAGCCAGGCTGGAGCTTCCACCGACATGAGCTTGCGGTCAACAGAAATCAGATTCTGCTGCGCCGCTTCGTTTAGGGCGTCGAGAATATCGACCACCTTTACCTTCCCATACTTCTCTAGTTGCGCCTGAATCTTCTGCGCCTTCGCGCTGGGCTTGTAATAATACGGTGCACGATCATGCCTGCCAACCGTCAGAATCGCTTCAGCGACCGCCTCATATGAATCGTTAAACAAACCCATGAAGCCATCCGGGTCTGGAAGTGCAATCAGGTGGAGACTTTTCCATCTCTGATATCCCGCTGGAAGATCCAAAGCCTGCGGAACAATCGCTACTCGGAGCCCTTTCCCATCTTCGAGTTGATGCCAATTGCTCTTGATGGTCGCGGCGGCAAACCGGGCCTTCTCCGTACTGCTCAGGAAAATGTCGGTTTTCCATACCTTCTTAATTCGTTCCCGCAGATCAGGTTCGGCAGCGACGCCGCGAGCAGCGATCGGCACCCAGGATCCAAATGCGAATGGTCGACCTGACCCGTCAGGCAACAACACCGCGTCACCACTCGCATTATTGACGACGGCTTCAGTGAATCCGAGATGGCGTGCACGCTCGTGCCCGAACATCAAGGATGTCGGTCTATCCAGGTCAGCGAATGCCCTGGGGCTCACCTTCCTGAGCGCTTCACTGACCAGGTCGGTAACGCGCGATTCCTCACCCACAATCGCTTCGTGAACGGCCCACTCAAACCCATCCCCGCGCGATCCCTTGTCGCGGTGGAGGCGAGCGAGCTTAGCGAGCTGCCGAAACGTGACATCAACGCGATCGCAATTTAGGTCTTCGAGGTCCGCTTGCGACAATTCATCAAAATGGGCTCTCAGGATTGATCGCGATACTGCGTAAAGAGCACGACCGTACTCATCAACTGGTTCGACCTGACTAAGGAAAGTTACATCAGCCATTCAGCAGCTCCCATTTTCGCCAAGGCTGTAACCTGTGGAAATGCGGGCGCATCCCAGCACCACCCCAGCACGGGATGCGCGACAAAGTACAAGAAGACCGAAGATCGCCAACGCTACACGGCAGCGCCCGCACACGTCTGAAGTCTGCGGAACTTCTACGAGCGCAACATCAGGCTGACGCCACCGCACCGAACCTCGCAGAGCAGCACAGCGATCGCGCTCACTCGCGGTCTTCCCGAACGCCGGCGGCGAGCTCCGACGCCTGGCCGCCGCCCAGAATGCACGCCCAGACCTCGTGCACGTCCAGACCTCGGGGCCGGCGCGAGCGTCCACGGATCCCGTATACCCCCGGTTTGGCGGGGCATAGTCAGGAGCTTCTGCGCTGTCGCAGGTCAGCCTGCATGGCTCAGCGGGTGGAGCAGGCGCCTTCTAAGCGCTCGACCGCAGGTTCGAGTCCTGCCGGGGGCGCCCCAAAAATGGCTGGTCAGGGCTCTCTCGGACCACCAGCGGAGAAACGGTGCGCGCGGTACTGCGCCGTTCGTTCAGAGCGTTGGATTCCGTACTCCAGAGAGGGGCAACGTGGGTCAGCTCGGCATTTAGCTGGCCGAAGTGAGACGCGCCAGGCCCCCCTTCTCCAGCTCGTGCACCACCAGCTCCTCCATCACGTGTCGCTCCATGACGGAGGCGTAGGCGAGGTCGTGCAGGGCAGCAGCACGCCTGGCGAAGTCCCGCCTCACCGCATCGGTCGGCCAGGGGATCTTGTAACGGGACAAGTCCTTGCGCCTCATCGCGCGGGCCTGCTCACCCTGCGTAACGGCCGTCAACTCCCGCCTCCAGTAACGCAGCGAGTGCAACAACCACATCCGATCGACCTCGGACTCCGTGTAAATCGCGAGCGTCCGCCGACCTGGCACTACCGGGGTAGTAGTGAGCACGGTCCGCACCTCCCCGGGACGGGGCGCGATCAAGAGGCTGCCGGACGGGCATACAACTTCCGCTTGCGCCACGGTGCGTGAAGTCACTGCACCCAGATGTACTGTCTTGCAGTTCAGTACTTCGCGGGGAGACACCCACGGCATAGCCGACTGCTCGCTGTCCGGCAGAGACTGTGCCGCACCAGCCGTAACCTGACACACTTCGCCCACTGCACGCTCGGTAGCGGTACCTTGCCCGCACGTCTGCAGCGCCTCCATGAAATGCGCATCCGCTAGTTCCGTCGCGCAAGACACAATCCGGGTGTTCAACGCATTCTTGCGCTCAGCAAGCGAGATCAGCGAAAGCAGCCTCTCCCGCACCGGCGCTGGAGGCACTGGCACGGGAAGTCGGTTGAGTGCCTGCAGAGGCAAGGTCATGTGCTCGGCGTTCGACGAGGACAGCGCGAGATAGCTCTGGCTCTGCGAGGTCTTCAGCCACCATCGAAGCCACAGATCCAATTGTTGGGCGCGGCCCTCTGGTGTCCAGCGGACGACCGCGAGCGACCTGCCGACATTCCATCCTGCGTGCTCCTCCCCTGCAACTGCTGCCTCCCCCACACGCCCCACGAGCACGACAAGGAGGTCCCCAGACCTCAGCGTGCTGCGTGGGTGGCGTCTGGCCACATCGGGAGGCACAAATGTGAACTCCTGGACGTGCACACCTCCCTCGACGATCTCTGTGGCGCGGATCATCGGGATTCCGCCGGATGCCTTCTGCTGTCGCGCAATTCCGTAGGCGGCGTACTCGACCCCAGGGAACTCACGCAACTCAACGACGGGCCACGGAGTGGGGACATCATCCGATTCTGTAGTCATGCCTGCTCTCCAGGGCATCACGGACTCGGTTCCTGGCTGTGGCGCTACGATCCATGCACTCATACAGCTCGGCCTTCCGGTTCCGGTCTCCGTCACTTGAATGCAACTGCGCGGTGCCCCCGTTCCGTACGTAGCGTGCGGGAGTCAGATCGAAGTCCGCCTCAGCGATTTCCTCGTACCTCGCCGCACGGCACCATGGGACGGATTCAGGGTCCCCCTCGCCCTCACGGCGTCGAAGTCCCTGCCATTCACCGAAGATCTGCAGCAGGCGTTCGGCCGAGTCCTTTGCGAAGCGGCGCCGCTGCCCCTCCTTCGCCGCTGGCAGTTTCCCTGCATCCGCGAACAAGACCTGATCGGAGTGCGGCCGCTCCCCTTTGGCCAGCAGCCACAGCGCCGTGCTCGCGCTGGCGTGCGGAAAGAGCCACGTCGGCAAGGCCACGACGCCCACGACCAGACCGTTCTCCAGCAGCCCACGGCGGATCAGTCCGTCGGTGCTGTTGCTGCTGTGCGCCGCGCCGGAAGACAGCAGAACTACGGCCCGTCCTTGTGGCGTGAGATCGGCAAGGATGTGCTGGACCCAGGCGAAGTTCGCGTTACCCGGACGTGGCACCCCCAGGGTCCACCGCCAGTCGTCCTTCAGTTCACCGTGCCCCCAGTCCCGCTGGTTCACAGGAGGGTTGGCGACGATCACGTCGGCCGGTATCGGTGAAGTGCCGGCCCTGAGGGTGTCAGCTCCTTCCTTGCCGAGGTCGGCAAGGAATCCGTGCAGGGCGAGGTTGACGGCTGCGGCATAACGCGCCGTCCGGTTGATATCCGCACCGGACAAGCGCACTTCACCCCCCTGTGCCCGAGCCTGGTGTGCGGCGGCGCGCAGCAGTCGCCCGCTGCCGCACACCGGGTCCCGAACAATCTCGCCTCCTCGGGGAGCGGCCAGCCCCGCGAAGAGGTACGCCAGGTCGTTTGACGTGAAGTAGTCATCGCCACGCGCATAGCGTGTCGAGTACGTGTCGAGGAGCACGTCAAGGAGCCTCGGGTCCGGATCCAGCTGCCGCACCTCCGCGATCAGCTCACGGAGGGCCGGGTCGATGAGCTCGAAGGGACGGCTCAGACCTTCGTCGCGATACGCAGGAAGACTGTGGGCGCGAGCAACGGGCGTACGCGGCCACACTGCGCCGAGCCTGGCCCCCGCTGACTCCGAACCCGGCCCCCACAACCGGTCCACCTCCGCCAGTGATCCATGGCGGGACCAGCAGTGAAGGTAGACCACTTGAAAAGCAAGCCGGTACGTCGTCGCAGCATCGGCGACGCTGCGTAGCTTCTCGACGGCCCGCAGCACTCGCCGGTACTTCAGCCGCCCCTCTTCGTTCGCCCATTCCTCCTGGGTCACGACGACCTCAGCCAGGAGACGACCGCCAGCCCGATGAGAACAGCGGCTCCGCAGGCGGCACCACCGTTCTGGATGGCCGTGACGATCTCTCCCGCGCCCACGAAATCGAGGATGCCGGCCACGAGCCCCACCACCACGGACGCCAGGACGACCACCACCAACAGCAGCGCTCGCTGCGACATGCCACAACTCCCTCGGTTCCACCAGCAGTTAGCAGTTCTGCGGTTCGTTCCGCGGACTTGAAAGTAGTGGCCTGACGCACCTCACGTCTCGCAGCACGGGAATTTGCTTTTGCCGTAGGGCGGTCGGGCACAGCCCCTGCCGACCCCGCGAAGGGCATCCGGTCGGGCAGACGACCGCCCCGGCAAACAGACGCTTGCCGGGGCCAGAAGCGAGATGAGCGAGGGCTATGCGTCGGCGGCCGAGCCGTCCTGGGACCACTTGTCGGCAAAGTGTTCCATCTGACGGATCACCAGATCGATCGCTTCCTTGGACTGCTCCGGCGGGTAGCCGTGGCGGGCCAGGAGGCGCCTGATGGTGGCGCGGAGCCTGGCCCGGACCGGTTCGCGGGCGATCCAGTCCTTCTTGAGGTTCTTGCGGACCTGGACCACGAGGTCCCGGGCGATACCGGAGAGGATCTCGTCGCCCATGAGGTCGCGGGCGCTGCCGAGGTCGGCGACCGCGTCGTAGAAGGCGAGTTCGTCGTTCCCCAGCGGCGGGGTGAACTTCTCACCTCGCCGGGCGTCTTCCGCAACCGTCTTGGCCAGTTCCACCAGCTGGGCGATGATCTCGGCGCTGGTGAGCTGCTGGCGCATGTAGCGGGTCATCAGGTCCTGGAGGCGCTCCGAGAACGCGGTCTGGCGGACGATGTTGTGCCGGGTCTGCTCGCGCATCTTCTTCTCGACGAGGCGGCGCAGGGCTTCGGCGGCCAGGTGTGGGGTTTCGCTGTTCTGCAGGCGGCCGACAAGGGCGTCGTTGAGGTGCGTGAGGTCGGCCTTGTCCAGTCCGGCCTCGGAGAAGAGGTCGGTGACGCCGCCGGTCTCCACGACGGCAGAGGTGAGCTGGGAGAGGTAGAGAGCGACGTCACGGGCGACGGGCAGGCCCTGGGCCTCGCGGTCCATGGCGTCGAGCTTCGCCATGTACGTACGGACCTCGACGAGGAACTGGATATCGCGCTTCCAGTACGGCTGGTCGGTGAACCGTGAGGAGATGTCGGCGGAGGAGCCGGCGAGGGCGAAGAAGCGCTCCAGGCGGTAGCCGTGCTCACGGAAGCGGCGGCTGAGGGTCTGGTTCGGGTCGTCGAGCTGGTCGGGATTGTTGCCCGGGGTGGCGGGGCTGCGGAGGTACTCGGCCGTGGTGTAGGCCGCCTTGACGAAGGCTTTCGGGTCGGGGCGGGAGAGGCGTTCGCGCCAATTCCAGCCGAGAAGCATCTGGTCGAGGATGTCGTACTCGTTGCGGAGTTCGTCCAGGGCGCGGTCGATGTCCTGGCCGAGGGTCCGGTCTTCCTGGTCGTCGGCGGAGTACTCGGCGATGGCTTTCTGGAGGTTCTCGGTGAGGGGGGCGTAGCCGACGAGGAGGCCCTCCTCCTTCTTGCGGAAGCGGCGGTTGACGCGGGCGAGGGCCTGCATCAGGCCGGCGCCGCGCAGCGGCCGGTCCAGGTACATGGTGTGGATGGACGGTGCGTCGAAGCCGGTCAGGAGCATGTTGTTGACGATGAGGAGCTGGAGTTCGTCCTCGGGGTCCTTGGCACGGTTGATGACGGCCTTGCGCTGGGAGTCGCGCAGGGCGTGGGCGCGCAGTTCCTCGGAGTCCTTGCGGGAGTCCGAGGAGTAGACGATCTTCATGGCGCCGGTGGTGGGGTCGTCCGTGTGCCAGTCCGGGCGCAGTTCGCGCAGGGCGTCATAGACGCGGACGCAGATCTCGCGGGTGGCGCAGACAAGCATCGCCTTACCGGGGGCTGCGCCGGGTGCGTCGTCAGCGTCCGCGACGAAGGGCAGCATCGCTGCACGGCGTGCTTCCCAGTGTTCGACGAGGTCCTGGGTCAGGTCGCGTATCCGGGCGGGGGCGCCGTACATGGCGTTCATGGTGGCGACGGCCTGCTCGACGCGGGTGCGCTCGGTGTCGTCCAGGCCATCGGTGATGCGGTCGGCCTCGGTGTCGATGGCGGTGGGGTCGACGTCGCGGTCGAGGACAAGCTGGACAACGCGGCTCTCGTGGTAGACCTTCACGGTCGCGCCGTCGTCGGCGGCCCGTTTGAGGTCGTAGGTGTCGATGTAGTCGCCGAAGACCTCACGGGTGTTGCGGTCGGCCTCGGAGATCGGCGTGCCGGTGAATGCGAGCAGCGTGGCGTGCGGGAGGGCGTCGCGCAGGTGGCGGGCGTAGCCGTCGAGGTGGTCGTAGTGGCTGCGGTGGGCCTCGTCAACCACGACGACGATGTTGCGCCGCTCGGAGAGGAGCGGGTGGTCAGTCCCGGATTCCTTCTCCAGCTTGGTGCGGCCGAACTTCTGGAGGGTGGTGAAGAGGATGCCGCCGGTGCGCTTGGCGGCCAGCTCTTCACGGAGTTCGGAGCGGTTGAGGAACTGGTGGGGCTGTTCCGGCAGGACCTCGCTCTCCTTGAACGTGTCGAAGAGCTGGTCGTCGAGGTCGGTGCGGTCGGTGACGACCACCACGGTGGGGTTGTGCAGGGCGGGGTCGCGCATGACGAGGTTGGTGGTCAGCACCATCTCCTCGGACTTGCCCGAGCCCTGGGTGTGCCAGACCACGCCGGCCTTGCCGTCGGTCGCGGCGGCACGGCGCACGGCGTCGGCGGCGCGGGTGACCGCGAAGTACTGGTGCGGCTTCGCGATCCGCTTCATGCGCTTGCCGGGCACGAAGTTGATGAAGGACCGGACGAGGGCGAGGAAGCGGGGCTGGGTGAACAGGCCGTGCAGGGCCAGGTCCTGGCCGGTCGGAACGTCGGCATCGGCGTCGGCGTGGACGGCGGCAGCGTCCACGGTGTCCACGCGGGCGCCGAACTCGTCGGTGTTCCACGGGGCGAAGTGCTCGTACGGGGTGAAGGGCGTGCCGTACTTCGCGGTGATCCCGTCGGAGAGCAGCACGACCGCGTTGTAGCGGAAGGCGGTCGGGAACTCCTCGATGTAGTGCCGGATCTGGGTGTGCGCGGCGGCCAGGGTGGCGTTCGGGTCGCCGGCCCGCTTGAGCTCGATGACGGCGAGCGGGAGGCCGTTGACGTACAGGACGAGGTCGAAGCGGCGGTTGCGCTCACCGTTGATCACGGTCACCTGACGGACGGCGCGGTATGTGTTCGCGTCCGCGTGCTCCAGGTCGACGATCCGGACGGTCGGGGTGTGCTCGGCGCCGAGCGCGTCGGTGTACGTGACGGAGTGGACGCCGTCGGTCAGGTAGCCGTGCGCGGTCCGGTTCTCCTCGTACGTGTCCTGGGAGGTCGGGGTCGCGGCGGTCGCGAGGGCCTCACGGACGGCCTCCGGGGGGAGGGCGGGATTGAGCCGCTCGATGGCCTCGCGGAGATCGGAGTAGAGGATCAGGTCGTCCCAGGAACGGCGGTGACCGGAACCGGGGGCGAGCTCATTGCCCGCGGCCTTGGGCCAGTCGAGCTCCAGGAGCTCTTCGAGGGCGAGGAACTCCCAGTCGATTTCGAGGGGGCGGAATTTGTCGGGGGCGGGGGTGCCGGGGGTCTCGCTGCTGCCGTCGTCGTGCCCGTGCTTGGTCATACGTGGTCCTCGACAATCTTCTCGGCGTCCTTGACGCGGATGCGGCCGGACATGAGTTGAGGGAGGAGGGTGTCGCGGAGAACGGCGAGCGAGCGGTTTTCCTCGGCGGCATGCGCTGCACTCTCATGCAGAGGCGCGGCGACCATCGCGAACTCCTCGATCACACCCGCACCGGGAAGACGAACCTGCATGGCCTTAAAGTTCTTTCGGCTCAGCTCCAGAAACGTAGACCCATTACTGAGGCTAACCATCTCTGGTACACGCGACCGCATCTCATGGAAGAGCCACCATCGCATTGAATCATCGGGAGGCGTTACCACAATGAATCCCTGATTCACGGCAGCAGGGATCTGCGGCAAAGCAAACGCCCCAATGGTTGCGCGCGAAGTCATGAAGATGGATTTGGCGGGGTACAGCGGAGACGCACATGCCTCCAAGCCGTCGGAGGTGATACTTCGCCCGGTATTGAAGAGATAGGGGGACGGCAAAGCCGTCACATCCGATGGCGTCGTCCAGGCAATGTCACCACCCCAGTAGGACTCGACCTTCGTACTCGGAGTCCCACCTCCACCCACCCCAGCAACGCTCCCAAAAGTCGCTTCACCAGGCTCAACACCAGAAACCGCCTGCAGGAAGGTTGCATCGGCCAGCTCAATCGCCGTGGCCGCGATGCGCTCATTGACGGCGATCTTGTCGTCCAGCGCCCCAAGCACGGCACCGATACGGTCCTGCTCAGCACGATCAGGGACGCAGACATGGAACGCCTTCGCCTCGGGGAAGTAGACCGTCTGATGTGTCGTCCCATGAGCGAAGCGCCGGATCGCCTCCTGCTCACCGAGGAGGATGTAATGAAGGTAACGCGATGACAACTCGGGCCCACATACCCAGTTGATAAAATCCTGGCTAGTCGCCATGGGAACACCCATGGTCACCACATACCCAACCGATGCAGTACGTGACAGGCATACGGTACCTGCTGGCAGCAAGCGGGCTGATGAATTTTCTAGCCCCGCTTCGGAAATCCACTGCAAGGTCGAATTGATCGTACGTCCATGATTTCCCGTTGCATCTTTGATTCCGACCCACGGAACGTCCCCGTCCCAATATTCAGGACTACGACGACTCGGTGTGTGCCCGCTTTCCAGCCTGGCCAGATCCGTAAGCCGTCTCCAGGCGAACCCAGGGGCCGCAGCCGTTCCAGGGTTACCAACGCTCAGGGCCCACCTGCCAGGAATGATCCCGGTGGTGGCTGCACGCCCTCCGGTCTGAGTGGTCTTGCTAGCCATCAAGCTCTCCCAGCTGCTCTCGCACCGTCTTCGCCAGCTCGTCCGACTTGTCGAACAGCTCGTACAGCTCCCCCGTCAGCCGCGCGATCTTCTCTGCGACCGCCTCGGCGTCCTCTTCCTCCGCCTCAGCCGCCCCGACGTACCGCCCGGGCGTCAGCACGTACCCATGCTCCTGAATCGTCTTCAGGTCCGCGCTCGCGCAGAATCCCGGCACGTCCGCGTACGACTCCCCCGCGTCCTTCGCGCTCGTCGTCCCGCGCCACGCGTGGTAAGTCCCCGCGATCTTCGCGAGGTCGGCTTCCGTCAGAACGCGCTCAGTGCGGTCGACCATCTCGCCCATGTCCCGGGCATCGATGAAGAGAATCTCGCCCCGGCGATCCGAAGCCGCGACCTTCTGCCCCTTCACGCCCGCCGGGGACTTGTCCTTCGCCAGGAACCACAGGCAGGCAGGAATCTGCGTCGTGCGGAACAGCTGAGAGGGCAGCGCGACCATGCAAGCCACCGTGTCCCCATCCACCAGCGCCTGCCGGATCTCCCCCTCGCCGCTCTGCTGGCTGCTCATCGAGCCGTTGGCAAGGACGACGCCGGCCGTTCCCCGCTCCCCCAGCTTGCTGATCATGTGCTGGAGCCAGGCGTAGTTGGCGTTACCCCTCGGCGGGACGCCGTACTTCCATCGCGCATCCGACTCGTTGCGCGCCCAGTCCTTGATGTTGAAGGGCGGGTTGGCCATGACATAGTCGGCCTTGAGGTCCGGGTGCTTGTCGTCGGCGAAGGTGTCGCCCCAGCGGGCGGCGAGGTTGCCGTCGATGCCGTGGATGGCGAGGTTCATCTTGGCCAGGCGCCAGGTGCGTTCGTTGAGCTCCTGGCCGTAGACGGAGATGTCGGCCTTGTGGCCGCGGCCACGGTGGGCCTCGATGAACTTGGCGGCCTGGACGAACATGCCGCCGGAGCCGCAGGCCGGGTCGTACACGCGGCCCTCGTACGGTTCCAGGACCTCCACAAGGAGACGGACGACGCTGCTCGGGGTGTAGAACTCGCCGCCCCGCTTGCCTTCCGCGCGGGCGAAGTTGCCGAGGAAGTACTCGTAGACCTCGCCAAGGACGTCCTGGGCGGGCTTGTCGTCGCTGCCGCCGAAGCGGGCGTCGGTGATGAGGTCGACGAGTTCGGCCAGGCGCTTCTTGTCGACGTTGTCCTTGTTGAAGATCTTGGGGAGAACGCCGGTCAGCGACGGGTTGGCCTTCATGATGGCGTCCATCGCCTGGTCGAGGACTTCGCCGACGTTGCCGCTCTTGGCGTTGGCGGAGATCGAGGACCAGCGGGCGCTCTCGGGGACCCAGAAGACGTGGTGCCCGGTGTACTCGTCCTGGTCCTCCAGGAACTCCTCCAGACGGTCCTCGGCAATGCCCTCCTCCGCGAGCTCCTTGGCGAGCTGTTCGCGGCGCTCCTCGAAGGCGTCGGAGACGTACTTGAGGAAGATAAGGCCGAGGACGAATTCCTTGTACTGGTTGGCGTCCATGGAGCCGCGCAGCTTGTCGGCGGCCTTCCAGAGGATGGCCTGGATCTCCTTGGGCGTGGAGGCGGTGAACAGCTCCGCCTGGTCGGCGGGCTTCTTCTTCCGGGGAGGCATGGGCGCTCGGGTCTCCTTCGAGAGTCGGACGAGAGATCAGGCGAGAGGGGGTTCGGTGAGGGTCAGCGTGCCGTCGACGAGGCCGGCGGCGGTCAGGGAGGTCAGGTCGTCGAGGGCCGCCGCGTGCTGGCGCAGCAGGGCCGTGCGGCGGGCGATGTCGGCCAGGAGCGCGTCGTACCGCTCCGCCTCGTCGCCGGGGAGGTCGGGGATGAGGAGGTCCTCTATGCGGCGAGCGGAGCGGACCGCGCCGCTCACCCGCCGGTGTTCGGTGGCCGCCGAGCGCAGGAGCGCCGCCACGACGCGAGGCCGTACGGGATGCTCGGCGTCGGACCGTACGCGCAGGACGCGGGCGGGGAAGGCCACCACCGACAGACCCTCGTCGTCGACGTACGCGCCGAAGCTCGGGGTGGCGGTGACGACGATGTCGCCGGGTTCGGTGAAGTAGGCATGCTCGTAGATGTTGAGGAGTACGGCGCGGTCGATGCGGTGGCTGTCGACCGGCGCGCTGCCGGTGATCTCGGCCGGGGTGAGGACGGTGTAGTGGCCGCCGCCGTCCGTGAGGAGGTGTTCGGCGGCGATGCGGTGGCCGGGCAGTCGGCGCAGGCGGCGGTCCTTGAGCAGGCGGGCCACGGTGGTGCGGCGGGCCGGCTGGTCGTCAGGGCGCAGGACGGCGTTGGCGCTGATCGTGGGCGCATGGTCGAGTGCGCTACGGGTGGCGTCGATCAGCTGCTGGAGGCGGAGTTCGGTCTCGGAGATGCGGGCCGGGCGTTCGACGACGGTGCGGGTGTAGCGGTCGGCGTGCGGGCGGTGCTGTGGGGTGAACGCGGCCCCCGGTGCACCGGTCAGCGCGGTGGCCCGGACGACGGCGGCGTTGCGCGGTTCGTGGCGGCTGTCCGCCCGCCAGCCGGCGTCGCGGAAGATGTCGATGTCCTCGGCCAGCGCGTCCAGGGTCTGCGGGGTGAGGGTGCGTGAGGCGAGGTCGGCGAGGAGGACCTGGCCGGTGCGCTTGTCTTCGGGGGTGCGGTGCAGGATCCAGATCGCGGTGCGGTGGGCCGGGCGGAAGGGAAGTACGCCTTCGGGGAGGCTGATCGCGGCCTTGAGGAGGTGCTGTTCCAGGAAGTCCCTGCGCAGGCGGTCCGCTTCGCCGCGTGCGGGCAGGGGTCGGACGAGTGCGTCGGCGGGGCCCAGGACGACGGCCGTGCGGTCCTCGGCGAGGAGGTCGGTGAGGTCCTGCAGGCTCTGCAGGACGGCGAGCCGGCTGCGGGTCTCGGCCGCCTCGTAGGGGAGGCAGCAGGCGATGACGTGCGGGTTTCCCCAGTCGTCCGTGGCCAGTTCCTCGCCGTCCGCAAGGTCCATCTCGAACTCCTGGACGCCCTGTGCCATGAGGCGGCGGCGGGCGAGCCGGGCCAGGTCCGGCATCGGGTCCGCGGAGAGGAAGAAAGGGGAGTCCCCGGCGTCGGAGACGGAGTCGCGCAGGGCGACCAGCAGATCGCCGCTTCGGGGATGCAGGACGGCGGCCGTCGCTCCTTCCTCGCGCTCGTTCAGTCGCGCGAGGCCGGTCAGGCGGGCCATCGTCCGGCTCACCAGCGGAATCGGTTCATCGGCGGCGAGGTCGTCGCAGCCCAGGCGGCGGCGTGCGTCCATGACCCGTTCGAGCGCTTCGGCCGGGGTGTAGGCGGCCTCGGTGAGCTGGTCGGCGAGCACGGCGAGCAGGGGGCCCTGACGTTCGGCGTCCGGCAGGTCGCGTAGCTCGCTTTGGAGGAAGGTGTCGTCGAAGTCGGTCTCGGCGGCACGCTCCAGGATCGCCTGCCAGGGCAGGTCGGAGAGCGGTTCGTCGAGGAGCTGTCGCAGGCAGAGCAGCGCGGTCACCGTGTCGACCAGGGTGCGGGCGGGGATCGCGCGCCGCCAGGCGGACAGGGTGTGCAGCACCAGCTCCGCCCGGATCTGGTCGGCGTCGGCATTGCCGCGGCCGGTGGACAGGAGCCATTCGGCGACTTCACGGCCGTCGAAGAGCGGACTGGCCCCCTCGTGCGCGACAGGCCCGGGGAAATCCGCGTGCCGGCGGGCCCAGGTGGTGACGACGGGACGTTGGACCTGGGCCAAGGTCCCGATTTCGGCGTAACTGATCCGCCAGGAGATCTCCTCGGGCAGGATGGGAGCGGTTGCTTCACGTGTGCCAGCCATGCGGTTCCGCTCCCTTCGTGAAGACTGCCTCGTGCTCCCGGTCGAGAACGTTTCTCCCAGGGCACCTCACACGCTACAGCCGGTCGAGCTCCCAGCTTTGCCAACGGTTGATAACCAGGGTTATCAGGTTCTTGAGCAATTTCATCTCCAATCTTCTGGCACCTTCGTCACCATCACCCCGGCACCACCCGCCGGGACGCCAGCCCCATACGAGTCCGACCGCACCGGCGTCCTCATCGCCGCACCTCTGCTCCCTTGCCGGGCACTCACCTCTGTCCGCCTCGACACCCCCCGTCCCGTAAGGCCGCTCGTGTTACCGAACCGCACCGCAACCTCGCCCCAGGAGACCTCTGTGTCCAGCACCGCGTCGAAGCGCACCCTGTACCGCCTGACCCACGTCGAGGCGACCCCTGAGTCGATGCTCGAAGCCCTCGACGTCGACGCCCTCGACACCCTGGACGCGGTCGTGCGCGACGTCAGCGATCACATGGGAGTTCCCGCCCTCGCGGTGTCCTTCGCCGTAGCGAAGGAGGAAGCCGCCTGGGGCAAGGACATCCTCCGGCTCACCGACGAGTCGGACCTGCTGCAGAGCGAGCAGCGCACCGGCGCACTGCTCGTGCTCGCCGTCGACGACGTGGTGTACGCGATCGGCTTCGACCAGGGCTACCGGCTTCTCCCCGCCCAGCTCAAGGACGCGCACTTCGGTCTGTCCTTCGGTATCCGCGCCATCAACCCCCGTCAGGTGCGGGACTTCACTGCCAGCGTCCTCGGCCAGGCGCGCATCGACAGTTCCCTGATCCCTGCCGGCGCCTCCGTACCGGCACTCGGACTCCGGGACCACGGGCGGATCATCCGCCACCTCGGCGGCTACCTCGACGAAGTCGACCTCACCGCAGGGAGCGGCACCAGGAACGGGGCCATGACCGCGGACGGCGGCATCGGTCTCCGTATCAAACTCGGCACCACCCCCGCCACACTGATCAAGGACATCCGCGCCATCGCCGCGATCTGTGAGCACGTCGTTCCCCACCCCGACCTGGCCTTCGTCGAGCACATCACCGCGGTCAAGGACCCTTCCCTCATCGACGCGCTCGACGCGGAACTGGACGCCACGCTCGGCCGTCCCGCAGACGGCCGGATCATCACCGCCGTCCCCTTCTCCCAGAGCACCGACCTGCCCCGGTCCACCGCCTGCACCATCAAGATCGGGTCCTGCCCGCCCCACCTCCGGGACGAGTTCAGTCTCGACTACGTCCTGGAGCGGGCCCGTGTGATCAAGGCAGGCGCCCGCGTCACGGCGCTCCGGCAGGGCACCGTCGAACTGTTTCGTGACACGCTCTCCGCACGGACCGCGCTCGCCCCGCGCACCGCCTCCCTGGAAGCCCTGTCCAAGGAAACCGCCATGAAGTGGATCGAGGCCACCTTCTCCCTCAGCTCCCGCACGTTCTGTCTGCTCGACGGTGAGTGGTACGAGCTCGGGGCGGGCTACCTGCGCAACGTCAACGAGACCGTGGCTCCCTTGTTCCCCGACGCGCCCTCCGTCGATCTCCCCCGCTGGCCGCTCGTCGAGAAGCTCAACAAGAAGGGTATGCGCGTGATGCGTCCCGTAGACGAAGGCGACTACAACAAGCTGGCCGCCCAGGCCCGTCCCAGCTGGGTCTGCCTGGACAAGAAGAATGTCCACAACCCCTTTCGGGCAAGCAACTCCGTCGAGATCTGCGACCTGTTCACCGAGGACGACACTCTTGTCCTCGTGAAGCCCGCGCACTCCTCTAGCCCGCTGAGTCACCTGTTCAGCCAGGCGCGCGTCTCCGTTGAGCTCCTCTTCGAGAACGCGGCCGTACGCGCGGAGTTCGCCCGGTCCGTACACGTCAACAGCGATCCGGCCCGCAGCATCCCCGAGGACTTCACCCCGCGCCGCGTCGTCTTCGCGATCCTTCTGAAGGACGGAGCCAAGCTCACGCCGGACTCCCTCTTCCCGTTCTCCGCCATCACCCTGGCCCAGACCGCGAAGGCCCTCGCCGCTCGCGGCGTGACCGTCGAAGTCATCGGCGTCGAAAGCGAGTCGGCCCAGTCCGCCATGCGCGACGAGGCTGCATAGCCGCCCGGCAGGAGCGGACCGAGATCGAGGCGTGGCTCGCGTTCGCGGACGCGCACCTCCAACACCTCACCGAATCGGCCTCAGCACCGAAACTGCCCACGCCGCCGAAACCCAGCGGCGACGACCTCAAGCCCTTCCTCGGTCACTGGAGCCCCTACGGACCCCGCTCCCACTGAGCCGGACCAAGGGAAATCACACCGCCACGAGCCGGACCCGCTCGCCGCACAGCTTGGCCATGTCGTCAATATCGGAAGTCAGCATGACAACGGGGCGGTGCTGTCGCAGCGCTGCCTCGGCGACGGCCGCATCGATCGCGTACTTGTGTCCGTGCAACCCGGCATTCATCAGCAACTTCGAGGCAGCCCTCGCCTCCTCGTCACCGACCGGGACGACCCGCAGCCCGGAAAGCACCCAGTTCAGGCGTGACTTGTTCGTACGGGCGTGGACGGCCTCGATGATGGTGAGCGCACTGATCACGACCTCCATGCCACGCGAGCGCGCCTCAGCGATCAGAGCCACCACCTGTTCTCCGTCAGCGAGCAGCTTCGAGAGTCCCTCGCTGTCGAGGACGAGCGTCCCCTCGTGACTCAGCCTGCGGCGGGCCACTCGGCCTCCTCGGCGAACACCTCGTCGAAGACCTGCCGCGCCCGCTGACGAGCCGGCTCGGAGACCGGCCCCTTGCGGCTCTCGTAGTCCACCAGGTACTCGTCCAGGACCTGCCCGCGCAGCTCACGCTCGACCGCCTCGGCGATGAACGCGGAGAACTCCCGCTTGCCCACCCGAGCCCGGATCGCCTCCGCGGTCCCCTCCGGCAGCGACAAGCTCACCCGCGTCGCTGGCCCTTCCCCGATGCTGTACGTCGCCTCAGCCATGCCCCCGATTGTGTCAAACGAGTAGGAAAAGCGCCACGTCCGCACTACCTTCACAGCTCGGTCAGCGCCCCGCTCACACAAATCCCAGCACGGGCACCCCCATCCCATCCCAACACGATCCCAGCACGGTACGGACGACCAGGGATGACGACAGGTGACGAGGGATCAGCTATCCCAGCACCATCCCAGCACGGGAAAAGCAAAGGGCCCGACTCCGAAGAGTCGGACCCTATTTGACCTGCGCGTTTGCCAGATCGGCGACGTGGTGTTATGTCACCCGTCACACATTGAACCGGAACTCCACCACGTCGCCGTCCTGCATCACATACTCCTTGCCCTCCATGCGGGCCTTGCCGGCCGCGCGGGCCTCGGCGACCGAGCCGGTCTCGACGAGGTCGGCGAAGGAGATGACCTCGGCCTTGATGAAGCCCTTCTGGAAGTCCGTGTGGATGACGCCGGCCGCCTCGGGGGCCGTGGCGCCCTTCTTGATGGTCCAGGCGCGGGATTCCTTGGGGCCGGCCGTCAGGTAGGTCTGCAGGCCGAGGGTGTCGAAGCCGACGCGGGCGAGGGTGGCGAGGCCGGGCTCCTCGGCGCCGACGGACTCGAGGAGCTCCATGGCGTCCGCCTCGTCGAGCTCGGCGAGGTCCTGCTCCAGCTTGGCGTTCAGGAAGATCGCCTCGGCCGGGGCGACCAGCGCGCGCTGCTCGTCCTTGAACGCGTCGTCGGTCAGCTCGTCCTCGTCGACGTTGAAGACATAGAGGAAGGGCTTGGTGGTGAGGAGGTGGAGGTCGTGCAGGAGCTCCTCGTTGCCCGAGCCCTGGACGATGCCGGCGGAGAAGAGGGTGTCGCCCTTCTCCAGGATCTCCTTGGCCGCCTCGACGGCCGCCACCTTCGGGACGACGTCCTTCTTGATGCGCGACTCCTTCTGGAGGCGCGGGAGGACCTTCTCGATCGTCTGGAGGTCCGCGAGGATCAGCTCCGTGTTGATCGTCTCGATGTCGTCCTTGGGCGAGACCTTGCCGTCGACGTGCACGACGTTCTCGTCCTTGAAGGCGCGGATGACCTGGCAGATGGCGTCCGACTCGCGGATGTTCGCCAGGAACTTGTTGCCCAGGCCCTCGCCCTCGGAGGCGCCCCGCACGATGCCGGCGATGTCGACGAAGTCGACCGTGGCCGGGAGGATCTTCTGGGAACCGAAGATCTCCGCGAGCTTGGTCAGGCGGGCGTCCGGGACGCCGACCACGCCGACGTTCGGCTCGATCGTGGCGAACGGGTAGTTGGCCGCGAGCACGTCGTTCTTGGTCAGGGCGTTGAACAGGGTCGACTTGCCGACATTCGGCAGACCGACGATTCCGATCGTGAGCGACACGTTGCGACTTCCCGTACGTGGTGGGCGCTGATGGCCTTGGATGGTTTGGCTGGGCGATCCACCAGTCTACGGCCTGGCGGCACGCCGCCCGGTGATGCGTCGAACAGGCGACCAGTCACCGTCAAGGTCGGCCAAAGCGCGTGTCCTATGGCGTATTCCGCACATAAGCCGACCTATGTTGGGCCTGTGGAGCAACCCAGGACGCGTACCCCGCAATCCCGGCCCCGCCGGACGACCCCGCTGCCGCCGCAGGCGCGGGCCGGACGCGGTGGCGCGCGGCCCGCCGGTCCGGGCCGCCCGGCGGATCCGGCCGGTCCCGCCCCGGAGTCGGCCACCGTGTACCGGGCGGGGGCGGGCCGCACCCGGCCCGTGCCGCCGGTCCTGCTGACGCTGCGCCGGTTCCCGAACCCTCGGCTCACCGGCCTGGGCAGCGGTCTGTTCTGTGTGGGCTCGATGCTGGCGCTCGGGCTCCTGGACTCGCTGCTGTTCGGCAGCTCGAAGGCCTTTTATGGCGTGACGTTCCTGCTGGTCAGCGGGCTGACCGCGGGCTGGGTCCGGAAGGCCGACCTGGTGGCGGGGCCCATCGCCGCGCCGATCGCGTTCGCCGTCGGGGTCGTGCCGATCGCGCAGGGCGGCAGCGGCTTCGGGGCGCAGGTGATGGGGGTCGTGACGACGCTCGCGCTGAACGCCGGGTGGCTCTACGCGGGCACGCTCGTCGCAGGAGTCATCGTGCTGGTGCGCCGGGCGCGGCTGAACGCGCACCGGGAGGCGCAGCGCCGGGCGGCCGCGGCGGCGGGGCGACGGCCCTCCCAGCCGGGCCAGGGACCGTCGCAGGGCCAGGCGAGGGCTCAGGCGCCCAAGCCCCGTCGCCGTACCGCCTGACGCAACACGGGCCACACGTCACGTACGGGACGCGGTCATGGCCGCGCCCACGATCCCCGCGTTGTTCTGCAGCTCCGCCGGGACGATCTCGGCCCTGATGTGCTCGATGAGCGGCAGGAACTTGTGGGCCTTGCGGCTGACGCCGCCGCCGATGATGAACAGCTCGGGCGAGAACAGCATCTCGACGTGCGCCAGGTACTTCTGGACGCGTCGGGCCCAGTGCTCCCAGCTCAGGTCGTGATCCTCCTTGGCCTTGGTGGAGGCGTGCTTCTCGGCGTCGTGGCCGTTCAGCTCCAGGTGGCCGAGCTCGGTGTTCGGGACGAGGTTCCCGTCGACGAACAGGGCGCTGCCGATGCCGGTGCCGAAGGTGAGCAGGAGGACGGTGCCCTTGCGGCCACGGCCCGCGCCGAACTGCATCTCGGCGACGCCCGCCGCGTCCGCGTCGTTCAGGATCGTGACGGGGAGGCCGCCGAGCTTCTCGCTGAGCAGGGTGCGGGCGTCCACGTCGATCCAGCTCTTGTCGACGTTGGCCGCGGTGCGGACGGTGGCGCCGCCGGTGACGACGCCGGGGAAGGTGATGCCGACCCGGTCGCAGGGGCCGTCGAAGTGCTCGACGACCTGCCGGACCCCGTCGGCCACGCCGTCGGGCGTGGCCGGGTGCGGGGTCAGCACCTTGAACCGTTCCGTCGCGAGTTCGCCCTGCTCCAGGTCGACCGGTGCGCCCTTGATGCCCGATCCGCCGATGTCCACGCCGAAGATCTGCATGGGATGCATGGGACCACGCTACGACGCCGCGCGCGAGATCACTTCTCGGCGGAGGCGCCTTCGACGAGGGCGGCGGCCTCGGCGCGCAGGTCGCGGCGGAGCTCCTTGGGCAGCGAGAAGGTGATGGACTCCTCGGCCGCCTTGACGATCTCCACGTCCGCGTAGCCACGCTGCGCCAGGTACTCCAGGACCTCCTCGACGAGGACGTCGGGGACGGAGGCGCCGGAGGTGACGCCGACCGTGGTGACGCCCTCCAGCCAGGCCTCGTCGATCTCGCTCGCGAAGTCGACCAGGTGCGCGTCCTGCGCGCCGGCCAGCTTGGCGACCTCGACGAGTCGCACCGAGTTCGAGGAGTTGCGCGAGCCGACGACGATGACGAGCTCGGAGTCCGCGCCCATCTGCTTCACGGCGAGCTGGCGGTTCTGCGTGGCGTAGCAGATGTCGTCGCTCGGGGGCGAGACGAGGCCGGGGAACTTGGTCTTCAGGGCGTCGACGGTCTCCATCGTCTCGTCGACGGAGAGGGTGGTCTGGGAGAGCCAGACGACCTTGTCCGGGTCGCGGACCTCGACCTTGTCGACGTCGGCGGGGCCGTCGACGAGGGTGATGTGGTCGGGGGCCTCGCCGGAGGTGCCGATGACCTCCTCGTGGCCCTCGTGGCCGATGAGGAGGATGTCGAAGTCCTCCTCGGCGTAGCGGATCGCTTCCTTGTGGACCTTGGTGACGAGCGGGCAGGTCGCGTCGATGGTGGCGAGCTTGCCGCGGGCGGCCTCTTCGTGGACGGTCGGGGCGACGCCGTGCGCGGAGAACATGACGATGGCGCCCTCGGGGACCTCGTCCGTCTGCTCGACGAAGATGGCGCCCTTCCGCTCCAGCGTCTGCACCACGTACTTGTTGTGCACGATCTCGTGGCGGACGTAGATCGGGGACCCGTACTGCTCGAGGGCCTTCTCGACGGCGATCACGGCACGGTCCACACCGGCGCAGTAGCCCCGGGGGGCGGCGAGCAGGACGCGGCGGGGGCCAGTCGTAGCAGTCATGCTCCCCATCGTAAGGCCGAGCACAGCAGGCCAAAGATCGCCCGTCTGGGGAAGACTGGTGTCGGCGCGATGCGCTTTCGGCGCGTTTCATCCCGGTTTCGTCGGCGTTCGACCCACGGAGACACGATGTCCGCATCAGCAGGGCCCGGCGTGCCCGAGGCCACCGACGTACCGGACGGCAGGCTGCGCCGTGATCTCGGCTTCCGGGATCTCGTCGTGTACGGGCTGCTGTTCATCGCCCCGATGGCGCCGGTCGGCGTCTTCGGCACCCTGGACGCGAAGTCGCACGGCGCGGTGGCGCTGGTGTACGTGGTGGCGACGGTCGCGATGGCGTTCACGGCGTTCAGTTACGCGCAGATGGTGCGGGTGGTGCCGCAGGCGGGCTCGGTGTTCGCCTACGCGCGCGTGGGGCTCGGGCGCGGGCCCGGGTTCGTCGCCGGGTGGATGGCGATGCTCGACTACGTGCTGATCCCGGCGGTGGCGTACCTGTTCTCGGGGATCGCGATGAACGCGCTGGTGCCGTCGGTGTCGCGGTGGGTGTGGACGGCGCTCGCGGTGGTGATCACGACGCTGCTGAACCTGTGGGGGGTGCGGGCCGCGGCGCGGGTCGGGTTCCTGGTGCTCGCCATGGAGATCGTGGTGCTCCTGGTGTTCATGGTGTCGGCGATCGTGGTGCTCGCGCGGGACGGGACGCAGCGTGACTGGCTGTCGCCGCTGACGGGTGACGGGTCGCAGGGGGCGTTCGCGCTGTCGGCGGTGATCGGGGCGGTTTCGGTGGCGGTCCTGTCCTATCTGGGCTTCGACGCGATCGCGACGTTCGCGGAGGAGGTGACGGGGGGCTCGGCGAAGGTGGCGCGGGCGGTGCTGTTCTGTCTGGCGTTCACGGGTGTGCTGTTCGTGGCGCAGACGTATCTGGTGGCGCTGCTCGAACCGACGACCTCGGCGCAGCTGGCGGCGGAGCCGGCGAAGCAGGGGTCGGCCTTCTACGACGCCGTGGACGCGTCCGTCGGGGGCTGGCTGCACGATCTGGTGGCGGTGAGCAAGGCGATCGGGGCGGCGTTCGCGGCGCTGGCGGGGCAGGCGGCGGCGGGGCGGCTGCTGTTCGCGATGGCGCGGGACCGGCGGCTGCCGCGGTTCCTCGCGCGTACGGAGTCGGGGGTGCCGCGGTTCGCGATCCTGGTGGCGGCGGTGATCACGCTGGCGGCGGCGGGGTGGGCAGCGCGGCGTGACGACGGCCTCGACCATCTCGTGTCGGTGGTCGACATCGGCGCGCTGACGGCCTTCACGCTGCTGCACGCGAGCGTGGTGGGGTACTTCGTCGTACGGCACCGGGGTGACGGGGTCAGCTGGTGGCGGCATCTGCTGATCCCGGCGATCGGGGCGGCGATCACGGTGGCGGTCATCGTGGAGGCGTCCGGCACGGCGCAGGTGGTCGGAGCGGTCTGGTTGGCGGCGGGCCTTGTCGTACTCGGCGTCCAGTCCCGCCGCGGCATCGTGGAGCCGGACCGAGGCTGAGGCCGCCCCTCTGTGACCCGGCACCTGAGGCACCCCCCGGGGCTCCGCCCCAGCCCCCGCTCCTCAATCGCCGGAGGGGCTTGATTTGGCCGCCGTAGGGGCGAGCACGGGGCTTGATCTGCCCGCCGTCGGGGCGAAGGACGCGGAAGGCTGCGCGCAGCGCGCCTTCAGGGGCGCGGGGCTGTACCGATATGCGGCTCCGCCGCGCGGGCGCAAGAAGCCCCACCGGGCCGCAGGCTGCGACGGACGGGCGGAGCTACGGCGAGTGGAGCCGGCGGGCCCGGACAGGCGACCGCCGTCGCGACAGGCGGCTTGGGAAGGCTGCGCGCAGCGCATGCCTTCGGGGGCGCGGGGAACTGCGCGACCAGCCACCGCGTACCCGTCACCCGGCGACGACGAGGCGGAGCTACGGCGATGGGTGGGCCCGGGCCCACACGTGCTCCCGTTGTCAGCGGAGGCGATTACGCTCGGCGCATGGCTGCCCACACGTCCCCCGACGCCCCGCTCCCCGTGGGCCAGGTCTCCCGGCTCATCGGCGGGTGGATCGACCGGCTCGGCGCGATCTGGGTGGAGGGCCAGATCACCCAGTTGTCCCGCAGACCCGGCGCCGGCGTCGTGTTCCTGACGCTGCGCGACCCGTCGCACGACATCTCCGTGTCGGTGACCTGTTACCGCCAGGTGTTCGACGCGGTGGCGGACGTGGTCCGGGAGGGCTCACGGGTCGTCCTGCACGCGAAGCCGGAGTGGTACGCGCCGCGCGGTCAGCTGTCGCTGCGGGCGGCGGAGATCCGCCCGGTCGGCGTGGGCGAGCTGCTGGCCCGCCTGGAGCAGCTGAAGAAGTCGCTGGCCGCGGAGGGCCTGTTCGCCGCGGACCGCAAGAAGCCGCTGCCGTTCCTGCCGCAGCTGATCGGCCTGGTGTGCGGCCGCGCCTCGGCGGCGGAGCGCGACGTGCTGGAGAACGCGCGGCACCGCTGGCCCGCCGTCCGCTTCGAGGTGCGCAACGTGCCGGTGCAGGGCGTGCACGCGGTGCCGCAGGTCGTGCAGGCGGTCAAGGAGCTGGACGCCATGGACGCCGTGGACGTGATCGTCGTGGCGCGCGGCGGCGGCAGCGTGGAGGACCTGCTGCCGTTCTCGGACGAGCAGCTGGTGCGGGCGGTGGCGGACTGCCGTACGCCCGTGGTGTCGGCGATCGGCCACGAGCCGGACAGCCCTCTGCTCGACCTGGTCGCGGACCTGCGGGCCTCGACGCCGACGGACGCGGCGAAGAAGGTCGTGCCGGACGTGGGCGAGGAGTACGAGCGGGTGCGCTGGCTGCGGGACCGGGCGCGGCGCAGCGTGGAGGCGTATCTGGACCGGGAGGAGCGGGGGCTCGCCGCCGCGCTGGCCCGGCCGTCGATAGAGGATCCGCACCGGATGGTCGACGCGCGGGAGGAGCAGGTCGCGGCACTGACCCAGCGGGCCCGCCGTACGCTCGGCCATCTGCTCGACCGGGCGGAGTCCGAGCTGACGCACACGCACGCGCGCGTGGTCGCGCTCTCCCCCGCGGCGACGCTGAAGCGCGGGTACGCGGTGCTGCAGCGGCCGGACGGGCACGTGGTGCGGGCTCCGGCGGAGGCGGCGCCCGGCGCCGAGCTGCGGGCCCGGGTCGCCGAGGGCGAGTTCACCGTACGCGTCACCGGGCACGAGGGCCCGCCCCCCGGGATCGACGACGACCCCGACGACCCCATCGAGAACGAAGCGTGAGGACGGACATCAGCATGACGACGAAGGCGGCCGACGAGGCGCTCGGCTACGAGCAGGCGCGGGACGAACTGATCGAGGTCGTACGACGCCTGGAGGCCGGCGGCACGTCCCTGGAGGAGTCGCTCGCGCTGTGGGAGCGGGGCGAGGAGCTGGCGAAGGTGTGCCGGCGGTGGCTGGACGGGGCGCGGGCCCGGCTCGACGCGGCGCTCGCCGAGGAGGAGGCGGCCGAGGAGGGCCCGGACCAGCCCGAGGAGTGACCGGGCAGCGCCCGTGACCTGCGGCGCAGCGGTGTGAACAGCGCCACACCCAGTTTTGTTGAAAGTTGAACCTCATAGCCGTACTGTGGTGTGCAGCGGGTGATCCTGAACAGGGATCACCACAACCACCCTCGTCGCACCAGAAGGTTGATCATGTCTCTCGTTCTTGACGCCGCCGCCCAGGACCTCCTCTTCCGCGAGGCCCGCACCGCGAACACGTTCACCGACGAGCCGGTGACCGACGAGCAGGTCCAGGCGATCTACGACCTCGTCAAGTTCGGCCCCACCGCGTTCAACCAGTCGCCGCTGCGCATCACGCTGGTCCGCTCCCCCGAGGCCCGCGAGCGCCTGGTGCAGCACATGGCCGAGGGCAACCAGCCGAAGACCGCCGCCGCCCCCCTGGTCGCGATCCTCTCCGCGGACAACGAGTTCCACGAGGAGCTGCCGGAGCTCTTCCCGCACTTCCCCGCCGCCAAGGACGCCTTCTTCTCGGAGCGCCCGGTCCGTGAGGGTTCCGCCACGCTGAACGCCGCGCTGCAGGCCGCGTACTTCATCATCGGCGTGCGCGCCGCCGGCCTGGCCGCGGGCCCGATGACCGGCCTGGACTTCGCCGGTGTCCAGAAGGAGTTCCTGGACGGCGACCACACCCCGCTGATGGTCGTCAACATCGGCAAGCCGGGCGAGGACGCCTGGTTCCCGCGCTCCCCGCGTCTCGAGTTCGACCAGGTCATCACCACGGTCTGAGCCCGACCCGCGGCTGAACGCCGCACAGCAACGACGAAGGCGCCCCCGGATCACTCCGGGGGCGCCTTCGCGCGTACGGGCAGCTACGGGCAGCCGAGAATCAGGCGCTCTTGTCCTGCTTCAGCTCCAGCGATTCGGCCATCTTCGTCAGCTGGCCGAAGCCGGCGGTGCCGGTGACGACCGTGGTGGAACCCTTGCTCTTCAGGACCAGGGCGTCGTACTTCGCGCCCTTGTAGTGCTGCCAGGTCTCGTCGCCGATCCGCTGGGTGCGCGAGGTCTCCTCGGCGCCCTGGCTGGCGTCGTCGATGAACCGGGACGGCTTGTCGGTCGACTGCTCGACGGCCACGTACTGGCCCTTCGGGTCGAGGAAGCCGAGGTGCCAGGCCTCGTTGGCCGCGCCGTCGTAGCGCACCGAGGTGGCCTTCCACTCCTTGGTGAGACCGGTGGGCGCGGCGACCGGGTACGAGGCCGCGCGGCGGGCCGTCAGCAGCTCCACCTGGTAGTCCACGCGCTTGACCGGCGGCTCCTTGGAGTCGTCGTGCGGGATGAACACATAGGCGGTGCCGGCCGCGACGACGCAGACGCCGAGCGAGAGGACCAGGCTGCCGACCGTCTTCTTGCCATTTCTTCCTGCCACGTGCCCCATCGTCGCAGGTCGCCGAACGATCTCTGTCAGGAGGTCCGGCAGGGAGCACGGAACGGCGCATTCTGACATGAACGGATCCGCTCATCCGTGGGGCGGTCTGCTCAGATTGTCGGACTGGCGATAGAGTCGGGGCCATCAACCCTCATCCGGCCGTCGTCGTATCCCGGTGAACGCCAGAAAACGCCGGAACAGAAAGGTGCGTCTCGATGACCGAGCATCACCAGCTTCCGTCCGAACTCGAGGTCCCCTCCGAGGCCCCCGACCGCAACCTCGCCCTGGAGCTCGTCCGGGTCACCGAGGCCGCGGCCATGGCCGCGGGCCGGTGGGTGGGCCGTGGTGACAAGAACGGGGCGGACGGCGCGGCCGTGCGCGCCATGCGGACCCTCGTCTCGACCGTGTCGATGAACGGCGTCGTCGTCATCGGTGAGGGCGAGAAGGACGAGGCCCCGATGCTGTTCAACGGCGAGCGGGTCGGTGACGGGACCGGCGCCGAGTGCGACATCGCCGTGGACCCGATCGACGGCACGACGCTGTGCGCGAAGGGCATGCCGAACGCGATCGCCGTGCTGGCCGCCGCCGACCGCGGCACCATGTTCGACCCGTCGGCCGTGTTCTACATGGACAAGCTGGTGACCGGCCCCGAGGCCGCCGACTACGTGGACATCAACGCCCCGGCGTCGGTGAACATCCGCCGGGTCGCCAAGGCGAAGAACAAGGCCCCCGAGGACGTCACGGTGGTCATCCTCGACCGGCCGCGCCACGAGGGCATCGTCAAGGAGATCCGGGAGACCGGCGCCCGTATCAAGCTGATCTCGGACGGCGACGTCGCCGGCTCGATCCTCGCCGTGCGCGAGGACACCGGCGTGGACATGCTGCTCGGCATCGGCGGCACCCCCGAGGGAATCATCTCGGCGTGCGCGATCAAGTGCCTGGGCGGTGTCATCCAGGGCAAGCTGTGGCCCAAGGACGACGCGGAGCGGCAGAAGGCGCTGGACGCCGGGCACGACCTGGACCGCGTCCTGTCGACGAACGACTTGGTCTCGGGCGAGAACGTGTTCTTCGTCGCGACCGGCATCACCGACGGCGAGCTGCTGCGCGGCGTGCGCTACGGCTCGGAGACGGCCACGACCTCCTCGCTCGTGATGCGTTCGAAGTCGGGCACGATCCGCCAGATCGACTCCACGCACCGGCTGCGCAAGCTGCGCGCGTACAGCGCGATCGACTTCGACCGCGCCAAGTAGGCAAGAGCAGGCGACAGCAGGCAGGCAGGCAGGCAGGCAGGCAGGGCAGCAGGCTGTCAGACGCCGGAGGGCGCCCCGTTCCGTACGGGGCGCCCTCCGGCGTCTGCGCGTGTGCGGGGTCCGGCCGCCGCGCTAGCCGGCGGCCGCGACGGTGTGTGCCGCGTTCTTCAGCTCCACCTCGCGGCGCCTGCGCCGGGCGAGCACGACCCGGCGCTCCGCCGCGGTGAGGCCGCCCCACACCCCGTACGGCTCCGGCTGGAGCAGGGCGTGCTCGCGGCACTCGACCATCACGGGGCAGCGGGCGCAGACCCGCTTGGCGGCGTCCTCGCGGGACAGCCGGGCCGCGGTGGGCTCCTTGGAAGGTGCGAAGAACAGGCCCGCCTCGTCGCGCCGGCACACCGCCTCGGTGTGCCACGGCTCGTCCTGGTCCCGCTCGCTGACTGGCACCCGCTGGCGCGGAACGGCGGCTACCTGCAGGGACTGGCGCGGCGGATGCAGCACGGTCTACTCCTGACGACGGCTTACGACGGCTTTGCGCGAGCGGGAGACGATGCAGCAAGCTCTACCCGCTGTGTCGGCGCCTATGCACTGAGTTGCATCGAGTTCCGCGGCGCGGAAGTTCCCGCGCGCGTACGGGAGTTAGGGCCGCCGCCCCTCCGCACCCCCGAGTCGCCCTGAGTCGCCCCGAGTCAGTCGAGATGCTTGCGCAGTTGCTTGGCGACGCTGCGGCCGACGTACTTGTGCAGATCCTTGATGATCTTGCCGCGCTTGGGCTTCGCCTCGATGTTGCCGAGGACGGCGACGCCGTCGACGTGCACGACGGGCGCGTCGGGGTCCGCCGCCTCCAGCGTGTCCACCTCGAAGTTGCCGAGAACGCCGCCGCCGCTGCCGTGGAGGGTCACGTTCTCGGGGACGCGGATCTCCACGTTGCCGAAGACGGAGACCGCCTTGATGTAGATCTGCCGGTGCTCGAAGATCGCCTCGCTGAGGTCGATCTCGATGTTCCCGAACACCGCGTACGCGTGCGTGCGCTGACCCACGCGCCAGCGGCCCTTGCGGCCGGCCGCGCTGAACACCGCCACCAGGTTCTCGCTCGGGACGGCCGGGGCCACGCCGGGCGGCGTCGTGCCGGGCGCCGGGCGCGGGGCGTCGGGGCGGGCCGCGTCGGCGCCGGGCAGGTCGCGCACGAGCGGCTCCAGGTCGCCGACGGTCTTCGCCCGGTAGACCCCGTCGATCCGCTCGGCGTGCTCGTCGGCGTCGAGCCGGCCCTCGGCGAGCGCCTCGCGCAGGATGTCCGCGATCCGGTCCCGGTCGGCGTCGGAGGCGCGCAGCTCCGCGGGGTCCGCCGCGGGCGCGCTCGGCTGGGGGCGCTTGTGAAGGTCCACGACAGCAGCGTACACAGACGCGATAGATCGCGACTAGACGTACGCGCGCACGTACGCGCGGGCGACTGAGCCTTACCTCACAGGCGCGCCCGCGTCGTCAGGTTCTACGCTGGTTGGCGCTGCCAACGGATGCCAGCTGCTGTCTGTCAAGTGAGGAATGGGCGAGATGCCTGAGTTCGCGTACACCGATCTGCTCCCCCAGGGCGAGGACACCACCCCGTACCGCCTGGTCACCGCGGAGGGTGTCTCCACCGCAGAGGGGCCGGACGGCCGTACGTTCCTGAAGGTCGAGCCCGAGGCGCTGCGCAAGCTCGCCACCGAGGCGATCCACGACATCCAGCACTACCTGCGCCCGGCCCACCTCGCGCAGCTGCGCCGCATCGTGGACGACCCGGAGGCGTCGGGCAACGACAAGTTCGTGGCGCTCGACCTGCTGAAGAACGCGAACATCGCGGCGGCCGGCGTGCTCCCGATGTGCCAGGACACCGGCACGGCGATCGTCATGGGCAAGCGCGGCCAGAACGTGCTGACCGAGGGCGAGGACGAGAAGGCCCTCTCCAAGGGCATCTACGACGCCTACCAGAACCTGAACCTGCGGTACTCGCAGATGGCTCCGCTCACCATGTGGGAGGAGAAGAACACCGGCTCCAACCTGCCCGCGCAGATCGAGCTGTACGCGACCGACGGCGGCGCCTACAAGTTCCTCTTCATGGCGAAGGGCGGCGGCTCGGCCAACAAGTCGTTCCTGTACCAGGAGACGAAGGCCGTCCTGAACGAGTCCTCCATGATGAAGTTCCTGGAGGAGAAGATCCGTTCGCTGGGTACGGCCGCGTGCCCGCCGTACCACCTGGCGATCGTGGTGGGCGGCACGTCCGCCGAGTTCGCCCTGAAGACCGCCAAGTACGCCTCGGCGCACTACCTGGACGAGATCCCGGCCGAGGGCTCCGAGCTGGGCCACGGCTTCCGGGACAAGGAGCTGGAGGAGAAGGTCTTCGAGCTCACGCAGAAGATCGGCATCGGCGCGCAGTTCGGCGGCAAGTACTTCTGCCACGACGTGCGCGTGGTGCGTCTGCCGCGGCACGGCGCGTCCTGCCCGGTCGCGATCGCCGTGTCCTGCTCGGCGGACCGCCAGGCCGTCGCGAAGATCACCGCCGAGGGCGTCTTCCTGGAGCAGCTGGAGACGGACCCGGCGCGCTTCCTGCCGGAGACCACGGACGAGCACCTCGACGAGGCCTCCGACGTCGTCAAGATCGACCTGAACCAGCCGATGGACGCGATCCGCGCCGAGCTGACCAAGTACCCGGTCAAGACCCGGCTGTCGCTGAGCGGTTCGCTGGTCGTGGCCCGCGACATCGCGCACGCCAGGATCAAGGCGCGGCTCGACGCCGGCGAGGACATGCCGCAGTACCTGAAGGACCACCCGGTGTACTACGCGGGCCCGGCGAAGACCCCCGAGGGCTACGCGTCCGGTTCCTTCGGCCCGACGACGGCCGGCCGCATGGACTCCTACGTGGAGCAGTTCCAGGCGGCGGGCGGCTCGATGGTGATGCTCGCCAAGGGCAACCGCTCGCAGCAGGTCACCGACGCGTGCGGCACGCACGGCGGCTTCTACCTCGGCTCCATCGGCGGCCCGGCCGCCCGTCTCGCCCAGGACTGCATCAAGAAGATCGAGGTCCTGGACAACGAGGAGGACGGCATGGAGGCCGTCTGGAAGATCGAGGTCGAGGACTTCCCGGCGTTCATCGTCGTGGACGACAAGGGCAACGACTTCTTCAAGGACCCGGCCCCCGAGCCGACGTTCACGCACATCCCGGTGCGCGGCCCCGGCCTGTAAGGCCCCCACGCACACGGACGGCCCCGGTCACCTCTCGGTGAGCGGGGCCGTCCGCTTTTTGCGGTGGGGGGTGGGGTCAGGCGGTGAACTTCTGACTCGCCGAGCCGTCGCACTTCTGCAGGCGGATCTGCGACTTGGCGGCCGACTGGGTCAGGCACATCCCGGTGGCCGCGGCGGGCCGCAGGGTGTCGCCGTCGCGGACGAACTTCTGGTGCTGGCCGCCGTGGCAGTTCCAGACGATCATGCCGGCGCCGGCCGAGTAGGTGTCGTCGCCGGTGTCCAGGCAGCGGTCCTGCGTGAGGCCGGTGATGACGGTCTGGCGGGCCGAGTCGTACCACCAGGTCTGGTTACGGGTGCCCGCGCAGTCCCAGCCGAGGACGCGGGTGCCGTTGGAGCTGACGGAGCTGTCGACGTCCATGCAGTTGCCGGTGGCGCCGTTCTTGAGCGGCTTGTAGACGTCGTCCCAGGCGAGCGGGAACAGGGTCGGCTTGCCGGTCGAGTTGACGTCCGCGCAACTGGCCGTCTTCAGCCCGGAGTTGTAGAGCTGGGTGAGGCAGGAGGCGAAGGCCAGGTGGCCGCGGGCGTTGGGGTGGAAGGACTGGCGCAGCGAGTTCTCGTCCGGGGTGCCGGGCTTGGAGAGGTCGATGAACGCGCCGCGGGCCCAGGTGTCCTCCATGCAGACCTCGTGGCCCTGGAAGAGCCGCGAGTTGTCGAGGTAGGTGGCGCCGGTGTCCTGGGCGATCTTGCGCATGCCGCGCTCGAAGGCGGGGACGGCGACGTTGCGGCCCCACTTGGTGTCGGAGTCGTAGCCGAGGCCGCCGCAGGAGAGCTTGCCGGGGAAGCTCGGGTTGTCGTAGAAGTCGGGGCCGATCGGGCTCGGGTAGCCCATGACGACGAGCTTGTAGTCGCCGTCGGCGTAGCCGGCGCCCTGCATCGTGGTGCGCAGGTCGCGGACGGTCTGCTCGATCTTGGGCACGAGGCCGTCGACGCGGGCCTGCCAGCCGCTCGCGTACTTGGACTCGCAGGGGCCCTGGGACAGCAGGTAGCGCTCGACGCAGTCGGTCATGACGGGGCCGAACTGGAGGTCGTCGTTGGCGCCCGCGACGAGCAGCACCATCTTGACCTTGGTGTTGCGGGCCTTGACGGCGAGGTTGTCGCTCTGGACGAGCTCGTCGGCGTACTGCTTGCCGCCGCCGATCCTGATGTTGCCGGAGTAGGCGCCGGAGCACGAGACGTTGTAGGTCACGTCGGCGGGGATGGTGGTCTTGTGGATGGCGGAGTCCGCCGAACGGTGGCACCAGTTGTCGGGGCCGTTGGTGGGCGATTCGTAGGTGCCGATGCCCTCGCCGGAGATCTCGCTGTCGCCGAGCGAGACGAGCGAGGTCTTGCGGTCGGCGAGCGGCCGTTCGGCCGGGTCCCCGTAGAGCTTGGTGGCCTCGGCGGCGCGGACCTTCTCGAGTTCGGGCGGGAGCGGTGTGCTCGCGGTGGCTGTGGCGGTCGCGTCCGGTGCCGCGCCCGCGGTGGGGGCCGCGAGCCCGAGCACGGCCGCCGCCACCGCGACAGCGGCGGCCGTACAGCGGATTCTGGGTCTGATGCGTTGCATGACGCCTCCCCGGCTTCGGTGTTACCCGAGGTATTTACTGGTGGGTAGGCGTCATGGGAATAGCCAGAACAAGACAACTGCTCAACTTTTAGAGAGCTGCAAGGCAGGTTTCGCTGTGATTTCGAAGGGTTTGTGGCGATGACGAACGACGACAGCGGCTACCGGATCGAGCACGACTCCATGGGCGAGGTGCGGGTGCCGGCCGACGCCAAGTGGCGGGCCCAGACCCAGCGCGCGGTGGAGAACTTCCCCGTCTCGGGGCAGCGTCTGGAGCGCGCCCACATCGAGGCGCTGGCCCGGATCAAGGCCGCCGCGGCGAAGGTCAACGCGGAACTCGGGGTGCTCGACAAGGACGTGGCCGGCGCCATCGTGGACGCCGCGGCCGAGGTCGCCGAGGGCCGCTGGGACGACCAGTTCCCCGTCGACGTCTTCCAGACCGGCTCGGGCACCTCCTCCAACATGAACACGAACGAGGTCCTGGCCACCCTCGCCACCGAGCGCCTGGGCCGCGAGGTGCACCCCAACGACCACGTGAACGCCTCGCAGTCGTCGAACGACGTGTTCCCCTCCTCGATCCACATCGCGGCGACCGCCGCCGTCACCCGTGACCTGATCCCGGCGCTCCACCACCTCTCGGCGGCCCTGGAGCGCAAGGCCGCCGAGTTCGCCGACGTCGTCAAGGCGGGCCGCACCCACCTGATGGACGCCACGCCGGTGACCCTCGGCCAGGAGTTCGGCGGCTACGCGGCGCAGATCCGCTTCGGCGTCGAGCGGCTGCGCGCCTCGCTCCCGCGCCTGGCCGAACTCCCGCTGGGCGGCACCGCCGTGGGCACCGGGATCAACACGCCGCCCGGGTTCTCCGCCGCCGTCATCGCCGAGGTCGCCCGCACCACCGGGCTCCCCCTCACCGAGGCCCGCGACCACTTCGAGGCGCAGGGCGCGCGCGACGGCATCGTCGAGACCAGCGGGCAGTTGCGCACGATCGCGATCGGCCTCACGAAGATCTCCAACGATCTGCGCTGGGCCGCGTCCGGGCCGCGCACGGGCCTGGCCGAGATCCAGCTGCCCGACCTCCAGCCGGGCTCCTCGATCATGCCGGGGAAGGTGAATCCGGTCATTCCCGAGGCGACCCTGATGGTCGCCGCGCAGGTGATCGGCAACGACGCGACGGTCGCCACGGCGGGCGCCGCTGGCAACTTCGAGCTGAACGTGATGCTCCCGGTCATCGCCAAGAACGTCCTGGAGTCGATCCGGCTCCTCGCGAACGTGTCCCGGCTGCTCGCCGACCGCACGATCGACGGCATCACCGCCGATCGCGAACGGGCCCGCGAGTACGCCGAGTCCTCGCCCTCCGTGGTCACGCCGCTGAACAAGTACATCGGCTACGAGGAGGCCGCCAAGGTCGCCAAGAAGTCCCTCGCCGAACGGAAGACGATCCGCGAGGTGGTCCTGGAGGGCGGCTACGTGGAGCGCGGCGACCTGACGGTCGAGCAGCTCGACGCGGCCCTCGACGTGCTGCGCATGACCCGCCCCTGACGGGGTGCCGGACCGGGTGCCCGACGGCGTGACGCGGTGACCTGATCGTGACGCGTACCGCAGCGCGTAATGGCCCGAGCCCCTAACATCTGGCCATGAACGACGACGACCGGACGGGTGGAGGGCGCTGGGCGCCCGGTGAGCAGGTTCTGTGGCGCTATCGCGCCAACGGGGGCGACGGCTTCCACATCTGCCGTCCGGTCACAGTGGTCGAGGATTCGGCCGATCTGCTGGCGGTGTGGCTGGCGCCCGGCACCGAGTGCGTGAAGCCCGTCCTCGCCGACGGCACCCCGCTGCACCGCGAGCCGCTGGCCACCCGCTACACGAAGCCGCGCACCCTGCTGCGCGACCGCTGGCTGGGCACGGGCGTGCTCAAGCTGGCCCGGCCCGGCGAGCCCTGGTCGGTGTGGCTGTTCTGGGAGCGCGGCTGGTCCTTCCGGAACTGGTACGTGAACCTGGAGCAGCCCCGTACCCGCTGGTCGGGCGGGGTCGACTCCGAGGACCACTACCTGGACCTGTCGGTGTACCCGGACCGCAGCTGGCGCTGGCACGACGAGGACGAGTTCGCGCGGGCCCGCGAGGTCGGGCTGATGAACGCGGCGCAGGCCGCCTCCGTACGGGAGGCGGGACGGCGGGCGGTCCGGATGATCGAGGCGTGGGGGCATCCGTTCCCGGACGGCTGGCCGGACTGGCGGCCCGATCCCTCGTGGCCGGTTCCGGCCCTGCCGGGCGACTGGGACCGTACGCCCGCGCACGTGTCCTCATGAGACCCTTGATGCGCCCCCAGGCAGTAAACGTAGGATCGTCCTCCGCAACAGCGCGGCGCAGCACGGGAAGTGGCGGAGGAAGCATCACCGGCCGCAACTCTTCGCGTGTGCGGCAGGTCTGACACGATGTCGACGAGGTCATCGAGGGGCGGGACCGTGAGTCAGAACAGTGGGGCGTACGAGGGGTACGCGGCGGGCGGCGCGGCCGACCGGTCGGGCCAGGCCGCGGCCTTCGACGCGATCGGGGCGCGCTACGACGAGGCGTTCCCGCACAAGGACGGCCAACTGGCCTCGGTGGAGCGGCTCCTGGCCGGGCTCACGCCCGGCGCCCGGGTGCTCGACGTGGGCTGCGGCACCGGGGTTCCCACGGCCCGGCAGCTGGTGGACGCGGGGCACACGGTGGTCGGCGTCGACCTGTCCGCGGGCATGCTGGAGCTGGCGCGCAAGCACGTGCCGGAGGCCGAGTTCCGTCAGGCCGATCTGACGACGCTGGCCGCCGACGGGCCCGGCGGGCTCGGGCAGTTCGACGCGGTCACGTGTTTCTTCACCCTGCTGATGCTGCCGCGCGCGGAGATCCCGGGCGCCCTGCGGCTGCTGCGCTCGCTGCTGCGTCCCGGGGGGCGGCTCGCGCTGTCCATGGTCGAGGCGGACCTGGACGACACGGAGATCCCGTTCCTGGGTTCCACGATCCGGGTATCCGGGTACCTGCGGGAGGAGCTGCAGCGGACCGTGCTCGACGCGGGCTTCGAGATCACCGGCGAGGAGACGTACGCGTACGCTCCCGCCAGCACCGACGCCCCACCCGAGCACCAGCTGTTCATCGACTGCCGGCGCACCGGCCAGTAGCACGGCGCGCAGCCCCGGACGGACGGATTCGACACGCGTGACGGAGCACTCAGCCTCTTACCCAGGCTCGCACGACGGCCCCCGGGGCCAGGCGGCACGGCCCGCCGACCCCCGCGGGGCGCTGCGGCATGCCCCGCAGGCGTCCACGGCCCCGGGCGGTTTACCCGAGCAGCCGCGCCGGGCCGCCGCGCCGTCCGCCGCGGCCGCCTCCTCCGCCGCCTCTTCCTCGGCCGCCGCTGACGCCGAGCACTCGCAGCCCAGTACGCCCTCGCCGGAGCCGGTGCGGCCGGCCGGGCCGCCGGACGGCGGGGAGCGCCGCTCCGGGCAGCCGCGTCCGTCGGGCCAGCCGGTGGCGATGCGCCGGGACGGGGACCGGCTGCGGTTCGTGGGCGCCGCGACCCGGCGGATCGCGCGCGGCATCGACCTCGACGAGATCGTGATGGGGCTGTGCCGGGCGACCGTGCCGACGTTCTCCGACGCGATCCTCGTGTACCTGCGCGAGCCGCTGCCGGTCGGCGACGAGCGGCCCACGGGCCCGATGGTGCTGCGTCTGCGCCGCACCGACCGGATCCCGGACGCGGACGACACCGACACGGACTCGGACAGTGGGAGCGGTACCCTTCCGGCTGCGCTGCCGCAGCCGGAACTGGCGGCGGGCAGCGCCGAGTTGTGCGAGGTCCGCACCGGCGGCGCGCTCGCGGAGGTGCTGCGCGGGGTGCGTCCGGTGTTCGCGGACTCCCCCGCGGCGATCGCCGCGCTGCCCGAACTGCTCGGTGAGTGCCGGTCGTTGCCGACCGGCCGGCGGGCGATCCTGGCACCGCTGCGGGGGCGGCGCCGGGTGATCGGCGCCGCCGTGTTCCTGCGCCGCCCGGACCGGATCCCGTTCGACGCCGACGATCTTCTCGTCGCGGGCCAGTTGGCCACGCACAGCGCGCTGGGCATCGACAAGGCGGTCCTGTACGGGCGCGAGGCGTACATCGCGGACGAGCTGCAGCGCACGATGCTGCCCGAGACGCTGCCGCGGCCCACGGGTGTGCGGCTGGCCTCGCGGTATCTGCCGGCGGCGGAGACGGCGCGGGTCGGCGGCGACTGGTACGACGCGATCCCGCTGCCGGGCAGCCGGGTGGCGCTGGTCGTCGGCGACGTCATGGGCCACTCCATGACCTCGGCGGCGATCATGGGCCAGCTGCGGACGACGGCGCAGACCCTCGCCGGGCTCGACCTGCCGCCGCAGGAGGTGCTCCACCACCTCGACGAGCAGGCCCAGCGGCTCGGCACGGACCGCATGGCGACCTGCATGTACGCGGTCTACGACCCGGTCTCGCACCGCATCACGATCGCCAACGCGGGCCATCCGCCGCCGGTGCTGCTGCATCTGGGCGGGCGGGCCGAGGTGCTCCGGGTGCCGCCGGGCGCGCCCATCGGGGTCGGCGGGGTCGACTTCGAGGCCGTCGAGCTGGACGCGCCGGCCGGGGCGACGCTGCTCCTCTACACGGACGGGCTCGTCGAGTCGCGGCTGCGGGACGTCTGGACGGGCATAGAGCAGCTGCGTGAACGGCTCGCGGCGACCGCCCAGTTGACGGGCCCGGACCATCCGCCGCCGCTGGAGGCGCTGTGCGACGAGGTCCTCGACATGCTCGGCCCGGGCGACCGGGACGACGACATCGCGCTGCTCGCGGCGCGGTTCGACGGGATCGCGCCGAGTGATGTCGCGTACTGGTTCCTGGAGCCGGAGGACGCGGCGCCTTCGCGGGCGCGGCGGCTCGCCCGCTCGGCGCTGGCCCGCTGGGGTCTTGAGGAACTCACCGACTCCGTCGAGCTGTTGGTGAGCGAGGTCGTGACCAACGCGGTGCGGTATGCCTCGCGGCCGGTGACGCTGCGCTTGTTGCGGACGGATGTGCTGCGGTGCGAGGTGGGTGATGACGTGCCGCAGTTGCCCCGGCTGCGGCAGGCTCGGGCCACGGATGAGGGTGGGCGGGGTCTTTATCTGGTCAACCGGTTGGCCCGGCGCTGGGGGGCGACCCGGTTGTCGACGGGCAAGGTGGTGTGGTTCGAGCTCTCCTTGCCGGGGGCGGCGGGTTCAGCGCCGTAGCTTCGCCTGTGCGTTGTCGCGTGCGGGTCCGGTGGGGGCTGGTCGCGCAGTTCCCCGCGCCCCTGGAAGGCATGCGGCTTCGCCGCGCCTTCCCCAGATGAAAGGCGCCCCGCACCTTGATCGGGGAAATGCGGCGCGCAGCGCCTGCATTTCAGGGGCGCGGGGAACTGCGCGACCAGCCCCCACCGGGCCCGCACCCGGCAGCGTTCACAGGCCCACCGGGACATAGCCCCGGGCCCGGCCATCGTCGTCCAGCAGCCTGCCCATGCGCTTCGCCGTGCGGAGGGTCACCGTGCGGTCCTCGATGCGTAGGTGCGGGAAGCGGTCGTCGAGGAGGGACTCGAGGGCCGCCATGCCGTCGAGGTCCCGTAGCCAGACGGAGAAGAGCAGATTGCAGGACCCGGTGACGGAGGTGCACAGCCGCATCTGGGGGAGCCGGGCGAGCGCGGCCCCGGTCGCGTCCAGCTCCCCGTGCGGCACCCGGGCCCGGTACGTGGCGAGCGCGGGCCACCCGGCGAGCTGCTGGGCCAGATCGCAGCGCAGCAGGATCTCCCGGTCCCGCAGTTCACGGGCGAGCCGCCGCCGCACCGTGGACTCGCTGATCCCGACCCGCTCGGCGAGTTCGGCGTAGCCCGCGCGCCCGTTCGCGCCGAGGGCGAGCAGCAGTTTGAGGTCGACGTCGTCGCGGGGCAGGAACGCGCAGGGCGTCGTGGAACCGGTCACCGCGCCGGTGGTGCCCTGCGCGGTGAGGCGGGCGCGGCCCGCCGGTTCCAGGGCGCGCACCTTCCAGTTGCTGCCCTCCTGGTAGAGCCGCATGCTGAGTCGGCTGCGGGTGCCGCGCACTCCGGGCAGCCGGCCGATGTCCTCGGTGACACGGCGGCCGAGCGCGGGCAGGTCGGGGGCGGCGATGGACAGGAACAGGTCGTAGTCGCCGACGACGAGTTCGGCGCTGAACACCCAGGGCAGGGCGACGAGCCGGGCCGCGAGTTCCTCGACGCGGCTGGGCCGGCAGGTGACCTCGACGTAGGCGACGGTGGTGGTGGCCGGGCCGGCGTAGGCGGTGACCCAGGCGAGGCCCTCCCGTTCGAGGCGGGCCCAGCGGCGGGCGGCGGTGGTGGCGTCGACGCCGACGGCGGGGCCGACGCGGGACCAGGGGGCGCGCGGGTCGGTCTGGAGGGCGTCGATCAGGGCGAGGTCGGCCTCCTCGAAGGCGGCCCTCGCGGCGGCGGATTCCTGCGGGGCATGCGGCAGGCTGCCGGTTTCCTGCATTTACGGGCCCCTCTCGCGCGGCGGCCGGATTCTGTCCCCACTTCCGAGCCGCTCCCCCACACCAGCACGCCCACTCTAGAAGGAGTGCCTGTGGCCCCACCGTCGCACAACCCCGGCAACGCCCCCGGGAAGGAGCGCCTCGATCGAGGCGCGAGGATCACCGTCGCCCTGCTGTTCGCCGCCTGGCTGATCGACTACGTCGACCGGCTCGTCATCAATCTGGCGCTGCCCTCGATCGGTGACGAGTTCGACCTGAGCCGCACCCAGCAGGGCGTGGCCGTCTCCGTCTTCTTCGTGGCGTACGCGCTGTGCCAGATCCCGGGCGGGATGCTGGCCGACCGGTTCGGCGCGAAGCGGGTCACCTGCTGGGCGCTGCTGATCTGGTCCGTGTTCACGGCGCTGACCGGCCTGGCGGGTTCGTTCGCGATCCTGCTGGTGGTGCGGTTCCTGTTCGGGGTGGCCGAGGGGATCTTCCCCGGCGCCTCGATGAAGGCGGTCAGCGAGCGAACGACGCCGGGCCAGCGGATGAGCGCCAACGGTCTGGTGCAGTCGTCGAACGCGGTGGCCGCCGTGGTCGCCCCGCTGGTCGCGGCTCCGCTCATCGCCCACTTCGGCTGGCGCTCGGCGTTCTTCAGCGTCGCCGCCGTCGGAGTGTTCGTGTACGCGGCGGTGCGGCTGTGGCTGCCGGAGCCGCAGGACGCCACCGTCCGGTCGGCGGCCCCGGCGGGCGGGACTCGTACGATCGTGCGCTCCGGCACCATGTGGGCATTCGCCGGGATGTTCTTCGGGTACGACATCATCGTGTGGGGCCTCAACACGTGGGTGCCGTCGTACCTGAGCGAGGAGCGCGGGCTCGCGCTGACCTCCGCCGGGGCGCTGGCCGTGGTGCCGGCGGCCGTGGCGACCGTCGCCGTGATCGTCGGCGGCCGGCTCGCGGACCGGTTCGAGGGGCATCAGCGCAAGGTCGTGGTGCCCGCGATGGCCGTGTCGTCGATCGCGCTGCTGCTGATGGCGACGGCCTCGGGCACGGCCGCGTTCGTGGCGTGGATGACCGTGGCGATCGGCTCCGCCTCCCTCTCGTACATGCCGGTCTTCGCGGTGCCGCTGCGCAGTCTGCCGCCCGCGCTGACCGGGGCGGCGGCCGGACTGATCACGTTCGGCGGGCAGCTCGGCGGGGTCGTCGCGCCGACCGCGATGGGGCTGCTCGCGGATGCCGCCGGGTTCACCGCCGCCTTCGGCTTCCTGGTGCTCGGTGCCGTCCTCGCGGCGGTGCTGTCCGTGTTCACCCCGCAGGACTCCCTCTCCTTCCGCCGGGCGCTGCGGCTGCCCGAGCCGGCGCCCTCACTTCTTCCCGTAGCAGCAGAAAGCGAGCAGGCATGACCACCGAGAGCACCACCGAGAGCTCCTCCCCCTTCGCCGGCGGCCTCGACGCGCACCTTCCCGAACTGCGCGCGCTCTACGAGGACTTGCACGCCCATCCCGAGCTGTCCCTGCAGGAGACGCGGACCGCGGGGATCGTCGCGGCGCGGCTGCGGGCGCAGGGCGGCTGGGAGGTGACCGAGGGCGTCGGCGGCACCGGTGTCGTCGGGGTGCTCCGCAACGGGGACGGGCCCGTCGTGCTGCTGCGCGCGGACATGGACGGGCTGCCGGTCCTGGAGGCGACGGGGCTGCCGTACGCGTCGGTGGCGCGGGCCACGGACCGGGACGGGAACGACGTGCCGGTGATGCACGCCTGCGGCCACGACATGCACGTGACGTGTCTGCTGGGGGCGGCGGCGCAGCTCGTCGCGCACCGGGGCGCGTGGCGCGGCACGGTCCTCGCGGTGTTCCAGCCGGCGGAGGAGACGGGTGAGGGCGCGCGGGACATGCTCGCGGACGGCTTCGCGGAGCGTTTCCCGCGACCCGACGTGTGTCTGGGCCAGCACGTGGGCCCGTTCCCGACGGGGATCGCGGTGACGCGGCCGGGTCCGGTGATGGCGGCGTCGGACAGTTTCCGGGTGCGGCTGTTCGGGCGGGGCGGGCACGGGTCGACGCCGGAGTCGACGGTGGACCCGGTGGTGATGGCGGCGGCGCTGGTGCTGCGGCTGCAGACGGTGGTGTCGCGCGAGGTGGGTGCCTCGCAGGCGGCGGTCGTGACGGTGGGCGCGCTGCACGCCGGCACGAAGGAGAACATCATTCCGGACGAGGCCGAGCTGAAGCTGAACATCCGGTCGGTGGACGAGTCGGTGCGGGAGCGGGTTCTCGCGGCGGTCCGCCGGATCGTCAAGGCGGAGGCGGAGGCGTCGGGGGCGCCGAAGGAGCCGGAGATCACCTCCCTCGGCACGTTCCCGGTCACGGTGAACTCGGCGGAGGCGACCGAGGTGACGGTCGGCGCGCTGCGCGGGACGCTCGGCGAGCAGGCGGTGGTCATGCTGCCGCATCCGATCAACGGCAGTGAGGACTTCGGCCTGTTCGGGGACGCGCTCGGGGTGCCGTCGGTGTTCTGGCACTTCGGCGGCGCGGCCCTGGAGGCGTTCGCCGGGGTCGACTTCGATGCGGTGGCGACGCGCGGGCTGCCCCCGGAGATCCCGGTGAACCACTCCCCGCTCTACGCTCCGCTGCCGGAGCCGACGATCGAGCTGGGCGTGCGGTCGATGCTCGGGGCGGCGGGAGCGTGGCTGGGCGGGGCGGAGTGATCCGGGCCGTCTGACCTCCGTACGACGTCTGCTCTCCCTACGACGACGCAGGGGCGCCCGGAACCGTGTGGTTCCGGGCGCCCCTGTGTGTGGCCGGTGTCAGTTCTTCGGTTGGGTGCCGTTCCAGCCGCCCGTGTCTCCCCCGTCGCCGCCCGGGTCCTCCGGGATGCCGATGGTCGGGGTGCCCGTGTCGGTCGGCGGCTCGATCGTCGACGTCGGATCGTCCGTCGGCGGCTCGGTCGTCGGCTCGTCGGTCGGCGTCGACGGGCTGGTCGGCGGCTCCGTGGTCGGCTCGTCGCTCGGCGTCTCGGGTGCCGTCGGCTCGTCGCTGGGGGTGACCGGGGCCTGGGTGGTGGGCTCGACGCCCGCGCCCATGTCGGTGTCCAGGTCGAAGCGCTCGCCGGAGTTCGTGGTGTTGAAGGTGTACTGGGCCCAGATGCGGGCCGGGAAGCTGCCACCGTTGACCCGGCCGCCGCCGGCCGCGCCGGACAGCGAGACCTGGGCGCCCTGGGTGACCTTCACCGGCTTGTCGTTGCCGCACTGGGTGGTGCCGGCCTTGGCCGCCTCGCCGAACATGCCGACGGAGGTGACCAGGTCGGGGGTGTAGCCGGTGAACCAGGCCGAGCGGTTGCAGTCGGACGTACCGGTCTTGCCGGCGACCTGCTGGCCCGCGCGGCCCGGGTTGTCGCGGACGGAGGTGCGGGCCGTACCGTCGTCGACCACGCCGGTGAGCACCGAGGTGACGGAGTCGGCGGCGGCCCGGCTGATGACCTGCTCGCCGGACTGCTCCGGCAGGTCGAGCTTCTGGCCGGCCAGGGACACCGACTTCACGAGCTGCGGGGTGACCAGCTTGCCGTGGTTGTCGAGGGTCGCGTAGACGCCGGCCATCTCCAGGGGGCTCGCGCCCATGGTGCCGAGGGTCTGGGCGTAGTACGGCTTGAGGTCGGCCTCGTCCATGCCGAGCTTCTTGGCGGTGTCCATGACCTGGTCCATGCCGACGTCGGCGCCCATCTGCGCGAAGACGGAGTTGATGGACTTGTTCATCGCGGTCTGGACGGTGACGTCGTCGTAGTCGACGTCGTCCTCGTTCGGCGGGGCGAAGCCCACCTCGCTGCCGCCTTCGACGACGGGGCGCTTGCTGGTGCCGTCGTAGACCGTGCCGGCCCGGATCGACTGGCCCTCCTGCGTCTTCGCGTTGTTCTCCAGCGCGGCGGCGAGGATGAGCGGCTTGAAGGTCGAGGCGGGCTGGTAGTCGGTGCGGGTCGCGTTGTTGCGCCAGTGCTTGTCGATGCCCTCGCCGCCGTACATGGCGAGGACCTTGCCGGTCTTCGGGTCGACGGAGACGGCGCCCGCCTGCACGTTCGCGTCGGTCTTGCGGCGCTTGGAGTCGAGCTGGTCGGTCAGCTGCTGCTTGACGGCCTTCTCGAGCTGCTTCTGCTTCTTGCGGTCGATGTTGAGCGTGATCGTGTAGCCGTGGGCGTCGAACTGGTCCTCGGTGAGGTTCAGTTCCTTCATGGCCTCGGCCTTGGCGGCCTGGTAGAGGTAGCCCTCCTGGCCCTGGAGGCCCGCGGCCGGCTTGGGGTCCTTGGGCGTCGGGAAGGTCATGCCGGCGCGCTCGCTCGCGCTGAGCCAGTGCATGTCGACCATGTTGTCGAGGACGTAGTTCCAGCGCTGCTTGACGAGCTTCTTGCCGGTGTCGGAGGCGATCGCCCAGTCGTACTGGTTCGGCGCCTGGAGCAGCGCGGCGAGGTACGCGCCCTGCTCGACCTTGAGCTCGGAGGCGTCGACTCCGTAGTAGGCCTGGGCGGCGGTCTGGATGCCCCAGGCGCCGCGGCCGTAGAAGCTGGTGTTGATGTAGCCCGCGAGGATGTCGTCCTTGGACTTCTTGCGGTCCACCTTCAGCGAGATGACCAGTTCCTTCAGCTTGCGCGAGACGGTCTGGTCCTGGGTCAGGTAGTAGTTCTTCACGTACTGCTGGGTGATCGTCGAACCACCCTGCTTGCCCTTGCCGGTGACCGTGTTGAGGACGCCGCGCGCGGTGCCCTTCAGGTCGATGCCCTGGTCCTTGTAGAACGTCTTGTTCTCGGCGGCCACGAAGGTGTGCTGGACGCCCTTGGGGACCTCGGACAGCTTGACGATCTCCCGGTTGACCTCGCCCACGCGGGCCATGGTCGAGCCGTCGCTGTACTTGTAGACGTTGCTCTGCAGGTCGGCTTCCGGGTTGCCCTCGGGTATGTCGATCACCATGTAGAGCACCACGAAGGCGCCCATGCACAGGAGCACGAACCCGAAGAAGGCCCCCAGCAGCTTCTTCCAGGTGAAGAAGCGGCGTATGCCCGAGGGCCGCGCCGCACGCCGGCCCGCATTCCTCGCATCCGCTCGGCCCATGACCTCGTCGCTCCGCTTCTCGTCCGCCAACATTCCTGATTCGTTCGGAATCAGCTCATGAAGCTAACACCGCCACTTAAGGCAAAACTGTGCCTTTCCGGTCATTTCCGGACGTGACAATCAGCACCTACCCCATGGGAACCGACGATCCAGACGGCCGGATGGTTGCCGTGCGCCGAAAAGTGATATCACTATGCTAGACAGCGTTCGCCCCGGACCGGGGGCGAACCGGCAGTTCAGGGGAACGGGGACAGTCATGTCAGAGACGGACACCACACCGGACGTCACGCCGGACGTGCCGGCCATGCCGAAGGCGCGCGTACGGGAGGTCACGGCGCACAGCATCGGGGGCGGGCTCGCGCTGCTGCTCGGCCTGCTCGGGCTCGCGGCGGGCGTGGTGCTGATCGTGGCGGCCACGACGCTGGACTCGGACGGCGCCAAGGCGCTGCTCATCGTGCTCGGTGTCGCGCTCGGGGTCGGCGCCTTCTTCGCGATGTGCGGGCTGAACATGGTGGCGCCGGGCGAGGCCCGCGTCGTCCAGCTCTTCGGCCGCTACCGGGGCACGATCCGCACCGACGGGCTGCGCTGGGTGAACCCGCTGACCTCGCGCACCAAGATCTCGACCCGGGTCCGCAACCACGAGACGGCGGTCCTCAAGGTCAACGACGCGTACGGCAACCCGATCGAGCTCGCCGCGGTCGTCGTGTGGCGGGTCGAGGACACCGCGCAGGCCACGTTCGAGGTGGACGACTTCCTGGAGTTCGTCTCGACGCAGACCGAGGCGGCCGTCCGGCACATCGCCATCGAGTACCCGTACGACGCCCATGACGAGGGCGGCCTGTCGCTGCGCGGGAACGCGGAGGAGATCACCGAGAAGCTGGCCGTCGAGCTGCACGCACACGTGGAGGCGGCCGGCGTCCAGATCATCGAGTCCCGGTTCACGCATCTCGCCTACGCTCCGGAGATCGCCTCGGCGATGCTGCAGCGGCAGCAGGCGGGGGCGGTCGTCGCGGCGCGGCGGCAGATCGTCGACGGGGCCGTCGGGATGGTCGAGGCGGCGCTGGCGCGGATCGCGGAGCAGGATTTCGTGGCACTGGACGAGGAGCGGAAGGCGGCGATGGTGAGCAACCTGTTGGTCGTGCTGTGTGGTGACCGTGCGGCGCAGCCGGTCCTGAACACGGGGACGCTCTACCAGTGACCCCTCCCCCGCCTCCGCCACCGCCTCCGGCGCGGAAGCAGGTGCTGTTGCGGCTCGATCCCGCTGTGTACGAGGCGCTGGCGCGGTGGGCCGGGGACGAGCTGCGCTCCGCGAACGCGCAGATCGAGTTCCTGTTGCGCAGGGCTCTCGCCGAGGCCGGGCGGTTGCCCGGCGGGGCGGCGCCCATTGCCCGGCGGGGGCGCCCGCCCAAGAGCTCGGACGGTTCGGAGGGTTCGGCGGCTGACGGCTGACGGCTGAGTGTGGCTGGTCGCGCAGTTCCCCGCGCCCCTGGAAGTGCACACTTCGTGCGCAACTCCAGGGGCGCGTATACACCCGGGGTATACACACGGTGTATAGTCACGTCATGTCCATCGGCCACACCCTTCTCGGGCTGCTCGAATCAGGGCCCCGCCACGGTTACGACCTCAAGCGCACGTTCGACGAGACCTTCGGGCACGACAAGCCTCTGCACTACGGGCAGGTCTACTCGACGATGTCCCGTCTCCTGAAGAACGGGCTCGTCGAGGTCGACGGGATCGAGGCCGGCGGCGGCCCCGAGCGCAAGCGGTACGCGATCACCGACGCCGGCATCACGGACGTCCAGCAATGGCTGGCGACCCCGGAGAAGCCGGAGCCGTACCTCCAGTCGACCCTGTACACGAAGGTCGTCCTCGCGCTGCTCACCGACCGCGACGCGGCCGAGCTCCTCGACTCGCAGCGCGCCGAGCACCTGCGTCTCATGCGCATCCTCACCGACCGCAAGCGCAAGGGCGACCTCGCCGACCAACTGATCTGCGACCACGCCCTGTTCCACCTGGAAGCCGACCTGCGCTGGCTGGAACTGACCGCCGCGCGTCTCGACCGTCTCGCCGCGGAGGTGCGCCCCTCATGACCCCCTCCGGTTCCCTGCTGACCGCCGTCGACCTGCACAAGGCCTACGGCCCGACGCCCGCGCTCGACGGCGCCTCCTTCTCCGTACATCCCGGCGAGGTCGTCGCCGTGATGGGCCCGTCCGGTTCGGGCAAGTCGACGCTGCTGCACTGCCTCGCCGGGATCGTGACGCCGGACTCCGGCAGCATCACGTACGGCGGCCGCGACCTGACGGCCATGTCGGACGCGGAGCGCAGCGCGCTGCGCCGCGGCGAGTTCGGCTTCGTCTTCCAGTTCGGCCAGCTGGTCCCCGAGCTGACCTGCGTGGAGAACGTGGCGCTGCCGCTGCGGCTCAACGGCGTGCGGCGCAAGGAGGCCGAGCGCACGGCCGCCGGCTGGCTGGAGCGGCTGGAGGTCGACGACCTGGCCGACAAGCGGCCCGGGGAGATCTCCGGCGGCCAGGGCCAGCGCGTAGCGGTGGCCCGCTCGCTGGTGACGAACCCGCGCGTGCTGTTCGCCGACGAGCCGACCGGCGCCCTGGACTCGCTGAACGGTGAGCGGGTCATGGAGCTGCTGACGGAGGCGGCGCGGAGCACGAACGCCGCGGTCGTCCTGGTCACGCACGAGGCCCGGGTCGCCGCCTACTCCGACCGCGAGGTCGTGGTGCGCGACGGGAAGTCCCGGGACATGGAGTTCGCCCGATGACACTGCTCGACGACCGTCCGGCGGCGCCCACCCCGGCGCCCGTACGGCAGGGGCTCGGCGGCCGGCTGCGCGACCTCGGCATCGGCGTGCGGTGCGCGGTGGCCGGCGGCCGCGAGGGCTGGATCCGTACGCTGCTGACCGCGATCGGCGTGGGGTTCGGCGTGGCCGTGCTGCTGGGCGCGGCGTCCGTGCCGACGCTGCTGCAGGCGCGCGACGACCGGGGCGCCGCCCGGCAGTTCGGCATGGACACCGGCGGACAGCCCGACCGCTCGGACCGCTCGCTGCTGCTGAGCGACGCGTCCTCCGACTGGCGTGACGGGACGGTCGGCGGTTATCTGGTCCGCCCCGACGGCGCGCACCCCGCGCTGCCGCCCGGCGTCGACAAGCTGCCGGGACCGGGCGAGATGCTGGTCTCCCCCGCCCTGCGCGAGGTCCTCGCCTCCCCCGACGGCAAGCTCCTCAAGGAGCGCTACGCGTACCGCGACGTCGGCACGATCGCCCCGGCGGGCCTGAGCGACCCCTTCGACCTGTACGTCTACATCGGCTCCGACCGGCTCAGCACCGAGCGGGAGGCGCGGCGCGTCGACTTCTGGGGCCATGTGTACCCGACGCCGCCCATGGACCCGGTCCTGGTCCTCATGGTGGTGCTGGCCTGCGTGGTGCTGCTCGTGCCGGTGGCCATCTTCATCGCGACGGCCGTGCGCTTCGGCGGCGAGCGGCGCGACCGGCGGCTCGCCGCGCTGCGCCTGGTCGGCGCGGACGTGCGGATGACGCGGCGGATGGCGGCGGGCGAGGCCCTGTTCGGGGCGCTGCTCGGGGTGGTGTTCGGTGCCGGGTTCTTCCTGGCGGCGCGGCAGTTGCTCGCCCATGTCGAGGTGTGGCGGCTGTCCGCGTTCCCCTCGGACCTGTCGCCGGTCCCGGCGCTCGGGCTGCTGATCGTGGTGGCCGTGCCACTGGCGTCGATCGCGGTGACGGTGTTCGCACTGCGTTCGGTGGCGATCGAGCCGCTGGGCGTGGTCCGCAACCGCCGCACCCGGCCGCGCCGCCTGTGGTGGCGGCTGCCGATCCCGGTGGCCGGCGGGGCGCTGCTCCTGACCTCGAACGCGGTCGGCGGCACGGACACCTTCGGGGTGGTCCGGGTCTCGGCGGGCATCGTGCTGGTCCTGCTGGGGCTGGTCCTGGCGCTGCCGTGGCTGGTCGAGGCGGTCGTACGGCGGCTGCGCGGCGGTCCGGTGCCGTGGCAACTGGCCACGCGCAGGCTCCAGTTGTCCAGCACGGCCGCGAGCCGTGCGGTCGCGGGGATCACCATCGCGGTGGCCGGCGGCATCGCCCTGCAGATGTTCACGGTCGGGGTCAGCGACGACTTCACGAAGTCCACCGGAAAGCAGCCTCAGGGGGCCCAGATGCTCGCCCAGTCCGGCTTCCCGGACCGGGCACTGGGTCGGCGGATGGTGGACGAGTTCCGCCGGAACGAGGGCGTGCGGAAGGTCGTCGCCACCGTCGACACGTGGGCCGGCGCGGAGGACGCGAAGCCGGACGAGCACGGGTACACCCCGTCGGTCTCGCTCTCCGTCGGCCCCTGTTCCGCGCTGCGCGAGCAGGCGAAGGTGACCTCGTGCCGGGACGGGGACGTGTTCCGGGTGCTCGGCTCGGGCGACGCGTCCATGGACCGGGAGCTGAAGGAGATCGGCCGCCCGGGCGCGCGGCTCGTCACCGGCGACGTGGGTGACGGGGAGTCGCCCGACCATGCGGTGCGCTGGACACTTCCGAAGGACACCCGCACCGTCCAGTCCCGCCGCTCCGCCTTCGGCGGCCGCTTCAGCGGCATCTACGCCACCCCCGCCGCGTTCGACACGGGCGCGCTGAGCAATGGGGTGACGTCGGCCCAGATCGAGGTCGACGAGTCGGTGCCGGACGCCGTCGAGCACGTGCGCAACGTGGCGTTCCAGGTGGACCCGAGCATGCGGGTGTGGACCGTGCGGTCGACCGAGCGGGACAAGACGTACGAGAGCATTCTGCGGGGGCTGTTCACCGCGGCGGCGATCACGATCTCACTCATCGCGGCGTCCATGCTGATCACGCAGATCGAGCAACTGCGGGAGCGCAGGCGGCTGTTGTCGGTGCTCGTCGCGTACGGGACGCGGCGGTCGACGCTGGCGTGGTCGGTGTTGTGGCAGACGGCGATCCCGGTGGTGCTCGGGATGGGGCTCGCGGTGGCGGGCGGTCTGGCGCTCGGCTGGCTGACCCTCCGCATGGCGGGCAAACCGGTGACGGACTGGCTCCTGTTCCTCCCGCTGGTCGGCGTGGGCGCGGCAGCCATCCTGGCCGTGACCCTCCTCTCCCTCCCCCCGCTCTACCGCCTGATGCGCCCGGAGGGCCTCCGCACGGAGTAGCCCTCCGGGGGCGGATACCCGGGGTACCGCTCTGCCCGGGGGCACCGGGGGCGCGGCCCCTGAGATAGCGCACGCAGTGCGCATCTCAGGGGCGCGGGGAACTGCGCGCCCAGCCACGACGGCGCGACACCCGGCGACGATGCTCAGCCCCTACGGCGGCACCCGTCCGCGCACCCAGCAGACGCACACCGGCACGGCGTGCTGCCGAAGCGGGGCCGCTAGAGGACCCGGACCGGCAAACCGGTCAACGCCCCCCGAAGCGCCGCCGCCAACTCCTCGTACTCGGCGCCGCGAGCCGCCCCCGCACGCATCGCGAACGCCACCCGCCGGGAAGGCGCGGGCTCGGCGAAATACCCGGTGAGAAGCTGCGCGCTGCGGCTGGTCTCGACCGACACGGCGGTCCGGGGAAGCAGGGTCACGCCCAGCCCCCCGGCGACCAGTTGGACCAGCGTCGAGAGCCCCGCCGCGGTCGTCGTCACCGGAACGTCGTCCCGCCCCGCCTCCCGGCAGATGTCCAGCGCCTGGTCCCGCAGGCAGTGCCCCTCGTCGAGCAGCAGAAGGTTCAGCTCGCGCAGGGCGTCCCGGGGAATCCCCTCCCTCCCGCCGAGCCAGTGGTCGATCGGGGTGACCAGCACGAAGTCCTCGTCGAACAAGGGGATTTCGGCGATCCCCGGCACCCCGAGCGGCACGGCGAGCAGCAGCAGGTCGAGCCGCCCGGCGGTGACGCCCTCCAGCAGGGAGGAGGTCTGCTCCTCGTGGACCTGGAGGTCGAGATCCGGGTACCGGTCGTGCACGAGCCGCAGCAGGGTCGGCAGCAGGTAGGGCGCGATCGTGGGGATGACCCCGAGCCGCAGCACCCCGGTGAACGGAGCCCGTACGGCCTCCGCCTCCTCGACGAGCGCCCCGACCTCGTCGAGCACGGCCCGCGCCCGTACGGCGATGCGCTCCCCGGCCGGCGAGAGCAGCACCTTGCGCGTCGTACGCTCGACGAGGGTCACCCCGAGCGTCTCCTCCAGCGCGGACACGGCCCCGGACAGCGCGGGCTGGCTCATCCCGATCGCGGCCGCCGCGTCCCTGAAGTGCAGATGCTCCGCGACCGCGGCGAACGCCCGCAGTTGCGCCAGGCTGGGCTGCCGGCGCTTCAGGCCCGGCTTTCCGCTCGATACGGCCACTGATAGCCACCTCCGATCAACACGACCGAGTCTAGCTATTTCCGTAATCAATGCACGGTGTGCCACGATCATGAGCAGTCCAACCCATGGAAAGGCCCTCAAAAGGGGCCTTTCTCGCTGCAAGGAGAGCACGTGCTCACTGTCGGTGACAAGTTCCCCACCTTCGACCTCACTGCCTGCGTCTCGCTGGAGAAGGGCAAGGAGTTCGCGCAGATCGACCACAAGACCTACGAGGGCAAGTGGAAGATCGTCTTCGCGTGGCCCAAGGACTTCACCTTCGTGTGCCCGACCGAGATCGCCGCGTTCGGCAAGCTGAACGACGAGTTCGCCGACCGTGACGCCCAGATCCTCGGCTTCTCCGGCGACTCCGAGTTCGTGCACCACGCCTGGCGCAAGGACCACCCGGACCTGACGGACCTGCCCTTCCCGATGCTGGCCGACTCGAAGCACGAGCTCATGCGTGACCTCGGCATCGAGGGCGAGGACGGCTTCGCGCAGCGCGCCGTCTTCATCGTCGACCAGAACAACGAGATCCAGTTCACGATGGTGACCGCCGGTTCCGTGGGCCGTAACCCCAAGGAGGTCCTGCGGGTCCTCGACGCCCTGCAGACCGACGAGCTGTGCCCGTGCAACTGGAGCAAGGGCGACGAGACCCTCGACGCGGTCGCGCTGCTCTCGGGCGAGTGAGCGGAGTCCTCTGACATGGCACTCGACGAACTGAAGTCCGCCATACCGGACTACGCCAAGGACCTGAAGCTCAACCTGGGCTCGGTCATCGGCAACTCGGACCTGCCGGCCCAGCAGCTGTGGGGCACGGTCCTCGCGACCGCCATCGCCTCCCGCTCGCCGCGCGTGCTGCGCGAGCTGGCTCCCGAGGCCGAGGCGAACCTGTCGCCGGAGGCGTTCAAGGCCGCGAAGTCGGCGGCCGCCATCATGTCGATGAACAACGTCTTCTACCGCACGCGTCACCTGCTCTCGGACGACGAGTACGGGACGATGCGCGCGGGTCTGCGGATGAACGTCATCGGCAACCCCGGCGTCGACAAGATCGACTTCGAGCTGTGGTCGTTCGCCGTCTCGGCGATCAACGGCTGCGGGATGTGCCTCGACTCGCACGAGCAGGTGCTCCGCAAGGCCGGCGTCGAGCGCGACGTCATCCTGGAGTCCTTCAAGATCGCCTCGGTCATCCAGGCGGTCGCGGTGACCCTGGACGCGGAAGCTGCGCTGGCGTAACGGGTCATCACGAGTGAACCGGGGTCGGATTCGTCCGGCCCCGGTTTTCTCATGTCACGGGGCTCCGCCCCGGACCCCGCTCCTCAATCTCCCCCAGACTTCGTCCGGGGGGACCCCCAAGGGGCTTGAGTTGGTCACCCCCCGGAGGGGCTCGCGTCGACTGCCGTCGCCCCGCGCGGCTCCGGCGTCTGCCGAAGCGCCTCGCCCCGGGACCATGCCCGTAGGTAGACGACCACCGTGTTGGTCACCGCGACCAGGGGCACCGCCACCACCGCGCCGCCGATCCCGGAGACCATTCCGCCCGCGGCGACCGCCAGGACGACGGCCAGGGGGTGGACCCGTACCGCGCGACCGAGGATGAAGGGCTGCAGGATGTGGCCCTCGATCTGCTGCACCGCGAGGACGACCGCCAGCGTCATCACCGCCGTGAACACGCCCTGGGTGACCAGTGCGACGACCACCGCGAGCGCCCCGGACACGACCGCGCCGACGAGCGGGATGAACGCGAACAGGAAGATGAAGACGGCGAGCGGCACCGCCATGGGGACGTCGAGGAAGAAGATGCCGAGGCCGATGAAGATGGCGTCGATCAGGGCGACTATGACCGTGCCGCGCACGTACGCCGTGAGCGTGCGCCAGGCCCTCGGCCCCGCGCCCGCGATGCCCGGACGGGCCTGCGCGGGGACGAGCTTGAGCGTCCAGTCCCAGATGCGCCGGCCGTCGTAGAGCAGGAAGAGCGTCGAGAACATCGTCAGGAGGATGCCGGTCATCGCCTCGACGATGACGGTGACACCTTCGAGGCCCGCGGACGTGATCTCGTCCGTGTTCGCCCCGATCGCCTCGCGCAGCGACTTGGCGATGTCGTTGATCTGATCCTCGGTGACATGGAACGGGCTGTTGAGCAGCCACTTGCGCAGCTCGTCGATGCCGTCCTGGACCTGGTCGGAGAGCGCGTCGATGTTCTCCTGGACCTGCCAGACGACGAACCAGCCGACGAGGCCCATGATGACGAAGCCGAGGATCGCGGTCAGGGCGGTGGCGAGTCCGCGCGGGACGCCGTGGCGGCGCAGCCGGGCCACGGTCGGCTGGAGCAGCGCGGTGATGAGCAGTGCCGCGATGAACGCGAACACCACCAGCTGCACCGAGCTGATGACCTTGATCAGGACCCAGAGGGCGCCCGCGAGCACGAGGAGCCGCCAGCCGGCCTCGGCGGCGACCCTCAGGCCCCAGGGGACGGCGGCGACGGGCTCGGGCCGGGCGGCGACGGCGGGCGCGTAGGCCGGCGGGGCGGGCACGTGCTCCTGCCGCGACTCGACCGACGCCGGCTCGGGCTCAGCGACTGGCTCGGCCGCAGGCTCCGTGGCGGGCTCGGGCCGTACGGGGTCCGGGAGTTCGGACTCCTCCTCCCGTTCGACCTCCGCGCGGCGTTCGTCCAGGCGCTCGTCCAGACGCTCGCCCAACATGCTGATGCCGGCGCCTACTCTGCCGAGCCAGCCTGGCACTCGCGACATGATCCGTCCTCTTCCCCCGTGCCTCATCGCCGCTCAGACCGTACATGGCCGAAGCCCCTCACCGTATGACGGTGAGGGGCTTCGGGAGGTTGAGCTGGGTACGGCTCGGTACCGGCTCAGTACCAGTTGTTCGCCTGCCAGAAGGTCCAGGCCTCACACGGACTGCCGTAGCGGCTGTTCATGTAGTTGAGGCCCCACTTGATCTGGGTGGCGGGGTTGGTCTGCCAGTCGGCGCCGGCCGAGGCGTACTTGCCCGCGGGCAGCGCCTGGAAGAGGCCGTAGGCGCCGGAGGAGGCGTTGACCGCCTTGTAGTTCCAGCTGGACTCGTGGTTCACGATGTTGCTGAAGCACTGGAACTGACCGGACGGCACCATGGAGCGGGCCATCGACTGGATCTGCGACACGGAGTAAGAGGCCTGCGGCGCGAAGCTCGAAGCGTCGCGGGACGCGGAGCGGCTGGCGGCCTGCTTCTTGGCCTCCTCGCGCTCCTTGGCCTCCTTCTCGGCCTTCTCCTTCGCGGCCTGCGCGTCCTGCTGCTTGGCGATCGCGTCCTCGGCGGCCTGCTTACGGGCCGACTCCTCCGCGGTCTTCTGGGCAGCGGTGTCGGCCGCGATGGCCTGGGTCTGCGCCTGCTGCTGCAGCGACGAGGTCTGCACCTGCGCCTGCTGACCGACAGGGACGTCCGCGAGGAGGGTCGCGTCGCTCGCCGTGGCGGCCTCTGCCTCGTTCGAGGGCTGGCCGGTGCTGCCCGAGGCAACACCCACGACTGCGCCGACTGTGGTGACCGCGGTGGCAGAGGCCACTGCGAATCCCCGGACCGAAATCCGGCTCACACGGTTTCCTTCCAGCATCGCCCGCTGTGGTGTGACCCTCGCGGACGCAATCTTGCCCCTGGCGCAGGCCTCCCAACTGACGGGTCACGGGAGGCACGGACCCGGTGGGCAACTCCCGAGAGGGAGGCGCCGCGTGGTGCTCGGGCGGCATACGACATTCGTTATGGAGTTCGAGGTGCAGCTGGTGCCGCGGTGGTGCCGTACCGCTGGGGGTACAGAAGTGTCGTATGCGGGGCCTGACAGGACCGTGACTCTGCCGTATGGCGATGCCGTGAAGCAATTCTGTGCTGCGTGGGAAACGTCACACCCCGTTTGCCCCACGGGTTTTACGGAAACGAGCACACGCCAAGACGCCGCCCGGCTAAGCTCTCAGGCTTTGCCGGGCGGCGCCAAGTACCCCCAAACGGGCTAGATCTGACCGTCCTCCAGCATTTCGGTCACCAGAGCCGCGATCTGCGACCGCTCCGAGCGCGTCAGCGTGACGTGCGCGAACAGCGGATGACCCTTCAGCTTCTCGACGACGGCCACGACTCCGTCGTACCGGCCCACCCTCAGGTTGTCGCGCTGGGCGACGTCATGAGTGAGGACGACACGGGAATTCGCGCCGATACGGGACAGAACGGTCAACAGGACGTTCCGCTCCAGCGATTGGGCCTCGTCCACGATCACGAACGCGTCGTGCAGCGAGCGGCCGCGGATGTGGGTGAGCGGCAGGACCTCCAGCATCCCGCGCGACGTGACCTCCTCGATGACCTCGCGGGTGGTGACGGCCGAGAGGGTGTCGAAGACGGCCTGTGCCCACGGCCCCATCTTCTCGGCCTCGGAGCCCGGCAGATAGCCGAGCTCCTGCCCGCCGACCGCGTACAGCGGCCGGAAGACCATCACCTTCTTGTGCTGGCGGCGCTCCAGGACCGCCTCCAGGCCCGCGCACAGCGCGAGCGCCGACTTGCCGGTGCCGGCCCGGCCGCCCATCGAGACGATGCCGACGTCCGGGTCGAGCAGCAGATCGAGCGCGATCCGCTGTTCGGCGCTGCGGCCCTTGAGGCCGAAGGCCTCCCGGTCGCCGCGCACGAGCCGGACGTTGCCCTCCGGCGTGACCCGGCCGAGGGCCTTGCCGCGCTCGGAGTGGATCGTCAGGCCCGTGTGGACGGGCATGTCTGCCGCCTCGGGGACGTAGAGGCTGTCCTCCTCGAAGAGCAGGTCCACCTGTTCGGCGGGGAGCGTCAGTTCGGACATTCCGGTCCAGCCGGAGTCCGTGATGGCGAGCTCGGCCCGGTACTCCTCGGCGAGGAGTCCGACCGAGGACGCCTTGATCCGCAGCGGCAGATCCTTCGACACGACCGTGACGTCGTACCCCTCGGCCTGCAGATTGCGGGCGACCGCGAGGATCCGGGAGTCGTTGTCGCCCAGGCGGTAGCCGGACGGGAGGATTCCCGGGTCGGAGTGGTTGAGCTCGACGCGGAGCGTTCCGCCCAGTTCGCCCGTGGGGATCGGGGCATCCAGACGTCCGTGCCGGATCCGGTAGTCGTCCAGCAGGCGCAGGGCCTGCCGGGCGAAGTAGCCGAGTTCCGGATGCTGCCGCTTGGCCTCCAGTTCCGTGACCACGACGACCGGCAGCACGACTTCGTGCTCGTCGAAGCGGGTCATGGCGTTCGGATCGGCCAGCAGGACGCTGGTGTCGAGAACATAAGTGCGCCGGTCGGGCTTGCGGAGGCGCTTGTTGCTGGTCACCACGAAGGACGTACCCCCTCGGAATGAGGTCGGGCGAGCGACGGAGGAGTTGTCGGGCCGGGAGGGTGGGAGAAGACCACCGGTCGTCGGCCGCGCTGCGCGGGCCGAGACCGGCCCTCCAAGTCGTCTTCCGTACGCTTCTGCGTGCGGTCGTCCTGGTGCAAAGGGCCTCCCGGGCGGGCAGCCCCGTGCCGCCCGCTGAGATGCGGTGTCCTTGGCGCGGACACCGACCTGGAGGGCTTATTCCCGCGAAAGAGCGCCGCCATGCAACGAGGCATGGCGGCGCGTTCGTTAACTCCTGATGACGCTTTATGTCCTGGTGGCGGGCGGGGCTCCGGAAGACTGTCCAGCCGCCTGCCCAGCCGCCTGACTAGCCACCTGACTAGCCGCCGAAGCGGCGGTGGCGGGCCGCGTAGTCACGCATGGCGCGCAGGAAGTCGACCTTGCGGAAGGCGGGCCAGAAGACGTCGCAGAAGTAGTACTCGGAGTGGGCGGTCTGCCAGAGCATGAAGCCGGACAGGCGCTGCTCGCCGCTGGTGCGGATGACGAGGTCCGGGTCGGGCTGGGCGCTGGTGTAGAGGTGCCGGCCGATGGAGTCGATGTCGACGGCCTCGGCGACCTCTTCGAGGGTCTGCTTCTGCTCGGCGGCCTCGTGCAGCATGGAGCGGACGGCGTCGGCGATCTCCTGGCGGCCGCCGTAGCCGATCGCCACGTTCACCACTATCCCGTCGACGTGCGCGGTGGCCGCGTCGGCCTCCTTGAGCACGCTCCGCAGGCCGTCGGGCAGCAGGTCGGTGGCGCCGACGTGGTGGACGCGCCAGCGGCCGTCGGCGGCGAGGGAGCGGACCGTCTCCTCGATGATGCCGAGCAGCGGGACCAGCTCCTCCGGGGGCCGGTCGAAGTTGTCCGTCGACAGCAGCCACAGGGTGACGACCTCGACGTCCGTCTCGGTGCACCAGCCGAGGAACTCCTCGATCTTGGCGGCGCCCGCCTGGTGGCCCTGGGCGGGGGTGGATCCGGCCGCCTTCGCCCAGCGCCGGTTGCCATCCATGATGACCCCGATGTGCTTGGGCACCTGGTCGTGGTCCAGGTGGCCTTCCACCCGGCGCGCGTACAGCCTTACCAGCAGGCCGCGCAGCCTGTCGCGCAGGTTCACGGTCTTTTTCGCCCCTCCGTGCAGACGGCAGTCCCCGAGGGCGAAAGCCTACCCCTGTGCGGACGGGGGTCTGTGACGGGGTGCGCGGGGGCCGTGCGAGGGCTGTGCGGGGGCCGTGCGGGCGGGTGGGAGGCGGGTGCGGGACAGGGGACTGACGTAGTTTCGTCTCCATGAACGACACCTCTCCCTATGTCGCCGCGTCGGACCGTTACGACGCGATGGAGTACCGGCGCACGGGCCGCAGCGGCCTGAAGCTGCCCGCGATCTCGCTCGGCCTGTGGCACAACTTCGGTGACGACCGCACGCTGGACTCCCAGCGCGCGATCCTCCGCCGGGCCTTCGACCTGGGCGTGACGCACTTCGACCTGGCGAACAACTACGGACCGCCGCCCGGCTCCGCGGAGTTGAACTTCGGCAAGATCTTCGCGCAGGACTTCACCCCGTACCGGGACGAGCTGGTCGTCTCGACCAAGGCGGGCTATCTGATGCACCCCGGCCCGTACGGGGAGTGGGGCAGCCGCAAGTACCTGATGTCGTCGCTCGACGCGTCGCTGAAGCGGATGGGCCTCGACTACGTCGACATCTTCTACTCGCACCGGCCCGACCCGAACACGCCGCTCGAGGAGACGATGGGAGCGCTCGCATCGGCGGTGCAGCAGGGCAAGGCGCTGTACGTCGGTGTCTCCTCCTACAGCAGCGAGCAGACGGCCGAGGCGGCGCGGCTGCTGCGGGAGATGGGCGTCCCGGCGCTCATCCACCAGCCGTCCTACTCGATGATCAACCGCTGGACCGAGGACGACGGGCTGCTCGACACCCTCGAGGCGGCCGGCATGGGCTGCATCTCCTTCGTGCCGCTGGCGCAGGGGCTGCTGACGGGCAAGTACCTGAAGGGCATCCCCGAGGGTTCGCGGGCGACGCAGGGCAAGTCGCTCGACCCGAACCTGCTGAGCGACGAGGTGCTGCGCCGGCTGAACGGGCTGAACGACATCGCGCAGCGGCGCGGTCAGTCGCTGGCTCAGCTGGCGCTGACCTGGGTGCTACGGGACGAGCGGATGACGTCGGCGCTGATCGGCGCGTCCAGCGTGGGTCAGCTGGAGGAGAACGTGGCGGCGCTCGCGGGTCCGAAGCTGACGGCGGAGGAGCTCACGGAGATCGACTCGTTCGCCGTGTCGACGCCGGGTACGAACATCTGGGCCGGCCGGAGCTGAGCTGAGTCGAGCTGGGCCGAGAAAGAAAAAACGGGCCGGTCCGTGGGGGGGAGACGGACCGGCCCGAGGGGGGGTTTCCACCATAACCCTTCGTAAGTGATGCTGCGTGCATCGGCGCGCCATCACTACGCTCCGGAGTCGCTCGGCGACGGCCGACGGGCCCTTTTCGGCCGCTCCCCGGCGGGCTCACCGGCTTTCCGGGAGCGCCCGCGCCGGGCGTTTCGCGTGTCGCCGGGTGTCCCTCTCCCGTGTCCGTCACGCGGTTGACGTGGCACGCGGCACCGCGCAGCCCCCTCCACTGCGCGGTACCGCCGCGCAGCTTTGCTCACGCGAATTGCCGTTGGTCTGAACTTACGTGAGGTTTACGTGAGGATCGAGCGAAAAAGATAACGATGCGGAATCGCTTGCTCCGCCCCCTGTTCGGCGCCGTCCGGTTCGGGATCGTCCCGTCTCATCGCGGGCTGCGGGCCGGTGGGGGCTGGTCGCGCAGTTCCCCGCGCCCCTGAGGTGGCGCACGGCGTGCGCCACCTCATAGGGCGTGAAGGCGCGGCGAAGCCGCAGCCTTCGAGGGAAGGCTGCGCGCAGCGCATGCCTTCAGGGGCGCGGGGAACTGCGCGACCAGCCCCCGCCGGGCGGCACTCGGCGACGAGACCGGCGGAGCTGCGGCGCCCTCCGTCGGAGCTGCAACCGCCTCGGCGGTGGGCGCGTCGGAATCGGCGGGGTGGGGTGTCCGGCCTCACCTTGTTCTGGCGTGAATCGGTGTGGGTTACAGGTACCGGGAGGGGGGTCGGTGGGGGTGTCCCCCGGACGTTTCAGGGGGATGGCCCCTCTTCCGTGGGGCAGGGGGAACGCACGTACCCTTGGCGGACCCCGGCCGCTGTGAACATGCCGTCAGCGCGGCGGCGTTCCGCTCGAAACAACCGATTTGCCCGCCCGTTCGTTCTGTCCGTCTCCGGCGCAGCGATGCGACCACCGCAGAAATGCGAGCACATGTCCGTACGTTCCGCGATAGCCAGCTGGCTGACCCGCCTCTACTTCACCCGGCTTCGGAAGAAGGGGGGCAGTCTCGACCTCTCCATTCTGTCGAAGCTGCCCGAAGGCGCCCTGCTGCCGCTGCGCCGTGACGGCGTCGACCCGGTCCCCGAGATCGGCGCGCTGCGCGACCGTGAGCCCGTCAGCAAGCTGCCCATCCCCGGCATGACGGTGTGGCTCGTCTCCGGTTACGACGAGGCGAAGGAAGTCCTCGGCGACGCCAAGGCGTTCAGCAACGACTTCCGGCATCTGGTCGGCGTGGGCGGTGCCGGGGCCGACCAGAATCCGGGCGGTCTCGGGTTCTGCGACCCGCCGGACCACACGCGGCTGCGCCGGTTGCTGACCCCCGAGTTCACGATGCGGCGCCTGTCGCGGCTGACTCCGCGCATCCACGCGATCGTGGAGGAGCAGCTCGCGCAGTTGGAGAAGGCGGTCGCGGAGTCGCCGGACGGCACGGCGGATCTCGTCGAGCATTTCGCGATGCCGGTGCCGGCGCTCGTCATCTGCGAACTGCTCGGGGTGCCCTACGAGGAGCGGGACGCGTTCCAGCAGTTCTCCGTGGCGCGCTTCGACGTGCTGGGCGGCGCCGGGGCGTCCTTCGGCGCGGTGTCGGCGTCGCTGGACTATCTGCGCGGCGTCGTCGCCGAGCAGCGTCGCAACCCGGGCGAGGGTCTGCTCGGCATGCTGGTGCGTGAGCACGGCGACAACATCACGGACGAGGAGCTGACCGGCCTCGCGGACGGTGTCCTGACCGGCGGTCTGGAGACCACGGCGAGCATGCTCGCGCTGGGCACGCTGATCATGATGGAGGACCGGACGCACTTCGAGGCGATCCGGGAGGCCGAGGATCCGGCGACGGTCGCGGCGCCGTTCGTGGACGAGCTGCTGCGTCATCTGACGGTCGTGCAGACGGCGTTCCCGCGCTTCGCCCGTGCGGACACGGAGATCGGCGGGGTGGGGATCTCGTCCGGCGACATCGTCATCGTGTCGCTCAGCGCGGCCGACCGGGACCCGCGCCTGGGCGAGGACATGGACGCCTTCCTCCCCGCGCGCCCGCCGGCCGCCTCCCACCTGGCCTTCGGCTACGGCATACATCGCTGCATCGGCGCGGAGCTCGGCAAGATGGAGCTGCGGGCCGCGTTCCCCCAACTGGTACGCCGCTTCCCGGAGTTGCGCCTCGCGGTGCCGTCCTCGGAGCTGGAGTTCCGCAAGCTGTCGATCGTCTACGGCGTCGACACGCTCCCGGTGAAGCTCTAGACGTCGGCGCCGCGCGTCGAGCGGCGCATGCCGATGAGTTCGGCGACGGCGTGCAGCCAGCGGGCCGCCGCCTTCTCGGCGTCCGGCGCGTCCCCGGCGACCTGCCCCGCCTCCTCCAGCCACGCACGCAGCAGCGCGGACGCCTCCGGCGACGGAAGCGGCTCGCTCAGCTCCGCCGCGTACCGGATTCCGCCCGCCCGCACGATCTTGCCGACGTAGGCGACGGACCGGGGCAGCACCCCGAGCCGGTCCAGGGTGACGGCGGCGGCGATCACCCCGTCCCCGAACAGCGCGGTACGGAATTCCGGCCGCGTGAGCCCGTAGCGGAGCAGCGCGGCGACGTCCGTCTCGGCGAGCAGCTGGTCGTCGGTGCGGGGCGGGGGCGTGGGCGTGGATGACATGGGGTGGACCTCGGTTCGCGCGCTCAGCGGACGGTGATCTTGTACTCGTAGTACTCGATGCGGGTCTGGGGGGTGCCCGTGGAGGTGGGGACGGGGGCCGCGTTGGGGGCTGCCGAGGAGGAGGGGGTGGCGGTGGCCTCGGCTGCGCTGTGGCAGAAGCCGTTGGGGCAGTGGACCAGTTTGACGGTGGTCGTGCCTTTGTGGGACGCGGTGAAGTCGAAGTACTGGGTGCCGTCCTCGCCGGCCTCGTGGTCGTTGCGGCGGCCGTCGTAGTCGAGGACGGTGGTGTCGGGCTTCGGGTCGGCGAGGTACCAGTTCTCGCCCATCGCGGAGCTGGCGGGGACCTCCAGGGTGAAGGTCTCGCCCGCGTCGACGCTGATGGACCGTTCCCCCGTGCCGTACGACGCGGCGGAGGAGCCGCCGCAGCCGGTGAGGGCGAGGGTGAGGGCCACAGCGGGGAGGAAGAGGAGGGGTCTTGTGCGCACGGATCAGTCCTGGTCGATGTAGACGCGGTTCACGTCGCCGTTGTTGCTCTTGTCGAAGCGGTCGTCGGTGACGGCGCTGAAGTCGCCCTTGATGAAGTCGTCCTCGCTGACCCAGGTCGTGGTGCCCCAGGGGTTGTAGACCTGGAGCATGTCACCCTCCTGGCCGACGATCATCACGCCGTGGCCGATCCAGTCGCCGTCCTCCTCGCCCTCGATGTTGATGGGGACGGGCTTGCCCTCGGCGACGGACTCCTCGATGTCGGGCAGGACGTCGCGGCGGTCGTTCTCGCTGTTCATGTCGTGGGACTCGTAGGCGTCGCCGGTGTGCGGGCTGAGTTCCTTGTTGGAGATGTCGACCTGGCCGTCGGAGTCCATGCCGGCGGGCTGACGGTCCCACCACCAGCCTTCGTTGGCGCCGTCGCCCTCCTCGTGGAGGCGCATCTGCTCGTCGGTGAGGCGCTCGCGGAAGTGGGCGTCGCTGTCGTCCTGGCCGTCGGGGCCGCCGGTCAGTTCCAGGGCGTAGACGGGGTCGACCATGGCGCGGGCGGTGACCGTGGAGGACGGGACGCAGGTGTTGCCGTCCTGGGACCAGTTCTCCTGGCCGAAGGTCTGGCGCTCCTGGCCCGTGGAGGAGTTGGTGCTGACCGGCGCGAGGTGTTCGCGCAGCCACTCCTCGTCCTTGTTGTGGATCTTGCCGCCGAACTCCTCGACCTCGTCGACCGAGTAGCCGGAGGCGAGTGCCTTCATCAGGTAGGCCTTCTCCTGCGGGGTGCCCGCGTCGGCGAGGAGGCGTTCCATGCGGGCGCGGTCGGCGGGTGAGAGGTCCTCCATGGCGCGGCCGGAGCGTTCGAGGTCGTTGGCGGTGAGGATCTCGTTGAGCTCGGGGTCGCCGCCGATGTTGGAGGTGTCGGCGAGGGCGATGCGGTCGACGGCGGACAGCTCGTCGGTGCCCATTTTCCCGGCGCGGGCCTCGGAGGCGTACTTGTTGAGGTCGCGGGCGCAGCGGCGGGCCGCGTCGTCGGCGTCGGAGGCGGCGCCGGCCAGGTCGTCGATGCCGTGGCCGGCGAGGGTGCGGGCCGCCTTGCGGGTGGCCTCCTCGCCGTCGTCCTCGTGCCAGTCGTCGAAGAAGCCGTCCTTGTCGCCGAGTTGGGCGCGGGCGTTGCGCAGTTTGGTGCGGCCGCCGCTGTCCTTGGTCTGGGCCGTCTCCAGGAGGTCGGAGAAGAGGATGAGGGCGTTGCCGCCGCCGCGCAGGGCCTCGGCCATCTGCTCGGCGGCGCGGGCGGTGGCGTCGACGGCGTCCTGGGCGAGGACGCTGGTGTCGCCGACCCACACGTCGGGCAGGCCCTTGCGGCTGACGGTGTCGGCGCGGTCGTGGACCTTCATGGCGTCGTCGGCCTGGCCCTTGTAGCGCTTGCCGAGGGACTCGATGAGGGCCGGGTCGCCCTGGGGCGCGGCGACGCCGAGCGCGTCGTCGATGGCGTCGATGAGGTCGTTCTTGCTGTCGGCGGAGGAGATGCGCCCGCGCAGGCCGTCGAGGCGGTCGCGGCGGGCGGTCGTGGATTCGGTGGTCACGGTCGAGGCACTCTGCCCTGTCAGTAGTCGGTGAGGGCCGAGGGCCGCTCGGCGTAGGCGGGGCCGGTGGTGACGGGGGCCGTGTCCCCTACGGGGTTGGTGCCGCGGACCGGGTTGGTGCCGATGGGCGGGGCGCCGGGGGTGGGATTCGTACCGATGGGCGGGGTGCCGGGGGTCGGGTTGGTGCCGACCTGGACCTTCTGGGCCTGGGTGCGGACGAGACCGTCGGAGCCGCCGTACACGCCCTTCGCCGCGCGCACCTTGTCGGCGAGTTCGTGGAGGGCGTCCTCGATGGTCCGGGACTCGGCCGTCCAGGCGCTGGAGTAGGCGCTGAAGGCGGGGCCCACGTCGTCGCCGCCCAGCACGTCCTGGCCGTAGCAGGGGGTCCCGGCGAGGAGTTGCCGGATCGTTCCGGCGTCGTCGCCCGCGTGATCGAGCTCCTTCGCCTGGCTCTTCATGCCGGCATGCCGGACCTGGTAGCCGTCGCCCGAGGCGGCCATGGTGTTCCCCCGTTTTCGCCTGTGCCCGTCAACTCATCCGCCTGGCGCGGCAGATGGAATGATCATGATCTCCACAAAGCGGCACAGAGGGCAATCCCGGTGCCGCAAGCGCACACAGCTCCGTCACGTCCCGTCCACACCGCCGGTACGCCCGCGCGCGCCCCGGCATAGGCTGCTGGACGCGAACCGGCCACCGGCCGGTTCCCCGGGGGCGGGGATCAGTCAAAAAGGGCAGAGGAATTCAGGGGGCGGCGGTTCATGGAGCTTGAGGCGCGGAGCGGTGCGGGGGCGGCGTTCGCTCCCTTGCAGGCGGACGATCCGCAGGTCGTGGGCGGGTACCGGCTGGTGGCGCGGCTCGGCGCCGGTGGCATGGGCCGGGTCTATCTGTCGCACACGCGGGGCGGCCGTCCGGTCGCGGTGAAGGTGGTGCGGCCGGAGCTGGCCGACGAGCCGGACTTCCGGCGGCGGTTCGGGCGGGAGATGGAGGCGGCGCGGCGGGTGCGCGGGGCGTACACGGCCGAGCTGATCGACGGCGACGCGGACGGTACGCCTCCGTGGCTGGCCACGCTGTACGTTCCCGGCCCCTCGCTCGCGGAGGCGGTGGCCCGGCGCGGGCCGCTCCCGGTACCGGCGGTGCTGTGGCTGATGGCGGGGATCGCGGAGGCGTTGCAGGCCGTGCACGCGGCGGGGATCGTGCACCGGGACCTGAAGCCGTCGAACGTGCTGCTCGCGTCCGACGGCCCCCGTGTCATCGACTTCGGCATCTCGCTGGCCGCCGATCTGACCTCGTACACGGTGACGGGGACCGCGATCGGGACGCCGCAGTACATGGCGCCGGAGCAGGCGGCCGCGTCGGACGGCGTGACGGCGGCGACGGATGTGTTCTCGCTGGGGCAGACGGTGGCGTTCGCCGCGCTGGGTGAGCCCTTGTACGGGAGCGGGCCCGCGGCGAGTGTGCTGTACCGGATCGTGCACGAGGCCCCTGACCTGGACCGGCTGCCGGAGGAGGTGCGGCCGATCCTGGCGCGGTGCCTCGCGGCGGATCCGGCGGAGCGGGCGGGGCTCGCGGAGGTCGTGGCGTGGTGCCGGGAGCGGCTGGGGGCGGAGCCGGAGCCGGTGGCGTGGGCGGAGGTCACGGGGCCCGAGCCGAGCGTGCCGGGGCCGGCGCCCGTGCCGGTTCCGGTGCCGGGTTCGGCGGATCCGGCGCAGACCTGGCCGCTGACGGCGCAGGCGCCGGGGGTGGTGCCGTATCCGGCGACCCTGCCGGCGCCGCAGGAGCCGAAGCGGCGTACGCGGCTCGTGGCGTCGGCGCTGGTGACGGCCGGGGTGCTGGTGGTGTCGGTGCTGGCGTGGCAGGTGATGGACGGGACGCGGGACGACGGGGCGCGGGCGGGTAAGGGTACGAGCTCGGGCCCGACCGCGTCGGCGTCGAGGTCCCCCTCCCCCACAGCTTCCGCCTCGGCTTCGGCCGACAGGACCGGCTCGCCGCTGACGAAGGACGAGGCGCCGCGCACGTCGTTCGCTCAGGGGGTGGCGTACCCCCAGGTGTGGCTGGACGCGAAGAACTCGGTGAACATCCACAAGGAACCGGCGCAGTTGAGGACGGCGAAGGGCGACATCCAGTTCAGCTGCGCCGACAACTCGGGCTGCGAGCTGAAGAGCGACACCAGCGTGTTCGTCCAGAGTTTCGCCAAGCCGGGCGGGGCGACGCGGGACATGTGCGACCTGATGCTGGCCCGCAGCAAGACCCACACCCTCTCGCTGGCGGCGGCGGCAAACGGTACGGAGATCTGCGTGAAGCACCGCTCGGGGGATGTCGGGGTGCTGGTGTTGCAGACGAAGTCGACGGCGATGCCGGACATCGCGTTCGTGACGGCGGACCTGACGGTCTGGCGGAAGGAGACGCGGGAAGGGTAAGGGTCGGACGCATCCCGGAACCCCAACTCCCGCCTCCCGTTTGCCAGTTACCGCCAAGAACACCGCACCCGTTTTGGCGCCCGCCCGCACGGCAGCAGGGTGGGCGGCGTCTTACGTTCGAGGTATGAGGCGACGCAGGCAGAGCGGCAGCGCGCGCGTCAGGGTGCTGCGGCAGGTGCGGGAGCGGGCGGCGGCGCGGCGACAGCAGCCGGTCGAGAGACGCCGGAAGCGGTTCGGGCGCCGGGCCGAACGGGTGCGGCCCTGGCTCCAGTTCCTGGCGGACCTGGCGGCCCTGCTGGCACGCGTCGTCAGCTGAGGGGGCCGCCGAAAAGGACGTGCCGACGAAATGTGGGCGCTGTTACGGTCGCGGTATGAGTCAGCGCAGCGAGTACGTCATGACGACGACGCCGGTGAGTGTCCCGGTGTGCTGACTTGTGTGTGATCGTCGGTCTGAGCCCGGGGCGAGTGCCCGGGCTCTTTTTGTTGTCTGATCGCCGACGCCCCGGGTGCTCGTTCCTCAACTGAGTGCAGTGAGGGGAACGTCGTGGAGCAGCGGAAGAGCGGGCGGGAGCTGGGGTTGTTCGGGACCGATCCGTTGATCGGGGCCGGGCTGCCGTACTGGTTGCCCGACGGGGCCGTCGTGCGGCACGCGCTCGAGGAGTACGTGCGGGAGGCCGAGCGGCGGGCGGGGTACCGGCATGTGTACTCGCCGGTGCTCGGCAAGCGGGAGTTGTACGAGATCTCGGGGCACTGGGACCACTACAGCGAGGACATGTTTCCGCCCATGGAGGTGGGCGGGGAGGAGTTCGTGATGCGGCCGAGTCTGTGTCCACATCATGCGGTGATGTACCGGAGCCGGGCGCACAGTTATCGGGAACTGCCGTTGCGGATGGCCGAGTTGGGGGCCATGTACCGGGCCGAGCTGTCCGGTGTGCTGGGCGGGCTGAACCGGGTGCGGGCCATTCATCTCAACGACGCGCACATCTTCTGCGCCCTGGAGCAGGTGGAGGAGGAGGCGTGGGGTGCGCTGGAGATGATCAGGGAGGCGTACGCCGCGCTCGGGATCCGTGCGGTGCGGTACCGGCTGTCGCTTCCGGGACCCGGGGGCAAGTACGTCGCCGCTCCCGAGAAGTGGGAGCGGGCCACCGCCTTGCTGAAGCGTGTGCTGGAGCGGTCGGGGGTGGCGTACGAGGCCGAGGAGGGCGAGGCCGCGTTCTACGGACCGAAGATCGACGTGCAGGTCGCGGACCGGGCGGGGCGGGAGTCGACCCTGTCCACCGTGCAGGTCGACTTCCACCAGCCGGAGCAGTTCGACCTGCGGTACGTGGGCCCGGACGGGGCGCGGCACCGCCCCGTCATGGTCCACCGCAGCATCATCGGCAGCGTCGAGCGCGCGGTCGCGCACCTCGTCGACGTGCACGGGGGTGCGTTCCCCGCGTGGATGGCGCCGAGCCAGATCGTCGTACTGCCCGTTTCCGAGGGCGAGTTGGCTTACGCGGAGGCGTTCGCCGAGCGGTGTCGTGCCGAGCGCGGGCTCCGGGCCGAGGTCGCCGGGCCCGAGCTCGGGAGCCTCGGCGCCCGGATCCGGAACGCCCGGCTCGTCCCGTATCAAGCAGTCGTCGGCGCGAAGGAGGCCGATGCCGGGCAGGTCGCGCTGCGGCTGCGCGACGGGCGGCGGATCGATCCACTGCCCGCCGCCGACGTTCTCGACCGCGTCGGCGCCCTCGTCGCCGGCCACAGCACCGACCTCTGGCCCTCAGCCTGACTTCGGCGCGGGCGGCAACAGCTCCAAGGGGTCGATCAGGGGCGGGTAGTGCCGCGCGCAGTCCAGGCACGCGTAGACGTTGAAACCGGGGCCCGTCGGCGCGAACACCTCGTGGACCAGTACGGGTTCGGAGGTGAGCTGCTCGCAGCGGGCGCACATCCGTACCGGGCGGCGGGGCTCGCTCATCGGGTGCCCCCGTGGATCAGCTCCAGGCGCGGGCCCACGTCGATCCCGATCGTGGCCAGATACAGCGCGCGCCGCCGTTCTCGTTGGCGGCGGCGCTCGGTGGGCGTCAGGACGTACGGGCGGACCAGGGGGTGCGCGGCGCCGTCGAGCCGTTCGGTGTGGCGGTACGGGGCCGCCGTGCGGATCGGGTTGAGCGGAGGTGGCGGCGGGGCGGTGGTTGCGCGGTGCCGTCCGGCGGGCGCGGGCAGGCAGATACGGAGGACCCATGCGAGGGCCCGAAGAGTAAGGTCGAGCATTGCTGACGCTCCAGAGAGTAAGCGTTGGCCACGCCCCGGGACGGTTGCCGCCGTCGCCGGGGTCTTTCATGTTCACCGTAGCGGGCAATGGATGGCCATGCATAGCACTTGGATGCCTTCCAGCTATTCGCGCAGCTCACAGGTGTCGTACGTTGTTCGAATGGCAGAGGACTCGGAGCAGAACCGCTCACCGATCGACCCGACCAAGATCGCCTACGTCTACGTGCAGGTGGCGGACTACATCGCGGGGCAGATCGCCGAGGGCACGCTCCGACCGGGAATGCGGCTCCCGTCGGAACGTGACCTCGCCGAGCAGTACGGCGTCGCTTACCTGTCCGTGCGCCGGGCCATGAAGGAACTGCGCGCACGCGGCCTCATCGCCACGCTCCCGGGCAAGGGAACCTTCATCGCTTACCCGGAAGCGGACGACGACTCAGCTCAGGACAGCTGATTCCCAGGTCATATTGATCGCCCGCTCGAAATTGACGTACCCGGCGCGACGGAACGCGGCGGCCATCGGCACGTTGCCGAGGTCCGTCGCGGCGCGGACGCGCGGCACGTCCTGCTCGGCGAGGATCCGCGTGCCCTCGGCGAGAATCTCGTCGATGTAGCCCTGGCCGCGGTGGGCGGGCAGGACGGCGATGTAGGCGATGGTCGCGTTGTAGCCGTTGTGGGCGGGGATGACGAAGCCGACGGGCTCGCCGTCCGGGAGTTCGGCGATCCGCCACCAGTCGCGGGGACTGGAGTAACTGGCGAACTCCTCCTCGTACTGCTCGGTGGCGGCCTCGCGCGGGGACATCCGGGTGAGGTCGTCGCGGCCGTGCGCGTCGAGGGTGCCGTCGAGGACGGCGGTCATCAGGTCGATGAGTTCGGCGGGGTCGTCGGGGTTCTTGAGCGGGCGGAACGTGAGGCGGTCGCCGGGCGGGGCGATGTCCGTGCCCGGCTTCCATTCGAGGCGGAGCCGTTCGACGAAGAGCTTGGCTCCCGTGCGTTCGGCGACCGTCATGCGGTCCTCGACGGCCTGTCGGGCGGCCGGGTCCTCGCGCCAGTCCGGCGGGATGAAGCGGCCGTACTCGGGGTGCGTGGTGCCCGGGGTGAGCGTCGCGGCGGTGGCGGTGCGCAGGAGGCGCTCGCCGATGTCGAGACGTTCCGCCTCGGGGAGGCTGTCGTCGAGGTCGAGGATGTCGAGCAGTTGCGGGGCGTCGCCGTCGGGGCGGCTCCACCAGGCGAGGCGGGCCAGGAGACGGTCACCGCGCAGGGCGACCCACATCCACTCGGGCCGGCGGCGGCCCTCGGTGAGGTCGTCGGCCAGCTCGTGGTTGATGACGTAGGAGAAGCGGGTGAAGAGGTCGAGCTCGTCGGCGCCGGTGATCGGGCGCAGAGTCAGGGCAGGGTCGTGCTGAACTTCGGTCAAGGCACACTCCGTGAATAGCGCCTGTCCCCGACCGGATCGGGCCTGCCGCGCGTCTTGATCAGACGCGGCGTGCGGTGCCCCGGGAGGACGTGAGCGCGGTGATGATGGTGGTCAAGCGGTACGTGACGTCCATCGCTTACCCCTCCTCGTCCTTCGTCCTGGGCCCGTCGGACCGTGTCGTCGATCTTTCTACGCGAGAACCCGGCCCGACCACAACTCCTTTTTCTGGTTCATGTGTTGAACAAGCGGCGAGGACGCGCAAGGCCTGTCCGGCGGATCTTGTGACCGGCTAACGTGCGGGCATGGCACCTTCACTTGAGCGTCCCCCCTTGCAGGCCGACGAGCGCACCGCGCTCATCGGCTGGCTGGACCTCCAGCGGCAGATCCTGCGATGGAAGTGCGACGGCCTGAGCGAGGCCGACGCGCACCGTTCCGTCATCCCGACCTCGCCGGCGATGACGATGGCCGGGCTGATCAGCCACATGCGGTGGGTCGAGCACACCTGGCTGGAGGTGGTTTTCCTCGGCGGCGACAAGACACAGAACCCGTCCTTCGACGAGACGAACGAGGGCGCCGACTGGCAGGTCGACGGCGTTCCGCTGCAGCAGCTGCTCGAGCAGTACGAGGCCCAGTGTGCCCGCAGCAACGAGATCGTGGCCGCGGCCTCCCTGGACGACATCGGCCGCCACCCCGACTTCCGCGCCGGTAAAGCCAACCTCCGTTGGATGCTCATCCACCTCGTCGAGGAGACCGGGCGGCATGCGGGACACGCGGACATCGTGCGGGAGCTGCTCGACGAGGTGAAGGGGTACTACTGATCTCAGCGGCAGCCGCCGCCTCCGCCCGTCGTGCCGCCGCCTCCGGTGCCGCGGTGCGGGGGCGACCACGTGAGCGGGGCGACTACGGGCCCGCACGGGACCGGCCTCCGGACGGCTGTATGGCCTTCCGGCAGGCACGCTCAGCGGCAGGCCGTCACGCGGCGTCTTCTGCCGCTTCGGGCACCAGACTGATCTCGTGATCCTTCTCCCGGTGATAGACGACCGTGATGGACGCTTCCAGCCCACGGGAGAGCTTCTCCAGCAGTGCGGGGGTCGGGTGGGCTCCCGAACCTTCGATGATCGACACCTTGGCCTGCGTGATCCCGCAACGTGCGGCAGCTTCTGCCTGCGTGTACCCCAGTTCCTTGCGTCGGTCGTAGAAGATCTGAGCAAGATCTCCCTGAAGCCTGTACGCCCTCTGGGTCTTGAGGTGCTCGGCGACCTCCTCGCCCTGCTCCTTCAGCCGATGAGCCTGCAGGGTCTTGTACCTCATGTGTCCGGCCATCACGCGTCCCCTTTCCACTCGTAATCCTCGTGCGCCGGTCCATGCTCCGCCTCACAGACCTTCTTGGCATCCTTCGCCCGCTGCACCTGGACCTCTTCCCGAGGCCGGGTCTTGTAGAACCAGGTCAGCAGCACGACGGACCGCCGGTCGGTGAGCCAATAGGTGAGCCGTACGTGGCCCGCGCCGAGGGTGAAACGCAGCTCACGGACACCGTCGCCGAGGTACTTGGACCTCGGCTCGCCGAGCGTCAGAGGGCTCTCTGCCAGTTCTCCCGCTTTCTGGTCGACCTTCAGGAAGTGCTCCAGCGGGAGCGTGTCCAGCCATTCGGCGACCTCGGGTTCCACCTCGATGTCGTACGGCTCATCCATATCGTCCACGATATATATCGCGCGCGATATACACAACCGGCTCGAGATCACCGGTCCAGGGAAGCGTCGGAGGCGCTCAGCGCTGACGTCCCGAAGCCCCGCACGTTCCGCGGGGGTCGTCCGTCGGAGAGATCCGCAAGCGCGACAGGGGAAGCGTCAAAGTGCGGTTGTCCTTACCGGACTTCCGGTCGGCACCGGTGTCCCAGAGGACGACGTTGCCGCCCGATGCGCCGAGGTGGAGCAGCGGGCGCGCCGGTTCGAAGGCTCCGCCCTGGACCGGAATCTCTTCAGCCGCCTGCCCGGCCAGCGGGGCGACACAGACCCACTCCGGTTCGATGCCGTAGTACGACGACGGGATGTTCCCGCTCGATGCCTGTGACACCGCTGTCGTACCGGTCTTCGCGGCGGGGCCGAGTACGAACCGGGTGGTGCCCCAGTCGCACAGAGCGAACAGGACGGCCAGCAGGGTCACCAGCACCGGAATCCGGTCGAGGCGGCTGAGGTGAAAGTGGCGGGCGTAACCGTAGAGGGCCGGTCCGAACAGGAGGATGAGCACCAGCGCGCCCCAGCGTGTCGCCGCGTACAGCTGCCACACGGCCGAGACACCGACCGCCTCCGCATCCGTGTCGAACGCCTTCAGGTACGCGTCGTGCACAAACGACCCCACCCCTGGAAACGCGCCGAAGAAGAGGGGCAGCAGCGCGGGCAGCACCCAGGGCACCCACGTCTGCCATCTGCGCTGCCCGATGAACAGCGCCAGACCGCGCAGCACGAGAACGATCGCTGTCAGTCCCCATACGGCGCGAATGCCATTCGCGGAACTCCCGACCCCCAGAACAGCGCAGAGCACTCCGCCGATCGTCCAGCCGATCGCCCAGGGGTACACGTGTTCCGGCCAGCGTTCCCTGGGCAGTTCCCGGGCTGCGGCGAGGAGAAGTCTGTCACCCACGCCGCCACCCCCACCAGGAGCACAGCGCAGCCGACCAGGACGTCCATGTATCCGAGGTACGCGGCACGGGTCATGAACACGGCAAGGAGACCTGTGATCAAGAGCAGGTAGGCCAGCCGGCTGGTACGGATCCGGCTGGCCCAGATGAGTTCCGTCGGCTTTTCGGACGTGTCCTTCCTGACCACCCGCCGCACTCGCACACCCGACGACGCCGGTGCCGTACCGGGAAGGCGGAGCCGGGAGAGGCGCAGCGCCTCGGCCTCCGTGAAAGCCGTGACGTGCCGGCCTTTGTCCCGTAGCCCTGCCCGGACCACTGCCTTCGCGCCGTAGCGCCACAGCCATGGCGGAATCCGGGCGGGTGGCTGCGCGCTCACCGCATCGTACGGACGCCATTCGGGCCTTCGGCGGCTCTCCGAGACACGGCGGTCGGCGGCCAGCACCGCCAGATCGAGCAGAAGGTGACTCGCTACGTACTCGACCTGCCGCCGGGCCCCCCTGACCGCTCCTTGGTACGTCCCGTCCAGGCTGATCTCCACCACGTACCGCAGGGGCAGCACCTCGCCCGCGCCGACAAGCGCGGGCCGCTCCAGGATCGCCCACTCGCGCCGCCCGCATGTCGCCTCGAACAGTTCGCTGTCCGCCTTCAGGCCGTTCAGGGATATCAGGAGAACAATGCGATGCGGAGTGGTGGTTCTGAACGACGCCAACTTCGCTCCCCTGCCGTCAACTTGGCGGGTCCGCCTCGCTCTTCGGGAACGACACCTCCACGCGGCGGTTCTTCTTGCGGCCCTCTTCCGTGCCGTTGTCCGCGATCGGGTAGTCCTCGCTGTAGCCCCGCACCTGGAAGGTGAGGTCGCCGCCGTTCGCGCCCAGCGCCGTCTGGAGCGCGTCGTGGACCGCCTCCGCGCGCTGCTTGGAGAGCTTGAGGCCGTGGGCATACGAGCCCAGGTTGTCCGTGAAGCCGAAGACTCTGACGGTGCCGGCCTTCTGGGTGTTGATCTCGTCCGCGATCGCCTGGATGCGGGACTTCGCGTGCGGGTTCAGTTTCGCGCTGTCCTTCGGGAACAGCACCTCCGCCTGGAGCGCGAACGTCACGTCCTCGTTGGTGTCCGTCCGCCGCTCGTCGCCGGACAGGTCTTCCACGACGGACTTGATGTCCAGCACCTTGGCGGGGGCGAGGGTGGCTCCGTCGGCCAGCTTCAGGCCGGGGCTGTTGGCGTCGACCTGTGGGGGTGGGCTGGTGCTCGTGCTGCCCGGTGGGGCGGAGGCGCCGCCCGGTTCGTCGTCGGCGTAGGCCGCGCTCGTGGCGGTGCCGGTGGCCAGGAGGGCGGTGGCCGCGGTGAGGGCGGCTGCGGCGGCCAGGCGGCGGTGCGGTCCGATCCGGCTGGGGCTCATCATTCGCCCTCGCTGATCTCGATCGCGGCGGGGGGCATGGCGCCGACCTGGAAGGTGACCTCGGAGGTTCCTTCGGGGGGTGCGGGGAATTGGGCGTACCAGGAGGCCGAATCGCCGGACCTGAGCCGGGTGAACTTGGTGCACAGGCAGCGCCCTGTGGTGTCCCTGAGCACGAGGTACTTCTTCTTGCCCGCCTGGTCGACGAGGCTCGCGCCGGACATGGAGCCGCCGTTGACCGCGAGTTCGGTCTCCTCGCTCTGCCACTCGGCACCCATCCAGGAGCGGCTGCCGTCGTTGCGCACGGTCCCGTTGACGTTGACGAAGCCACCCTGGTCCCGGACGGCCGAGGTGATGGTGACCGTGATGTCTCCGTCCTTCGACTCCGCGAGCACTTGGTCAGTCGGAGTCTCGGACGAGGACGGCTTCCCGCCGTCCTTGTCGGCGGAGGCACTGGTCGGGGAGCCCTTCGGGCTGTCCTCCTCCCCGTCACCGTCACCACCGCAGCCGGCCACCGAGAGGAGCAGACCGGTGGTCAGCGCCAGCGCGGCCAGGGTCCGGCGGGTCGTCGTAGTGCGCCGAAGGTTCATCGCTGCGGCTTCCCTCTCTGTTCGTTCGGGTGTCAGTCGGCCAGGTGGACGGAGAACAGGTCCGATGCGTCGGGCAGATCGGCCGGATCGAAGTCATCGGGGTCGATCTCGATGTCCTCACCGCCGCAGACGAGTTGGACCGGCTTCTTCGGGTCGGCGTCCGGCGGGATGTCGCAGCGCGGCTCGATCACGGCCGTCGCATGCGCCTTCGCCTTCTGGTTCTCCGTGCCGGGAATGATCGTGTCGCCGACCGTGTAGCGCGTCTCGATCTCGACCGAGTAGCCCGGGTAGCCATTGACCTCGGTGAGAGCCGGGCCGCCGATCACGTCGGCGTCGTTCGCGGCTGCCAGCGCGCTCGCGGCCGCCCCGGCGTCCGTGCCGTCGAATTTGTCGCCTGTGAGCCAGTCCAGCCAATCGTCGGCTTCGCCGTCGAGGGCCGTCTCCAGCTTGTCCATCAACTCGTCCCGCGCGGACTGCGTGGCCGCAAGTGCCGCTGCGTCCGCGGCAGATTGAGCGCCATTACGCGCCGACGCGGCTTGCGCGAAGGCGAAGAAAGCAAACGCCACAAAGAGCAAGATTCCGGTCAGCCAGATGTATATGGGGAGCGTCGATCCCCTGTCACCCTGAAGGCCTCGACCTGTCAGCCACCGATGACTCGGTCGACGGCGTCGCCGATCGCGCCGGAGATCAATCCGTCCAGCCCCAACTGGTCGATCAGCGTGAAGATCCCGGCGATCAGAATCATCAGGCCCGCGTACTCCACGAACCCGGCACCGGAATCGCTCCGCGCTCCCCGGACCCGCTCCCCCAAAGAGTTCGTCCACGTCACCCACGCCCCGAGCACTCGGTCCTTGATCACGGGATCCCCCTTCCGCGCCGTACTCCCCGGCATCCAGAACAACACACGCAACGTACGTGAAAGGCGACCGTGTGCACACGGTTTCGGCAATTACAGGGCAGGCCTTGGCCGGAAGTTGTCGTCCTGTTGCCCGGGGCGTCATCGGTGATCAGCGCCCGAGAATCGAGCCGAAGTCGGAGCCCGAGCCGAGGAACATGCCCGTCGCGATCAGGATCATCGTCGCGGGGAGCATGAAGACGAGGGTGACCATGGTCGCCTTCGGGATGGTTTTCGCGGCCCGGCGACGGGAGTTCTGGGCGTCGGTGCGGCGCATGTCCGTGGCGAGCTGGATCAGAGTGTCGGCGATCGGGGAGCCCAGCTCCTCGCCCTGCTGGAGCGCGGAGACGAACTGGGCCACCTGCTCGGAGGAGTTGCGGCGGCGGAGTTCGTCGAAGGCCTGGCGGCGCGGGACGCCCATGTCCATCTGGCGGAGCGTGATGCGGAGTTCGTCGGCCCAGGGACCCTCGTACTTCTCCGCTACGCGGTCCAGGGCCTGGCGGAAACCGAGGCCTGCCGAGACGACGACGGCGAGGACGTCGAGGAAGTCGGGGAGGGTGCGGTCGATGACTTCTTTGCGCTCCCGGGTCGCCTGCCAGATCAGGGCGTCGGCGGCGAGCGCGCCGAAGGCGAGGGTGAGGAGGGCGAGGAGCAGGTTGCCGTTCTTGAGGAAGACCAGGGCCATCAGAACGCCGAAGGCGCCGTAGACGGCGCGGCGGGCGGCGTAGCGGTCGATGGTGAGGCCGCCGGGGTTGCCGGCCATGTCGATGCGGCGGCGCTTCGCGTCGACGCGGCGCGGGCCCATCAGGCGCAGGACGAGCGGCGCGAAGCGCATGCCGAGCCGGTCGACGGCGGAGCCCGCCGCCGAGACGCGGGTGGCGCCGACTTCGAGGGCGAGGGCGAGGTCGCTGGGGACCTTGGCCTCGGCCCGGTACATGCGGATGCCGGTGAGGATGCCGAGGACGGCGAGGCCCGCGACGAGGGCGATCAGCAGGCCCATGAGGGGGGAGGACAGCGCGGGCACGTCAGACCTCGATCTTTCCGAGGCGGCGGATGACGAAGAAGCCGACGGAGTACAGGCCGAGGGAGAGCAGGATCAGGGTCTGGCCGATTCCGGAGCCGGTCACCCGGGCGAGGGCGCCCTCGTTCGAGGAGTTGATGAGGAGGAGGGAGCCGAGGCCGAGGAGGGGGACGGTGAAGGCGGTGGCGTTGACCTCGGAGAGCATCGTGCGGATCTCGCGCCGGGTCTCTTTGCGGTCTTCGAGGGTCTGGGTGAGGTTGCGGAGCGAGGAGACGACGGAGCCGCCCGCCTTGTTGGACAGGACGAGCGTGGTGACGAGGACGATCAGCTCGCGGGAGGGGAGGCGGGCGGCGAGTTCGTCGAGGGTGTCCTCGACGGAACGGCCGAGCGCCAACTGGTCGGAGACGCGGGAGAGTTCCTCACCGGCCGGGGCTTCGAGCTCCTCGGCCGCCATCGCGAGAGCCGTGCGCAGGGCGAGTCCGGCTGCTGTGGCGTTGGCGAGGAGCCGGGCCACGTCGGGGAGCTGGTTGATGAACGCCTCGATGCGCTTCTGGCGCTGCCAGTTGAGGAAGATGACCGCCGCCCAGATCGCGACCGCTCCGGCGATCGGGCCGAAGAACGGGGCGAGGGTGGTCGCCGCGAGGATCCACAGGGCGGCGACGACCGCGGTGACGTAGACGAGGAACTCGCCCGGGGTCAGGTCGAGGCCGGTCGTGGACAGGCGCAGGTGGACGGCGCGGCCGAGGCGGGTGCGGCGCAGCCTGCGGTCGATCCCGGTGAAGCGGCGGGTGCGGGCGCCGGAGGGGAGGGCGGGGGCGCCGGACGCGTAGGTGTCGAGGCGGTCCTCCAGGGCGCGGCGCTGAGCGCGTCCCGAGGCGTAGACGTGGGCACCCGCGACGGCGACCACGCAGGCGAGGACGGTCGCGCCGAGGGCGATGAGGGCCGGGTTCGTCACGCGGCGACTCCCCTTCCGGGAACGGTGTGCCGGCCGGTCATCCGGTGGCCTCCCTGGTGTTGCGTACGTCGGCGAACTCGACGACCCCGAAGCCGGGCGGGACGGACTCCCCCGCCACGTACAGGCGGTCGGCGACCCGGCGCGGCAGCGGCAGATGCTCGTAGTAGCCGTGGACGCGCCTGTCCTGGCCGGTGGCATCGGACGGCAGGCCGGTCGGGAGGAAGGGCTGGGCGGCGAAGCGGGTGACCGTGTTGATCGTGAACTGTTCGCGGCCGTGCGAGACAAGCAGGGCGATCTCGGTGATGCGGCGGGAGCCGTCGGCGTGCCGGGTCAGCTGGACGATGACGTCGACCGCCGAGTTGATCTGATCGCGCAGGGCCTCGAAGGGGACGTCGACCTCGGACATCGAGCCGAGGGTCTGGAGGCGGGTGAGGGCGTCCTCGGCGGTGTTGGCGTGGACGGTGGCGAGGGAGCCGTCGTGGCCGGTGGACATCGCCTGGAGCATGTCGAGCGTCTCGCCGCCGCGGACCTCGCCGACGATGATGCGGTCGGGGCGCATGCGCAGGCTGTTGCGGACGAGGTCGCGGATGGTGACCTGGCCCTTGCCCTCCACGTTCGGGGGCCTCGACTCCAGGCGGATCACGTGGTCCTGCTGGAGCTGGAGTTCGGCCGAGTCCTCGATGGTGATGATGCGCTCGTGGGGCGGGATCAGCGCCGAGAGGGCGTTGAGGAGCGTCGTCTTCCCGGAGCCGGTGCCGCCGCTGACGATGATGTTGAAGCGGGCGCGGACGCAGGCCGCGAGCAGCATCAGCATGTGCTCGTCGAGGGAGCCGAGTTCGATGAGTTCGGTGAGGCTGTACGCGCGCGGGAAGCGGCGGATCGTGAGGGTGGCGCCGGTCAGGGCGAGCGGCGGGATGATCACGTTGACGCGCTCGCCGGTGGGGAGGCGGGCGTCGACCATCGGGTTCGACTCGTCCACGCGGCGGTTCACGGTCGACACGATGCGCTCGATGGTCTGCATGAGCTGCTCGGCGGAGGCGAAGCGCATCGGGAGCTGTTCCACGCGGCCGGCTCGCTCCACGAAGATCGCGTCGGGGCCGTTGACCATGATCTCGGTGACGGAGGCGTCCGCGAGGAGGGGTTCGAGGATGCCGAGGCCGAGGGCCTCGTCGACGACGCGGCGGATCAGCTGGGTGCGCTCGGTCGAGCTGAGTACGGGGCCCTCGCGGCTGATGATGTGGCCCAGGACGCGCTCCAGGCGGAGGCGGCGGTCCGCGGCCTGGAGGGACGACATCTCGGCGAGGTCGATCTCTTCGAGGAGCTTGGCGCGGTAGACGGCGACCAGGCTGTCGTCGCGGGACGGGTCCGTGCCGGGGGTCGTGCCCTGGGGCTGGGTGGCCGCCACGCGGGAGCGCAGGCTCATGGTTCGCTCCTGTCGGTCCTGTCGGTCTGGTCGTTGGGCATGGTCGCTGTGCGGTGCAGGTCCCAGCCGTCGAAGAGGGGGATGATCGCGGGGACGTGGACGGTGACGGTTGCCTGGACGGCGTCTCCGGGGGCGATGGCGGCGCGGGGGTTCAGCCAGGTGCTGGTGCTGCCTGTTGCGGCGGCTTGGCCGGTGCCGGGTTCCAGGGATTCGGCTCGGGCGGCTGCGCGGGCTGCGGAGCCGGCCTGGTTGGCGCCGTAGCCGACGAGGCCCAGTTGGATGGCGGCCATGCCGATGATCAGGAGGAAGGGGAAGAAGCCGGCGAACTCCAGCATGGACACTCCGTTGTCGGCGCGGAGACGCCCTTTCGCCGTTGCGGGTTGCTGTTTCGTGGGCGACTTACGGTTCGTCGTGGCTGGTCGCGCAGTTCCCCGCGCCCCTGAAGGCGCACTTCGTGCGCCCCAGGGACGCGCCGACTTCACTGGTCCGGGGCTTTCTCTGTCGCGGCGCCTGCCTCGCCCGTTACCGACCAGCCCGGGTTGATGCCGGGGAAGAAGAGGGGGACGTCGACCTCGACGCTGGCCTTCATGACTGGACCGGACGGGGTGCAGGAGACGGCGGCGTCCTGCCAGGCCGAGGGCAGGTGGGAGCGGCCCGCCTCGGCGCAGGCACCGCCGTAGTCCCCGTTCACGGCGGCAGCCGATGTCGCCGCCCGGGCGGCCTCGTCGGCGGCGTTTCCGGCGAGGGAGTACGTGTAGCCGTACAGGACGCACTGCCAGAGCAGGCCCATCACGACGAGGACCAGCGGGAACATCGCCGCGAACTCGAGGGTGACGGCGCCCTTGTCGGCGCGGCGGCGGCCGCGGCGGCCGGGCTCGGGGGCCGGGGACGCGACGAGGTCGAGCTCGGCGGCCAGGGTCCAGATGGCCTGCTTGACCGTGGAACGGTTGTCGAGGTCCTGCATGCGGCCCGCGTCGACGGCGGCCTGGAGTTCCTTGTAGGCGGCCGGGATCGTGGTGCGGGCGGTGCGGGTGCCGGTGACGCGCTCGACCAGGGTCGCCTGGATCTCGGCGGAGCGGGCGTCGCGGTTGACGACCGTGACCGTCTCCTCGGCCTTGCGGATCTGGAGGCGGTCCCAGAGGCGGACCATGCGCTTGGCGGCGCGGACCGCGACGACGTCCGGGGTGACGAGGAGGGCGGCCTGGTCGGCGAGTTCGATCGCGGCGGCGTTCGCGGCGCCGAGCTGGGTGCCGCAGTCGACGACCACGACCTCGTAGCGGGCGCGCAGGGCGTGGACGACCTGGCGGGCGACGCGGTCGGTGACCTCCTCGCCGCGTTCGCCTTCGGCGGGGGCGAGGAGGAGGTCGATGCCGGTCTCGTGGGTGAAGACGGCGTCGGCGAGGACGCGGGGGGTGATGTCGTGGATCGCGGCGAGGTCGGCGACGGAGCGGCGGAACTGGACGTCCAGGTAGGAGGCGATGTCGCCGGACTGGAGGTCGAGGTCGAGCAGCGCGACGGTGCGGCCGGACGCGCGGGCGGCGAGGGCCAGTTGGACGGCTACGAGGCTGGTGCCGACGCCGCCCTTGGCGCCGGTGACGGTGACGACGCGGCCCGCACCGGCGGCGGGCAGCAGTTCGTGACCGGTGCCGGTGCCTCCGGCGAGGTGGCGGCGCATGCCGGAGGACCAGGAGGCGGCGGCCTGGACGCGCTCGGCGAGGGCGTCGTAGCCGAGCGGGAACGCGACGATGCCGCGGGCTCCGCTGTCCATCGCGGCCGTGAGCAGGGCGGGGCTCGTGTCGGCGGTGACCAGGACGACGCCGACCGCGGGGAAACGCAGGACGAGGTCGCGGATCAGCTCCAGGGCGGGGACCGGGCCGATCCGTTCGTGTACGAGGACGACCTCGGGGAGTTCGTCGATCGACTCGGCGGCCAAGCGGGCCAGGGTGTCGAGCAGGGCGGTGGAGTCGGGGACGGGTGGGGCGGGCTCGGTGTCGGGCAACTGGGAGAGCAGCGTGATGAGCGCGCGCCCCGCCTCCGGCTCCCCCACGGCAACAAGAATCCGGGTAGCACTCATCCCCGACCCCCTTCCTCAACGCGCCCCGCGAGGGGCGCAGGGCTGTACACCCCGGCCGGCAACTCCGCCGCGGGGCACGTCCGGCGGCCATGGGAGCGCACGGAGTGCGCCTTCAGGGGCGCGGGGAACTGCGCGACCAGCCACGACGAGAGGCGCACCCGGCGACGCGCGAGCGACCCGCTACGGCGCGATGCCGCTACCCGCACGGCAACCGCCCGCGCCATCACTTGTCCTCGTCAAGGGTGTAGGACCGGTCGCCGGGGGCGATGGCGCCGTCGCCGCCGGGGGCGACCCGGGCGAGCCGGACGTGGGTCGCGAAAGACTCGGCGTAGGCGACGCGCTGCGCATCCGCCGCCCCGAGCGCGAACGTGATCGGCACGGCCTCCCCCTGCCGCCGCACAGAACTCCGGTCCCCGCCGGAGGCCCCCGCCCCCTGCTGGTCGATGGGCGTCAGCTTGCCCACGTCGAGAACCTCCGCGTTCTCGACGATGACCTTCGACTGGTCCTTCTGCTTGTCGTTCTCGGCCTTGAAGGTGGCGTAGATGTTGACCTTCGACCCGGGGTCGATCTTCCCCGCGACGCCGGTCTCCGCGTCGATCATGATGGCGATCTCCTGCTGCCCCGGCTTGAGTTCGGGCCGGTCGACGACCATGTCGCTCTGGAGCAGGGAGCCCTTCTTGAGCTGCGTGACGGCGATCTTGCCGCGGATCGTGCGCAGGTCGGTGACGGCGGTGCCGGACAGCCACCGCTTCGGCATCTCGACCTTCTCGAACTGGTCGGCGGTGAGCTCCTTGTACGGTGCCACGTCCGCCTTGAGCCGGTACGCCGTCTTCTCCGGCCCCACCTTGGAGTTCACGTCACGGATCACCGCGAGGACCCCGGCGAACGCGCCGAGGGCGCACAGGGCCGAGACGACCAGGAGGATGACGCCGCGACGCTGACGTGAATTCATGGACCGGACAACCTCGTTGAAGTTGAGTTGACGGGGGGCGGACGGAATTGGACGGAGTGCGGGGCGAGGGTCAATGCCCGGCGCGAGGGAGCGCCGCCCGCCCCGCACCGGCACCGGCCGGCGCGAGCACGGGCCGCCCGGCCCCGCCGTACGGTTCGGGCGGCGCGTCGGCGGTCAGCCGTGCGGAGCAGAACCCGCAGCGGTCCCCGATGAGTTCGAGCCCGCACCAGCGGCAGTCCTCGCGCTTCACGGACGAGACCAGCTGGTAGAGCACGGAGATGTCGGGGATCGCGGCGGCGAACTCGACGATCCTGCCGGGGCTGCCGGGCTTCCCCGTGGCCCACCAGCGCGGCGACTCCGCGGGCAGCGGCGTCTCCACGGCGCCCTGGACGCGCCACGCGGCGGCGAGCGTGCCGGTGACCCAGTCGGCGGGCTGCGGCCCGGCCGCGTAGTAGAGCCGCGTGCCGAAGGAGGGGCCGGACGGGACGGTGTCGGGGCCGGTGACGCGCAGCACCTGCGGCTGCGGCGAGGCGACGACGGCGAACTGGGCGCTCGGCGACCAGGACTTGGCGTGGGCGCGCAGCGAGACGGGGACGCGGTCCAGCTTGGCGACCGATCCGACGACGGCGCCCGCGTGGACGTAGTGCGCGAGGAGGCGTCCGGCGGAGGCGAGCACGCCGGGGCTGAAGTCGCAGATGGAGAGCTGGCGCAGTTGGAGGGCGAGGACGGCGAGGCCGAGCGGGGGCAGTTCGGGCCGCAGGATCGCCATCCGGTCGGTCTCGAGCACGGAGCGGATCGAATGCAGTCGGTGGAGGACCGCGTCCGGGGCGGATTCCGGACAGAGCACGATCACATAGCCGTGCGCCTCGATCAGGGCGTGTACGTCACCGATCGCGCGGCCGAGCGGATACGCGTCCCGGGCCGCGCCGACGGGCAGCACGGCGGCGGTCGGGGTGTGCCGGTCGGGCGAACCGAGCACGAGGTCGGGGTCGGTGACGGCTATTGCGGTCGGCACGCGAAACCCCCCGGTCGTCCTGGCCTCCTCCGGACACCGCGGTGCGCTGCGGTGTGCTTGTCCGAGCACCATATCCACGCGGGCGTCCGCCAACACCCCACTTCGCACTGTTCACACAGTGATCGGCCCGGGTTGGCGAGGAAGCGTCGTTCGAGCTCTTGACATCCCCATTGGTCTGGACCAGTTTGGATCCGCGGCAGCCGCTCTCTCCACCTCCTCAACTCCTCGCGCTCCAGCCCCACTTCGCTCGCACTCCACGCCGCGAGCCCCTCGGGGCCCGGGGAGCAATCCCCCCACACGGAGGCAGAAAATGACTCGTACCGATCGAAAAGGAACACCTCAGGCGCCCTCTCGCCGGCGGCGGAAAAGGTCCCGGGCCGGCCTGCTCACCGGCGCGCTCACGGCGGTCGCCCTGACGGCCGCCGGGCTCGTCACCACGTCCGCCGAGGCCACGCCCACCGACGCGGCGGCCGCCGCGGTCCCCGCGCACGCCGTCACCGGCTACTGGCAGAACTTCGACAACGGGGCGACGGTGCAGACCCTGGCCGACGTGCCGGACGCGTACGACATCGTCGCCGTGGCCTTCGCCGACGCCGGCGCCACACCGGGCGCGGTCGACTTCACCCTCGACTCGGCCGGCCTCGGCGGGTACACGGAGGACGCCTTCAAGGCCGACATCAAGGCGAAGCAGGCGGCGGGCAAGTCGGTCGTCATCTCCATCGGCGGCCAGAACGGCACGGTGGCCGTGAACGACGCGGACTCCGCGGCGAACTTCGCGCGGTCCGTCACGTCCCTCATGACCGAGTACGGCTTCGACGGCGTCGACATCGACCTCGAGAACGGGCTGAACTCCACGTACATGGCGCAGGCCCTGAAGACGATCGCCGCGGACGCCGGTTCCGGCTTCGTCCTCACGATGGCCCCCCAGACCATCGACATGCAGTCCCCGTCCGGGGAGTACTTCAAGACGGCCCTGGCCGTGAAGGACATCCTCACGGTCGTCAACATGCAGTACTACAACAGCGGTTCGATGCTGGGCTGCGACGGCAAGGTCTACAGCCAGGGCACGGTCGACTTCCTCACCGCGCTCGCCTGCGTCCAGCTGGAGGGCGGCCTCGACCCGTCGCAGGTCGGCATCGGCGTCCCGGCATCCGTGAACGCGGCGGGCGGCGGCTACGTATCCCCCGGCGTGGTCAACGACGCCCTCGACTGCCTGACCAAGGCGACGAACTGCGGCTCCTTCAATCCGCCGCGGACCTACCCGGGCCTGCGGGGCGCGATGACCTGGTCCACGAACTGGGACGCGGCGTCCGGCAACGCCTGGTCCTCCACGGTCGCCCCACACGTCCACACCCTCTGACCACCCCACCCCCCGAACCGGGCCGCGCCGCCGCTCCCCCGGCGGCGCGGCCCCGACTAGCGCGCTTCCAGCGCCGCGATCTCCTTCTCCGCCCACTCGGCCCACTCCGCCTGCATCGCCATGAACCGCTTGCCCCACTCCAGGGTCAGGCGGCCGTAGAGCGACAGGGGGTCGTCGCCCCAGTCCATCGACTCGTCGAAGGACCGGAGGGCGGCCAGGCGGGCCGTGGCGGAGGTGGCGCGGGTGCGGAGGAAGCCGCGGGCCTCCTCCGGTTCTACCGCGCCGAGGAGGAAGACGCGGAGCAGGATGTCGTTGCGGCGGTAGCCGTCGGGGGCCGTCTCCAGGAGCCAGTGGCGCAGTTCGGCGCGGCCCTCGTCGGTGATCTCGTACGTCTTGCGGCCGCGCGGGCCCTCCTCCGCGACCCGGATCAGGCCGGCCGCGTCGAGCTTGGTGAGGTCCGTGTAGATCTGGCTCTGGGTGGCCGGCCAGACGTTCTCGAGGCTCGTGCGGAACGTGCCGAGCAGGTCGTAGCCGCTCGCCGGGCCGTCCGCGAGCAGGCCGAGGAGTGCGTGTCGAAGGCTCATGCCAGGCAGCATAGCTTTGATATTCCAGTATTGACATGTCGTGAGTGGAGGTTCTAGTTTTGACATGTCAGAACTAGAATATCGGTGAGCGTCTCTTGTTCGGGGGAACCTGTGGCCTATCTGCGTAGCTTTCTTCCTTTGATCGTCGTCAGCCTGCTGATCGGCACGGTCGACGTCCGGTGGGCGCTGCTCGCCGGGCTCGCGCTCGCCGTGGTGCTCGCGGGGGCGCAGCGGCGGGCCGGGCGGGGGTGGGACGCGCTCGTGATCGAGGTCAGCGCCGCCCTGTACTTCGCCGGGTGCGCCGTCGCCGCGTTCGCCGCCCCGGACTCCGGCCCGATCGAGCACTACGCGTCCGCCGGGTCGTCGCTCTGGTTCGCGCTCGTCGCCTGGGGCTCGCTCGGGATCGGGCGGCCCTTCACGCTCGGCATCGCCAGGACCCAGGTGCCGCGCGAGCTGTGGGGCAATCCCGTGTTCCACAAGGTCAACATCGTGATCAGCGCCGTGTGGGCCGCCTCCTTCACCGTGAGCGGGATCGGCACGGCCTGGCTGCGGCACGCCCAGCCGCACGACAGCGCGGGGCGCACGGTGCTGACCGTGCTGTGCGTGGCCCTGCCGATCCTGTTCACGGTGCGCTATCCGGACATCGCCCGGGCCCGCGCCACGGCCCGGAGCAACTGACCAGAGCAGTGAGTACGAGCGGTCAGAAGAAGTCCGACCAGGGCTGGTCCCAGATCTGCTTCACGCACAGCACCACGAAGAGCAGGCCCGCGACCGCCAGCATGCCGTTGCTGAGCTTGCCGTTGCGCCAATCGGAGGGTGTGCGCGAGGAGTTGAGGAGCCAGATCAGGGTCAGCGCCAGGAACGGCATGAACGCCGCGCCCAGGACCCCGTAGAGGATCACGAGGCGGAACGGCTGGCCCTGGAAGAGCAGGACGATCGGCGGGAAGGTCAGCCAGAGCAGGTAGGCGCGGAAGGGCCAGCCCTTCTCCCGGTCGCCGCGCGGGACTTCGGAGCCCCGGGTCCGCGCGCTGCGGTACCGCTCGGCGAAGTCGGCGAACATCAGGCTCACGCCGTGCCAGACGCCGATCAGCGAGGTGAAGGACGTGGCGAAGAAGCCGACCAGGAAGAGCTTGGCGGTCGCCGTGCCGTACTCCGCCTCCAGGATCTTCGACAGGTCCACGAGGCCCTGATCGCCGGACGCGATCGCGATGTTCGAGGAGTGCAGCAGCTCGGCACCGACGAAGAGCATCGCCACGACGAAGATGCCGGTGGTGATGTAGGCGACGCGGTTGTCGAGCCGCATGACCTTCATCCAGCTCGCGTCCGACCAGCCCTTCGCGTTGACCCAGTACCCGTACGCGGCCAGGGTGATGGTGCCGCCGACGCCGCCGATCAGGCCGAGCGTGTTGAGGATCGAGTCCTTCTCGTCGGGCACGACCGGGAGCAGGCCCGCGAAGGCGTCGGCGAGGTTCGGGGTGACCCGGATCGCCAGGTACACCGTCACGACGAACATGACGCCGACCAGGACGGTCATGACCTTCTCGAAGACCGCGTACTTGTTGAACCAGACGAAGGCCAGCCCGACGAGCCCGCACAGGATCGCCCACGGCTTGATCGACCAGTCGCCCGGGAACACGTCGGGGAACAGCGCCTGGAGGGGCAGCGCGCTCGACGACATCGCGGCCGCGCCGTAGACGAAGCCCCACACGATCACGTAGACCGCGAAGAACCACGTGGTCCAGCGGCCGAGACTGGCCCAGCCGTCGAACAGCGTGCGGCCGGTGGCGAGATGCCAGCGGCCGCACGCCTCCGCGAGGCTGATCTTGACGAGGCAGCCGATGACCGCCGCCCACAGCAGGGTGTAGCCGAAGTTGCTGCCGGCGATCAGGGTCGCGACGAGGTCGCCCGCCCCGACGCCGGTCGCGGCGACGACGATGCCGGGGCCGATGTGGCGCCAGCTGGACTTGCGGGGCCCGCCGAGGTCGTGGGCCGTGGAGTCGGTTCCTGGGGTTCCTGGAGTTCCTGGTGTTCCCGTGGTGTCCGCCATGAACACCAAGGGTGCGTAAAGATCCGTGGCGGACAAGGGGTTGGGCAGGAAACGGCCCGAACGTGGTGGGTCCGTGATCCCGGGCTCAGTCCTCGAAGTACGCGTCGAGCGCCTTGTCGAGGGTCTCGGTCCACTCCTGGAGGCGGGCCTTGTCGGGGGCCTCGACGTCGTTCGGGTACCAGCGGCTGTTGGGCGTGTGGACCGTCACGAGGAGGCGCTTGCGGGCCGTGCCGACCTCGACCGCGCTGATCTCGTCCCAGGTGAAGTCCGCCTCCTGGTCGTCGAGCGTGAAGCGGACGCCGGTCGCGTCGACGGTGATCGAGCCGCGTCGGTCCTTCGCCTCGAGCACCGGACCGTCACCCTCGGCCGCCTCGGCCTCCGGCTTCTCGGTTTCCTCAGTCTCGGTCTCCGATTCCGGCTCGGCGTCGGTCTCCGGCTCCGCGTCCGACTCGGCCTCGGCCTTCGCCTCGGCCGCCGAGTCCTCGGCCGCCGCGTCCTCGGGCACCGCGTCCTCCGTCACCTCCTCCGACGGCTCGTCGGATCCCGTGACCGCGTCCTCGACTGCCGTCTCCGGGACGGGAGACGTCAGGCCGGGGACGTACGCCGGGTCGAAACCGGCACCGGTGACGGGCGTGACCTTCTGGCTCTCCATACGCTGCTCCACGGGCCGAAGTATGGCGGACGAGGCTGTGCGGCGCTCCCTCCGGGCCCACCTCGTTATTTGACGTGCCCATTACCGTGCTCTGTTACCTTCGGCGACTCAGGCAGTGCGAGACGGGGGTCGAACGCGCATGGCATGGGACGAGTGGGAAGAGCTCAAGGCCGCGGCGGCCGAACGGCACCGCACCGGACAGGCCGGACCCGCCGCGCCACCGGCCCAGATGCGGCTCAACCAGCTCGCGCCCGACGGCGGCGGCGGGGGCCGGCCGGACATCGATATCAAGACCAAGGGCGTGCACGGCGCCGCGAACGACACCGAGACGCTGTCCCGGAACGCCATGACGCGCCTGGACCACTCCCTCGACGGCAGCGACGACGTGTACACGTACCACATGTTCAACGGCTGGACGAGCTCCGTACAGCTCAAGGTGTGCGCCCTCAACTGGGAGGAGCACATGGTGTCCCTGGCCAAGCAACTTGGCGATCTGAGCGCCAAGTTGAGGGACTCCGCGAACGGGTTCGACGGCGCGGACGCCGAGGCGGAGCGCCGGCTGAACGCCGCCGTCCGCGACCTCGGGAAGGCGTGACGTGGTCACCTACGAGGGCATCAACAGCGCCCACCCGGAGAAGTGGAAGACGGCCTCCGACGAGTTCCACTCGCTGGCCAAGTACGCCCTCCAGGCGGCGAAGGACCTGCGCGACTACGGGGTCAAGCCGCTCGCCGAGAACTGGACCGACGAGGTCGGCAAGGCCGCCGCGGGCAAGTTCGCGTCGCTGGCCGACCAGTTCGAGGTCGCGTACGACATCCTGCTCGCCGTCAACATGGTCGCCGACGGCGTGACCACCGCGATCGAGACCGCGCACAGCACGATGCGCGAGGCGGTCCGGCTCGCCGACAGCTACGGGCTGACGATCGGCGCCGACGGGACGATCACCGGGCCTCCCGTGCACAACCGCACGGAGGCCGAGGAGATGGGCCCTTACCGGCAGCAGGTGAAGGACCTGATCGACCAGGCGGTGGAGCAGGTGACGACCGCCGACAAGCTGGCCGCCACCGAGTTCGCCAAGCTCGGCGCGCAGACGACGCTCACCGATCCGTCCAAGGCGCTCAACGAGCTGCAGACGCACGCCTCGCACGTCCAGATGCAGATGATGGCGGCGGACGTCCCGGTGGACGAGGACCCCACGACCGTGCGTCAGTGGTGGGACGGCCTCACGCCGAAGCAGCAGAAGGACATGATGCTCGCCGAGCCGGCGCTGATCGCGAACCTCGACGGCATCCCGCCCGACGTCCAGACGGAACTGCGCGGCAACGGCAAGTACGACCGGGTCAAGCTCGTGCAGTACGCCCTCGACCACTGGGACAAGGACGACCCGACCGACTTCGGCAACAACTGCACCAACTTCGTCTCCAACGCGCTGCTCGCCTCCGGGATGCAGCAGAAGGAGTCGTTCTGGGGCGGCACCACGGACGACGACAGCTGGATGGTCGGCAATCCGAGCGGCTGGGACTGGGTCGACAAGAAGCTCGCCTACTCGGACAACTGGACCGCCGCCGAGAACAACCAGAACTTCATGCTCCGGCACGGCGGCGAGGAGATCGCACCCGCCGACGTGAAGCCGGGCGACATCATCTACTACGAGCAGTCCGGGCCCAACGACTCGATCGAGCAGGGCAACACGCACCACGCGGCGATCGTCACCGCCGTGATGCCGGACGGCGAGATCAAGTACACCCAGCACAGCGACTCGTACCAGAACGTGAGTCTCGAAGGCCGGATCGAGGCCACCGAGAAGCACGAGGGTCAGCAGAACATCCGCATTGTCCGCCCCAACCCCGACTGGTACTGATGACCACCATGAACCAGCCCACCGCCGCCCCGACCCGCCGCGACGGCCTCCTCACGGCCGCCGTGGCCCTGACCGCGCTGTCGGCCGTGCTGCTCGGCGCGCACATCTCCTTCGACGGGGACACGTTCCAGGACTGCGTGTACCTGGGCCCCTCGACGCGGATGTACGTGACCGCGTGGGCCGGGCCCGTGTGCAGCCTCGCGGCGCTGCTGCTCACCGTCCGCCGCACCGCGCGCTTCGGCGGCGCGCGGGCGGCGGTGGTGTGCCTGGCGGTGCTGCTGCTCGCCGTCCAGGTCTTCGCGCTGTACTGGGTGTACGCGCCCGACCCGGCCGGCGGCACGGGCTGCTCGGGGCTGGCCCTTCTCTGAGCCGGCTCCGGACGCCCCGTACGGCCTCTAGACGAAGAGGCTGATCACGGCGGCGACCGCGAAACCGGCCACCGACAGGACCGACTCCAGGACGGTCCAGGTGCGCAGGGTGTCGCGCTCCGAGATCCCGAAGTACTTGGAGACCATCCAGAACCCGCCGTCGTTGACGTGCGAGGCGAAGATGGAGCCCGCCGAGATCGCCATGATGACGAGGGCGACGAAGGCCTGCGAGTAGTTCCCCTCGCTGAGCAGCGGGGCGACGATGCCCGCCGTCGTGACGATCGCGACCGTCGCCGAGCCCTGGGCGACGCGCAGGACGAGCGAGATCAGGTAGGCGAGGACGATGATCGGCAGGCCGACGTCGTTGAAGGTGTCGGAGAGGGCCTGGGCGATGCCGCTCGCCTTGAGGACCGCGCCGAAGACGCCGCCGGCGCCGACTACCAGCAGGATGTTGCCGACCGGCTTCAGGGAGGCGGTGGAGACCTGCTCCAGGGACTTGCGGGACCAGCCGCGGCGGATGCCGAGCAGGTAGTACGCGAGGAGCAGGGCGATCGTCAGGGCCACGAAGGGGTGGCCGAAGAACTCGATGACGGAGCGGGCCGTCGACGGGTCGAAGGCGATCGAGGAGAACGTGGCGAGCAGGATCAGCACGAGCGGAGTGCCGATGATCGCGAAGACGATGCCGAGCGGCACGGGCTTCTCGTGGGGCTCGACGCCGGCCTTGCGCTGCTCGGCGACGAGCGCGGCCTTGGCCTCCTCGGCGGCCTCGACCATGTCGTGCGGGACGGGCACGAAGATCCGCTTGCCGATCCAGGCGGCCCAGCCCCAGGCGGCGAGCACGGCGGGGATACCGCACACGATGCCCATGAGGATGACCCAGCCGAGGTCGACCTTGAGCAGGCCGGCGGCGGCCACGGGGCCGGGGTGCGGGGGCAGGAAGGCGTGGGTCATGGACAGACCCGCGAGCAGCGGCATGCAGTACAGGACGATCGACTTGCCGCCGCGCTTGGCGGCCGCGTAGACGATCGGCGCGAGGACGAAGATGCCGACGTCGAAGAAGACGGGGATGCCGAAGATGAGGCCGGTGAGGCCCATCGCGAGCGGGGCGCGCTTCTCGCCGAAGAGGTTCAGCAGGCGGGAGGCGAGGACTTCCGCGCCGCCGGAGACCTCGAGGACGGCGCCGAGCATGGTGCCCAGGCCGATGATGATGGCGACGTGTCCGAGGGTGCCGCCCATGCCGGTCTCGATGGTGGAGACGGCGTCGGAGCGCTGGACGGTGCCGAAGAGTTCGGTGACGGAGAGGCCGGCGCCGAGGCCGACGGCTATGGAGACCGCGAGGAGGGCCACGAAGGGCTGCAGCCGCACCTTGATGATCAGGAAGAGCAGCAGCACGATGCCGAGGACGGCGATCGTCAGGAGGCCGGCGGTGCCGTGGATGAAGGGCAGGATCCCGCCGGTGTGGGGCGGGGGCGCGACCGGGGCGGTGGCCGCGAGGGGGGACAACGGGGACATGTGGGACCTCGTAAGAGCATGAAGCTTTCAGCAGGAAGGGGACTGTCGTGGTGCGGCGCCGATGGGGGTGACGCGCCGCACCGCGACGGTGAACTCGGTGCACTCGGGGAACTGCGGGTTCCCGTGGGGGATGGAGCCTCGGGTCCGGGCGGGTGGGTCAGCTCAGGACGGCGAGCGCGTCGATCTCGATGAGCAGGCCCTTGGGCAGACCGACGTAGACGGTCGTGCGGGCGGCGGGGGCCTCCTTGAGGCCCTGCTCCTCGAAGTACGCGTTGTAGATCGCGTTCATCTCGGCGAAGTGGTCGACGTCGGTGAGGTAGACGCGCATCATCATGACGTCGTCCCAGGTGGCGCCGCCCTCTTCGAGGATCGCCTTGACGTTGGCGAAGGTCTGGAGGGTCTGCTCGCGCAGGGTCGGGCCGGCCGGGGTGGGGGCCTGGCCCTCGACGGCGGGCAGGAAGCCGACCTGGCCGGCGACCTGGAGGATGTTGCCCTTCTTCACGCCGTGGGAGAACTTCGCGGGCGGCGCGGTGTGCGTGGAGGGCGTGAGGGCGGTCTTCTCGCTCATGATGAACTGGCTTCCTTCGAGGGGGTGTTGCCGGAGTAGTCCCGGCTGATGGCTTCCGCCGTGCGGCGCACCAGCGGCAGCAGGGTGAGGAGTTCCTCTGCGGTGACGACGACGTTCGGCGCGGAGACCGACATCGCGGCGACGACCTTGCCGTCGGCGCCCCGGATGGGCGCGCCGATGCAGTTGATGGATTCCTCGTGGCCACCGAGGTCGGTGGCCCAGCCCTGTTCCCGCACCGTGTCCAGCTCCTGGAGGAAGGCGGACGCGTTCGGGGTGGAACGGGCCGTGTAGTGGGGGTAGTCGAGCCGCTCCGCGATGGCGCGGCGCTCGGGCTCGGACAGGTCGGCGAGGAGCAGTTTGGCGACGGCGGCGACCGTTATCGCGACCGGCTTGCCGATGCGCGAGTACATGCGCACCGGGTAGCGGCTCTCCACCTTGTCGATGTAGAGGACCTCGTTCTCCTCGTAGACGGCGAGGTGGACCGTGTGGCCGCACTTCTCGTTGAGGGCGACGAGGTGCGGGTGGGCGATCTCGCGCACGTCCAGGTTCTCCACGGCCTCCTGGGCGAGCGCGAAGAGGCGGGCGCCCAGGCGGTAACGCTGGTCGGACTGGCGGTGCACGAGGCCGTGCTCGTGCAGGGTGCGCAGCAGCCGCAGGGCGGTGGACTTGTGGACGCCGAGCCGGTCGGCGACCTGGCCCAGGTCGGCGGGTCCCTCGGCGAGCAGCGGCAGGATGCTGAGCGCGCGGTCGACGGTCTGGCTCATGGCGTGCGTTCCTCCTCGGCGTGCCCCTCGTCGGCGGAGTCCGTGCCGGTCCACCCGGGGCCGAGGTGCAGTTTCTCCCACGCGGGGCGCTCCAGGCCGGTCAGCCGGTCGGCGTGGTCGCGGGTCGGGGGTGCGGTGAGGTCGCCCGGGACGGTGAGGGCGGCGGCGGCCCAGAGGTGGCCGTGGCGCAGCCGGTCGGCGAGCGGCAGGCCGCGCAGGGTCGCGGAGAGGAATCCGGCGGCGAAGGCGTCGCCCGCGCCGACGGCGGCGACGACGTCGACGCGCGGGGCGGGCTCCTCGACGCGGGTGGTGCCCTCGTAGGCGACGGCGCCGTCGGCGCCCCGCTTGACGACGAGGATCTCCGGCTCGGGCAGGGCGGCGCGGATCGCGTCCGGTCCGCCGGTGATCCCGAAGGCGTCCTCGGCCTCGTCCTCGCCGACGAAGACGAGGCCGGCGCGGCGGGCGAGGTCGAGCAGGACGCGGGCGTCGGCGGGCTCGGACCAGAGGCCGGGGCGGTGGTTGACGTCGAAGGAGACGAGCGGGCCGCCGTCCGCGCCCATGGCGGTGCGGAGCAGGCCGAGGCAGTCGTCGGAGAGAGCGGCGGTGATGCCGGACAGGTGCAGGATCCGGCCGGAGCGCAGGGCGTCGAGGTCCGTGTTCGTGGCGGACATCGCGGAGGCGGCGGATCCGGCCCGGTAGTAGGCGACCTCGTGGTCGTCGCCGGCCCGGTCGCCCGCGGTGCGGAAGTAGATGCCGGTGGGGCGGGCGGGGTCGCGGCGCACGGCGCCGGTGTCGACCCCGTAGGCGGCGATCGCCTCGACGAGGTGGTCGCCGAAGCCGTCGGCGCCGACCCGGCTGACCCAGCGGGTGGAGTGTCCGGCGGCGGCGAGTCCGCACACGACGTTGGACTCGGCTCCGCCGATACCGCGGTCGAACGAGGGAACGTCGGCGAGCCGCCCCGGGACGGAGGGCCGGAACGTGACCATGGACTCGCCGAGCGCGACGACCTCCACGGCCTCCCGGGCAGCCGGGGAGGCCTGTGCGGCGGGTGCGGATCCGGTGGCGGTCACGGTGCGGGGTCTCCTCGTGGCGGGGGCGCGGCCCGGGGTCAACGGCTCCGTTGACCCGGCGTTGGCTCGGATGTTAGACAGCAGTAAGCGACATACGCAATGACCGTTGCACATGATGCAACGGGCAAGCCTGAGGAGGCTCCATGACCGCCGACAAAGCCGTCGACGCCGTCACCGCGCTGGAGGAGCTCGCGCACGAGCGAGTGGACTTCCGGTTCAAGGGCATGCCGCCGGCGGCCGAGGGCCTGACGGTCGCGGAGCTCGCCGAGCGCCGGCTCAACCTGTTCACCGACGGCTTCACCACGCCGGTGCTCGCCCTGTCGGCGGAGCGCCTGGAGCACAACCTCGCGCTCATGGAGACGTACACGGAGCGGCACGGGCTCGCGTTCGCGCCGCACGGCAAGACGTCGATGGCCCCGCAGCTGTTCCAGCAGCAGGTCGACCGCGGCGCCTGGGGCATCACGCTCGCCGTGCCCCACCAGGTGCGCGTGGCACGGAAGTTCGGCACCGAGCGGGTCTTCCTGGCGAACGAGCTCGTCGACGCGACGGCCCTGCGCTGGATCTCCGCCGAGCTGGACCGCGACCCCGCGTTCCGCTTCATCTGCTACGTGGACTCCGTGCGCGGCGTCGAACTGATGCAGGCCGCCCTGACCGCCGCCGGGGCCTCCCGGCCGGTGGACGTGGTCCTGGAGCTCGGCGCGGGCGACGGCGCCCGGACCGGCCTGCGCACCGAGGCCGAGTGCGCCGAGGTCGCGGACGCGGTGGCGGCCGCGCCCTCGCTGCGGCTGGTCGGTGTCGCCGGGTACGAGGGCGAGGTGCCGCAGGCGACCCCCGAGCGGGTGCACGCGTGGCTGCGGCGGCTCGTCGCGCTCGCCGCGGACCTCGACAAGGCGGGGCGCTTCGCCGGGCTCGACGAGATCGTGATCAGCGCGGGGGGCTCCGCCTGGTTCGACGCCGTGGCGGACGTCTTCGCCGAGATCCCCGAACTGAGCGCGCCCGTCCTGAAGTTGCTCCGCTCCGGGGCGTACGTGTCGCACGACGACGGGCACTACCGGCGGCTGACGCCGTTCAACCGGGTCGCCGAGGAGGGCGCGCTCGAGCCGGCGTTCCGGCTGTGGGCGCAGGTCGTGTCGCGGCCGACGCCCGAGCAGGCGTTCACCAACGCCGGCAAGCGGGACGCGGCGTACGACCTCGATCTGCCCGAGGCGCAGGTCGTGCGGGACGGTCGTACGGGGGCCGTGCGGGATGCCGACGGGGTCTCGGTGACGGGGCTTTCGGACCAGCACGGGTGGGTCCGCACGGAGGGCTCCGCCGGGGTTGAGGTGGGTGACTGGATCGGCATGGGCCTGTCGCACCCCTGCACCTCCTTCGACAAGTGGCAGCTCATCCCTGTCGTCGAGGCCGACGGCACGGTCGTGGACTACGTCCGGACGTTCTTCTAAGCGCCGTAGGCCCACCGGCCGCGTGTCGACCACCGGCCGGTGGGGGCTGGTCGCGCCCCGCGGCGCAGCCGCTGATGTCACAGCCCCGCGCCCCTGAGATGCGCACTTCGTGCGCGATCTCATCGGGCGGTGCCCCGTCGGGGAAATGCGACCCGAAGGGTCTGCATTTCAGGGGCGCGGGGAACTGCGCGACCAGCCCCCACCGGGCCGCACCGAAAGACCACCCCCCAAGAGAGGCAGCCAGAATGTCGGAGCTGGTCATCAAGGACGCCCGCGTCATCGACGGCACCGGCGCGCCCGGATATCGCGCCGACGTGGCCATCACCGACGGCCGCATCACCCGCATCCACCCGGAGGGCAAGGGCTCACGCCCCACCGCCGCACGGACCCTGGACGCGGACGGGCTCGCGCTGTCCCCCGGGTTCATCGACATGCACGCGCACAGCGACCTCGCCCTGCTCCGCGACCCGGACCACAGCGCGAAGGCCGCCCAGGGCGTCACCCTGGAGGTCCTCGGCCAGGACGGCCTGTCCTACGCGCCCGTCGACGACCGCACCCTGGGCCAGGTCCGCCAGGTGATCGCCGGCTGGAACGGGGACGGGTCCGACATCGACTTCGACTGGCGCACCGTCGGCGAGTACCTGGACCGCCTCGACCGCGGCATCGCCGTGAACGCCGCCTACCTGATCCCCCAGGGCACCGTGCGGATGTACGCCGTCGGCTGGGACGACCGGGACGCGACGGACGCCGAGCTGGACCACATGCGCCGCCTCGTCGCCGAAGGCATGGAGCAGGGCGCGGTCGGCATGTCGTCGGGGCTGACGTACACCCCGGGCATGTACGCGAAGGACGCCGAGCTGACCGAGCTGTGCCGGGTCGTCGCCGGGTACGACGGCTACTACTGCCCGCACCACCGCAGCTACGGCGCCGGCGCTCTGGAGGCGTACCGCGAGATGGCCGAGCTGACCCGCACCGCGGACTGCTCCCTGCACCTGGCGCACGCCACGATGAACTTCGGCGTGAACAAGGGCAGGGGCACCGAGCTGCTGGAGCTGCTCGACGGGGCGATCGCGGCCGGCGCCGACATCAGCCTCGACACCTACCCGTACACACCGGGCGCCACGACACTCGTCGCGATGCTGCCGAGCTGGGCGAACGAGGGCGGCCCCGACGCCACCCTGGCCCGGCTGCGGGACGACGCGACGGCGGAGCGGATCCGGCACCACGTCGAGGTCATCGGCTCCGACGGCTGCCACGGCGTGCCGATGGAGTGGGACACGATCGAGATCTCCGGCGTCACCGACCCGGCCCTCGCCGGACACGTCGGCAAGACGGTCGCGGAGGCGGCCGCCGAGCAGGGCGAGGCCCCCTGGGTGACCGCCCGCCGGCTGCTGCTCGCCGACAACCTGGGCTCGACGATCCTCCAGCACGTCGGTCACGAGGACAACGTGCGGGCGATCATGCAGCACCCCGTGCACACCGGCGGCAGCGACGGCATCCTCCAGGGCGTCAAGCCGCATCCGCGCGCGTACGGCACGTTCCCGCACTACCTCGGCCACTACGCCCGCGACCTGGGCGTGCTGTCCCTGGAGGAGACGGTCGCGCACCTGACCTCGCGGCCCGCGGCCCGGCTCAGACTGCCGGACCGCGGTCTGGTCCGCGAGGGCTACCGCGCCGACCTGGTGCTCTTCGACCCGGACACGGTGGCGGCGGGCTCGACGTTCGAGGCGCCGCGCACCCTGCCGGTGGGCATCCCGCACGTGCTGATCGACGGCCGGTTCGTCATCGAGGACGGCCGCCGCACGGACGTCCTCGCGGGCCGGTCCGTACGGCGTACGCCTTCGAAGAGCTAAGAGGCCGTCACAGAACTAGGCCTGGGGCTTGGGGAGTTCACACTTCTCGCGCCCCAGGTCGAGCGTCCCGTCGTGGCGCAGGCAGGGCACGATCCCGTAGGTCTGCTGCGCGTAGCGGGCGTCGGGGCGGACGGTGACGTTGCCCTTGCGGTCGACCTCGCAGGGGTTGTCGAGCGTGCACTCCTCGCCGTTCTCGTTGTGGGTGTTGTTGACGGCGATCACGCGTCCGGTGTGGTCGTCGATCACCGGGGAGCCCGAGGTGCCGCCGATGGTCTCGCACCCGGGCGTGTAGCGGACCGAGTCCTTCCAGGTCCACCAGTACTCCTTGAGCGCGGGCACGAACCCGTCGACGGAGCACTTGTACTGCTTCTTCCAGTACCCGGACACCACGGTGATGTCGGTGTTCTTGCGCGGGTGGCGCGGGTCGATGAGCAGCGGCGCCACGTGGTACTTGGCCTCGATCTCGGCGTACGTGGTGGTGAGCCGGTACAGCGAGACGTCGGTGTCGGTCATCGTCGCGTACGAGATCTGGTCGGCCTGCACGGTGCCGAGCTGGCCCGCGTTCTCGTCGAGGACCTTGAAGGTGCGCTTGGACGGCTGATCCACGACGACCTGGCCGGCCTTCGGGAAGCCGGTCTCTATGCAGTGCCCGTTGGAGAGCACCAGCGCGGGGTCGTCGGGCTCGGACTGCGGGGTGCGCACGATCGAGCCGGAACAGTTGCTGAGCGCGACGGTGCCCGCGAAGGTGACGGGCGCGTCGTTCGGTCTCTCCCGGACGCCGTTGTCCGCGGCGGCGGGTGCCGCGCCCGCCCCGGCCAGGACGAGCGCGAAGGCCGCGCCGGTGAGGACGCGGCCGAGCCTGGGTGTCATCGGTGCTGCAGGTGCCATTGGGTGGAGCCCCCCTTGCCGACGCCGGGTACGGCGTCCGTTGCCGATGGTTGCCGTGCGCATTCTTCGGGCTCGGCGGGCGGCGCGACAAGAGGGCGGACGTCAACTCCCCGGGGTCACGGGGCAGTTGTGGCGGGTGAACGCCGGGTCACTTCGGGCCCTTGGTGGTTCCGTTGCCCCGGCCGGGGTTGTTGGTGGAGTTGCCGCGGGCCGGTTCGGACGCGGCCGGGGACGCGGTCGCGGGGGGCTTTCCGGCGCTGCCGGGCGCCGAACCGGTCGGGCTCGCATCGTCCTTCGCGGGGGTGTGCGACGGATCCGTGGTCGCAGCGGCGTCCGGGGACCCGGTGGATCCGGCGCCGGCCGGGGCCTCGCTCGCGGCGGGGCCCGGGGTCGCGGGGGCCGAGTGCTCGGCGCGCTGCTTGCCGCCGCCGTCGCCGTCGTCGTCTCCTGCGGTCCCGGACAGCGGGCCGCTCGACGGGCTCGATCCGAAGACGCCGAAGACGACGGCGCCGAGGAACACGACGCAGACCGCGCCGAGCGCGAGCCCGCCGCGCCGCATCAGGCGCCCGCGGCGCCCGGAGGTGTCGACGAAGACGGCGCCGTCGTCGGGCACCGCCGGGAGCGGCTCCGTCGCGTCGTGGAGGGCGGCCGGGGCCACGGTGGCCGATTCACGCCAGCCGTGGACGGTGGCCGGGTCGGCGTAACCGTCGTAGGCGCCCGCCGCCTGCTGTGGGTCGTAGACGACACCGGACAGGTTCGCTTCGGCGTCTTCTTGGGGGTGCTGCCAGGACATGAGCGCGGATCTTAAGGGGTTCCGGTGGCCCGGAACAGTCGTCGGCGATATCGCCGCAGACCCGGACCTTCCCCGCCAAGCGCGCGGAACGTCGGGGTCAGCGCACCCCGTGTGGCCGGAACTGGACGCTGATCCTGGGGCCGGCGGCCCGGGTCGACTTGGGGATCGCGTGTTCCCAGGTGCGCTGGCAGGAGCCGCCCATGACGATGAGGTCGCCGTGCCCGAGGGCCCGGCGCACGGCCGGCCCGCCGCCACCCACGGGCCGCAGCACCAGATCCCGGGGCGCGCCGACGGACAGGATCGCCACCATCGTGTTCTCGCGGGCGCCGCGCCCGATCCGGTCGCCGTGCCAGGCGACGCTGTCCCGGCCGTCGCGGTAGTAGCAGAGCCCGGCCGTGGTGAACGGCTCGCCCAGTTCGCGCGCGTAGTGGGCGCTCAGCGCGTCGCGGGCCTGCCCGAGCACGGGGTGCGGCAGCTCCTCGCCCGCCCCGTAGTACTTGAGGAGCCGGGGCACGTCGACGACCCGCTCGTACATCTGGCGGCGCTCGGCCCGCCACGGGACCTGCGCGGCGAGGAGCTCGAACAGGGCGTCGGCGCCGCGCAGCCAGCCGGGCAGCACGTCGATCCAGGCGCCGGCCCCGAGCTCGGTGCGGCGCAGTCCGTCGAGGCCGCCGAGCGCGGTCTCCTCGATCCGGTCGGCCTGGTCGAAGAGGGATCCCTGGAGCATGACTCCAGCCTACCCCCCTCTTTCGAACATGCGCTCGAATATGCGTACGCGCCCAGAACGCCCGTCCTCACGAGTGGCCGATCTCACCCGGCCCGACAGGCCCACGCATCCAAGCCGCACCCCCACCCGCACCAGGCATTCCTCAGGCATCCGGCACTGCGTGCCATCACATCCGAAACCGGGCCGCCACGGGGTCCTCCGGGCGGCGGCGGAGGGTGCGCGCCCGCGCGAGCGGCCGCCGTACAGTCTGTCCATGCAGCTCATCCAGTCGACCAAGCTCGCCAACGTCTGCTACGAGATCCGGGGTCCGGTTCTCGAGGAAGCGATGCGGCTGGAGGCGGCAGGGCACCGCATCCTCAAGCTGAACACCGGCAACCCGGCCGCGTTCGGCTTCGACTGCCCGCCCGAGATCCTCGAGGACATCCTCCGCAACGTGGGCGACGCCCACGGCTACGGCGACGCCAAGGGCCTGCTCGCCGCCCGGCGCGCGGTGATGATGCACTACCAGACCCTCGGCGTGGAGACCGACGTCGAGCACGTCTACATCGGCAACGGCGTCTCCGAGCTGATCGTGATGGCCATGCAGGGCCTGCTCGACGACGGCGACGAGGTGCTGGTCCCCGCGCCGGACTACCCGCTGTGGACGGCCGCCGTCTCACTGTCCGGCGGCACCGCCGTGCACTACCGCTGCGACGAGCAGTCCGACTGGATGCCCGATCTCGCCGACGTGGAGCGGAAGGTCACCGACCGCACCAAGGCGATCGTGATCATCAACCCGAACAACCCGACCGGCGCCGTCTACAGCGACGAGATGCTGCGCGGTCTCACCGACATCGCCCGCCGCCACAACCTGCTGGTCTGCTCCGACGAGATCTACGACAAGATCCTCTACGACGGCGCCACCCACACCCCGACCGCCGCGATCGCCCCGGACCTGCTGACCCTCACCTTCAACGGCATGTCGAAGGCGTACCGGGTGGCCGGCTACCGGGTGGGCTGGATGGCGATCTCGGGGCCGCGCGCGCACGCCCAGTCGTACATCGAGGGCCTCACGATCCTGGCCAACATGCGCCTGTGCGCGAACATGCCGGGCCAGCACGGCGTCGTCGCCGCGCTCACCGGGCGGCAGACGATCGACGACCTCGTCCTGCCGGGCGGCCGCCTGAAGGAGCAGCGGGACGTGGCGCACGGGCTGCTCACGCAGATCCCGGGCGTGACGTGTGTGAAGCCGAAGGGGGCGCTGTACCTGTTCCCGCGCCTCGATCCCAAGGTGTTCAAGATCAAGGACGACCGGCAGATGGTGCTCGATCTGCTGCGCGCCGAGAAGATCATGGTCGTCCAGGGCACGGGCTTCAACTGGCCGGAGCCCGACCACTTCCGCGTCGTCACGCTGCCCGACACCCGGCAGCTGACGGAGGCCGTGACCCGGATCGGCAACTTCCTCGACGGATACAGCCAGTAGCCCCGGCGGGACCCCACTCCGGACGCGACGCGTTTTTGGACAGGTTCTAATTTAGACGAAGTCCAAGGTACGATGGAGGTCAATCCGCGCCCGCTCCTGTCTGGAGGCCTCCGATGTACGAGCCGATCCGCACCAAGTCGGTCCACACGCCGGTGGCCGCGCCCGGTGGCGACTTCCCGCACCGCTCGCGCGAGGAGGAGCTGGACATCCAGCTCGCCGGGCACCTCGCGGCCCTGCTCGCCGTGACCGACGAGCTGCGCGCGGTCGCCGGGTCACCGGAGCTCGACACGGCCGCGGAGGAGCTCGCCGCCCAGATCGCCCGCCTGCGCGGGGGGCACACCCCCGTCCGCTCGACCGTGACCGACGCCCTGCGCGCGCCCCGTGCGATCGCCCTGCACCAGCGCGCCCACGCCCTCGCGGGCCGCGCCCTGGTCGTCGCCGCGTCCCGCGCGGACACGGCGGCGGCGATCCTCGCGGCCCGCCGGATGGAGTTCCACGCGGACGCCACGGAGCCTGTCGCCGCTTAATCCGTGGCGTAGGGCCGGATCGTCGATGCCCCCGGCCCTACGTCTCCAGGTCAGCGGCGCACGAGCACCGTCGCCGAGGCCGTCGCGTCCCGGTGGTAGGCGTCACCGGTCCAGGTCAGCGTGTACGTCGCCGACTTGATGGTCCGCGGGGTGTCGCGGAGGGTGAACGTGCCGTCGGCGCCGACCGTCACCGGAGCCAGGTCCGTCGTGCCCAGCCGGTCCGTACGGCGCACGGTGAGCGTGAGATCGGCGGGCAGCGCGGGACCCGTGGCCGTCAGCGTGCCCGGGATCACCACACCGCCGCTCGTCGTCGCCTCGCTCGGCGCGTCGAGGGTGAGCGTCGCCGGCGCCTTGCCCACCTGCACCGTCTTCACGACGTCCGTCGCGGGGCGGTGCGTGAGGTCGCCCAGGTAGGACACCCGGTACGTCGCCTCGCCGACCTTGTCCGGCACGTCGAAGACGGTGAACGTGCCGTCCGCGGCGAACTTCACCGGGGTCAGCTCCGTCTTCCCGTCCGCGTCCTCGCGCACGGCCGTCACCTTCGCGGGGTCCGCGGGCGCGGACCCGTCGAACTCGAGCCGGCCGCGCAGCGCCACCGGCTCCCCCACCACCGCACTGCTCGGCGACTGCGTCAGATCGCCGCTGAACCGGGCGTCGTACTGGGCGGCCGGCGGCGTGATGACGTGCAGCCAGAACTGGTTGCCGTAGGAGGTCACGGCGAACAGCCGGGAGCCGTCCGCGGAGAACTCCAGGCCGCGCGGGGCGATCTCGCTGCCGTCGAGGCTGCCCTCGAAGGCGAACTCCAGCGGCGCCGTCGTGTCCGCCGGGTTCGCCGGCTGGATCAGCAGGTCGGGCGTGGAGCCGTAGGCGGCGGCGCCCCGGGCCACGTACTTGCCGTCGCCACTGAAGGCGACCGCGGAGGCCTTCGCGCCGGCGGGCAGCGGCTGGTACTGCTCGGCCGCGTCGGTGAAGTCGTCCGCGTTCAGCAGGCGGGTGCCGGACGCGGCGTCGGCGACGGCGAGCTTCTTGCCGTCGGCGCTCGGCGCGAGGTCCTTGAAGTCGAGCGCGCCCTTGCCGTCCTCCCCCGCGAAGCGGCGCTCGGGGCCGCGTACCGGGTCGTCGTTGTCGGCGGCGAACGCGGTGATGAACGGGTTCGGCGCGCTGGAGTTCGCCGGCTGGGCCGCGTAGAAGCGGTCCGGGGCGGCCGGGCCGCCGCCGAAGAGCTGGATGCGGCCGTAGTCGCCCCAGCCGGTGTTCTGCGCCGGATCGCTCAGCCGGCCCAGGGTCGCGTACTGGGTGTCGCAGTAGCCGAACGAGTACGCGGTCGTGTGCCAGACCCGGCCGCCCGCGACGGCCAGCGAACGCCCGCAGGTGTCGTAGCTCGCGCTCGTCAGGCTCCGCTGCTCCAGGGTGGCGGCGTCGAAGGCCAGGATGCCGCTGGGCTGCGACACATACAGGGTGGTGCCGTCGGCGCTGACGTCGAGGCCGGAGGCGACGGCGGGCGTGCTGATCGAGGTGATCTTCCGGCCGTCGAAGTCGTAGACGTGCACGGCCGGGGGCGTCGGGTTCGACGCGGTGCCCTCCGTGACGTAGACCCGCTGGTGGGCGGAGTCGACCGCCAGCGCCGAGAAGTTGGTGACCGGCAGCTTCACGGCGGTGTCGGCGGGCGTCGCGGCGACGGCCTGCGACGCCGTGGCGCCGACGAGTCCCGTCGCGCCGAGCACACCGGCCACGAGCAGCGCGGCGGTACGTCTGAGGTGCTGAACCTTGCTCAACTGTGCCCCCCACAGGCTGAGTTGGCGCCCATCTCCCCGATGAGCGACTGTGTGGGGACATTGAAGCATGTGGTGGACATGTGAAGGGCCGAGTTGATCACGGCCCCCCGACAGACCGGCACAGCGGCACACATGCGAACGAGCCCCCCGTACGCCGTTGTACGGGGGGCTCGTTCAGGTCCGGCTAGCCGAGGCGCTGCACCAGGTTGCGGTACTCGTCCCACAGCTCCTTGGGCGTGTGATCGCCGAAGGTGTTGAGGTGCTCGGGTACCAGAGCGGCCTCCTCGCGCCAGACCTCCTTGTCGACGGAGAGCAGGAAGTCCAGGTCGGAGTCGGCCAGTTCGAGGCCTTCCGTGTCCAGGGACTCCTTGGTCGGAAGGACGCCGATCGGGGTCTCGACACCTTCCGCCCGGCCGTCGAGGCGGTCGACGATCCACTTCAGGACGCGGGAGTTCTCACCGAAACCGGGCCACACGAAGCGCCCGTTCGCGTCCTTGCGGAACCAGTTGACGTAGTAGATCTTCGGGAGCTTGGCCTGGTCCTTGTCGGCACCGACCTTCACCCAGTGGGCCATGTAGTCGCCCATGTTGTAGCCGCAGAACGGCAGCATCGCGAACGGGTCGCGGCGCAGCTCGCCGACCTTGCCCTCGGCGGCGGCGGTCTTCTCGGAGGCCACGTTGGCGCCCAGGAACACGCCGTGGTTCCAGTCGAAGGACTCGGTGACCAGCGGCACGGCGGAGGCGCGGCGGCCGCCGAAGAGGATCGCCGAGATCGGCACGCCCTTCGGGTCCTCCCACTCCGGCGCGATGATCGGGCACTGGCCGGCCGGGACGGTGAAGCGGGCGTTGGGGTGCGCGGCCGGGGTCTCGGACGCGGGCGTCCAGTCGTTGCCCTTCCAGTCCGTGAGGTGCGCGGGCGCCTCCTCGGTCATGCCCTCCCACCACACGTCGCCGTCGTCGGTCAGGGCGACGTTCGTGAAGACGGAGTTGCCCCACATCGTCTTCATCGCGTTGGCGTTGGTGTGCTCGCCGGTGCCGGGCGCGACGCCGAAGAAGCCGGCCTCGGGGTTGATCGCGTAGAGGCGACCGTCCTCGCCGAAGCGCATCCAGGCGATGTCGTCGCCGATCGTCTCGACGGTCCAGCCGGAGATCGTGGGCTCCAGCATCGCGAGGTTCGTCTTGCCGCACGCGGACGGGAAGGCCGCGGCGACGTACTTCGACTCGCCCTGCGGCGGCGTCAGCTTGAGGATCAGCATGTGCTCGGCGAGCCAGCCCTCGTCACGTGCCATGACGGAGGCGATGCGCAGGGCGTAGCACTTCTTGCCCAGCAGGGCGTTGCCGCCGTAGCCGGAGCCGAAGGACCAGATCTCGCGGTCCTCGGGGAAGTGCGAGATGTACTTGGTGGAGTTGCAGGGCCACGGGACGTCCTGCTCGCCCTCGGCCAGCGGGGCGCCCAGCGTGTGGACGGCCTTGACGAAGAAACCGTCCTCGCCGAGCTCCTCCAGGACCGGCTGTCCCATGCGGGTCATGGTGCGCATGGAGACGGCGACGTACGCCGAGTCGGTGATCTCGACGCCGATCGCGGACAGCGGCGAGCCGAGCGGGCCCATGCAGAACGGGACGACGTACATCGTCCGGCCCTTCATCGAGCCGCGGAAGACGCCCTTCTCACCGGCGAAGATCTCCCGCATCTCGGCGGGGGCCTTCCAGTGGTTCGTCGGGCCGGCGTCCTCCTCCTTCTCGGAGCAGATGAAGGTGCGGTCCTCGACGCGGGCGACGTCGGACGGGTCGGAGGCCGCGTAGTAGGAGTTGGGGCGCTTGATCGGGTCGAGCTTCTTGAACGTCCCCTTGGCGACCAGCTCCTCCGCCAGCCGCTCGTACTCGGCCTCCGAGCCGTCGCACCAGACCACGCGGTCCGGCTGCGTGAGCTCGGCGATCTCGTTGACCCACGAGATCAGGCCCTGGTGGGTGGTCGGGAGGGTGTCCGGGGAGTTGGGAGCCGCGATGTCGCGCGCCACGATCGCTCCTAAAAGAGGGGTATGGAGGTTGATGCCCCGTGGGGGCTGCGACCCGGACGCTGCGCCTCCCGTTCCACTGGACCTCAGTGGGCGCTCATCCGGTGCCGACGGCACTCATTTGATCATCCGACCGTTTCGCCCATATGTCCAGGGGGCCTCACACCTGAGCGACGTGAGGATTCCCACTCGATACGCAGATTTCACCTTCTGATGACCCTCCGCCTCCGCTCACGGCCGCACGAGTGAGGGGTGGGGCCTGCCCCAGGGCCGAGAAGGGGGCGGGCTCCATATCCGCGGCCTACGGTCCCGTAGGTACGATGCCCGCCATGAGCGCCGCCGCAGAGCACAGTGAAATCCCCGCAGCAGAGCCTTCGTTGCTGAAGCCGATGATGCGCGGCTGGCTGCACGCGGGCATGTTCCCCGCGGTCCTGATCGCCGGCATCGTCCTGACCGCGCTCGCGGACTCCACCCGCGGCCGCGTCGCCTGCGGGATCTACGTCCTCACGGCCTGCCTGCTCTTCGGGGTCAGCGCGCTGTACCACCGGGGGAACTGGGGACCGAAGGCAGGCGGCCTGCTCCGCCGCCTCGACCACGCGAACATCTTCCTGATCATCGCGGGCACCTACACCCCGCTCACGATGCTCCTGCTGCCCGGCGCGAAGGGCCAGTGGCTGCTGTGGGGCGTCTGGGGCGCCGCGGCGGCCGGGATCGTCTTCCGCGTCTTCTGGGTCGGCGCCCCGCGCTGGCTCTACACCCCCTGCTACATCGCGATGGGCTGGGCCGCGGTCTTCTTCCTCCCCGACTTCATGCAGAAGGGCGGCATCGCGGTGCTCGTCCTCGTGATCGTCGGCGGGCTGCTCTACAGCGCGGGCGGGGTCATCTACGGCATCAAGCGGCCGAACCCGTCGCCGCGCTGGTTCGGCTTCCACGAGGTCTTCCACTCGCTGACGCTGGCGGCGTTCGTCGTGCACTACGTCGGGATCTCGCTGGTGGCGTACCAGCACGCCTGATCCGTACGAGCTTCTCCCCCAGGGCCGCGGCACTCGCCGCGGCCCTTTTGCGTGCCCGGAGAGAGCTTTCATTGAAGGGCGCTTTATTGACAGACACTCCCAAGTGAGAGTTACTCTCATTTCATGGCTACTGTCACTGAACAGGTGGAGGCGCGCCCGGATCCCCGGCGCTGGTGGGCCCTCGGGGCCCTGGTCGCGAGCATGCTCGTGCTCGGCTTCGACATGACGATCCTGAACGTGGCGCTGCCGAGCATCGCCGCACAGCTCGGCGCCGACACGGGCGAGCAGCAGTGGATGGCGGACGCCTACATCGTGGTGTTCGCCGCGCTGATGCTCCCGGCGGGACTGCTCGGCGACCGGTTCGGGCGGCGCCGGATGCTCATCGGCGGGCTCGGCGTCTTCCTCGCCGCGTCCGTCGTCGGCGCGCTCTCCTCCGAGGTGACGTGGGTGATCGCGGCCCGCGCGCTCATGGGCGTCGGCGCGGCCTTCGTGATGCCGCTCGCCATCTCCGTACTGCCCGGCCTGTTCCCGCGCGCCGAGCAGACCAAGGCCATCGCCATGATCTCCGCGGCGTCCGCGCTCGGCCTGCCGCTCGGCCCGATCATCGGCGGCTGGCTCCTGGACCACTACTGGTGGGGCTCGGTCTTCGTGATCAACGTGCCGATGGTCGCGATCGGCATCACCGCCTGCCTGCTCCTGCTCCCGGAGACCCGCGACCCGGCCGCGCCCCGCGTCGACGTCCTCTCCACGGTCCTCACCGCGGTCGGCCTCGGCGCCCTCATCTACGCGATCATCGAGGGCCCCGGCAAGGGCTGGAGCAGCGGCACCGTCCTCGGCTCCTTCGCGGCGGCCGCCGTCCTGCTCACCGCGCTCGTACGACGGGAGCGGCGCAGCCCGCGCCCCATGCTCGACCTGTCCCTGCTCGGCAACCAGGGCTTCCTGACGAACACGCTGCTGGCCACGCTCGGCATGTTCGTCATGTCCGGCCTGATGTTCGTGCTGCCGCAGTACCTACAGGCGGTGCTCGGCACGGACGCGCTCGGCACCGGGGTGCGGATCATCCCCATGATGGGCGGGATGCTGCTCGCGGCCCGGCTCGCCCAGCCCCTCGTCGACCGGTTCGGGGCGCGGTCCGTGATCTGCGTGGCGCTGATCGTGCTCGCGTTCGCCGGGTTCCTCGGGGCGCGGACCACCGTCGACTCCGGGTACGGGTTCACGGCGCTGTGGCTGAGCATCGCCGGCGTCGGCTTCGCGTTCGCCATGATCCCCGCGATGGGCGGGGCCCTCACCACCCTGCCCAAGGACGAGGCGGGCCGCGGCTCCGGCCTGCTCAGCACGGTCCGGCAGACCGGCAGCGCGCTCGGCGTCGCACTGCTCGGGGCGCTGGTCGCCGGGGCGTACTCCGCGCACCTGGACACGGGCGGGCTGCACGGGGCGGCGGCGGACGCGGCCGGGGACTCGGTGATCGGCGCGCACGTGGTCGCGGGGCGGCTCGGCGACCGGGCGCTCGCCGCGTCCGCCGACGCCGCGTATCTGCACGGCATGGACCTGGCGCTCGTCGTCATCGGCATCACGGCGCTCGTCGCGGCCGTGCTCGCGGCGGTCCTCCTGCCCGGTCACCCCGCGTCCGGCGGGACGGGCGCGAAGGTGGCCCCGGCCGGCGCCGATGCCCGAGAATGAGGGGCATGGCCGCCTCAGCACAGACCTCGGAGCCGCGCATCGGGCTACGGGAGCGCAAGAAGATCAAGACCCGTACGGCGATCCGCGAGGCGACGTACCGCCTGATCCGGGAGCAGGGCTACGACGCGACGACCGTCGAGCAGATCGCCGAGGCGGCGGAGGTCTCCCCCTCCACGGTGTTCCGCTACTTCCCGACCAAGGAAGACATCGTCCTCACCGACGAGTTCGACCCGATCCTGGAGCGGGAGCTGCGGGCGCGGCCCGCCGACGAGTCGATCGTCGACTCCCTGCGGCACGTGATCGACCACAGCATGGAGCTCGCCCAGCAGAGCGAGGACCCGGAGACCTCGCGGCTGCGGATGCGGTTGCAGGTCGAGGTGCCGGCGGTTCGGTCGCGGATGATGGAGTCCATGTCGGTGACCGGGCAGATCGTGTGCCGGGTCCTCGCGGAGCGGACGGGTCGTGACGCGGGGGATCTCGAGGTCCGGGTCTATGCGATGGCGGTCGTCGGGGCCCTTATGGAGGCCACGATGTACTGGGCCGAACGCCCCGACTCCGTCGAGCTGCGGGAGGTTGTCCTGAGGGCGCTGGACACGGTGCAGCGGGGCCTTTGAGGGTCGTTCGCCGGGTGCGCCCCCGGTGGGGCTTCTCGCGCAGTTCCCCGCGCCCCTGAAATGCATGCCCTTCGGGCGCATTTCCCCGATGAGAAGCGCCCCTGAGATGGCGCACGAAGTGCGCATTTCAGGGGCGCGGGGAACTGCGCGATCAGCCCCCACCGGGGCCGCACCCGGCGACGAGACCGCTACCGGGCAGATGAGTCCCGGGGCCCGCAAGCAACCCCGTCCCCGTTCCGGTCCAACCGCAGAGGATCATCCGCCCCGTTCACCACAAGCCGCCCGAACCGTTGCCGGTCCAGCCAAGCGCAGCGCGCCCGCGTGGACGACTTCACCTGCGGCGGAAACACCGTAGGAACGCACACGTTCGCCGAGCCGTAGTGCCGATCGCACCCGGCGACGACCGGGCTGACCGGCGCCGACTTGCGTGCCGCCCGCTTCCCCTCGGGCTCGGCCGAGAGCCCGTCCGCGAACGAGTGGACGTGCGCCGAGGCGTCCCCGGCACCGGAGACCGCGGCCCCGGTCAGATGGACCCACTCGGCGACGGACGGCACCCCGTTCGCGTCCACCGCGAAGAGCATGTACCAGCCGGGCGGCGCCAGGTTCGGGTTCGACGTGACGTTCAGGTCGACGTTCGCCCCGTCCACCGACAGCGGCAGATCCACGTACCGCTGGTTGGGGTCGGAGGAGTGCGTGACCGCTGCCGGACGGATCAGCTCCGCCTTGGCGATCGGCCGGTCGACGGTGATCCGCTGGGTGTCCCCGTACTTCCACTCCTTGTCGATGACCGAGGTGATCTTCGGCCGGGCCCCCTTGAGGAGATAGGGCGGCGTGTAGATCGACACGTTGTGGTTCCAGGAGCCGTTGCCCGGGTTGTCGCCGGTGGTCATGACGCGGCCGTCGGGGAGCAGGAACGCGGAGGAGTGGTAGCCGCGGGCCTCGGGGTCCGGGGCGACCGGGTCGAAGGTGGTGGTCCCCGGGTCGAAGATCGAGGACTCGTAGACGGGGTTGGCCCGGTTGTGCAGGGCGCCGCCCGTCTCCAGGACCTTGCCGTCGGGCAGCAGCACCGCGGAGACGTACATCTTGCCCTGGGCGCCGGTCTCGGGCTGCGGCCCGTTGCCCAGGTCGACGGTGCCTTGCGGGAGTTGGGGTCCGGCGACGTACTTCGGGTTCGGCTCCTTGAGGTCGATGACGTCGACGAGGCGGCCCGCGTCGGGGTTGGAGTCGATGTTGCCGCCGCCCATCGTGAGGACCTTCTGGTCCTGGGCCGGAGGCAGCAGCACGCTGGCGGACTGGTCGCGCTGGTCCTTGTTCTGGAGGCCGGGGACGTCCGTGACGGTGTTCTTGTCGTAGTCGTAGACCGAGGCACCGGTGCCGGGCGTGCCGTTGCCGAAGACGTGGCTGCCGGAGTAGAAGAGGCGGCCGTCCTGCATGAGGATCATCGACGGGTACAGGCCCCAGTACGACCAGGTCTGGTGGACCTGCGACAGCGGCAGCCACTCCCCCTTCGCGGCGTCGAAGCGCTCGGCGGTGACGGACCCGGTGGAGTCCTCGCGCAGGCCGCCGAAGGACATCACGTCACCGTTGCCCATGACGGTCGCGGACGGGTACCAGTGGCCGTCGTTCATGTCGTTCGTCTTCGTGTACGCCTCGGTGGCCGGGTCGAAGACGTAACTGTCCTTGAAGCCCTCGTAGCCGTGCGAGCCGTCCTTGGCCGGGTACGCCTTGTTGCCGCTCATCACGAGGACCCGGCCGTCGGCGAGCTGCACATGGCCCGCGCAGAACATGTCCTTCGGCGTCGGGATCGTCTTGTACGTGCCCTTCTCCGGGTCGTAGACCGCCGAGGTGAAGGTGCCGGCCGCGAACATCTCCTCGCTGTTGCCGGAGCCCGCGATCAGCAGGATCTTGCCGTTCCTGAGGACGACGGAGTGCATGGAGCGGACCGGGTTCTGCGTGGGCAGCACGTCCCAGCGGCCGTCCGCGCACTCCTTCTGCGTGCCGGTGCACTCGGGGTCCGGGACGGGGTCCGCGACCTGTTCCATCGTGTAGTCGTCGGTGGTCGCCGAGCCGGTGCCGTAGACGGAGACGCCCCAGCTGATGCGGTCGGTGCCGGGCGGCACCTCGGGTGTACGGACGGCGGCCTGAGCCCAACCGGTGCTCATGGCCAGAGTCTTGAGGTCGGTCCAGTACTGCCAGCCGGCGGTCGTGTCGTGCCGGAAGAGCGTCACCGAGGCGTCCGGTGTCGTCGTCTTGTACCAGAGCCCGAGGTCGTACTGCCTGCCGACGGTGACGGGCGGCGCGCAGTCGGCGGACTCGGTGATGAGCGCCTTGCGGTCGCCGTCGACGCGGCGGGTCAGCTCGACCTTCATGGCCTTGGTGCCGGTGCGGGCGTCGGCGGTGGTGGTGAACGTGAAGTCGTTGTCGCCCCAGCCGGACTTCTCCCAGCAGGCGGGCATGTCGCCGGTCCCGGCGGTCTCGAAGCCGGGGTTCTTGACGAGGTTGGCGGCGGAGGCGGGCTGCGGCACGGCCATCAGGAGGGAGGCCGCGAGCGCGGTCACCCCCGCGAGGGCCGTCCTTCGCGTGGGCCCCGACCGTCTCGTACGTGTCGTTCGTATCGTTCCTGTCGTGCGGCTCACGCGGCGGCTCCTGTCGCGGTCTCGGCGGTCGGCTCGGCGATCTCCGGTGGGCCGGACACCTGGGGTGTCCCGGGCTTCTTGGTCTTCCTCGCGTAGACGAGCGCCTCGGTGCCGGCGAAGCGCAGGACGAACGTGGTGACGAGCGCGAGCGCCGTCGCGGGCAGCACGGCGAGGCCCAACTCCCGTACGAACAGGGCGATCAGCGGGATGCGCAGCACCAGGTCCGCGTTGGCGAGCAGGGCGAAGCGGGCGGTGCGGTCGGCCCAGTGGCGGTGGCCGCGCCGGGTGCGGAAGAGGAGGCCCTCGATGAGCAGGAAGTTCCAGGCGACGCCCGCCTGATTGGCGAGGATCTCGGCCGGCAGGTAGTGCAGGCCGGCGTGGGTGAGGGCGGACAGGGCTAGCAGGTTGGGCACGAAGCCGGTCAGGCCGATCAGCCCGAAGACGAGCATGCGGGCGAGCGGGGCGGCGGTGCGTAGTTCGACGAGGTGGCGCAGGTAGCGCAGTTCCTCGCGGACCGTGGACTTGGACTCGCCCGCGTGCCGTTCCTGGAAGACGAACGGCACCTCGGCGACGCTCAACCGGCCGGTGCGGACGGCGAGTTCGAGCAGGATCTTGTACCCGAGCGGCTTGAGGGCGTCGGGGTGGACGGCCGCGCGGCGGATCGCGAAGAAGCCGCTCATCGGGTCGCTGATGCCGCGCAGCCCGCGCGGGAAGAGGCCCTTGGCGAGCCAGGTGGAGGCGCGGGACACGGCGACGCGGTGGCCGCCGGACAGTCCGGCGCGGCTGCCGCCGGGCAGGTAGCGGCTGGCGACGACGAGCTGGGCGCCCTCCTGCTCGCCGGTGGCCACCAACTCCGGTACGAGGGACGGTGGGTGCTGGAGGTCGCCGTCCATGACGACGACCCAGTCGGAGGTCGCGGCGCGGATCCCGGCGACGACGGCGCCGCCGAGCCCGCCGGTGGGTTCGTCGCGGTGCAGGACGGTCACCGGGAAGGGGCAGTCCTGGGCGATCTCCCGGATGACGCGGGGCGTCTCGTCGCTGGAGTCGTCGACGAAGAGGACCTCGCAGGGCAGCCGATGCGGGACCGACTCGGTGATGCGGTACAGGAGTTCGGCGATGTTGTCCTGTTCGTTGAAGGTGGGGACGACGATGGTGACGGCGCCCGGCTCGGGCACCTCGGCGCCGTCGAGCTCGGTCTCGGGATGCACGGTCATCGGCTGCCCCCTCCCTGGACGCGGCGGATCTCGATGCGGTCCGGGCCCTCGCCGAAGGTGGCGACGGGCGCGGAGTGCCGCAGCGCGTCCCGTACGTTCGGCAGATCGGCGGCGTCGCGGCGCACGGTGGGCGAGGCGACCACGTAGTCGAGGTCGCGCCAGCCGTCCGGCATGGTCCGGGTGACGGCCGGGTCGAGGTCGGCCTTGTAGAACCAGATGGCGCCGAGGCCGGGTTCGTAGCCGGCGTGGACGAGGTCGAGCCAGAGCGCGTCGTCGACGAGGACGCGGGTGGCGACCGGGTCGCGGACCTCGCTCGCCATCCAGGCGGCGGCGCCCCGGTACGGCGCGTTCGCGTCGACGGTCATGGCGGTGCGGTCGCCGTCGTACCAGCGGGGGACGACGAGGCCGGCCGCGCAGGCGGCGAGCAGGGCGACGGCGGTGAGGCGCAGCCCGCGTGGCGCCCGGCCCCGGTGCACGAGGGCGTGGACGACTCCGGCGGCGGCCCCGGCGAGGACCAGGGCGAGGAACGGCAGCGCCTGGACGATGTACATGGCGGGCAGGTAGCCGGTCGGGCGCATCGCGACGAGGGCGAGGACGGCGACGGCGAGGGCGGGTCCGGCGAGGGCGCGGGCGGTGACCGACCAGCGCAGGGTGACGAGCAGGAACAGGGCGGCGGCGAGTCCGCCGATGGGCAGCACCCGGTCGTAGTAGAGCCAGGAGTGCAGCACACCGTGCGAGCCGGAACCCGCGTCGAAGAGGAAGCCGGAGCCGGGGCGGCTGAGCTGGTAGCTGATGCCGTCCCACAGCGAGACGTGGCCGCCGCCGGGGAACAGCTCGCCCTTGAGCAGGGCGAACAGCGGGTAGGAGAGGCCGACGAGCGCGCAGGCCGTGATGGCGCCGGTCAGGGCGAACTTGCGGGTCGCCGGGTGGCCGTGGCGCCACATGGTGACGAGCAGCGCGGGCAGCAGGACGAGCATCGTCTCCTTGGACAGGACGCCCGTCGCGGCGGCGAGCCCGGCGGCGAAGTGGTGCCACAGGTGCCGGCTCGGGGACGCGGCGAGGCAGAACGCGAGGAGCATCCACATCACGGCGATGTTGTCGAGGAAGATCTCGCGCTGGAGCACGACGGCCAGCGGGGAGAGCCCGAACAGGGCCATGGCGAGGCCCGCGGCCCACATCGGCAGCCGGAGCCGGCGGGCGAGGACGTAGACGAGGACGGCGCTGACCGCGCTGACGCCGAGCATGGCGAGGCGCATGGTGCCGACGGTCATGGCGGACGGGTCGGCGAGCGCCGGGATCCAGCTGACGGCGGCGAGCTGGAGCCAGCCGAGCGGCGGGTGGTCGTACCAGTACGTGTAGTGGGCGAGCCCGTCGCCCTGCTGCACGGCCCAGGCCTGGGCGAGGTACGTGCCCTCGTCGTCGCTGAAGTTGGGGTAGCCCGCGATGTTCCAGCCCTGGACGAGGACGATCGCGGCGAGGAGTACGGCGCACAGCGCGAGGTCGGCCGGTGAGCTGCGGAAACGGACGGCCCGGACCGGGGTGCGCAGGCGGGCGGGGACACGGGTGGGCTGCGCGACCGGCGTGGAGCTGCCGGCCGCGGGAAGGGTCGCGGTCACGCGGGTACGTCCTCTCGGGCGGCACGCTCGGCGGGCAGATGGGCTCCTACGTGACTGGTCAGCTCCCAGTCGCTGCGGCCGCGCTGCTCGCGCCAGACGGCGCGGATCGCGGCGCCCGCGAGGAGCAGTTGGTAGAAGGGCCCGCCGGCGATGAGCTTGAGGTAGTGGACGAACCGGACGCGCATCCCGTACTGCCTGCCGAAGTCGTGCAGGCCGACGACCTCGAAGACGAAGGTCACGAAGGCGGTGACGGCGGGCAGGAAGGTGATGAAGGCGATGCCGACGGGGACGTCCATGAGGAGGGCGACCGCGGCGTTGAGCGGGATGATCAGGCCGGTGAACGCCTGCATGAACGGGGTCATGAGGGTGTACCGGGCGAGCATCCGCTGCCGGAGCGTGGGCAGTTGCTTCCAGTCCTTCTTCCGGTAGACCTGGAGGAATCCCTGGTTCCAGCGGGTGCGCTGTTTGAGCAGGGACATCAGGGTGCCGGGGGTCTCCTCGCGGGTGACCATGTCGGAGTCGTAGGCGACGACGACCTTCTTGCCGGTGCTGGACAGGCGTACGCCGAGGTCGCAGTCCTCGGCGAGGCACTCCGGGTCCCAGCCGCCGGCCTCGCGCAGCACGTCGGTGCGGACGAAGACGGTGTTGCCGCCGAGCGGGATGAAGCCCTTCTGGGCGTGCAGGTGCAGCCGGGAGCGGAACCAGAAGAAGTACTCCAGGCAGTTGCGCAGGCTGTACCAGCTGGAGTGGAAGTTGATCAGCTGGACGCCGCCCTGCACGACGTCGGCGCCGGTGTCGCGGAAGGCGTGGTCGACGTGGGCGAGCAGGTCGTGGTGGACCTGGTCCTCGGCGTCGAAGACCCCGACGACGTCGCCGCGGCAGTACGGGAGCGCGGTGTTGAGCGCCTTGGGTTTGTTCTTCCGGGCGTGGGTGTCGACGACGACGCGGACGCGCGGGTCGCGGGCGGCGGCCCGCTCCGCGACCTGGGCAGTCTCGGGGTCGTCGTGCCCGACGATGACGATGATCTCGAAGTCACGGTGCCCGGACTCGAGGAGCCGCTGGATGGTGTGATCGAGCACGGCCTGCTCGTGCCGGGCCGGCAGGAGCAGCGAGAAGGACAGGGCCCCGTGATCTCCGGGAGCCGCGAACCGCGTGGAGGCGAGCACCTCCGGCGTGCGCCAGGCGTGCATCTGCCACCACAGCGTGAACGCGGCCATCCAGAAGAGGGCCAGTGATATCGCCGCGACGAGCGCAGCACTGAGCATGGCGCCGGCATCAGACATGCCGACGGCATCGGTTGCAAGCAAAAGATCCCCCCAGATCCCCATAAGTGCGACATTCCGTCACACTCACCCCACCGATGGGGTGAGGATATGGGGAACCTGTGAAGGAGGGGAACCTGTTCGGATAAATACCGTGCTAACCCGTGTTAACCCTGCGTTTCGCCCAAGATGCGTGTCAGTCCACCGACGTCGGTCACCGGCGCGTCACACACGAAGTGGTGGCACACGTAGACGCTCTCCCGCCCGTCCACCTGCGGCCGGTCCGCGAGCAGCGGGAGTTCGGTGCCGCCCTCGGGTCCGGCGGCGACCACGGCGCCGGGCGCGGTCGCGGTGAGCGCCGCGTGGTGCATCCGGCCGCCGACCTCCCCGATGACGGCGATCTCGCGCGGCCCGTCGAGCAGCGCCTCGGCGACCGCGAGGCCGTTCCCGATGAACCGGGGCGCGCGCGGACCGAGCGCCTTCACGACCCCCAGCGCCCGTTCGGCGGCGGCACGGTGCGGCTCGGAGCCGGTCTGCGCGGCGTACGAGAGGAGGGCTCCGGCGGCCGCGGTCCAGCCGGACGGGGTCGCGTTGTCGGTCGGGTCCTGGGGCCGGCGGATCAGCTGCTCGGCGTCGGCGGCCGTGTCGTACAGGGCGCCGCTCTCCGGGTCCACGAACCGGTCGAGGACGTGGTCGAGCAGGAACCCGGCGAATTCCAGCCACACACCCTCGCCGGTCACCGACGCCAGCGCGAGGAAGCCCTCGGCGACGTCCGCGTAGTCCTCCAGGACCCCCGCGTTGTCCCCCGCGCGGCCGTCCTTGCTGGTGCGGGTGAGGCGGGCGGCCGGGTCCATGTGCAGGCGCACGAGCAGGTCGCCGGCGCAGACGGCGGCGTCGACGAGGTCCTGGCGGCCGAAGTAGGCGCCGGTCTCGGCGAGCGCGGCGATCGCCAGGCCGTTCCAGGCGGCGACGACCTTGTCGTCCCGGCCGGGCGCGGGCCGCTCGGCGCGGGCGGCGAGGAGCCGCTCCCGGATCCGCTCCACCTGCGCGGCGTCGGCGACGCTCTCGGTCTGCGGGAGCCGCAGCACGGAGGCGCCCTCCTCGAAGGTGCCCTCCTCGGTGACCCCGAAGTGCTGGGCGGCGACGGCCCCGTCCTCGGCGCCGAGCACCTCGGTCAGCTGCGCGGGCGTCCACACGTAGTAGGCGCCCTCGACGGACTTCCCGGTCGCCGGGTCCTCGCTGTCGGCGTCGAGCGCGGAGGCGAACCCGCCCTCGTTCGTGCGCAGTTCCCGCACCATGAAGTCGGCGGTCTCCAGCGCGACCCGCTTCGCGAGCTCGCTGCCGGTGGTCCGCCACAGGTGGGCGTAGGCCCGGCAGAGCAGCGCGTTGTCGTACAGCATCTTCTCGAAGTGCGGCACGGTGAACTCGCGGTCCACGGAGTAGCGCGCGAAGCCGCCGCCGAGCTGGTCGTAGATGCCGCCGCGGGCCATCCGCTCGCACGTGTCGACGGCCATCTGGAGGGCGCCCTCGGCGCCGGTGCGCGCGTGGTGGCGCAGCAGGAACTCGATGACCATGGACGGCGGGAACTTGGGCGCCCCGCCGAAGCCGCCGTACGTCGCGTCGTACTCCCGGGTCAGTCCGAGCAGCGCCGCGGCGAGCTCCTCCTCGCCGGGCACCTGGGTGTCCCCGTACGGCAGTTCGCGCCGCGCCAGATCGGCGGTGATCTTCCCGGCGACCTCGGCGACCTCGTCGCGCCGCCCGGTCCACGCGTCCCGCACCCCGCCGATGACCTGCGCGAAGGAGGGCATGCCGTGGCGGGGCTCGGGCGGGAAGTAGGTGCCGAAGTAGAACGGCTCGGCTTCCGGCGTCAGGAACACGGTCATCGGCCAGCCGCCCTGCCCGGTGGCCGCCTGCACGGCCTCCATGTACACGGCGTCGACGTCGGGCCGCTCCTCGCGGTCGACCTTGATGTTCACGAAGTGCTCGTTCATGGCGGCGGCGGTCGCCTCGTCCTCGAAGGACTCGTGCGCCATGACATGGCACCAGTGGCAACTGGAGTACCCGACGCTGAGCAGCACGGGCACGTTGCGCCTTCGCGCTTCCTCGAAGGCTTCCGGGGACCACGGCCACCAGTCGACCGGGTTGTCGGCGTGCTGGAGCAGATAGGGCGACTGGGATGCGGCCAGGCGATTCACCATGCCCGCAGTATCGCAGCCCGCTCCGGCCGTGCCCGCTTGCGACGTCCCAGGCACCGGAGGAGTGTCGTAAGCAGGTACACAGAGAGGAATGGGGGCCGTCATGCATGTGCGCACGACTTACGTGACAGGCGATCCGGGAAAGATCGACGAAGCCCTGGACGGCCTCCGGGCAGAGGCCGTGAAGCTGCTGTCCGAGCAGCCGGGGTACCGGGGATACGGGCTCTTCGCCGACCGTGAGGTCGGCAAGATGGTCATGGGGAGCTGGTGGGACTCCGCCGAGCACGCCAGCGGCAGCGACGACCAGCTGAAGCAGCGCCGGGCGGAGCTGGTCTCGCCCTTCGCGTCGTCGATGTCCGTGATGACGTTCGAGGCGCTGGGCTACACGCGCGGTCCGCGGGCCGAGGCGGGTGCGGGGTTCCGCCTCGCGCGCTTCCAGATACCGCCGGGCGCGCTCGACGATCTGGCCGGGCTGTTCCGGTCCACCGCGCTGCCCCGGTTCGAGGAGACCCCGGGCTTCGCGGGGGCGGCGCTGCTCGCCGACCGCGCCACGGGCTTCGGCTCCGTCGGCACGATCTGGCGCGACCACGAGGCGTTGGCGGCCTCCCGCGGCACCCAGGCGGGCACCCGGGCGAAGGCGACCTCGGAGGTGCCGATGAACGTCATCGCTCTCGAGGAGTTCGAGGTGGTGCTCCTCGAACGGCTCGACTGAGCGCACCGCCGCGTCTCCACGGATCTCACCCCGCCGGACCGCCCCGTTCGTCGAGGGCCGCCACCCTGCGTGCGCCCGCCACCTGCCGGTAGGACGCGTCGAGAAGTTCGGCCACCTCCTGCCAGTCGACCTCGTCCGGGGCGGTGGTACCGCCGGCGGCGAGGTCGAGGCCGACCCAGCCGTACGGGGCGAGGTAGGCGGGCACGAAGCAGCGCGGGTCCTCGGCGAGGGCCGCCCGGTCGCTCTCGTCCGGCAGGACCAGGAGGGCCTGGTCGTAGCGGACTCGGCTGTCGGCGGAACCCTTCGTCGAACCGCCGTACCAGGCAAAGCACTTGCCCGCCCGGAAGCCGGGGCGGCCGTGCGCGATCTGCTCCTCCGCGTCCGGGAAGGCCAGGGCCACCCGGCGCAGGCGCACCAGATACGGGTCGTCTTCGTCGAACATGACGGGGTGGGGCATGGCTGGATGATGACACCCGCCCCGCCCGGGCCGCCTCATTGTGCGATCGCGGGACCCTCGCGCCTTCACGCCGTACGCAGGACACTTGTCCGTGAACTGACGGGATGTCGATCGGAGGGGGACCGAGTATGCGAGACAGCCATCGGGCGGAGGCCGAGCGGCTGTTGGCCCGGGCCGTCGAGGAGGAGGTCAGGCGCTCCGGCGGCCGGGTCGACGGAAAGGTGCTGCTCGCGCGGGCGCGCGGTGCGCTGGACGCGATGGGACAGACCGCCGTCGAGGAGTACGCCGCCTACACGGGGGCGCTCGACGCGACGTCGGCCGGGCGGATGACGTTCGGGGAGCGGTTCGCCAAGGAGGGCGGGTCGACTCCCCTGATGGTGGCGGGAGTCGGGGCCGTCACCGCGTGCGTGGCCGACCTGGCGCTCGGCGCCGGGACCGGGGTCGCGGTGGGCGCGGGCGCCGCCGTCGCCGTACTGGGCGCGGCCGCGACGGTCGCCAAGGTGACGGCCGCGCATCTGCCGGCGGCGAGCCGCAGCGCGGGCGCGGCGAGCCAGCCGGGCGGCCCTGAGCAGCTGCGGCTGCAGTGGCTGACGGCCCTGGAGGTGCGGGGCATCCGGCCGTTCCTGGACCAGCAGCGGGTGCTCGCGGCGAGCACCGGCGCGGGGACGGGCGCGAAGAAGACGGTCGTGCCGCAACTGCGCGGGACCGACAAGAGCGCGGCCGCGCGGCGGCGGACCGTCCTGGAGCAGTCGTTCGGTCAACTCCCGGAGCCGGACGGCCCGTTCGCGGGGCGCCGGGCCGCCCTGTCGAGGATCACCCAGTGGGTGCACGCGGCGCGGGCCAGTACGCAGACCCGGCCGACCGTGGTGGTGCTGCACGGGGCGCCCGGCTCGGGGCGCACGACGCTCGCGGTGCGGGCGGCGCACGAGCTGCGCGACCAGTTCCGCGGGGCGTGTGTCGTGGATCTGCGCGGGGACCGCTCGGACGCGGCGCCGCTGTCGACGCGGGACGCGCTTATGCATCTGCTCAACCGGCTCGGCGCGCCGCGCGAACAGCTCCTGTTCCGGGAGCGTTCCTCACAGGACCAGCAGGTCAAGCGGCTGAGCGAGCTGTACCACCAGTATCTGACCGGGCTGCCCGTCACGATCGTCCTGGACGACGCGGCCGACGCGGCGCAGGTGCGCACGCTGATCCCGGAGCGCTCCGACAGCCTCGTCGTCGTCACCTCCCGCAAGCCGCTGGACCTCGGCGAGGACACCCCGGCGTGGGTGCACCAGCTGTCGGTGGAGGCCCTCGACCCGGCCGGCGCGGAGGAGCTGCTGCGCGAGGCCGCCGAGGACCCGGAAGGACCGTACGACGCCGAAGCGGCCGACGCCGTACGGGAGTTGTGCGGTGGTCTACCGCTCGCGCTGCGGATCGCCGGGTCCGCGATCGGGCCGCGCACCCCGCGTCAGCTCGCCGCTGACCTGGGCGCGTACGGGCCGGTGGAGCCGGTCGAGCGGGTGCTGTGGCTGCGCTACACCGACCAGTCCGAGCAGGCCCGCCGACTGCTGCGGCGCCTCGCGCTCGCCGGCCGGGCCTCGCTCGGCGCGGCCGCGGCGGCGGCGCTGCTCGCCACCGACACCAAGGAGGCGACCAAGCATCTGACGGCGCTGTCCCGCGCCGGTCTGATCGACCGGGTCCGCGGCAGCCGCTACCGGCTGCACGACCTGGTGCGCGGCTTCGCGCAGGCCCGGCTCGCCGACGAGGAGGAGCCCGCCGAGCGCACGGCCGCGCAGGAGCGCCTGATCCAGAACTACGCGGATCTCGCCGACTCCGTGATCCGCCTGGTCGACGGCAACATGTCGACGCGCGCCGGGCAGATGGGCCCGCACGGCTTCACCTCGCTGGACGCGGCGCTGCGCTGGCTGGACGACGAGTCGAGCTTCATCACGGCGGCGCTGCGGCACGCGGAGGGCGTCAACCAGGACGCGGTGCTCGGCCTGCTCGGCGCCCTGTGCGACTACTGCCTGCTGCGCGGCGACCTCTACCGCCTCGGCGAGATCAGCGAGCTGACCCAGGCCATCGACCAGGGACTCCTGGTGCGGTCGGTGCAGTGGCGCACGGGCATCGCGGCCCGCCAGCTCGGCGAGCTCGACAAGGCCCGTACGACGCTGTCGTCGGTGGTCGACCTGTACCGGGAGGCGCACCACCGGGCGGGCGAGGCCCGCGCGCTGTGCTCGCTCGGCATCACGCTGCACCACCAGGGCCAGCTCAAGGAGGCGAGCGCGAAGCTGCGCGAGGCGCTCGACCTCCAGACCACGCCGGAGACGAAGGGCGACCGGGGCTGGACCCTGCACGCGCTCGCGGCCGTCGAGCGGGACCGCGCGCACGTGCGTGAGTCCCTGGAGCTGCTGACCGACGCGCTCGCCCTGCACCGGGAGAACGAGTCGCTGCACGGCGAGGCCTGGGCGCACTTCCAGCTCGGCCAGCTGTGCCTGCGCATGGGCGACGTGGAGCGCGCCGAGGAGCAGCTGCGCACCGCCCTCGACCTGTACGGCCGCACCCGGGACGCGCGCGGCGAGGCCTGGGCGATGACCCAGCTGGCCCGCACCCGGCTGGTCGAGGGCGACGCGTCGGCGGCGGTCGACGGGCTGCGCCAGGCCGCGTCCCGGCACCGGGACAACGAGGACGCGCGCGGCGAGGCCTGGACGTACTACTACCTGGGCCAGGCCCTGGAGGAGACCGGCGATCTGGATCAGGCGGTGCGCGAGCTGGAGCGCTCCCGCACGATGTTCTCCCGGATGCGGGACGTGTACGGGCTCGCCTGCGCCCGGCACCACTCGGCGCGCGTCACCCGCGACCAGCGGGCCGCGCAGACCGGTTCCCTGCGCAACTCCGGCTTCGCCCGGCAGCTCCTCGTCGACGCCCGCGCCGACTTCCAGCGGATCGGCGTCGCGCACGGCGAGGCGTGGACGTGCCTGGAGCTGGCGGTGGTCGACGCGGGCAACACACGGCTCCAGCAGGCGCTGGACCTGTGCGAGGAGGCGCAGGGCCTGTTCGCCTCGTACGGGGACCGGCGGGGCGAGGAGTGGGCGGCGTTCCTGCGCTGCACGCTGCTGCCGTACGCCTCGCCGGGCGGCTCGGAGGTCGGCACGGCCGTCGCCCAGGAGGAACTGGCGGCGCTGACCCGCACCCCGGCCCCGACCCGCGACGGCAAGCTCGACGACTACGTGACGGCGTACGGGCTGCTTCTGGAGCGGGGCGTCGACCTGGACGCGGGCTGGCAGGCGTGGCGGCTCGGCATGGTCCCGAGCCGGCACGCGCGGGACGTGATGGGGGTGACGGACTGACGCCGGACTGACGGGGCGCCAGCTCCTCACGGTTGCACAACGATGTGCAGGTTACGTTCGGTAACCTGCACTCGGCACCTTCACACCGCCCTTACTTTCTCTCCGTACCCAGTAGTAACCCGACTGGGTCCACCCCCACAGCACCGGAGAGTGAAAAGTACATGCAGGGCACAGTCGACGGCTTCAGCTACGGGCTGATGACACCCGTGGCGGCCTACCTGATGGCGTGTCTGGGCTCGGCGCTCGGACTGCGCTGCGTGGCCCGGACCGTCGTCCAGCGCGAGGGCCGCCGCACGGGCTGGCTGGCGCTCGGCTCGGCCTGCCTCGGCGTCGGCATCTGGACGATGCACTTCATCGCGATGGTCGGCTTCCAGGTCGAGGAGACCGCCATCACCTACGACGTCCCGCTGACCCTGCTCAGCCTCGGCGTCTCGATCGCCGTGGTCGGCATCGGCGTCTTCATCGTCGGCCACCGCGGCACCGCCGCCGTCCCGCTCGCCACGGCCGGCATCCTGACCGGGCTCGGCGTCGCGATGATGCACTACCTGGGCATGGCCGCGATGCGCATGGACGGCGAGATCCAGTACGACACGACGCTCGTGGCGCTGTCCGTCGTGATCGCCGTCGTCGCGGCGACCGCCGCGCTGTGGGCCGCGGTCAGCATCCGCGGCTTCCTGCCCTCGCTCGGCGCCAGCCTCGTCATGGGCCTCGCCATCTCGGGCATGCACTACACCGGCATGGCGGCCGTCAGCGTCCAGCTCCACGAAGCGGCCACCCACACCGCGGGCCACTCGGGCAGCTCGTTCCTGCTGCCCATGATCGCCGGCCCGTTCATCTTCCTGGTCCTGTCGGCCGTGGTCGTCATGCTCGACCCCAGCCTGATCCTGGGCGAGGACGACGACTGGCACGCAGAGCCCCGCCGCGCCTGAGGCACACGGAGTGTGCCTTCAGGGGCGCGGGGAACGGCGCGACCAGCCACGGCGGCGGTCGCGCCGCCCCCAGGCCTCGCCCGGCAGACGAGTAGGCGCTCAGCCCCGGTCAGCCACGGTGCCGCCCACAGAAGAGTCGGCCTCACCCCCGGAGGGACCGTCACCCTTCTCCTTGAAGGAGACCTTCCCCATATGCCGGTTCATCGACTTCATCAGGCCCCACACGGCCAGCGCCATCACCGCGAAGACGATGAAGCCGAGAACACCCGGAGTCACCTTGTTCTCGTCGACCTCCTTGGCGGCAAGGGGGACGAGATGGGTCATTGCCAGATTCGCGTTCACATCAGGCATTGTGGCGGATGCCCGCGAAGAGGTCGTCCTCGGGGAGGGACGTGGGGACGAGCGACTTCACGAGCTCGTACTCCTCCGTCGGCCACACGGCCTTCTGGACGTCCATCGGAACCCGGAACCAGCCGCCGTCCGGATCGATCTGCGTGGCGTGCGCGATCAGCGCCTTGTCCCGGATCTCGAAGAAGTCGGCGCACGGAATGTGCGTGGTCAGCGTGCGCTCGACCCGCCCGAACTCGTCCCACCGCTTCAGCCAGTCCTCGTACGGCGACTCCATGCCGCGCTCCAGGAGGGCGTAGTGCAGCGCCTCGGTGCGCGGCCGGCTGAAGCCCTGGTTGTAGTACAGCTTCACCGGCTGCCACACCGGCCCGTACTCGGACTCGGGGAACTTCTCGGCGTCGGCCGCGCCCTCGAAGGCCACCATCGTGATCTTGTGGGTCATGATGTGGTCGGGGTGCGGGTACCCGCCGTTCTCGTCGTACGTCGTGACGACCTGGGGACGGAACGAGCGGATCTGCCGGACCAGCTCACCGGCCGCCTTGTCGATGTCCTCCAGGGCGAAGCAGCCCTCGGGCAGCGGCGGCAGCGGGTCGCCCTCGGGCAGGCCCGAGTCGACGAAGCCGAGCCACTCCTGCTGGACGCCGAGGATCTCCCGGGCCTCGTCCATCTCCTTCTTGCGCACCTCGTGGATGTGCTCCTCGATGTACGTGTCGCCCTGGAGCTTGGGGTTGAGGATGGAGCCGCGCTCACCGCCCGTGCAGGTCACCACGAGCACGTCCACCCCCTCGGAGACGTACTTGGCCATGGTGGCCGCGCCCTTGGACGACTCGTCGTCGGGATGGGCGTGTACGGCCATCAGTCGCAGCTGCTCAGTCAAGACAAGATCCTCGTGAGATAGGGCGCCCGGTGTCGTCCGGCGCAATGTGCGGCTTCTATAGTGACCGAACCGGGGGGCGGAAAATTCCGGTGCCCGCGATCCTGACGGGCCACGCGAGAGGATCTGGCCGATGAGCGCCGTGCAGCAGCAGCTGCCCGAGGGGCGGTACGGCTCGTCGCGCGCCGCCGACGCCCGCGCGGACCGCAAGCTGAGGATCGCCGCGATCGTGACCGGCACCCTCTTCGCCGCCCTGATGATCTGGTTCGGCTGGTACTACGTGGTGGGCAACAAGTTCAGCGGCGAGATCATCGCCTTCAAGACCCACACGTCCTCGGTCGAGGTCCATCTGGAGATCCGTAAGGACTCCGACGCGAGCGGTTACTGCACCGTCCGCTCGCAGAGCGCCGACGGCGCCGAGGTCGGCCGCGCGGACTTCCGCTTCGACCAGCGGAAGGAACGCATCGACCAGGTCGTCACTCTGCGCACCTCGGGCCACGGTACGACCGCGGAACTCGTCGGCTGTCACGCGGACTGACCCGGGCTTCACCCTTCCTGACTACGCCTGACCTGCGTGGACAGAATTCTGGAGGCTTATGTCCTCCCCCTTTCACCGTTGAATTGTTAGGCTCGTGGTTTCGCCCACCTGGAAGGGAACATCCTTCAGGTAGGGCGATGCTTTGTATTCCCAGTACCTACGAGGAGCACCCTGTGACCCAGACCAGCGAAGACGTCACCTGGCTCACGCAGGAGGCGTACTCCAAGCTCAAGGAAGAGCTGGCGTACCTGTCTGGTCCCGCGCGCGAGGAAGTCACCGCGAAGATCGCGGCCGCGCGCGAGGAGGGCGACCTGCGCGAGAACGGCGGGTACCACGCGGCCAAGGAGGAGCAGGGCAAGCAGGAGCTCCGCATCCGCCAGCTCACCCAGCTTCTCGAGAAGGCCAAGGTCGGCGAGGCGCCGGCCGACGACGGCGTGGTCGAGCCCGGCATGGTCGTCACCATCGCGTTCGACGGCGACGAGGACGACACCGTCACGTTCCTGCTCGCCTCGCGCGAGTACGCGAGCTCGGACATCGAGACGTACTCGCCGCAGTCCCCGCTCGGCACGGGCGTGAACGGCAAGAAGGTCGGCGACGACGCCCAGTACGAGCTGCCGAACGGCAAGCTGGCCTCGGTGAAGATCCTCAAGGCCGAGCCCTACGTGGGCTGACGCCTCCCCGACGCCCTGCGAGCGGGCCCCGAGCCAGGACGGCTCGGGGCCCGCTCGCGTCGCAGGGCGTCCGGTCAGGCGGAGCGGCGGTACTTGCGGACCGCGAGCGTGCGGAAGACGAGCAGGATCAGTACCGAGTAGATCAGCGACGCCCAGATCGGGTGCTGCATCGGCCAGGCGGGAGACTGCGAAAGGCCCGGGTCGCCGAAGAGCTGGCGGCAGGCCTGCACGGTCGCGCTGAACGGATTCCAGTCCGCGATGTGCCGCAGCCAGGGCGTCATCTGGCTGGAGTCCACGAACGCGTTCGACAGGAACGTCACCGGGAAGAGCCAGATGATGCCGCCCGAGGTCGCCGCCTCCGGGGTGCGCACGGACAGGCCGATCAGCGCGCCGATCCAGGTGAACGCGTAGCCGAGCAGGAGCAGCAGGCCGAAGCCGGCCAGGATCCTGCCGATATTGGTCGGCTCGGCGGAGCCGGGGCGCCAGCCCACGATCAGCGCGACGACGGCCAGGATCAGCAGGGTGAACGCCGTCTGCACCAGGTCGGCGACGGTGCGGCCGGTGAGGACGGCCCCGCGCGCCATGGGCAGCGAGCGGAACCGGTCGATCAGGCCCTTCTGCATGTCGTCCGCGATGCCGGCGCTGGAGCCGGCCGTGGCGAAGGTGACGGTCTGCGCGAAGATGCCGGCCATCAGGAAGTTCTTGTACACCGTGGGGTCGGTGGAGTCGCCGATCTTCATCGAGCCGCCGAAGACGTACGTGAACAGCACGACGAACATCACCGGCTGGATGACCCCGAAGAGGACCATCTCGGGGATCCGGGTCATCCGGATCAGGTTCCGCTTCGCGACGACCAGGGAGTCGCGGACGGCCTGGCCGACGCCGGGAGCGGCGCGGGGCGCCGGGGGCGTAGGGGCGGTCTGGCTGACGGCGGTCATTTCGCGGCCTCCTCGTCCTCGCTCGCCTGCTCGGCCAGGTGGCCGGTGAGCGAGATGAAGACGTCGTCGAGGGTCGGGCGGCGCAGCCCGATGTCGTCGATCTCGATGCCGCGCGCGTCCAGGTCGCGGATCACCTCGGCGAGCAGCTTCGCGCCGCCGATGACGGGCACCGTCAGCTTGCGGGTGTGCTGCTCGACGGTGGTCTCGCCCTTGCCGTAGGCGGCGAGGACGGCGCGGGCGTCGTCGAGGTGCTCCTGCTCGTGGACGACGACCTCGACGCGCTCGCCGCCGGTCTGCGCCTTGAGCTGGTCGGCGGTGCCGCGCGCGATGACCTTGCCGTGGTCGACCACGCAGATGTCGTGCGCGAGGTGGTCGGCCTCCTCCAGGTACTGGGTGGTGAGCAGCAGGGTCGTGCCGCCCGCGACCAGCTCCTGGATGACCTCCCACAACTGCTGCCTGTTGCGCGGGTCCAGGCCCGTCGTCGGCTCGTCCATGAACATCACGGGCGGCGACACGACGAGGGCGGCCGCGAGGTCGAGGCGGCGGCGCATGCCGCCGGAGTACGTCTTGGAGGGGCGGTCGGCCGCGTCCGCGAGGTGGAAGCGCTCCAGGAGCTCGCTCGCGCGGGCCTTCGCCTCCTTGGCCCGCATCTGATAGAGCTGGCCGACCATCTGGAGGTTCTCCCGGCCGGTCAGGTACTCGTCGACGGCGGCGAACTGGCCGGACAGGCCGATCGAGCGCCGCACCTCGTTCGGATGCTTGAGCACGTCGATCCCGGCGACGACCATGTGGCCGCTGTCCGGGGTAAGCAGGGTGGTGAGGCAGCGTACGGCGGTGGTCTTCCCCGCCCCGTTCGGCCCGAGCAGGCCCAGGACGGTGCCCTCTGGGACGTCCAGATCGACCCCGTCCAGGGCCCTGACGTCGCCGAAGGTCTTCACCAGACCTTCGGCGTGGATGGCGCCTGGCATGTGGTTCCCCCAACGCGTGAGTTACCAGCTGGTGAGTGCCGGTGGGTGCCGGTGGAAAAGTCTAGGTTCGCCCGGGCGGCGTCGCCCGGCGGACCCGTGAGGCACCTCACACGCTATCGCGATGTATCGCGTGTCGCCACAGGTTTTTCACAACCCCGGTTTCACGACCCCGTCAGTCGATGACCGTGTAGCCCGCCTCGCGCAGCGCCGACGCGACCTCCACGCAGTGCGCCGGACCCTTCGTCTCCAACTGGAGCTCGACCTCGACCTCGGTGAGCCCGAGGCGCGGATCGGTGCGGACGTGGCTCACGTCGAGCACGTTCGCGTCGACGACGGACAGCACACCGAGGATCGAGGCGAGCGCGCCGGGACGGTCGTCGAGCCGCAGCCGCAGCGACAGGTAGCGGCCCGCGGCGGCCATGCCGTGGGTGAGGACGCGCTGCATCAGCAGCGGGTCCACATTGCCGCCCGACAGGAGCGCCACGACCGGGCCCTCGAAGCCGCGCGGGTCGCTGAGGAGCGCCGCGACGGGGCTCGCGCCCGCCGGTTCGACGACGAGCTTGGCCCGCTCCAGGCACAGCAGCAGCGCACTGGACAGAGCGTCCTCGGACACCGTACGGACGCCGTCGGCCAGGTCCGCGACGAGGCGGAAGGGGACGTCGCCGGGGCGGCCCACCTTGATGCCGTCGGCCATCGTCGAGGGGTGCGGCACGGAGACGGGGCGCCCGGCGTCCAGCGAGGGCGGGTACGCGGCCGCGCCCGCCGCCTGCACGCCGATGACCTTCACGTCGGGGCGCAGCGCCTTGACCGCGACGGAGATGCCCGCGAGGAGCCCGCCGCCGCCGACCCCGACGAGGATCGTGCGCACCTCGGGGCACTGCTCGAGGATCTCCAGGCCGAGCGTGCCCTGACCCGCGACGATGTCCGGGTGGTCGAAGGGGTGGATGAACACGGCGCCGGTGCGCTCGGCGTACTCCTGCGCGGCGGCCAGCGTCTCGTCGACGACATGACCGTGCAGCCTCACCTCGGCGCCGTAGTCACGGGTGGCCGCGACCTTCGGCAGGGGCGCGCCGACGGGCATGAACACCGTGGAGCGCACGCCGAGGAGCGCGGAGGCCAGGGCCACGCCCTGCGCGTGGTTGCCCGCGCTGGCGGCCACGACTCCGGCCGCGCGCTCCTCGGGCAGCAGTCCGGCGATGCGCACGTAGGCGCCGCGCAGCTTGAAGGAGCCGGTCCGCTGGAGGTTCTCGCACTTCAGGTGGACCGGCGTGCCGGCCAGCTGCGAGAGATGATGGCTGTGCGCCATGGACGTCACCCGAGCCACCCCGCCCAGCATCTTCTGGGCGCCGCGCACGTCGTCGAGCGTGACCGCGGGAAGACGGCGGGGCAAGGAGTGAGACGTGCTGTAGCTCATGACTGAAGTCTCGCAGCTCACGGCGGGCGTGACGCGTCGTGTTCATACCGCGATACCGGATTGAACACGGCTGGTACGGCACGCGCTTTCGCCGCGTACTCTGTGCCCCAATCCTGTGCAATCCCCCACCCACGCATGAAGTGAGCCTCCGGCCATGCCCACACCACAAGAAACGATGGACATGTCGACCGCCGGCGATTCCGGCCTCCTCGAAACCCTGCAGCACGAGGTGGCGGTCTTCGCCCGTCGCGCCGAACAGACCCGGCTGGGCGGGGTCGGGCAGGTGCGCAACTCGATGGACCGAGCCGCGTACCTGCTCCTGAACCGGCTCGACAAGGAAGGCCCGATGGGCGTCAAGGCGCTCGCCGCGAGCATGGGCATCGACTCCTCGACGGTGACCCGTCAGGTGGCCCCGCTGGTCGACACGGGCCTGGTCAAGCGGACCTCGCACCCCGAGGACGGCCGGGCGGTGGTGTTGCAGCTGTCGCCGCGCGGGCTCGCGCGGCTCGACGAAGTACGCACCTCGCGGCGTGCGTTGATGGCCGAGCTGACCGAGGACTGGGAGCCGCTGGAGCGGGAGCAGTTCTGCGCGCTGCTGACGCGCTTCAACTCGGCGCTGTCCGCCCGCCAGACGGGTCAGCCGGCGCCCGGCGCCCCTTCCTGAGCGACACCTGAGCAGTTCCTGAGTCCTTCCTGAGCGAAACCGCGGCTCCTGCCTCTTGACCAAGGGGTCGCGGTCGGAATCAGATGAAGCGTGCGCGATCGGCAGGCGTTCAGGAACGCTCGCCGGGCCCGTGAGTTCGAGTCGTTCGTCGCGGGCGCGGCCGGGCGGCTGCTGCATGCCGCGACACTGCTGACCGCCGAGCCGCCGGACGACCATCCCCGGGCCCAGAAGCTGCTCACGGCGGCGCTCGCCCGCACGTACGCGTCCTGGGACCGGCTGCGCGGCGAGGATCCCTACGACTGCGCCCGCAAGGAGCTGGCCGTCCGGTTCGCGCGCGGCGCCTGGCACCAGCACCGCGGACGCGGCGGCGCCCTGGCGCACGTACCCCCGCAGGAGCGTCTCGTCCTGGTCCTGCGGCTGTTCGAGGGCGTCGGCGAGGAACAGGTGGCGGCCCTGCTCGGGCTGCCGGCGGAGCGCGTACGGTCCCTGCACGCGCGGGCGATGACGCTCGTGCTGCATCCGCCGCGCGGGGCCGCGCCGGCCCCTTCTCTGGGAGGGACGGCCTCGGCATGAACCGGCTGCAGCGCAAGGAGGACTCCGTGCGCGCCGTGCTCGACGCGGCGCAGCCGCCCGCCGTGCCCGCCGAGCTGTGCGCGGACGCGATGCGGCGGGGCGGGCGGATGCTGCGCCGGCGGACGGTGGTGCGGCGGCTGATGTGGTGCCTGCTTCTCGCCGCGGCCGTCGCGTTCGCCGTCTGGGCGGTGTCCGCGCACCCGTGGGTGGAGCCGCCGTCGGAGACGACTCCACCCCTGACGGGGCTGTAGGCGGGTGGCTGCAGGCGGGCTACTTCTCCAGGGCCTGCTGGAGGTCGGCGAGGAGGTCGTCGGCCGACTCGATGCCCACCGAGAGGCGGACCAGGTCGGCGGGGACCTCCAGGGCCGAGCCCGCGGTCGAGGCGTGGGTCATGCGGCCCGGGTGCTCGATCAGGGACTCGACGCCGCCCAGGGACTCGCCGAGCGTGAACAGCTTCGCCCGGTTGCAGACCTCGACGGCCGCCTGCTCGCCGCCGTCGACGCGGAACGAGATCATGCCGCCGAACGCCTTCATCTGCTTCGCGGCGATCTCGTGGCCCGGGTGCTCGGGCAGGCCCGGGTAGAGGACCTGCGTCACGCGCGGGTGGCGGGTGAGCATGTCGGCGACGCGGGTCGCGTTCTCGCTGTGCCGGTCCATGCGGACGGGCAGCGTCTTGATGCCGCGCAGCACCAGCCAGGAGTCGAAGGGGCCGGCGACGGCTCCCATCGCGTTCTGGTGGTAGGCGAGCTCGTCGCCGAGGGCGCTGTCGGCCACGACCAGGGCGCCGCCGACCACGTCCGAGTGGCCGCCCATGTACTTCGTCAGGGAGTGCACGACGACGTCCGCGCCGAACGCCAGCGGCTGCTGGAGGTAGGGGCTCGCGAAGGTGTTGTCGACGACGAGCTTGGCGCCGGCCTCGTGGGCCACCTGGGCGACCGCGGCGATGTCGGTGATGCCGAGCAGCGGGTTCGAGGGGGTCTCGACCCAGACGGCCTTGGTCTTCGGGGTGATCGCGGCGCGGACGGCGTCCACGTCGCCGGTGTCCGCGACGGACCACTCCACGCCCCAGCGCGAGACGACCTTGTCGAACAGGCGGAACGTGCCGCCGTACGCGTCGTTCGGGATCACGACGTGGTCGCCGGGGCTGAGCAGGGTGCGCAGGAGGCAGTCCTCGGCGGCGAGCCCCGACGCGAAGGCGAGGCCGCGGCGGCCTCCTTCGATCGCGGCGAGGTTCTCCTCGAGGGCGGTACGGGTCGGGTTGGCGCTGCGGCTGTACTCGTAACCGCCGCGCAGACCGCCGACACCGTCCTGCTTGTACGTGGAGACCTGGTAGATCGGGGGGACGACGGCGCCGGTCACGGGGTCTGCCGTGTTGCCGGCGTGGATGGCGGTGGTCTCGAATCCGCGCGGGGCGCTGCCGCTGTGGTTGTGCGTATCGCTCATGAGTCCCGAGCGTAGGCGCTCCGCGCGGTACGTGGCGGCCTTCCGCCGTTGTGCGTCGGCTGTTCGTCACCGGGGCCCTCCGGTGGGGGAGCCGATCGTGCCCCCGCGGCGCCCGTCGTGGGCTGCCTGCCCGTCACCGGGGGCCGACCGGCGGGCTGGTCGCGCCGGCGCGGGGCCGGGGGTGCGGGTGCCTGCGGCGCGGAGCGGTTCGGCGGTGCGGGTACGGGGACGGGTGCCGCGCCGCCTTGAGCAGCACCCCAGCCCCGGGTACGGGGACCGGTGCCCGCCGCCTTGAGCAGCACCGCAGCCCCCGGTACGGAGACGGGTGCCCGCCGCCTTGACAGTCACGCGGCGCCTGCTGCCCGGCCCGCCCCCTTCTCCCACCCTCCCGCCCCCTCCGGGGGCGTCGGCCCGGCACCCCGCCTCGGGCAGTCCGCCGCCGGGACCCCGGCACGGGTGGGCAAGGCGGGGCCCCCGCACCGAGTGCGTGACTCGTCGGGGCTCGGGTACAGGACCGTCGCCGCAGGGGGCGAACGCCGTCGCCGGGTGCCGCCGTCGTGGCCGATCGCGCCCACGCGGCGGAGCCGTACGTCGGCACAGCCCCGCGCACCTGGCACCCACCCTTCGGGGCGCTGATGCTCCGGTCGTCGGGGAGAAGTCAGGGGCGGGTTAGCTTGTAGGTATGGGAATTCTCTGGGTGCTCATGGCCGTGTTGATGATCGCCTGGGTCGTGATGCTGCGGCGGCGGGGCGGGGTGCGGCTGGTGTCGCCGGGGGCGCCGGACGCGGCCGATCCGGCGGACTACGGCTTCGTGCGGCAGGAAGAGCTGGACGTACGGCTGCCGGGGCCCGACCAGGACCTGCTGGACGTGATGAGCGTCGTCCAGCGCAACCAGGACTTCACCGCGGCCGCGCAGCTCCTCGCCGGTACGGGCAAGGAGACCGAGACCCGCTGGGAGCGGGTGCAGGCGATCGCGGGCGCGGCGGCGCTGGAGGCGCAGCAGACGCCGCGGCTCGGCGCGGGCTGGCTGCAGGCGTGGCGGGCGCAGAAGCCGAAGGACGCGGGCGGCGCGCAGGTGTTCGCGGAGTTCCTGGTGCAGCAGGCGTGGCGCGGCGGCGGTACGCCGGACGAGCAGCGGATCGTGCTGGAGGAGGCGCGGGCCGCGTGCGAGCAGGCCGCGCTCCTGGCCCCCGGCGACCCGGTCCCGCACATCACGCATCTCGCGGTGGCCCGCGGCCTCGGCTACTCCCAGCAGGAGTTCGAGCAGCTGTGGCTGAAGATCCTGGACACGGCGCCGGGTCACATGGGCGCGCACCTGGCGGGCCTGCGGTACTGGACGGAGAAGTGGCACGGCTCGCGCGAGGAGGCGTTCGCGTTCGCGGAGGCCGCCGCGGCGCGTGCCCCGCGCGGTTCGCTGCTCGCGGCGCTGCCGCTGTTCGCGCTGTACGAGCACCTGCCCGAGATCACGATGGTGCGGAACTTCTACGAGAGCGAGGTCGTGACGAAGGCGCTGCACGGCGCCATGTTCGCGGTCTCGCAGGCCCGCGCGGACGACCCGATGCTCGCGCACGTACGGCATCTGCTGGTGTTCTTCCTGGTCCGCATGGAGCACTGGGGCGAGGCGATGGAGCAGCTGCTGCGGGTCGACGGGCACGTGGGCGCGATCCCGTGGACGACGGAGCCCGATCCGGCGGCCTCGTACGCGGTGTACCGGGCGCTGGCGGTGGCCGGATACGAGGCGAACGGCGGCAGCCCGGCGACCCTCCCGCACTGACCGGCACCGATTGTTCATCCCTTTCATGCAGCCCGCGGCGCAATCCTGTTGATCAGGGTGCCGCGGGCTGTGTCATACTCCCGTTCCCCCCACACACGCACCATCCGCATCACCAGTCCCACCTGGTGTTTTCTCGTCTTCCCGTGGGGGGAACCGCCCGATGGGCTCAACTCTGCGTGCCGTGCGCGCTCTTGTCCTGCTGCTCGGCTTCTATCTCGTCGGCCTCGTGCTGCTCGGCGCGCTCGGCGCCCTGGACTGGTGGATCATCGGCGGCGGCCACGGCGGCGCCGCGCTGAAGATCGTCGTGGTGAGCGTGATCGTGGCGATCCCGATCGTGCAGGGCATGTTCGCGGTGCGCAGCCCGCGCTTCGAACCGCCCGCCGACGGACTGCGCGTCGGCGAGCACCAGGAGCCGCGCCTGTGGGCGACGGTGCGGCGGCTCGCCGAGGAGACCGGCACCCGCGCCCCCGGCGAGATCTACCTCGTGCCGCACGTGAACGCGGCCGTGTACGAGGAGTCCCGGCTGCTCGGCCTGCGCTCGGGCCGCCGCGTCCTGCTGATCGGCGCCCCGCTCCTCACCGGCCTCGACGAGGCCCAGCTCATCGGCGTACTGGCCCACGAGTTCGGCCACTACTCCAACTCCGACACCCGGCTCGGCGCGATCAGCCGGCGCGGTTTCGAGCAGATCTCCCGGACCGTCGGCACGCTCCTCGAGCGCTCCGCCGCCAAGCAGGCCGGTGAGCGCGAGAAGGCCGAGGCCAAGGAGGCCAAGCGGGTCGCGAAGGGCAAGAAGGCGCGGGAGGTCAGCGCGGGTTCGGCGGGCATCACCTTCCGTCTCGCCGCGCGGCCCTTCATCTGGTACGGGCAGTTCTACGTGCGGGTGATGCGCGGGTCGATGCGGCGTCAGGAGTACGCCGCCGACCTGGCCGCCGCCCGGATCGCGGGCCGGGACGCGACGGCGTCGGCGCTGCGCGAGATCCCGGTCCTGGACTCGGCGTTCGGCTTCTACATGAACTCCTACGCGACGCTCGGCGCGGAGGCGGGGCTGCTGCCGCCGCACGGCGAGGTCTACGGCGGCCTGAGCCGTCTGCTCGACGCCCGCTCCCCCGAACTCGACGAACTGCGCGGCGAGTTGCCGGACGAGGAGCCGTCCCCGTACGACACGCACCCGCCGATCGCGGACCGCGTGGCCCGCATCGAGGCCCTGCCCGACGACGGGCGCCGCGCGCACACGGCGGGTCCGGCGCTGGGCCTGCTGGCCGATCCGGCGGCCGCGTTCGCCGCGCTGGAGCAGGCGTCGCTGACCCCGCGCGCGCTCGGCCTGCGCCGGGCCGCGGACTGGCCGCAGCTCGTGCACGAGTCGATGACGACGTACACCAGCGCTTCGGCGGAGCCGCTGCGGCAGGCGGTGCGCGAGGCGACCGGCGGCGACGGCTCCCTGGAATCGGTGCTCGCGGCGATCGAGGCGGGCGCGCTGTGGCAGCTCGCGGAGCACCTGCCCAAGTCGCAGGAGGCGGCGTCGGCGACGGGCCGCGCGGCCCGCGAGTTCGCCCGCCCCCGCCTGCACGCGATGCTCCGCGACCTCCTGGTCACGGAGCTGATCGCCTCCGGCGCGGCCCGGTTCGAACTGTCCTGGACCGGTCCGGCGACGCTTCACCTCCCGGAGGGGCAGGGGGCTCGGCTGCAGCCCGCGCTGGAGGCGGCGGTGGCGGACGTCCCGAACACGTCGGGTGTACGGGACCTCTTGGCCGCGCAGGCGGCCGTGTAGCGGGTGCGGGTCCGGTGGGGGCTGGTCGCGCCCACGCGGCGGAGCCGCATATCGACACAGCCCCGCGCCCCTGAAATGCAGACGCTTCGCGTCGCATTTCCCCGAGGCGTGAGCGCCCGATGAGATCGCGCACGAAGTGCGCATCTCAGGGGCGCGGGGCTCTGTCTGCGAACGGCTCCGCCGCGGGGCGCGACCAGCCCCCACCAGCCCCGCGCCAACGAACGAACCGCACCACCCCACCCCCCATCTCGAGAAAGCCCTGGAACGTGGACCGTCTCTTCCTGATCGTCGGCGCCATAGGCGCCGTCGTCTTCGTCATCCGCTGGATCGCGATCCAGCGCAACCACGACCGCGGCGTCGGCCGCATCCCCGACGCCGAGATCACGGCCGCGGCCACCGCCCTGGGCCTGATCCCGGTCACGGAGATCGACGCCAAGTCGGCCATGGCCCCGGACCCGACCGCCGAGGCCGTCAAGGCGGCGATCAAGGACGGGAGTTGGGAGGAGGGCGCCCGATTCCTGGCCGACGCGGGACGCGACTGGCAGGAGCGGGACCGGCGGTCCTCGCTGCTGGCCGACGAGGCCGTGAAGGACGACGGGTGGCTGCTGGCGTGGCGGACGGCCCGGCCGGGCGACGCCGACGCCGCGCTCGTGCACGCGCGGTCGCTGGTCTATCTGGCCTGGGAGATCCGGGGCAGCGCCATGGCCCGGAACACGACGCGGGAGCAGTTCGCGGGCTTCCACCGGGTGCTGGACCAGGCCCGGGAGGCGTTCGCCGCGGCGCAGGCCGAGGCGGGCGACGACCCGTGCCCGTACCTCGCGGAACTGCCGCTGGCGATGGGCCTCGGCTACACGAACGAGCGGTTCTCGGCGCTGTGGGCCGAGGTCGAGAAGCGGGACCCGCACCACCTCGCGGCGCACCGCTCGGCGCTCCAGTACTGGTGCGCCAAGTGGCAGGGCTCGCACGAGCTCGCCGAGGAGTTCGGCCGGGCCGCGGCGGCCAAGGGCGAGCCCGGGCAACTGCTGTCGGCGGTCTTGCTGGACGCGTACTTCGAGTACGAGATCGCGCACGACGACCTCGCCCCGGGGACGTACTACAGCCGGCCCGAGATCGTCGCGGCGACCGACGCCGCGCTCGCCGACATCGCGGCCGCCCACGCGGCGGACCCGCACGACCGCCGCATCCCGCCGGTCCGGCACCTCGTCGGCAGCTTCCTGTACTGGCAGAACCGGTACGCGGAGGCGCTGGAGCAGTTCCGGGCCGCCGACGGCTACGCGGGCACGCCGCCCTGGTCGTACTACACGGACCCGGCCGGCGAGTACGTCAAGGTCCGCGACTACTGCGCGGCCCAGGTGCGGCGCGCCGCCCGCGGCTGAGCCCCGCTCAGGCCGCCGCCTCCCGCATCGCCCCCGCGGTGCGCACCGCGTCGTAGTCCGCCGGGACGCCCTCGATGATGACGAGCTCGCCGGGGATGTGGGCGGTGCGCAGCGGGAGGATCTCCTGGTAGGCGGGGGACGCGTACCAGGCGTGGGCGCGCTCCAGGTCCGGGAACTCGACGATGACGACGTCCCCGAGCCGCTCCCCCTCCTTCCACTGCCCGGTCCTGCCGTGCGAGAGGAACCGGCCGCCGTAGGGCTCGAAGGTGGACTGGACGCGCTCGATGTACTCCAGGACCTCGGGGTGCACGGGGGGCGTGGGGCGCAGTACGGCGATGGCGTAGGCGGTCATGGGTGAGCCCTCCTCGGGTCCGGCGGATCGTGTCTCGGTGGGTACGGGAACGATCCTGCCGGGGCCCGGGGAGGGCGTCGATTACCTCAGAGGTCGTACAGCGGCCTCAGAAGTCGTACAGCCGCGTCAGATGGTCGCCGTGTCGATCACGAAGCGGTACCGCACGTCCGAGTTCAGGACCCGCTCGTACGCCTCGTTGACCTGGCTCGCCTCGATGAGCTCGATCTCGGCTCCCAGGCCGTGCTCGGCGCAGAAGTCGAGCATCTCCTGGGTCTCGGCGATGCCGCCGATCATCGAACCGGCGAGGATCTTGTCGCCGCCGATGAGGGAGAGGAGGTTGAGCGCGATCGGCTCCTCGGGGGCGCCGACGTTGACGAGCGCGCCGCCCGTACGCAGCAGGCTCAGGTACGCGCCGAAGTCCAGCGGGGCCGAGACCGTGGAGAGGATGACGTCGAAGGTGCCGGCGAGGTCCTTGAAGGTCTGCGCGTCACTCGTGGCGTAGTAGTGGTCGGCGCCGAGCTTCAGCCCGTCGTCCTTCTTGCGCAGCGACTGCGACAGGACGGTGACCTCCGCGCCGAGCGCGTGGGCGATCTTGACGGCCATGTGGCCGAGGCCGCCGAGGCCGATCACGGCGACCTTCTTGCCGGGGGCGGCGCCCCAGCGCTTGAGCGGGGCGTACGTGGTGATGCCGGCGCAGAGCAGCGGCGCGGCCACGTCGAGGGAGAGCCCGTCGGGGATCTTGACGGTGAAGGCCTGGTCGACGACGACCTTCTGCGAGTAGCCGCCGTAGGTGGGCTCGCCGTCCTTGCCGATGGCGTTGTACGTGCCGACGTTCCCGCGGACACAGTGCTGCTCCTGCCCGGCCAGGCAGTTCTCGCACTCGCGGCAGGAGTCGACCATGCAGCCGACGCCGACCCGGTCGCCGACCTTGAACTTCGTGACGCCGGGTCCGACCTGCTCGACGACACCCGCGATCTCGTGTCCGGGCACCATCGGGAAGATGGCCTCGCCCCAGCCCTCGCGGGCCTGGTGGATGTCGGAGTGGCAGATTCCGGCGAACTTGATGTCGATCAGGACGTCGAACTCGCCGACCGCGCGCCGCTCGATGGTGGTGCGCTCCAGGGGAGCCTTGGCGCTGGGCGCCGCGTATGCGGCAACAGTCGTGGTCATGCTGTCCAGCGTGCCGGTTCGCGGGACATTCGCCCAGGTCACCGCTTTGCGTACGACCAGTGGTCCTACTACTGGCGGGGACAGGCTGGTGGTCGTAGGACCGGGAATACTGGACGATATGGACGACACCCCCCGGCCCGCCCACGAGCCCACGCCCGAGCCCGGAGCCGAGCCCGGAGCCCGCCGCGACGGTCTGGACCGCAGGGCCGAGCTGAGCGAGTTCCTGCGCAGCCGGCGGGCCCGGCTGCAGCCCGAGGACGTGGGGCTCGCCTCGCACGGGCGGCACCGCCGGGTGCCGGGGCTGCGCCGCGAGGAGCTGGCGCAGCTGGCCGGGGTCTCGGTGGCGTACTACACGCGCCTGGAGCAGGGCAACGGGCGGAACGTGTCGGCGGAGGTGCTCGACGCGATCGCGCGCGCCCTGCGCCTGTCGGACGCCGAGCACGCGCACCTGATGGACCTGGCGCAGGCGAAGCAGCAGCGCCGCCGGTACCGGGCGCCGCGCCGGCAGCAGATCCGTCCGGCGCTGCGGCACATGCTGGACGCGATGGAGGGCGTGCCCGCGTACGTCGGCGGCGCCCGCTCCGAGATCCTCGCCTGGAACCGGACGGCGGCGGCCCTGTTCGGCGACTGGGGCGCGCTGCCTCCGGCGGAGCGGAACTGGGCGCGGCTCACCTTCCTCGCGCCCGACTACCGCGAGCTGTTCGTGGACTGGGACTCCAAGGCCTCCGACATGGTCAGCTATCTGCGCCTGTACGCGGGCCGCCACCCGGAGGACCCGGAGCTGTCGGCGCTGGTCGGCGAACTCTCCGTCAAGAGCGAGGAGTTCCGCCGCCTGTGGGCGACGCACGACGTGAAGGAGAAGGGCCACGGCGTGAAGCGCATGCACCACCCCCTGGTCGGCGACCTGTCCCTCTCCTACGAGACCCTGAACCTCCCCGACGACGAGGGCCAGTTCCTCTCGGTCTACTACGCCGAACCGGGCTCCCCGTCGGCAGAGGCCCTGCGCCTCCTGACCAGCTGGGGCACGGACCCGGCGTCCCCGTCCCCGGAGACGCGGCGGGCTTGAGGGAGCGTGTCCCCCAGCGTTCCCTCTTGACTGAGTGAGTACTCACTCCGTAGCTTCGTGGCATGCCCGCACCCGCCAGGAAGCGCGCTCCCGGCATGAGCCCGGACGAGCGCCGCAGCATGATCGTCGCGGCCGCGCTGCCGCTCGTCGCCGAGCAGGGCGCCGCCGTCACCACCGCACAGATCGCGCGCGCCTCGGGGATCGGCGAGGCCACGGTCTTCCGCGTGTTCCAGGACAAGGACGAGGTCCTCGACGCGGTCGTCGCCGAGGCCGCCGGGCCCGAGCACGTGCGCCGGGAGCTGGCCTCGATCGCCCTGGAGCAGCCCCTCGCCGACCGGCTCACCGAGGCCGCCGAGGCGCTGCGCGCCCACCTGGAGCGGATGGGCGCGGTCGTCGGCGCGCTTCACGCCTCGGGCCGGCGGCGCGGCAGGCCCGAGGGCGAGCGGCCCACCGAGGACGGCCGCCAGGCCTCCCTGCGGATCGTCCGCGAGGCCCTGACCGAGCTGATCGAGCCCGACCGGCAGCGGCTCCGGCTGCCTCCGGAGAAGCTGGCCGCGCTCTTCCTCGGCATGCTCTTCACCCGCCCGGGCACCACCGACTCCGACGCCGATCCGACGGCCGCCGAACTCGTCGACGTCCTGCTGCACGGATCGCTCGCCCCCGTCGAGCACGGATCACTCGCGCACACCGAGCACGGATCACCCACCCGCACGGAACACTGACCGCACCGGGAGCCCTTCATGGCCGTGAGCCTCAACCACACCATCGTCCCGGCCGTCGACCGCACCGAGGCGGCCCGCTTCTTCGCAGCGGTGATGGGCCTGGAGGCCCTGCCCCCGGCCGGCCACGACGGCCACTTCGCCCCGGTGCGGGTCAACGACTCCCTCACCCTCGACTTCATGACGGTCGAGCACCCCGAGGGCCACCACCTCGCCTTCGACGTGGACCCCGCCACCTTCGACGCGATCCTGGCCCGCGTCCGGGACCTCGGTGTCCCCTACGGCAACTCCCCGCGCGACCCGGCCAACGGCCGCACCGACCACCCGCTGTGCCCGCGCGGCCTGTTCTTCACCGACGCAGCGCGCAACCTCTACGAGGTCATGTCGCCCGCGTAGGCCAGGGTTCTGGCGCCCCCCCACCGGCCGAGCGGCACACTCGCCGCTCCGCGTACGACCTTTCACGAGGTCGCGTTCTCCGTGACCGTGATCCGTCCCCTGCGGATCGTCGCCAGGCGCGGGGCCTTCTTCGCGAGGGTCGTGTCGTGGGTGACCATGATGAACGTGAGGCCGTGCTCCTTCCAGCGGTCCTCCAGTACGTCCATGATCTCGTCGCGCATCGACTCGTCGAGGTTGCCGGTGGGCTCGTCGGCGAGGAGGACCTTGGGGTTCTTCACGAGGGCGCGGGCGATGGCGACGCGCTGCTGCTGGCCGCCGGACATCTCGGAGGGCAGGTGGCCGAGGCGTTCGCCCAGGCCCACCGAGTGCAGGGCCTCGGCGGCGCGTTCGCGGCGGTCGGCGGCGCGCAGGCCGAGCGGGACGAGGGCGGTCTCGACATTCTCGTGCGCGGTGAGCGTCGGGATGAGGTTGAAGGACTGGAAGACGAAGCCGATGGACTCGGCGCGGACCCGGGTGAGCCGGGCCTCGGGCAGCTTCGCCAGGTCGGTGCCGTCGAGTTCGACGCTGCCCGCGGTGGGCCGGTCGAGGCCGCCGAGCATCTGGAGCAGCGTCGACTTGCCGCCGCCGGTGGGGCCCTGGATGACGAGCCGGTCGCCGTCGCCGATGGTCAGGTCGACGCCGGCCAGCGCCTCCACGGTGTCCTTGCCGCGCCGGTACTGCTTGGTCACGCCTCTGAGCTGATACATGGGGGAACTCCCGTGATACGTACGAGGATCGGGGCTGCGGGGGAAGGGGCGGTGCTCACTCGACGCGGCGCAGCGCGTCCGCCGGGCGCAGCCGCGCGGCCCGCCAGCCGCCGAACGCTCCGGCGACGAGGCCGCCCGCGACGGCGAGGCCGACCGCGAGGGCGATCGTGGTCGCGGAGACGGGGGCACTGAGCGCGATGTCGAGGCTCTTGCCGGCGCCGGACTGGCGCATCGTTCCGCCGCCCCCGCCGAAGCCGCCGGGGCCGCCCGGGCCGCCCGTGGATCCGGCGCCGCCCGCGCCGAGTTCGGCCGTGAGCGTGGGGCTGATCGCGGTGACGGCGTAGGCGCCGGCGAGGCCGACCGCGATGCCGAGGGCGCCGCCGATGAGCCCGTTGACGACGGCCTCGCCGACGACCTGGCGGGTGACCCGGCCGGACTTCCAGCCGAGCGCCTTGAGCGTGCCGAACTCGCGCACCCGCCGGGACACGGCCGAGGAGGTCAGCAGGCCGGCGACGAGGAACGCGGCGACGAGCACGGCGATCGACAGCCAGCGGCCGACGTTCGAGGCGAGGTCCGAGGCCGTGGACAGGGAGCCGGAGACGGTGGAGGCGAGGTCGGCGGAGGTCGTCACGGTCGTACCCGGCACGTTCTTGCGCACGGCCGCCTTCACGGCGTCGATCCGCTGGGAGTCGGTGGCCCGGACGTAGACCGTCGTGACCTTGTTCTTCGCGTCGGCGAGTGTCTGCGCCTGCTTCAGCGGCAGGTAGAGGTCGGCGGCGGCGTCCCCGCTGTCCGGGGTCGCGATGCCGATGACCTTGTACTTCACGCCCTTGACGGTGACGGTGTCGGCCGGGGCGAGCTTCTTCTGCTTGGCGTAGGACGCGTCGGCGACGACGACCTTCGCGTTCGTCTCGGAGGACGCGAAGGTCCGCCCCTTCGTGATCTTCGAGGAGGTCAGCGGGCCGAGCTCGCCCTTCGTGACGTCAGTTCCGTACACGGAGTACGAGTTGACGGAGAAGTCGGCGCCGCCGCCCTCGACGCTGCCCTGCGGCTGTCCGCCGCCCTTTCCCGCGGGCCCGCCGCCGCTCTCCCCCTGCTGGAACCTGCCGCGCGTGAACTGCCCGTCGACCTTCAGCACTTGGAGACTGAGCCCGCCCACGGTGTCGGCGACGCCCGGCTGCCCGGCGACCTTCGCGACGGTCGACGCGGCGAGCGTCTGGAAGCCCTGCACCATGACGCGGTCGCTGCTCTGCTCCTCGCCGTCGCCGTCGCCGTCCGTGCCGCCCTCGCCCTTGGCGTCGAAGCGGAAGCGCGGGCGGGCGCTGCCCCCGTCGGAGGGCGCGGCGGCGGCCTTGGTGACGGTCATGTCGGTGCCGAGCCCGTACAGCGACTGCAGGACCTTGTCCTGGGCTCGGTTCATGCCCGAGGACACGGAGTTGACGACGATGACGAGGGCGATGCCCAGCGCGAGCCCGGAGGCGACGACGAGCGCCGCCTTTCTGCGGCGGCGCAACTCGCGCCGGAGATACGTGAAGAACATCGAAGCCTCGCCGGATGACGGCCCACGGGACGGGGGCACGGACAGGAACGGCGAAACGCTAAGGACGGGCCGTAAGCGTGGGCTGAGGCCGGCATGAGAGCGGGATGAGAGCCCTGATTCAGGGCTTACGCACAGGTTTCCGGCCGCACCCGCGATCCCGGCCGGCAACAGAGTTCCGGCAAGCACAGAGCCCCGGCACGCGGTGCGTACCGGGGCTCTGCGACTGCTGCTGCGGCTGTGCGGGGAGCGAGCGGGATCAGGCGGCGGAGCCGGCCTTCCACTCGGCCCAGCTCAGGTTCCACCCGTTCAGGCCGTTGTCCGGCTGGACGGTCTTGTCGCCGGTGTTCTGCACGATGACGACGTCGCCGACCATCGAGTTGTCGTAGAACCAGGCGCCGGGGGTGCTGGAGTCGCCCGCACCCTTGGCGTCGGCGAGACCGACACAGCCGTGGCTGGTGTTCACCGAGCCGAAGATGGACTTCGCGCCCCAGTAGTTGCCGTGGATGAAGGTGCCGGAGTTCGACAGACGCATGGCGTGCGGCACGTCCTTGATGTCGTACTCGCCCTTGCCGTCGTCGTCCGTGAAGCCGACCGTCGCGCCGTTCATCCGGGTCTCCTTGAACTTCTCGGAGATCACCATCTGGCCTTCGTACGTCTTGTTGTCGGGCGAACCGGCGGAGATCGGGATGGTCTTGACGACCTTGCCGTCACGGGTGACGGTCATCTGCTTGGTCTTGGCGTCGACCGTGGAGACCTGGTTGCGCCCGACCTTGAAGGTGACGGTCTTCTGCTGCACACCGGTCACGCCGTCCGCGCCCTCGACGCCGTCGAGGTCCAGCTTCAGGGTGACGGTGGAGCCGCCCTTCCAGTAGTCCTCGGGGCGGAAGTCCAGGCGGTTGCCGTTGAACCAGTGGCCGACGACCTCCTGGCCGCTGCTGGAGGAGACCGTGATGTGGGACTGCACATCGGCCTTGTTCGTGATCGCCTTGTCGAAGTTGATCGAGACCGGCATGCCGACGCCGACGGTCGAACCGTCCTCCGGCGTGAAGTTGCCGATGAAGCTGTTGGCCGGGGAGACGGTCGTGAACGACGCGTTCTCGTGCGCGACCCGCTTGCCCGAGTCCTGGGCCTCGGCGGCGATCTTGTACGTGGTCGACCGCTCGAGCTGGTTGGTGGGCTTCCAGCTCTTCTTGTCGGCCGATATCTGACCGGCGACCGCGGTGCCGTCGGCGGTCGTCATGGTGACGTCGGTGAGCGTGCCCTTGCTCACGGTGACCTTCGCGGCGTTGTTGATGCTCGCGTTGTCGGAGCCGTCCTTGGGCGCGATCTTGATCTCGGCCTGGGACGTCTTCTTCGCCGCCGCCTCGTCGGCCTGCGCGGCCTGCGATTCCTTCGTGCCGCTCGCCGAGCCGCCCGAATCGGCGTCGCTTCCGCTGCACGCGGAGAGCACCAGCACGCCGCCGAGCACAGCGGACGCGGCCATCAGACCCTTGCGCCGCTTACCGTCCGTCATCACACGCTTCTCCATAGTCGCCGAATTACCCGACTTCCCGACGTCCCGGCCAGTCTCAGCCGTCCCGAGTGCGGTCACGGAGAACACAGGTGTTCCCCATACCCGTACACAACGCGGTGACCGGTTCGTCCCGTTCCCGAAAACGCTCGGATGTGGGCGAGGACACGTCCGTAAAGACGTGACCGGCAGCGCACCGACGGTGACGACACCCCCGCTGAACCCCCGTGCCCCACGCCCCCACTCGCGCGATTCTCCCCTACGGGACGACGCGGCCCCGGGCAGCGGTGCGCCGCCCGGGGCTGTCGATCCGGGGGCCGCTACACGTGATCCGTGTCGTCCTGCCGCTCATCATCCTCGTCCAGGTCCCAATCCGGCGAATCGGGGTCGTAATCCACCTGTTCGCTGGACCAGGAGGCCTGGACGAGCTCCGTGCCGGGCACCTCCCCGACCAGGTCGAACGGGTCCACGAGGTAGGCGATGGCCTCCGCCTCGTCCTCCTGGACGGCGCTCTCGGCGTGCGAACGCTCCTCCGGCGGCATCGCGTCGTCGTCGGAGATCCGCTGGAGCGCGGCGCCGGTGAGCGCCTCCGCGTCACCGATCTCCAGGACCAATTCCACCTTCAGGCGAACAAAACGTGACGTCTCATCAGTGTTCATGACCCGGAGCGTACGGCCCACCCCACCCGTGACTTTCCTGTGACCCGCACCTTTCACTAACATCGGCGGACACGGCCAATTCGCCAGCGCCACAAGGGGGATCGCTTCCGTGTCCGCCGCACGCCGATCACTGCTCACCGCCACAGCCGCAGGGACCCTGCTCGGGGCCCTGTGGTTCGTCCCCAATGCCACGGCGACCCCCGGGGAGTCCGAGACCGTCCACACCGACGCGCGCACCGCCTCCGCGGTGACCGACGCGCGCACCGACCGCGAACTGCGGCTCGCCGACACCGGCACCATCGACACCACCCCGTACGTCATGGGCGGCGCCGTCTGCCTGTGCCTGGGCGTCGGCTTCGTGACGTACTCGGTGCGCAGACAGCGCGCGACCGAGGCCTACTGACCGAGTCGGCCAACTGCCGCTACGGCTCCGGCTCCAGGCCTCTGATGCGGCGCCGCTCCCCCTCGCCCGCGACCGGCGGCGGCGCGTCCGCCAGCCGGACGACCGGGTCGTCCAGACCGCCGTCCCGCCCGGCGACGACGGGCTTCGCCGAGCGCAGCGCCTTCGCCCGGTACTGGGCGGCGTCCGCGAGCCGGAACAGCCGGCGGGCACTGGAGACCTCGCCGATGGGGTCTCCGGTCGAGGCGATCCCGCAGGCCACCCCGTCTCCGAGGTCGAGTTCCGCGGCGCGGGCGCAGACCTCGCCGCCGACCCGCACCACCTCGTCCGCGGCGGGCCCCACCGCGAGCAGGCAGAACTCGTCGCCGCCGAGCCGCGCCGCGAGCGTCCCCGGAAGCATCGCGCCGCACAACGACAGGACGGACCCGAAGCGTTCGAGGAGCCGGTCGCCGACGGCGTGCCCGAGGGTGTCGTTGACCCGCTTGAGCCCGTTCAGGTCGCACACGACGAGACTGACGACCGCCCCGTCCGCGCGGTGCCGCTCGACGGCCTCGTCGAGGCGGATGTCGACGGCCCGCCGGTTGGCGAGGCCCGTCAGGGCGTCGGTGAACGCGAGGCGCCGCGCCTCCTCCAGGCGTTCGGTCTGCGCGATGCCCGCCGCCACGACGGCGGCGAGCACGGTCGCGAACTCGGCGTCGCCCCGGTCGAACACGGGCATCCCCTGCGGCCGCGCCACGTACAGCTCGCCCCAGGCGCGCCCGTGCAGCACGATCGGCGCGACGACACAGCAGCCGCGCCCGCGCCGGCGCAGCGCGGCCACCCGCTGATGGCAGTAGCCGCCGCGCTCGACGGGCCCGGCGGCCGTCTCCACCCAGGCGTTCGCCGCGCCGCCCCCGGCCCACCGCTCGTGCAGGAACTCGGTGATCTCCGGGAACTGGTGCACCGGATAGGTCTCCCGCTCGGGGAACTCCTCCTCGTCGGGCGCGAGGTCCCCGACGTTGACGAGCACCCGGAGCCGGCCGTGCCCGCGCTCCCACACGGAGAGCGCGGCGAAACTGCCGGTCAGCGCACGGCAGGCCCCCAGCGCCGCGGCCCGCCAGGAGTCCCGCGGAGCCTTTGCGGCGGCCATGCCCTGCGCAAGCGTCACCACGGCGCGCAGCCGGTCGTCCTCTCCCATTCCCCCAGGCTAGGAATGTTTCCGGCATTTCGGTGAATTCAGCGCGTCCGACTCGGTGATCTTGGTCTTCTCCGGGGCCCGGGGCGACTCACTCCCGGCTCACTCCCCCGGCCACTGCGGGCGCCGCTTCTCGTTGAAGGCCGCGACACCCTCCGCGCGGTCGCCGGAGAAGGCCACCGAGCGCCAGGCCGCGTCCTCGACCTCCAGTCCGGCCCGCAGGTCCAGGCCGTGGCCGAGGCGCAGCGCCCTCTTCGCGGCGCGCAGCCCGACCGGCGAGTTCTCGGCGATCCGCCCGGCCAGCGCCAGCGCCTCCGTACGGTCCTGGCCCGCCGCCACGACCTGGTCCACGAGCCCGAGCTCGCCCGCCTCGGCCGCCTCCACGCGCCGCGCCGAGAAGATGAGCTCGGCGGCGCGCGCGGCCCCGATGCGGCGCGGCAGCAGCTGCGTACCGCCGCCGCCGGGGATCACGCCGACCGACACCTCGGGAAGGCCGACGACGGCGGTCGCGTCGGCCACGATCAGATCGCAGGACAGCGCCAGCTCGAAGCCGCCGCCGAGCGCGAAGCCGTGCACGGCCGCGATCGTCGGCATCGGCAGTTCGAGCACGCCCGTGTACGCGGCGCGGGCCACCGGCCGCTGCCGTACGAGGTCCAGGTCCGTGAAGGAGTTGCGCTCCTTGAGGTCCGCGCCGACGCAGAAGGCCCGCTCGTGACTGGACGTCACCACGACCACCCGCACGTCCCGGTCGGCCGCGAGCGCGTCGCACGCGGCGCCGATCGAGCGGGCCATGTCGGTGGAGACCGCGTTCATCGCCTTGGGCCGGTCGAGCACCAGCTCGGCGACGGCCCCGGCGGCCCCGGCACCCTCCTCGCCGTGGCGCCGTACGACCACGAACTCCCCGAACCGCTGCTCTGCACCCATGACTCACCCTTCCGGTTAACGCCAGTTAACCGTCAAGATGTCAGGTGCGCCGGGTCAGCGTCCAGGGCTCCACGACACCGAGCCCGCGGACCGGGCGCTGCCACATGGGCTGCAGCGCGAACCGGTACGAGGGCGGCGCCTCGCCCGCTTCCTCGGCCTTCTGCGCCTGCGCGGCGGCCTCCGCCTCCGAGCTCGGCGTGTCCCCGGCCCGGATCAGCTCCTCGGCGAACGCCCCGTCCACGAGAACGGCGTCCTTCGGCGCTATCGAGGTGAGCCGGCTCGCCAGGTTCACGGTCGTGCCGAACACGTCGCCCATGCGCGTGGTGACGGTGCCGAAGGCCATGCCGACGCGCAGCTCCGGCATCGTCTCGTCGTTGCTCATCGTCTCGATGAGCCGCAGCGCGATCTCCGCGGCCGTGCCCGCGTCGTCGGCCGCGTACAGGACCTCGTCGCCGAGCGTCTTGATGAGCCGTCCGCCGTTCGCGGCGACCAGGTCCGCGGCCGTGGTCTCGAAGGCCTCGACGAGCTCGCCGAGTTCCTCCTCCTCCATGCGCCGGGTGAGCCGGGTGAACCCGACGAGGTCGGCGAAGCAGACGGCGAGCCGCCGGTCCACCATCTCCTCGTCGTCGGCCGCCTGCACGACGCGCCCGGTGGCCGCGGCGAGCTGCCGCCGCCACACGTAGACGAGGAACTCCTCCAGCTCGGGCAGCAGCAGCTCTATCAGCGGATACGTGACCTCGGTGCGGGTCATCCCGGGCTCCGGCGGCTCCGTGAGCCCTTCCAGGAACGAGTCGATCTGCCACTCGGCGAGCCGCGCCGTGGTCTGCCCGGTGGACCGGGCCACCTGCACGGCCATCGCCTCGCTGAGCAGGCCCGCCTCGACGAGACCGGCGAGCCGGCGCAGCGCCAGGACGTCCGCCTCGGTCAGCGCCTTGGCCTGCCCGATGTCGGCGAAGCCCATGGCCCGCCAGAACCTCGACGCGAGCTCCATGGAGACACCGGCGCTGCGGGCCGCCTGGAACGGGGTGTAGCGGCGCTCGGCACCGAGGATCAGTCCTTCGAGGCGCAGCGCGAGGGGATCCGCGGTGTCCTTCTCGTCCCCTTCCGGCTTCTCGGGGTCGGGTGGGGTGCCCGTGCCGGAGCCCGAGTCGTCGACGGTCACGCCTGCTGCCCTTCCGATCTGCCGCGGTCAGGTATCGACCGGCCTCAACGATACGGCAGCCCTTGTGCCCCACGTCACTCCACTCGACGCGGGTCCCGCCTACGGGGGTGCCGAGTGCTCTGGTCGGGCGAGCGCGGGCCCCTGGGGCGCACGAAGTGTGCCTTCAGGGGCGCGGGGAACTGCGCGAGAAGCCCCACCGGCCCGCAGACGAACGACTACGCCGGGCGCAGATGGACGATGTCACCCGCACCCACCGGGACCCGCTCACCATCCTCGCCCCGGACCACCAACCGCCCGTCCCCGTCCACGGCCACCGCCTCGCCCACCAACTCCCGCTCCCCCGGAAGAACGGCCCGCACCCGCCGCCCCACGGTCGAGCACCCCGCCGCGTACGTCTCCTGCAAGCGCGACAACACCGGGTCACCCTGCGCCGCGCACCACTCCACGTACCACCGCTCGAACGACCTGAGCACGGCCCGCAGCAACGGCTCCCGGTCCACCACCGCCGCCCCGGCCAGCGCCAGCGACCCCGCCTGCGGCACGGGCAGCTCCTCCGCGCGGAGCGACACGTTGAGCCCGACCCCGATGACGATCCCGCCCTCGCCGGAGGCCTCCGCCAGGATCCCGCCCGTCTTGCGCTCCTCGCCGTCGACGGTGACGAGCACGTCGTTGGGCCACTTCAGGGCCGTGTCGACTCCGGCGGCCGCGGACAGCGCCGTGGCGACCGCGACCCCGGTGAGCAGCGGCAGCCAGCCCCAGCGCGACACCGGCACCTCGTGCTCGGCGGGCTTCACCAGGACGGAGAAGAAGAGCCCCGAGCGCGGCGGCGCCGACCAGCGCCGGTCGAGCCGCCCGCGTCCCGCGCTCTGCTCCTCGGCGACGAGCACGGCGCCTTCCTGCGCGGTCCCGGCGACGGCGCGTGCCACCAGATCGGTGTTGGTGGACCCGGTGCTCGCCACGATGTCGAGGGACGACCAGAGGCCGTCCTGCCGAAGCAGCGAGCGGCGCAGCCCGCTCTCGGAGAGGGGCGGCCGGTCCAGGTCGGACCAGGGGCTGGCGGGCACGTCTGAACGATCTCGCGGCGTCATGCAACCCAGCCTAGGTGTGGCATACGACGCACTGCCGAACCGTAGGCGCGCCACTACTCTACGAGTCAGTAGCCCCGTCCCCCCGTGAGCAGCGTCGAACCAGGCAGGGAGCCGCGCCCCGATGAACGAGATCGACATCCACACCACCGCCGGGAAGCTCGATGATCTGCGGCGGCGGATCGACGAGGCGACGCATGCGGGTTCGGCGCGTGCGGTGGAGAAGCAGCACGCGAAGGGGAAGCTGACGGCGCGTGAGCGGATCGGGTTGCTGTTGGACGAGGACTCGTTCGTGGAGCTGGACGAGTTCGCGCGGCATCGTTCGACGGACTTCGGTCTGGAGGCGAACAAGCCGTACGGCGATGGTGTGGTGACCGGTTACGGGACGGTGGACGGCCGGCCGGTGGCGGTGTTCTCGCAGGACTTCACGGTGTTCGGCGGCGCGCTGGGCGAGGTGTTCGGGCAGAAGATCATGAAGGTGATGGACTTCGCGCTGAAGACGGGCTGTCCGGTCGTGGGGATCAACGACTCGGGTGGTGCCCGTATCCAGGAGGGCGTGATGGCCCTCGGGATGTACGGGGAGATCTTCCGCCGCAACACTCACGCCTCGGGTGTGATCCCGCAGATCAGCCTGGTGGTGGGCCCGTGCGCGGGCGGCGCCGTCTACTCCCCGGCCATCACGGACTTCACGGTGATGGTGGATCAGACCTCGCACATGTTCATCACCGGCCCGGACGTCATCAAGACCGTCACCGGTGAGGACGTGGGGTTCGAGGAGCTGGGTGGTGCGCGGACGCACAACAGCCGTTCCGGGGTCGCGCATCACATGGCGGGGGACGAGAAGGACGCGATCGAGTACGTGAAGTCGCTCCTGTCGTATCTGCCGTCGAACAATCTGAGCGAGCCGCCCGCCTTCCCGGAGGAAGCCGACCTTCAGGTGTCGGAGGAGGACCGTGAGCTGGATGTGCTGATTCCGGACAGTGCGAATCAGCCGTACGACATGCACACGGTGATCGAGCATGTGGTGGACGACGCGGAGTTCTTCGAGACGCAGGCGTTGTTCGCGCCGAACATCCTGACGGGCTTCGGGCGGGTCGAGGGCCGTCCGGTGGGGATCGTGGCGAACCAGCCGATGCAGTTCGCGGGCTGTCTGGACATCGACGCGTCGGAGAAGGCGGCGCGGTTCGTGCGGACCTGCGACGCGTTCAATGTGCCGGTGCTGACGTTCGTGGATGTGCCGGGGTTCCTGCCGGGGGTGGAGCAGGAGCACACGGGGATCATCCGGCGGGGGGCGAAGCTGATCTACGCGTACGCGGAGGCGACGGTGCCGTTGATCACGGTGATCACGCGGAAGGCGTTCGGTGGCGCGTACGACGTGATGGGGTCCAAGCATCTGGGTGCGGATCTGAATCTGGCGTGGCCGACGGCGCAGATCGCGGTGATGGGTGCGCAGGGCGCGGTGAACATCCTGCACCGTAAGACGCTGGCCGCGGCGGACGATGTGGAGGCGACGCGGGCGCAGTTGATGGCGGAGTACGAGGACACGCTGCTGAACCCGTACACGGCCGCCGAGCGGGGCTACGTGGACGCGGTGATCATGCCGTCGGACACGCGGGCGCATGTGGTGAAGGGGCTGCGGCAGCTGCGGACCAAGCGGGAGTCCCTGCCGCCGAAGAAGCACGGCAACATCCCCCTCTAGGCAATCTGTAGCTAGGAGCCGCAGCATGGTGATCAAGGTCGTACGGGGCAACCCGACCCCCGAAGAACTCGCCGCCGCCCTCGCCGTCGTCCGCGCCCGCGCCGCCGCGGTCTCCGATGCGCCCGCCGCCGCGGTGGAGCCGGACGCCTGGGCCCACCCGGGGCGGATCGCCCGGCGTCGCCTCCCGGCCCCGGGCGCGACGAGCTGGTCGCGCACGTACTGGCCCGGCTAGGCCGCCCGGACCCCGGGGGAATTAGTCCTTCCGTACGGGGGCGGCTGAGTACGCGTACTCAGGCGCCCCGCAAGCGCGGCCCGCAGTATCGGTTGCGTGCTGTGGTCAGACCCTGAGGACGAACCCATCGAGGAACTGCGCGAGACGCAGGAGATGCTGCGCCGTGCGGGCCTCGTGCTCGCGCTTGCCATGATCGTGGCGATGGTCGTGCTCGGCCTGCTGTGAGCGCGGGCGCGGTCCGGCGGCGTACGGCACTAACCTGACCGGCATGACCGCTCAGCGCCGCCTCATCCTGGCCTCACAGTCCCCCGCCCGTCTGGGCCTGCTGCGTCAATCCGGCTTCGCGCCCGAGGTGATCGTCAGCGGGGTCGACGAGGACGCCGTGACCGCCCCGACCCCGGCCGAACTGGCCCTCGCCCTCGCCGAGGCCAAGGCCTCCGTGGTCGCCGCGAAGCCCGAGGCGCACGGCGCCGTCGTGATCGGCTGCGACTCCGTGCTCGACCTGGACGGCGAGGCGCTCGGCAAGCCCGCCGACGCCGAGGAGGCCACGGCCCGCTGGAAGGCGATGCGCGGCCGCGCCGGCACCCTGCAGACGGGCCACTGCGTGTACGACACGGTCTCCGGCCGGTACGCCTCCGGCACCGCGTCCACGGTCGTGCGCTTCGGCGAGCCGAGCGACGCGGAGATCGCCGCCTACGTGGCCACGGGCGAGCCGCTGCACGTGGCGGGCGCCTTCACCCTGGACGGGTTCTCGGCGCCGTTCATCGACGGCATCGACGGCGACCACGGCAACGTCATCGGGCTCTCGCTGCCGCTGCTGCGCCGGCTGCTCGCCCGACTGGGCGTCGGCATCACGGAGTTGTGGGCTCCGGAGACGAACTAGCCGGAGGGGCGGCCGGGCCGTCCGCCGCGCCGTTCTCGACACCGTTCTCGACACCGTTCTCGTGACGGTCGTACGCGACCAGGGTCAGCACGATCAGGGCGAGCACGACCATCATGAAGACGAAGGCGAGCCAGCCCACCAGGCCGATCGAGAACGCGCCGAGCAGCCCGTGCACGACGGCCGCGCTGATCAGCAGGATCCGCCCGAAGCCGCCCGGCCCCCGGTCCCGGACGGCGGCCCGTACGAGGACGAGCGCGCACAGCACCAGGTAGAGACCGAACAGACCACCCGCGACCCACGCGCCGATCGACATGGCGCGCGGGTCGAGCCCCGCGAGCGACATGTCCTGCCGATCGACCACCAGGCCCAGGAACCAGTTCAGGAAAACGATCCCGAGTGCCTCCGCGATCAGAACGATCGAGGCCACCCACGCCACCGGCCTGCGCGCCACCGGTCCCACCCACTTCCACCGACTGTTACCCCGAGTATGTTCACTGCCTCGCGAACGCTACTAACGGGTAAACCTCGGGACAAGGGTTCTGTCCGAGGCAAAGAATCGTTGGGCCATTCGTAGGGACTCCACAAAGAAAGCTGACGGGCCGGGGAGCCGTCTCACAGAGACCTTGACCACACGCCAGGGCTAGGGTTGTCCCCAGGGATCCCGCACACCCAGGCACGACAAGGGATTTCGGGGACCGAGCGCGCCTCGAGTAACGCTCCGTGTGGGCAAGGTCACCATTGGGGACGGGTCGAAGTGCCGTGTCGGCAGTCCCTAAACTCGGCTTGTTTCAAGGAGGGAGCCATCGTGCGCAAGGTGCTCATCGCCAACCGTGGCGAAATTGCTGTCCGCGTTGCCCGGGCGTGCCGGGACGCCGGGATCGCGAGCGTTGCTGTCTACGCCGATCCGGACCGGGA
>NZ_JBITJS010000009.1:295956-373298 GCF_044460245.1 Streptomyces sp. NPDC050145 | reverse complement strand
GGGGGTGCGGCCCCGCCCACCGCGGCGGAGCCGTCCCCCCCAACCGCCCGCCCGCCCCCCGATACGGGGTCCTCCCCGCCCCCCCCCCGCCGGGGGGGGGGCCCCCGGGGCGCCCCCCCCCCGGGACCCAGTCCGGGTCCCCGCCCCACCGCCGGCGGAGGAGCCGGAGCCGCAGCCCCACACACCGATGCAGCGCCCGAGACTCACGAGGAGCAGACCATGACGACCAGCCCGAGACTCACGAGGAGCAGACCATGACGACCAGCCCGAAGCTCGACGCCGTCGCCGTGTCCGGCATCAGGTCCTTCACGCCGATCGCTCTCGCCGACGGCGGCGAGGTCACGGTCCGGATGCCTGACGAGGGCGATCTGATGGAGGTGTTCCTCTCCGAGGGAGTCAGCGTCCCGGAGAGCGAGGACGGAGCGTGGGACCGGCCGCTGGAGTGCGACGCGTTCGACGGCGCCGCGCTCTTCCTCGACGTGCCGGTCCAGGCCGTTCGCGCGCTTGTCACGGCGCACGGCGGCGAGCTCCACGCCTGTGGGCCCGGCGCCTGAAGTGCCGCCCGTGTGGCCGGGTCCGCCCCGGCCACACCCGCGCATGCCCGGCTCCCGTGCGCTCCCGCACATCCCGCAACGCAAAAAGGGCCGACGGTTCACCTGCCGGAGCAAGGTGACGGCGTCCGTCGGCCCACCCACCAAATCCACTCAACCGCCGGGCGAACATGGCGCCCACGAAAGGAGCAGAGATGATGAGGCAGAGTCTATCCATACCCGGTCCGCGCAGGGCCGGACGGCGCTGACGCAGATCAGGAGTAGTGACCGACGATGATCCCCCAGGGACGCGACGTCCGCACCGAGAGCGACGTAGCCGGCGCGCTCGGCTTGCCCCTGCACGAGTTCCGTCGCAAGCACCGGGACGAGCTGGAGCAGCGCGTCACCATGGTCAGCGCCGCCGAGGGCCGCATCAGGCTGTACGACGCCGAGCAGGCCGACGCCTACACCAGCGGGCGCAGCGTCCCGCCCGGGCCGGACCTCACCGTCGAGCAGCCCGGCGACCTCCTGTCGCAGAAGGAGGTCGCCGACGCGCTCGGCATCACCGGCTCGACGGTGCGCAGTTACGTCACGACGGGCTACCTCCCCGCGGGCATCGAGCGGCACGGCAAGCGGTGGCCACGGTCCGCGGTCACGGCGCGCCTCGAAGCCGGGGACCGCCGTGAGAGCCCCGAAGCCACCGGCGCCGGGCGCCCCGCGGGCGACCCGACGAACCGGGGGCGCGCCGGACGCCAAGGGCCACACCCACGCGCGGTCGAGGTCGCCGGCGAGCTCCAGGCGGCCGAGCGCGGCACCCGCGGGCCAGTGAGTCCCCAGGAGGTCGCCGACCGGTACGGAATCGCCTACGGCACCGCCCAGCGCGTGCTCGCCGAGGCGCGCAAGCACCAGTCCAGCCAGGCGAGTTGACCACTCGACGCGCCCACGCCCTGACCTGACGCGCAGGCCGGCCGGAGAGGGTTAGCGCTCGCCCCGGTCGTGCGGGTGCGCACAGGTCCTGACACGCCGCACTGAGGCACCTTGACCACTGTTTTATGGCGCTGTAATGTTGTTCACGTCGGAAGGGGTCGGCGCCCCGCCACTCCGACACCCACCAAATCCCCCCGAACAAAGGGAACTTGACCATGCAGCACGAGTGGAACCACGACGACAACGAGCGCGCCATCCCCGCCATCCCCGGTCAGCGGCAGGCCCTTCCCGCCGACGGCTGGGACGGCTCCGCCGCCCTGAAACGCTTCCCCCGCCAGGACGGCCAGCAGTAGTCCCGCCCAACCCCCTGCGGGCGCCGCAGTGTGCGGCGCCCGCCCCCTCTTGGAGGCATGAGGCCATGAAACTGCGCTGGCTGATGACGCTGGGCGAGCTCACCGACCCCGAGGTCCCCCGGTACGCCGAGGCCCCCGGCCCCTACGACTCCCGGGCGGCGGCACTGGTCGACGACTGCGCCCAGCTGTTCCCGATCCTCCTGGCCTGGCGCAAGGAGCTCGGCTGCGCGCTGACCGGGTGGGCCGCACAGGTCGAGGCGGAGACCCTGGACGAGCTCCCCGACGAAGTCGTCCGCAACTGGAGTCCGCTGCTGCGCCTGGACACCATGCCCGGTGGCTACATCAAGATCTCCGACTACCGGGACCACGAGGAACCGCACGCACTGGGCGCCGGGCGGGCCGCACTGCGCCACTGAAGGCGCCGGACACCCCGCCCGAGCGTCCACCCCTGCCGACCGGGCCGCCGCCGCCTCACCGGCCCGGCCGACGGGGGCCCGGGCGCGCGCACGACACCCAGGCGCGCCAGGCCCGCGGCTGCCGCTCGCCCCGCGGCCCTGGGCCTCTCACCAGAGGCACTGGGCGCCCTGCCGCACACCTGTCACACATCCCCGATCCGAGGTATCCGCAATGTCCGTACAGATCACGGTCGGTGACCGCGTCGAGCTCGCCGCCGACGTCCACGCTCTGGGTGTCACCCACCGCCGGGGAGCCCGCGGGATCGTCCGCGAAGTCCACACCGGGGGTCACCTCACGCTGCGCATGAGCGACGGCCGCGTCCAGTTCCCGCATCGCGACGAGGTGACGGTCATCGACGCGCCGTGACGCGAATTTACACGCCTCGCCCCCTCCGCGCGGGCGCCAGGTGCGCGCTTCGGTGCAGTCTTCGCAGGTCACAGGGTGGGTTCACACCACGCCAGATCACACCATTATAGAAAGTGAGCCCGGACGCAGGGTCCACCGGCGGCCGTCGCAGCGGCATCCACCGGGCGCGCCTCCAACTTCCGCGAAGGAGTCCTCTCATGGCCAGCTTCACCCACGTCACGCCTGCTCGCTGCCGCGAACTTGAGGCCGCGCTCACCGGCGCGCGCCTCGGCTGGCGCAGCAACGGCCGCCAGGACACGCCGCAGTTCCTTACCTACACCGTCACCGACCCGTGCGGGCGCACGTGGCGAATCAGCCCGGCCACGAACTTCCAGGTCCGGTCCACCACGGCCGCGCAGATCTGGCAGGCCGGGTGCGACTCACTGCTCAGGACCTCCCCGGTCCTGTCGGCCCGGAAGGTCGCCGAGCTCATCCACAACACGCCCTGACACCGAGCCCCCCGACCTTCCGCTCCGGCGCACCGCCCCGCGGACGGCTCCGCGCCCCGGCCGGCGCCTGGCTTGGCCCGCTCCCCTGGCGTCTGCCAAGTCCCCACCCAGCGCGCCCAATCCACCCGACACGCACAGGAGGCACCCATGTTCCTGGTCACCCCTGACCACACGTACGGCCTGGTCGCAGCACCCCGAGCCACCATCGACCGCACACCCGAAACCGACGCACTCCTCACCGCCGCCGGATTCGCCTGGAACGACGCCATCGGCGCCTACACCCGCTCCACCGGCACCGGACCGAACGACGTGGACCACGCCGCCGACAAGCTCCGTGCACTGGGCCACGACGTCTTCCACGCCTACACGGCTCCGGCCACCGGCTGACCTCCGGCCCCGCCCGCCCACCGTGCCTGATGCCCGGCTCGTGTGGCGCCGGTCCACCGGCCGGCGCCACGCGCTGCGCGCAGCTCGCGGCACCGGCCGACAGGGGCCGCCACAGCCCGGGAAGGGCGTGCGAGTGCTCGGCCGGGGTTGGTTCGCCGGGGTCAGGCGTCTTCCGGCTGCTCGCCGTCAGGTTCCCGCTCGGAGTGCAGGCGCGCTTCGATGTCCATGGCCCAAGACAGTGCCCAGTGCCGCAGGGTGGCCAGCTGTTCGCCGTCGAGGCCGTAGGCGGTGAAGTCCTCGTCCTCGAACCATTCGGCGCCGTTGAGGCGGTCGCGCAGGTTGGGCAGGCTGAACTCGTCGCGGGCGTGCCGGCGGCCGAGGTGCTCGAGTTCGGTGTTCGTCCGGTGGCCGGCAGCAGCATGGACGTCGATGAGGTCGCGTACGTAGCCGCGGTCGGCGAGCGCGCGCACCTTGGTGCCGATCATCGTCCAGGGCAAGGACCGGACCGTGCTCGGTGGTCTCAGGTGGCGCCCAGAACGCTTCCTTGAGTACGTCGACCTCGCATTCCTCACCGGTGGCGGGGTCGGTGACGACCAGCCGCCCGGACAGCGGGTCGGACTCCAGCTGGTGGACCTGCCAGCCGCGGCTGGTCAGCCCCGCGCTGACGGTTGCGATGATCTCGGACATGGGGGCTGGGTTCTCGGTCGCGACGTCCAGGTCCTGGCTGAGCCGCTCGACGAGGCCGTGGGCCTGGACCGCGTATCCGCCGGTGATCACGAGCGGGTACGGGGAGCCGATCGTCAGGACATCGGCCAGGAGCCGGCGGTGCAGTCCGTCCAGCCTCATGCGGCCGCCGCGCCCTGCCGGGCGAGCTCCGGGAACGCGTCTTCCCAGACGTCCCGCAGGTGCGGGCTGACCAGACGGCGCAGGACGGGCCACTGGTCAATCAGCAGAGAGGCGTCAAGGTAGGCGATCAGGTCATCGCGCTGGCCCTCGGTGAGCACGGTCCGGTACAGGGTCATCCGGGACTTCGGGCGGTCCAGCACAAAGGAGGTACGGCCGGACCAGACCACGTGAAGCGGGAGGTCGACCGTTCCCTGCGTCGGTCCGTCCAGCTCCCCGAGATGTCCGGGCAGACGCTTGCGGTAGCGCGTCCGCAGCACCTCGGAAGGCGAAAGAGGCTGAGGAGAGGCGTTCGGAGCCATGCGCCGAGTATCCCTCACTCCGCCCCCTCAGCGCCCGCAGTACCGACGCTCGGCTGCTCCGGACGACGAGTGGGGCGCCCACCGGCCACGGCCAGGAAGCGGTGCTGCTCTCATGCGGCGCCGCACAGCACTACAGCTTGACACTTCTACTATTCGCTACGGAGGCATACTTCTCGTGATGACGACGACCCACAGGCTGCTCGACCTGGCGGCCGAAGCACCCCGCATACATGACGCCGACCTCCTGCTGCTGATGCGCGAGGCGAGCGAGCTCTACAGCCAGGAACTCGCGGATTCCTGTCGCGCCATGGCTGAGCAGTGCGCCGCACTGCCTGACGCGGAACTGACGGCCGCGGCCGCCGCGGCCGGGGTGCCCCGGGACGGGGTGGAGGACCGGGACGAGCTCGTCATGCTGCTCGCCCTTGCCGCGTGGGAGCGGACTCCCGCCGGCATGGCCTACCTGCAGCTCGCCGAGGACGCCGCACGCCGCGGCGTGAGCCTCGTCCCAGAGGTCTGACGCCGGCGCGCACCAGGCGCAGCCGCCAGTTCCCGGGCTCGCTGGACCACCCTCCACGAGTCATGCCATTATGTGAGTTGCGGGCCGGACCGGCCGGCCTGCAGCCGACCGACGGGACGGGCTGCCGCCATGACCTCGCAACGTGAGCCTCGCCTGGCCGACGCTGCCGAGATCGCGGCCGAACAGGGCCTCACCCCCGCACGCATCAGCGGCCTGTACAAGGACCGCGCCGACAACGGCTTCCCCGAAAGCGTCGCCACCCGAGGTCGCGCCCGGCTGTGGAACCATGCGGAGGTCACCGCCTGGTTCGCCCAGCGCCCCAAGGCGCGCCTTCGCGGGCACACGCCGCCGAAGCGGGATCCCGACGAGCTGCTCACGGCGGCCGAGGCCTCGAGGTTCCTCGGATACAAGAGCCCCACCCAGGTCACCACCTACCTCCACGACCACCCCGGGTACTTCCCTTCCCCGGACGTCACCGAGGAGATGGGGACCCCGGAGAACCCGTACCGCCGGCACCAGTGGCGCGTGCAGACCCTGCTCGACTGGATGGCCACACGCCCCGGACGCGGCAAGCAGCCGGGCGTGAAGCGTGCGGCGCCCGCACTGCCCGAGGTCCCCGCCGACGGGGACCCGGACGAGCTCCTGGGCGCCTCACAAGCCGCAGCCCTGCTCAGCTTCAAGAGCCTGAACTCGTTCTCCAGCAGTCTCGCCCAGGGCAACCTCCCCCTGCTCGAGACCGTCGACGCACTCACCGACAAGGGCGGGCGCCGGCGGTGGACCCGCCGGCGGATCCTCCAGCAGGCCGCCGAGCGCAGAAGGTAGAACCCGGCGGCACGCCCTCGGGCGTGCCGCCCCACGAACGCGGTATCCGGTTACGGGTCGTTGGTCCCGTGCGGGCCGGACACCGCAACGATGACCGGTCACGCTCGGCTCGCCACCGCGCTCCGCAGCCGCCCCGGCAGCTGCGGGCCGGTCATCGCCTGCATTCAGGGCGTCGCGGCTGTCCGCCGTTGCCCCTCCCCCGAGCCCACAACTGCGGGCAAGGACCGGCGCAGCATCGGGCTGGATGCAAAGGAGGGCTGACGCCGGCTCGCCCCGGGCCCCGGTGCACTGTGCCGCGCCCGGGGCCCGGGGCGAGGACCGCAGCCATGACAGGCAATCGAACGCCACAAGGCGGCTGGGCCGGCATCCGCACCGCCGCAGCAGGCGCGCAATCTGCCAGGACCGACCGTATCCTCGTCCCCCGACCGGACTCGGCATCGGCTCCCGTCAGGCGGTGCTGAGCACGTTTGCCAGCGGCGCCGGGCTGCCCCCACGACGCGCGTTCCACCACGTCTCGCCGTGCGGCCCACGCTCCGTGAGCCGCATCAACGTGGTTCCGATCACCGGGAACGGGGTTCGGTACTGGTCGGCGAGGGTGAGGATCGCCGCGGCTCGCTTGATCAGGTTCTCCTCGCTGCGTCCCGTGAGGACGAACGCGACCACCGGCTGCACGGGCTCGGGGGTTTCCCAGCGCGCTTTCCACCACAGTTCTCCCTGCCGGTCGCGGCGTTCGAAGAAACGCTGGTAGCCGGCGACCTTCTGGGCCACCCGCTCGGGAATCATGGTTGCCCTGTCCACCTCCACAAACAGCAGCGGCGCGGCGGCTTCGGGGGCGGCGACCAGGAGGTCCGCCTGGACGGCCCCGCGCCCGGGTGTGGCCCAGGTCCCGGTGACCGGCAGGGTCACCTCGGTGGACATGTCCATGAGTGACCCCAGCCCTTCAGGGCCCACCTCGACGCAGGTCTGCTCGACAGTGCCGAGCTGCTCCAGGTCGCGTCCTTCGGGCCGTGGCTGGAGCAGGCCGTGCACCGTGGCATTCACGGCCATCGCGTGCTGTGCGCCGTGCGTTGCCGCTCCGCGAGCGATGGACCCCATCTCCGCCAGCGGGCGGTCCAGGACCTGGGCAGCCGCCTCCAGCCCGGCCGGCGTCAGCCCCCAGAGCTTGTGCCCGTCGCGGCTGTGCCCCTCCGAGACCGTCAACCCCCGAGAAGCAAGATCCAGGGCAGCATTGCGGTGCGCCTTCGTCCGGCGGCCCTGATGCGGATGGGGATGCCGCAGCGTGAGGTGAGGGCGGGTCAGTTCCTGGATCTGACCCGGCGTGGCCACCTTGAGAACCCCAAGCACACGCAGGACATCCTCACGCAACGCCCCCGTCGACGCATGAGGCCACAGCGTGGACTTCCCCGTCACCTCACCACCCCGCCCAATCCCAGTGACTGCCGATCTACACGATCATTGTGCCAACATCAGGCAGCGGCCAGAGCAGGGCTCATCCCGCGGGCCGGTGTCCGTCCTCTGGCGGGAAGCTTGTCTAGAGCTCTGTTCCGGTGGTCAGGCCAAGTACTCGGTCCAACGGCTGAGGCTGGTCTCTGCTGGTCGTGCTCCACCACGTTTCGCCCCACGGCCCGTGTTCCTGCAGGCGCGGCAGCGTGGTGCAGATGACGGGGAACAGCGTGTCCAGGCCGTCGGCCAGGCTCAGAATGGTTCGGGCCCGGTTCGAGAGCGCTGCGTCGCTTCGGCCAGTGAGGACCAGCGCGACGTTCGGCAGCTGGTCTTCGTACACGCACCAGCGGTTGCGCCAGCGCTGCTCGCCCTGCCGGTCCTTGCGTTCGAAGTACTGCTGGTAGCGGCGGAGTTTGAGGACAACGCGTTCCGGAACCATGGTGGAGCGGTCGACGCAGACGAACATCAGCGGTATCCGGTGCTCGGGAACCGTGATGACCAGGTCGGCTTGGACGGAGCCGATGCCGGGCCTCGCGTCTGTCCCTGTGACAGGTAGGTCGACCTCCGTGGTCAGAGTGTCCAGCGCGCCGATGCCCCGGGGCCGGGTGTCGACCACGGCCTGGTCCGCGGGCTCGAGCCGGTCGTAGGCATCCTTCGACGGTGCGGGCCTCAGCAGAACGAGGACCGACTCATTGACGTCGAGCATGTGTGCGGCCCCGTGAACGGCCGCCCCGTGAGCGATCGACCCCATCTCAGTCATCGGCCGGCCCAGCACCCGGGACGCCGCTTCCAGCCCGCCCGCAGTCAGGCCGTACAACTTGGTCCTGTCCCTGCTGCGCCCCTCCGACAGGACCAGCCCATGGTGCGCAAGGTCAAGAGCTGCATTGCGGTGCGCGGCCGTACGGTGGCCCCGATTGCGCGGGGCCGGATGCCGGAAGGTCAGGTGCGGCCGGGTCAGCTCCTGAATCTGGTCCGCAGTTGCCACCTTGAGCACCCCCAGGACGCGCAGGACGTCCTCGCGCAACGGAGCCGTCGACCCGTACGGCCACGGACCGCCCTTGCCTGCCATTGGTCCCCCTCACAAGTTCCGTGCCGTGACCATTTGGTCAGCGCCTCGGTTCTCTGGCAATCACGTTGCATTGCGAACGGTCTGCAGCGCACTTGCTCGCGGTCAGGTGCTGGTCGTGATCGCAGTACGTGCATGCTCGCAGGCACCACTGACATTCAGCGCGCCATGGTCGCCCGCTTGGGATGTGCCACTGATGTCAGACTCCGCGTACCGGCGTCACACCGCCCGGGCGCAGTGCGCAGTCATCGTGTCGATGGCACGGTTACAGGTTCGCCGGTGCCGTCCTGCATCGCGTGGAGCTCTGCGAACAGGCCGCCGTCTCGCAGGAGTTCGTCGTAGGTCCCGTTCCCCACAACCTGGCCCTGGTCCAGGACGATGACGCAGTCGGCGACCCTGGCATTGGCCAGGCGGTGGGTGATGAACAGGGCGGTGCGGCCGGCGGACAGCTGCCGCAGGCGCGAGAACACCTGATGCTCGGCCCGGGCGTCGAGGGCGGCAGTCGGTTCGTCGAGGATCAGGACCGGTGCGTTGCGGTGGAAGGCGCGGGCGATGGCGATGCGTTGCCACTGTCCGCCGGAGAGGTCGTGGCCGCCCCACCAGGAGCGGGCGAGGGACGTGTCGAGGCCCTGGGGCAGCTTCTCGACGACGGCGGCCGCGCCTGCTTCGCGGGCGGCTCGGTGGACTGCTGTGTCGCCGTCGGGGGCGGAGGTGCCGAGGGTGATGTTCTCGCGGCAGGTCAGGGGCCAGCGGGTGTAGTCCTGTGGGACCAGGGCCAGGGACTGCCACACGGTGTGGGGGTCGGCGGTGGCGAGGTCGGTCTGGTCCCAGGCCACGGTGCCGGTGTCGGGGAGGTAGAGGCCGGTGAGGAGATGGGCGAGGGTGGTTTTGCCGGAGCCGTTCTCGCCGACCAGGGCGACGACTTCGCCCTTCTTCAAGTCGAGGTCGACGCCGCGCAGGGCGGGCTGTTCGGTGCCGGGGTAGGTGAAGGTGACGTCGCGGGCGCTGATGACGGTCGGACCGTCGGCGGGCGCCTGGGTGGTGCCGCGGTGGGTGCGCAGGTCGTGGGCGGTGTGCAGGAAGGCGGTCCAGTCGTCGAGGAAGAGGCTGGTGCGGAAGAGGCGGGCGCCGGCGCGCATCATGCCGGTGAGCATCCCGGCGGCGGTACGCATGGCGATGACTGCCGTACCAGCGGCCGCTGCGTCGATGCGGGCGTTGGTGACGAGGAGGGCGAGGACGGCCCAGGCGGCGAGCATTGCGAGGCCGGAGACGGCGTCGCCGGTCAGTCGTGTGCGCAGTCCGCGCAGTGCGGCGGTCAGGGCTTCGTGTTCGAGGCGGTCGGAGACCTGCTGGTAGCGGCCGGTGAGGAAGGCGCCCATGTTGCAGGCGCGGAGCTCGGTGGCGGTGTTGCGGTCGGTGGCGTAGTTGCGCAGGACGGAGCGCAGGCGGGTGTCGGCGAGGGTGTCGTGTGCGGCCGCGTGCTCGATTCGGGCGGCCTTCACCGCGGCGAGACCGCGTGGGAGGGCGGCGAGGACGAGGCAGCCGAGCAGGGCCGGGTGCAGGGCGAGAAGGACGGTCGCGGCGGCGGCGAGTTGGGCGAGGGCGGAGATCATCGCCTGGGTGTCGGCGAGGAGTTCGCGGGCTGAGTCGGCGCCGCGGCCGGCGGCCTCGAGGCTGTCCTCGAAGCCGGGGTGCTCGTAGGCGGCGAGTTCGACGCCGGCGGCGGCGTGCAGGACCTGGAGGTCGGCCTGCCGGGCGGCCTTGGGGCCGAGGCGGGCGGCGGCCGCCTGCGCGGCGGCGTCCGTGAGGGAGCGGCCGATCAGCGCCGTGAGGACGATTGCGACGGGCCAGGTCATGTCCGCGAGGAGCGGGCCGGTGGGGTGGTGGCCGGTGTAGGCGGTGAGAACGTCGAGGCCCTGGCGCATCACGGACGTTGTCTCGGCGAGGGCTACGGCGGCGAGGACGGCCATGGCGATCTGCGCGGTGAGCATCAGGCACATGGCCCGCCGGTCGGCGGCCCAGCCGAGGCGGGCGGCCGACCGCAGGGCTGCGGGCAGTCGACGGGCGATGGTCCAGGTGCTGACCTGACTGGTGCGGGCATGGTGCGGGTCGGTCTTGAGCCGCATCACCGGCGGCCCACCCGCCGGGGTGGAGATCGTGGTCACGTCCCCCGGTGTAGGGGACTCCCACGGGCTGCCGCACCCGAGTTATCGGTGTGATCGTGCAGGCGTCCAGTTGAGACCGCCGAGGGTCAATTCGCGGCCGTTTCGTACATCCGCATGGATGCTGGTCCCATCAAGGCGACCACGGGGACGCACCGGTGACGCCCTTGTCGGGGCTTCAGGCAGATGTTGCTGATTCCGTGCCAGTCACGTGAACCAGGCGACCAATGCTGAACATCTCCGCACAGTTCGCACCCGTAGGGAGTCCTGCGACGACGTTGTGATGCAGGTGCTGGCGGTGGGCGACCTCGGTGAGTCGGCGGAATACGTCCATGTCCAGCTGCGTCTGGGAGGCGAAGCACTTGAGTGCGCGAACCTTGGCCTCGAGGAGTGTTGTGTCGCCGATGAAGAACTCGTTCGGCTCGAACCCGTAGGCGGCCCCGCTGCGCCCAAGGCGCGGGCGAAACGTGCCCTGCCCGCGAGCGATACACCCCGGCCAATTTCTTCGGTCACGGAGCGAGCAGACGGAGCGCCACGCGCGGACCCTGGAATCAATTGACTGCGAACTGACAATAGTGAAAAGGTGAGTTGGCGTCACCGAATTGACGCGCGAAACCAACTCCCCGCTGACCACGGGGAGAACAGAGGGGAACACATGACTTTCCAGACTGCCGTAAAGGCAGCATTTTCAACTACCGCTGCCCTGTCGGTTCTGCTTGCTCCGTCAGCTGGCTTAGCATCCGCCGCGCCCGCGCCGTCGCAGGGCACCGCCGAAGTCACGGCCAGCGGATTTGACGCGAAGTGCCGGAGCCACAGCCGCACCTACGTGCTGAAGAAGTACTACCGAGGCCCTCGGGCCATCACGCTGCGCTGCGGCACTCCTACGTGGGGCTGGAAGCACATCAAGGCCCGCCACGGCTGGAGCAGCACAATGGACAAGAAGATTAATGCTGCCATCTGGTCGGGGGACGACAATGGCCGCGGCGGATACTCCACCTACCTCAACCAGTGCCCGCGCGTGGAGAAGTTCCGCACCATCATCGGCACACCGGCCGGCAATAACGACCTCCTGACGGCCTACAAGGTCGATCAGCCTGCCATCGCAGGCACTGCCGCCTGCTAGACACTGAATTGAGGCGTAGGCAGAGGCGAGAAGAACGGTAGGCCACAGTGGAAAACCAGACACCAGCAGAGCAAGCCCTCAGCGGCTCGTACTCAACCGCCGACGGACTGCGCTTCGACGTCAACGACATGTCGGTCGAGCAGCAGCCTGACCGAAGCGCGACGTTGACGTACTGGCTGACCGTAGGCCGCCCCGGCACACCAGGTGAACGCTGGGTGGTCACGCTGCCCTGGAACGACAAGTCCTGGGCAGACGTTCTCACCTCGCCTGCGCCTCCCCCAGACCGGCTGCAGCAGCTCGTGCACCTCGTCCGTGTCCACCTGGAGGAGTGGTGGGACACGAAGGGACACAATCGGCAGTCAGCGAAGATGGGACGACGGCTCACCTGACCCGTTGGGGTGAGGGCTACCTCGGTGCATGTCCCGCCGGACCTGCTAGGTGGTAGTCCACAGGATGTGCCACGACGCGGGGGCGTGTCGGCGACGGTGATCGGGCCGAGGAGCTCGCTGTCACCCTGGTCATCGACGCCCCACGTGATCGCCGCCCCGGCGGGGACGGACGCCGAGGGCACCTTCCCCAGTCGTCACCGTCACGGTGCTCGCGTAGACGAAGACGGTGACGGACTGAGTGCCCGGGTGATCGGCGAGATCCCAGGCCGTGTCCTGGACGCCATCCGGGACGAGCCGAGCCCGGGGCGTGACAGGTGTGACGCTGGCGCTGGTGCCGGACATGGTGGCCTCCACGGGGTGGGTTGATCTTGATGAATGCGGCGGTGTCCGCGGTGGCAGTGGAGAGGCGCCACACGCGGAAGTCGCCCCGTGCCCAGGACACGTCCGTGGCGGTGAGGGCGGCCAGGCAGGTGGAAAGAGCAGCCATTCCCAGAGGCGGGTGGGGATCGGGGCAGGCGGGTGCATGTGCCTCGCTTCTTGGGCTCACGGTGCGCAGTGTCCGCAAGGTGGCGGTAATCGGACAGGTAGCGCTCGTCCAGTTGGGGCGCCTCACCAATTCGCCGGTCTGGGTGGAGCATTGGCGTGGTGCCGGGCCAGTGTGGAGGTGGCCTTCAACGGGACGTCAGGAAGTCTCGTGCGCCGCGTAGCGTGGTGCGGAGGTGTTGTTGGGTGATGCGGCTGTCGAGGCGAACGTCGATGCCTGCTCCCATGCCGCTTGCTGCGCGTGGGCCTGTGGGCAGGCTGGAGGGGGCAAGCCCGTCGCGGCGGGCGATGAGGCATCCGAGTTCATGGCGGTTGAGGGCGTCCGGGCCTGCGAGGTGACGCATGCCGGTGGCTGCGCTGGACGCCAGTTCCAGCAGTGCGGAGGCCAAGTCGGAAACGTGGACGGGGCAGCGGATGTCATCGGTGAAGAGGGTGCCCTCGACGGTGCCGTCAGCGAGGCCGTGCACCAGGCGCTCGTGTACGGAGCGGCCGTAGCCGAGGATCAGCGATGTACGCGCGACGACCGCCTTCGGGTGAACCGCGAGGACCCCGGTCTCGGCCGCTGCCTTGGCTGCGCCGTACGGGGTGATGGGGTCCGGGAGGCAGGACTCGTCGTAGTGCGTCCGGTCGGTTCCGGAGAATACGGCGTCGCTGGACACGTGGATCATGCGTGTTCCGTGCTTCGCGGCGACCATCGCGAGCTGCAGGGGTCCTTGGGCGGTGACGGCCCAGTCGGCGCGGCCGCTCGAGGCGTTGATGAGGACGCTCGGACGAACCTCGGCCATGACCGTGTCCAGGCTTTGGCTGTCCCGCAGGTCGAGGGGGTGCCACGTGGTCGGGGCGGCTTCACTGGGCTTGGTCCTGTACGTCGCGGCCGTCGTGTGTCCTGCTGCATGTGCCTGCCGGACCAGCTCGGAGCCCAGGAAGCCGGATCCGCCCACGATCAGAATGGTCATGCGCGTAACGGTAGTCCTGGGCTGCTGACGCCGGCGGTGATCATGTTGGAGTGGGGGTTGGCGCCTTCGCCGTCAGCCGGCTGGGGGTTTGGGCGGTGGTTGCCAGACGTAACGGACGTCTGGCTCGCGTTCGTCGTTGCACTGGCCGTCGGTGCGTTCGACTTCGACGAAGCCGTGCCGCTGGTAGAAGCGCCTGGCCGGGCCATTGACCTGGAAGGTCCACAGGGACAGGCCGTCCGGGCTCTGCTGTTTCGCGAGGGCCATTAAGCGGTTGCCGAGGCCCTGCCCGCGCCAGTCGGGGTCGAGGTAGAGCTGTTTCAGCTCGCTGTTGTTGATCACCAGCACGCCCACCGTTCGGTTGCCCGTGACGGCGACCCAGGTCTCGTACTGCGGCACGAGGACGCGGGCGAACCAGTCCCGCACGTCGGACTCGTCATGGGCGCAGCGCACGGTGGGCAGGGCGGCTGCGTAGGAGCGCAGCCAGACGTCGGCTGCGGCGTGGGCGTCGGCGGCGTGGGCGCGGCGGAGGAGAATTTCGTCGGTGTTCACGGGTCTCTCCTATGGGCGGCCGAGCTGGTGGATGGTCCAGCCTGCTGAGCGCCAGCGTTCGGGGTCGAGGGTGGTGCGGCAGTCGACGAGGAGGGGGTTGGCTGGCCGTCCGGCCAGGGCGTGGGCGTCGGCGTGGCTGTATTCGGGCCATTCGGTGGCCAGGGCGACGAGTTCGGTGCCGTCGAGGGAGGCGGCGAGGTCGTCGGTGTAGTCGAGTTCGGGGTTGCGGGCCATGGCGGTCGGTACGGCCTGCGGGTCGTGGACGGTGACGATGGCTCCGGCTTGCTGCAGGACCTGGGCCAGGGCGAGGGCCGGGGATTCTCGTACGTCGTTGGTGCCGGGCTTGAACGCTGCGCCCCACACGGTGATCCGGGCGCCCTCGACCGGGTTTTGGAGGGCGTGGGTGATGAGGCTCAGGGCGACGTCGATGCGGTTCTCGTTGATCTTCTCGGCGGCGTGCAGGAGGTGGGCGGCCTGATGGGCTCCGAGCTGGTGGGCGCTCGCGGTGAAGGCGCGGATATCCTTGGGGAGGCAGCCTCCGCCGTAGCCGATGCCGGGGCGCATGCCGGCGGCGCCGATGCGGGGGTCGATGCCGAGGATGTCGACGATCTGGGTGACGTCGCCGCCGGCGGCCGCGCACATGTCGGCGACGGCGTTGATGTAGCTGATCTTGAGGCCGAGGAAGGTGTTGGCGGCGCCCTTGGCCAGCTCGGCGGTGGGCGGGTCGGTGATGAAGATCGGTACACCGGTGTCGATGATCTGGGCGTACACGGCGCGGATCGCCTTTTCTCCTTCGGCTGTGGTGACGCCGGCGATGAGGCGGTCGGGGCGGAGGGTGTCCTCGACGGCGTGGCCTTCGCGCAGGAATTCCGGGTTCCAGACGACGTCGACCTGGTTGCCTGCGGGGGCCAGGCGTTGGGCGAGTGCGGTGACCTGGCGGGTGGTGCCGACGGTGACGGTGGATTTCCCCACGATGGTGCAGGCCCGGTCGAGGTGGGGGGCGAGTTGGCGGATGGCGCCGAAGATCTGTGCGGTGTCGTAGGAGCGTCCGTCGGCGTCGATGGGTGTTCCGACGCCGATGAAGTGCAGTTCGGCGAAGGCGGCGGCTTCGCGCATGTCGGTGGTGAAGCGCAGGCGGCCGCTGGTGGTGTGGCGGGTGAGGAGTTGTGGCAGGCCGGTCTCGTAGATGGGGCTTTCGCCGGCGTTGAGTCGATCGACCTTGGTCTGGTCGAGGTCGACGCCGATGACCTCGTGGCCGAGTTCGGCCATCGCTGCGGCGTGCGGGATACCCAGGTGGCCGCAGCCGATCACGGAAACGCGCATGGCAGGTCGTCCTTGTCTGGTCGGGGGCACGCCGAGCGCGGAGTGCCCCCGAGACGCTGTCGGTTGGCGAGCATGATCCAAGCCGGGCTGCTCGCAGGTTCGTTGGTGTGTTCGCGCTCGAGCGGGTCGGGCAGGCGGTTCAGACGGCTTCCAGCGCGTCGGTCAGGGCCGTGATCAGGAAGTTGATGTCCTCGTCCGTCGAGATCAGCGGTGGCGCGACGACAAGGCCTTCACTCCTGGGCTCTCCGGCGCCGGTGAACGGGTAGAAGAACACCCCGCGCTGCTCGGCGGCCTCCATGACGGGCCAGAGTTTGCCCGGGGTGACCTCCAGCCCGTAGAGGAAGCCGAGTCCGCGCACGGCCTGTACCGGTCCGACGCCGTTGAGGGACTTCATGGCCTGTCCGAGGCGTTCCCCGCGGGCCCTGAGGGCGGCGTGGTCGAGTGCCTCCAGTTCGTCGAGGACGCCGAGGCAGGCGGCCGCCATGAGGGGGTGGGTGGCCATGGTGCCCATCGCCGGCAGCGGGTCGGCGTCCTCGTGGCAGATCCACGGGGCGGTCTCGGGAGAGACCAGCACGGCGCCGACGGCCGTGTACCCAGCGCCCAGTCCCTTGGAAAGGATCACCATGTCGGGTTTGCAGCCGTCCCAGTGGTGGCTGGCGAGCGGCTTCCCGGTACGCCACAGGCCGGTCAGTACCTCGTCGTGGATGACCAGGACGTTGCGCTCCCGGCAGATCTTCGACACGCGCTGCAGGTAGCCGTCGGGTGGTACGAAGGCGCCGCCGGTGGTGCCGTTGACGGGCTCGATCAGCACAGCGGCAGTGTTCTCGGCTCCGCGTCGGTCGATCTCCTTGGCGATCTCGTCGGCGCACGAGGCGTCGCAGCCGCGGCCTTCGTGGGCGTGCGTCGGCGCGTAGGGCGCCGGGTAGGCGGGTCCGAGGTCGAGCGCGTTCTCGTGGCGCGGTCGGCGGGCGTGGTTGCCCGCGAGGGCGAGGGTGAGTGCCGACATGCCGTGGTAGCTCAGGGTCGAGGTGAGGATGTCCCCGCGCTGTTTCCCGTCGCGTACCCGGGTGATGTTCCGGGCCAGGCCGATGGCGATCTCGACGCCGAGCGTCCCGCAGGTGGTCAGCGCGACGAAGTCGTCGGGGCGCCCCACGGCCCGGCACAGACGGTCCATCAGCTCCGTCTGGATGTGGGGCTGGACGACGGCGGCGCCGCCGAAGGAGTAGCGGAAGAACTGCTTCTTGAGCCGGTCATAGACCTTGGGGCTGCTCTGGCCCACGTTGGTGCACAGCAGTCCGCTCGAGCCGTCGAAGATCCTGGTTCCGCCGGCGCGGTGCAGCCAGGGGCCTTGCGTTCCCACGACCTCGAAGTCCGGCATGGGCCTGGATGAGGTCAGCAGCCGCTCGCGGTGGTGCGTGTACTGATCCATGTTCGGGAGTCCTTTCCTGGGGTGGGGCCGCGCATGGTCGGTGCGCGGCCCCGGGATGCGTGCCGGTCAGACGGTCGGTGCGGCGACGGGAACGCTCACGCGGAGGTGGTGGCACAGCGCGACGAGGGTGGGGGCTGCCTGGGCCTTGACGATCACGTCGCCGTCCTGCGGGCCCTCCAGCGGGTAGGGCATGTACTCGCCGAATTCCTCCAGGCCCTCGGTGTCGATGAAGAAGACCTTCATGCCGCGATCGCGGGCCCTCTTCTCGACCTCGCGTCGGTCGGCGTGGAGGCCGACGACCAGGAGGGCTTTCGCCTCGGGGTGGAACGGCACGGGCGGGATCTTCTGGTCGTAGCGGCGTACGAAGTGCTCGTCGAGTCCGGCCCGCGCGGCGAGGAGGTCGAAGTTGTGCTGGAGGACGGGGCCGACGAAGTGGCCGGCGTCGTGCAGGGCCTTGAGGGCACGGTGCGCATCTGTCGGCTTGGCGAGGAAGGAGTCGCGGAACATGGTGACCAGCTCGTCTGCCTTCCCGGTGGCGTCGAGCAGCATCTCCTGGACCAGGGTGTCCTTGCTCGGGGACAGGACGAACGGGTGGGTCTGCTTCATGACGTTGTCGGTGCGCTCGGTGACCCGGTATGCCTGGTGCAGGAAATGCAGCGGCGGGACGCCGGCCTCGACGCTCGTTCCGCAGCCGATCTCTACCTGGAACGGCAGGTGCCGGGACAGCTCGCGCAGGTCGTCGGCGTAGGTCGGGTTGCCGCGCTGGTCCCTGATCCGGATACCGCCCGCCAGGACGTTCCACGGCATCTGCCGCACCGGGCGGGTCACCGCGAAGTCCTCGGAGACGAAGACCACGTCGAGCGAGCAGAACCCGGGCGGCGTCTGACGTGAGGCGCGCTCGTCCTGCGGATGCGTGTCGTGCGAGGTGACGGTGACGCGCAGGTCGCCCTTGGCCCAGGTGGTGTCGTCCGTCTGCCGCCAGCCGCCCTCCGTCAGCCAGCAGCGCACGTTGCTGCGGTACTCGTCGATCTCGGCCTTCGGGGCGAGTGCCGACGTGTACAGGTACAGCTCCGCGAGGACGAGGCGCGGGACGGGAAACGTGTAGTCGAGGTCGTACCGGTAGCGGTAGTGCACGATGCGGCGGCGGCCCTGCTCGTCCTCGCTCCAGCCGGACTGCTGGGCATTGGCCGGGTCGTGGGTCCGGCGCCACACGCCTTCCTCGATCGCCCGGGGGCGTTCGTGTCCGGTGCCGGCGAAGTGTGTGTTCCAGGTGGCGACCTGGTCGTCGTCGAGCTGTTCGATCACAGGATGGGGAAAGAACATCTTCTCTTCCTCCGGAACAATGTCGGGATAGCCCTCACGGTGTTGCCTGGTGACGGCTGAGAGGGTCGGCCACAGCCCTTGGGCACGGCGGCAGCCTGCTGGTGGGTGTGTGCAGAGACGTCCGCGCCTTCCGCGTGCGGCTTCGGTCGCCGCTCGTCAGCCGTCCGACCTGGGTATCGCCAGGTCGTGAGCAGCTGGGTGGGTGTTACGGGTCGCCCGGCCGGGGCCACGGGGAGGGGCCCGGCGCCGGGCGACCCTGTCTAGGTGGGCGGCACGATGTTGTGCACGCGCAGGTGATGGGCTGACCCGGCGACACTCGCAGCCGCGAAGTACAGCCGGTTCGCGCCGGTCGACGCGGTGACGTACTCGTTCACGTCGGCGCCGGTCGCCGCCGTCGACAGCGGGTCGAGGCCGATCGCGAGCAGTACCTGCCCTATCTCGGTGATGATCCGTCCCCACTGTCCGGGGTGGTGAGCATGTGCCGGGTGCCGTCGAGACGGACCATGACGAGCCCGCCCCGCACCGCAATCCGCTCGCCGGCGTCAGGCAGTGTGCGGTCGGCGGGGGCCGCACCGAGGGCGTGCGCGACGCCGAGCATGCGGGACGAGATCGCAGCCGCAGTGTCGCGGTCGAAGCGGCCGGGCGGATGCGTGATGAGCATCGGCGCGAACCCCTGATCACCGATGCGGTCGACCCACGGCCGCACGGACAACGACGCGATCGTGCCCGCGCACGGTACGAGGGCGTGCCGCTGAGTCGTCACGGCGCGCTCACCTCGGCCCACACCGTCTTTCCGAACGCAGCGTCGTCGACTCCCCAGTGACACAGCTTGTCGAGGATGAGCAACCCGCGGCCACGGCCACGATTGCCCGACTCAGGCCTGGCATGCGGGCGCCGGCGGACCGGATCGCGCACCTCGATCCGCGTGCGGCCGTAGAGGCTGACGAGTGTGAGGGCAAGGGTGTCACCGGGCTCGGTGCCGTACCGCACTGCGTTGGTGACGAGCTCGCTCGTGACAAGTTCGATCGTCACGACGTAGGCGTCGATGGCGTCGGGCTCATGGTGCAGCAGGTACTCACGGGCGAACTTGCGTGCCGTGCGCGCCGATCGTGGCTCACCCGCCAACACGAGCCGTTCCGGCAGGCCGGCGAACTCGGGGAGTGCCGCTGTGTCCAGTCGCGCCCTCATGCGCTCACCCGCTTGCGGCACTCGCTGCACCGGGACGCGGTCCATACCCGCTCGGTGCTCGTGTCGGACACCGTTTCGCACGGCTCGAGGCGACGGGTGACGGCGCCGCAGTCCCAGCACGCGAAACCGTGCAGGCGGGCGATGCTCACCTCATCCACAGAGACGGTTGCCGTCTCCGCCCGTGTGTCGTTCATCTCTCCACCCCTGCTCTATGACGTGATGCACAGAGCATGCGGGGGCGAGGGAGCCGTGAGGGATACACGCTGTATCCCTGTCGAGGGGTTGCGTCAGACGGCCCCGGCCCAGCTCGCGAAGTGGTGCAGCGATTCCTCGTCGGCGCGACGCAGCCGGACGAGAGTCCCGGTTGTCTCTCTCGTCCACGGGTGCTCGCGGGTGTGCTGCGGTGCGATGCTCCGGGCCACCTTCAGCGACTCGAACGCGTCGCTGAACCGTCCGCCCCAGGTCTGTGCCCGCGCGAGTTCGATCCAGAACCCGGAACGACGCTCAGCGGGCAGCGACGTCGACGGCGTCCAGGACCTGGCCACGGCGAACGCGTCCTCGATGTGGTCCTGCCCCAGGCTTACGGCGACCGACAGTTCGTGGATACGCACGGACTCCGGGCCGAACGCGGTGCCCAGGTACGTGCCCTCCCGCGCCTGCTCACTCAGTCGGCGAGCATGCGCAAGGTGGCCGCGGGCGGCGTCGGCGTCGCCGTCGCGCCCCGCGATGACCGCAGCCCGCATGTGAAGTGCGCCGCGCGCCGCGGCAGTCTCCTCGTCGCGCGCTGCCGGGGCGGCGTTCACTGCAGCCTCAAGCGCGTGAGTGCCCGCCCTGTGGGCGCGGGCGGTAAAGAACACTTCCGTGCGGACGTACGCGACCGACGCAGAAAGAAGTGGATCTTCAGCGTGGGGGACGGCCCACCTCATCAACTCGACGAGACGGGCGGAGAGATCTCGAGCGCCGAACTTGTAGGCAACCGCATCCACGGACCGGGCCGCGGCAACGACGAGTCGGGCCGCTTCCCGCTTGTCCTGAGCAGAATGAAAGGCGGCGATGGTGTCCTCGAGCAGCGCCGGGGCGTGCTGCGCGATGCGCCCGTACTGGGCAGCAAGACGCCAGTTCACAGCCTCACCGACGACGGTGCGCAGCTCGTCGAGGGTCCGGCGCGGCGGTGCGAGGGGCACGTCGTAGGCGGCGAGGCTCGCAGAGATCGCAGGCAGGGCCGCATGCACGCGGGTCTCCGTACCAGTGTGCGTGTCGAGCAGGCGGGTCGGGTCTACACCAAGGGCGGCGGCGATCGCTTCGAGAGTCGTATCGCTCGGGTACCGCTTTCCTTGCTCGATCGCTTTGACCATGGGCAGCGACACGAACGATTCGCGGGCGAGGTCGCTCTGCCGAAGCTTCTTCGATTTGCGGGTGGCGGCAATCCGCTTCCCCAGCGTGACGGCGTCAAATGCGGTCATACCGACTCCAGTTCAAGGCATCCACTTCGAACCGTACCCAGGCGATCACGGTGAGGGGCGAATACAGCCCGACCTGTTACCCGTAGGTGGGACTGTTCGCTGCCGAATCAATGTGCAGCAAGAGGCACGAGCTGCATCAGCGAATCGATCCGGTGGTCCGCTGCATCAACGACCGTGGGGTCGTCGGCCCACAGGTAACCCCAGGGGCCGCGCCGCAGGTGAGCCGTGCGCAGACCGGCTGCCCGTGCGGGGAACACGTCGTTCTGCGGGTGGTCGCCCACGTACAGAATCTCCTCGGCGGGCACGCCGGCCTCGGCGACGAGCCGCTCGAAGAACGCGGGTGACGGCTTGGCAGCATTCCATTCACCGGATGTCGCGATCAGGTCGGCGGGCAGGTCGAGTCCACGGAGCAGCCCTGCAGCCTTCACCGTCTGGTTCCCCGCGATGATGACCCGGGCCCCGGCATCGCGGAGCGCGGACAGAGCCGGTCGCACGTCCTCATACACGTCGGTCTCATCGAGGTACTCGCCACGGCCGGCTTCCTCTCGAGCTTGGTAGGCGGAGCGCAGGTCGATGCCAGGCTGCAGCAATCGGAGCGCCTCCGCGTTGTCCTGGCCGCGGGCGACGACGGCGCCGACGAGGGCGGACAGGGTGTGGCGCGGGACGTTCAGCCAGTCGGCCCACGACGCCCAGTAGCGGTCGTCCCGTACGAGGGTCTCGCCGACGTCGAATGCGAAGGTACGGATCATCACGTGACCCTATCGATGGGAGAAGCGGGTCCTCCAGAGACGTCGTGGCTGCGGGCCGCCCTTGTGGCCGACGGTGCGGAGTCCGGCGGCTTGCTTGCGCCTCTCGGTGGCCATCTGGATGGCGTACGCGTCGTCGAGGGCCAGGGCGGTGAACCGGCTGGACAGGGTCGGGCATGGGGTGCCGGTGCGGCGCGCGCCATGCAGCTCGCTGGCGAGGTCGTCGGGTGAGGGAGCGTGCGGCGCGTTGGCCATGGTCGCGTCCTTTGGTCAGGTGTCGCCGGACGTCAGTGGGCATCGCGGTTCGGGCCGCGCAGGACGAGGCAGGTGATGCGGCCGTCGTTTTCCAGGTCGTAGCGGGTCGCGGAGGACCAGCCCTGTTTGAGCACCTCGATCTCGCGCTGGGTGAGTCCGCGGTGGCGGTGTTTGGGCGGAGTTCGTTCGTGGACGGCGGTGGTGATGTGCAGGACGCCCCGGGGTGCGAGCCAGCGCTTCACGTCGATGAGGAAACGCTCTCGGTCGAGGAACGGCAGAGAGAGCCGGCAGGCGACGATGTCGACCGAGCCCGGGCTCAGGAGGGTCTGCGGGATCGCGTCTGCGTTGAAGTCGTGCACGCGGAACGTGAGATGCTCGGACGCTCCGTGCAGGCGGCGGGCGCGTTCGATGACGAACGGCGAGAAATCCATGCCGGTGACGTCCAGGCCCCAGTCGGCCATGCGGGCAGCCAGGTCCCCCTGACCGCAGCCGACGTCGACCGCCCGCATGCCGGGCTCCGGTGCCACATAGGCGCGGAACATCTGCGCCTCGAACGAGGTGACGCGGCGGAACGCGGCGCCGTCCGCGTAGGCGTCGTCCCAGTAGGTGCTGGTGCGAGTCTGTTTCGCGACCGTCATGCGGATACCTCCGGTCCGTCAGCACTGATCCTGCGGGCGGCCAGCACTTCGGTGGACGCGCGGCCCAGTCGGATCTCGAGGCGGTCGGTGAGGGCATCGACCAACGCCAGCCCGCGCCCGCGTTCGCTGTCGGGGCTGACGCTTTCGACGGTGAACGCGGAGGAGATTCCGTGGTCCGTGGCGGACACGACCGCCTCGTCCTCAGAGACCGAGACGCGGACCACCACATCCCCGCAGGCGTGCTGCACGCAGTTCGTGACGAGTTCGCTGGTGACGAGACGGAGGTCGTCGATGACGCTGCGAGGGACGCAGTGCGCGCGAAGCATGTCGGCGGTGAACTCGCGTGCGCGGCGCGGGCTGTCGATTGAGCTGCAGGGCAGCGTCATGCAGGCACTGCTGCCGGGCAGGGGCCCGGGCCTGCCGCTGGTCTGGGCCCGGGGTGCGCGAGCGGGTACGGGCCGGACGCGCGGGGCGAAGAGCGGCCACTGGATGGGAGTCGTCCGGCTACTCATGTGCATTCCTCCTTGTGGTCTTCGTGAGGCTCGGCGTCGTCGTGGACTGCCCGGCCGCGTGGCATGGGGATGGCTCGGTGCTCGGTATCGATTTCCACCCACAGGACGGCGCCGTCCCGGGTGGTCTCGTGGCCGAACCGGTCTGCGTGTGCGTCAAGTTGCCGCAGCAGGGTGCGTCGCGCGTGTTCGTCGAGGTCGTCGGGAACGGGAGCGGTGACGCGGACGGTCGACGGCGCTATCTCGACGTGGGTGCTGGTTGCCAGGACGCTCTGGAGGAGCGTCTCAAGGCGGGCTGCGCGGTCGGTCGGCGAGTTCACTGCTCTCCCCCGTACATGAGACATCACGTACCGTAGATCTAATGCATTAGCTTGGAGCTGATGCATTAGCTTGTCAATCGGGTTGCACCACATCCGCGGAGAGTTGTTCACGACGACGTTGGGAGAATCCGCATGGGGCACGACGAGCAGCCGCCCTACCAGCGGGTCGCCGGCGACCTGCGCCGCCGCATCAAGTCCGGCGAGTGGCAGATCGGCGACAAGCTGCCCGGCCGCCCCGACCTCGCCCGCCACTACGACGTCGGCACCAACGTCATCCAGAAGGCCCAGGAACGCCTCATCATCGAGGGCTTCCTCGAGGGCCGCAGCGGATCGGGCACGTTCGTGCGCCGGCCGCGCGAACGCCTGCGCATGGTCCGCTCCCGCCACCGCGAGCAGCGGCGCACCAGCCCCTTCCGCGCCGACATGGCCGACCACGGCATCACCGGCACCTGGGAGTCCCACTCCCAGGCCCGCACCCCCGCCCCGGACGAGATCGCCCACCGGCTCGGCATCTCCCCCGGCGATCCGTGCGTGCGGACCGACTACGAGTTCCTCGCCGACGGCCGGCCCGTTCAGACGTCGGTCAGCTGGGAGCCCATGGCCATCACCGGACAGACCCCGATCGTACTGCCCGAGATGGGCCCGTTCGCCGGGCGCGGCGTCGTCGAGCGCATGCGCTCGATCGGCATCACGGTCGAGCGGGCCGTCGAGCTCCCCCGGCCGGGGCGGGCCACCCAGGCACAGGCGAACCTGCTCGGCATCAGCGTCGGCGACCTGGTCCTGCTGATCGAGCGCACCTACTTCGACGCCGACGGCCGGCCCGTCGAGACCGCCGACATCGTCGTCCCCGACGTGCGGTGGGAAGTCGCCTACGAGTTCGGCATCGACGCCCCCGGAAGGTGAGGCGGAGACACCGCCCGCCGGCCTGCCGCGGGCACGCAGACACGCGAGCACACCGGGCCCTCCATATCTGGTGACCGGCGGTCGCGCTGCGCGCTTCGTCATGGGAGACCTCGTCACATGGTGGCTCCTCAGGCGCCCGTTCGGCCGGCCAGTCAACAGCCGTCTGCAGAGCGTGAGTTACGGACCTCACAGACTGGACCGGTCCACCGGTCCAGTCAAGTGAGTCGAAGGCGTTCCCCTCGAAAGGGCTGAGCCAGACGACGCGGTTGGCTGCTACCGTCCGCCGGTCATGGGGTAGGTCTCGCTCGCCTCGAAGAGATCGCCGGGAGTGATGCCCCGCTCGACGACCAGCACCCGCCCGTCCTTGTCGTACGCCGCGTGCAGGACCTCGACGACCGGGAAGGGCACTTCCCTCTCGAGCAGTTCGGCTTCCTGCGCAGTTCCCAGCCGCACCGACGTCACGTCCGTGCCCTGGGCCGGAGTACGTCCCGTCATCCGGGTCACGTAGCGCGTGGTGCCCTCGACGATCTGCTTGGTGCCCGACAGCTTCGGGCAGCGCTCGGCGATGTCCGTCGGGAACCAGGCTGCGACGAACGAGTACGGGGAGCCGTCGACCATCTCGACCAGCCGCTCACGGCGCAGCGCCTCGGCGCCGTCTGCCAGTCCGAGCGCGGCCGTGATCCGGGGCGGCGGCACGGCTCGCTCAGGAGTCCCGATGATCCGGTAGCTGCGGCCTCCCGCGGCGCGCGTGGTGCCTGCCTTGCGGCCGCCGGCAGGGCGCGCGACCGGGGCCGGGACAATCCTGAAGCCCTGCCCCTGACGGGCAACGACGAGACCGTCGTTGATCAGGAGGTCGTAGGCCTTGATGACAGTCGCCCGCGACACGTCCCACTCATGGCTGAGGTCCCGCTGCGAGGGCAGCAGGTCGTCCGGACCGAAGTCGCCATCCGCGATGCGCTGCCGCAGCGAGTCCGCGATCAGTTCGTACTTGAGGACGGCCACGAGCTCTCCCGGTGTGCATGCTGGACAGGTGGACCGGTCAGGTTAGACCATTCTCGCCATGCCAGGTGAACCGCAACTCGCACCCGAGATCCTCGCGTTCTACAGCGAGACCGTCGACGAGTCCGTCCGGCTGACCCGCAGCGCCGACGGTCTCCTCGAGCTGGTCCGCACCCAGGAGCTTCTGCGCCGCTACCTTCCCCCCGCGCCCGCGCGGATCCTCGACGTCGGGGGCGGGCCGGGCATCCACGCCCGCTGGCTTACGGAGGCCGGATACGCCGTGCACGTCGTCGACCCGGTGCCGCGCCACGTCGAACAGGCAGCCACGACCGGCGCCACCGCTGAACTCGGCGACGCCCGCAAGCTCACCGCGGCTGACCACAGTTACGACGCCGTGCTGCTGCTCGGCCCGCTGTATCACCTGCTCGATCCCGCCGACCGCAAGCAGGCCCTGGCCGAGGCCGGCAGAACCGTGCGGCCCGGCGGGACCGTGGCGGCCGCGGCCATCGGCCGCTACGCCTCCCTGTTCGAACACGTCGCCACCACCATGCTCGACAACGACCGAGTTGCCGACGCCGTGGAGGACATTCTCACGACCGGCATCCACGAGCCCGGCAGGAAGGGCTTCACAGCGGCCTACTTCCACACGCCGGACGGACTCGCCGAAGAGGTGACGGCTGCCGGCTTCGCTGATGTTCGCGTCCACAGTGTCGAAGGACCGGCCTGGGCCGTCCTCAAGGGCGCTGAGGAACACAGCAAGGAGTCCGTACAGGAATCCGCCATGTTCCGCGCCGCGCTGACTGCCGCCCGGCTCGCCGACGAGCATCCCGAACTCCTCGCCGCCAGCTCTCACTTGCTCGCGATCGCCACAGCCCACGAGTGCGCCCGGCTACCCGGAAGGGAGGTGCGGCACGAGGGCGGGCAACTGACGTCTCGCCCGCCGACTCGTCTCACCGACCAGAGAGACGACGGGCGTGGGCTCTGACGACTTCCGTCAGCGAGTCGGCAGCCTCGGGCGTCAAACGGTAGAAGCCGTGGAGGCTGACCGCACTCTCAAGGCGACCATCCACCACGTGCTTCAGTCCGCGGGTCTGCCCGCGCCGGTTTCGCCAGGTCAGGGTGGAAAGCAGTTCACCGGCGACGGGTACATCGAAACGTACGGGCGTCGCCTCCACGTGCACCGCCTGGGCCCCGCATCCGTCCGCGCCGAGCATCGACCAGTCGGCGTGCCCGGGATACGCGGGGTCCTCCCAGGTGGCGGGTGCTGTGCCGCAGCAGTCGCGGCGCTCCATGTCCAGCACTCGCATCTGACTCACCACGAACACCTCGCGCTGCTTGACATGCAGCGCGTGCACCTCGTCCCCGGCACGGGCACCCGACCACGCGGGCAGAGAGGAGTGAACGCCGCTGAACGCGACCGGCGGTCGCTCACCCACACGCCCTGCCTTGCGCAGCGCACGGCACGTTTCGTGGGTCCACAAGACGGTGAAGGCATCAGGCATGCCGTGATCCTACGAACAGGGACTGACAGCCTCCTCCACAAGACATCACTCACGAACTTACCGAAGGCCGGCAACGATCCAAGGTTCTGAAAGGGACGGTCTAATCACCCAAGCAGGCGATTCGCAGCTCGCAGTCGGCACGGCACCGGCGGGCTCAGGCCAACGGCATCACCACAACTTCACGCTCGCCGGTCCCAGGACGAGTGAGGCCCGAGCTTCCAGTCCCTCAGCTGCCGCTCAGTGGCGATCCCCATGTTGGATCGTGGTGCGATCTTCTCGCCAGGCAGGTCAGCAGATGCTCCGCTGTGCTTAAGGCGCTGTCATGCGGCGCTCCGACCGAAGTGAGGGCGGCTGCGAGCCTTGCTGACGCCGACTCTGGCAGCTCCAAGTCGGCAAGGAGAGGAAGGATCAGCAGGAGGCGCGCGGCTGGGTCCTCGACGCCTTCTGCCGGGGACGGGCTTTCTGCCAGGCGGAGCAGTTCGTGCCAGGTCAGCCCGGCCCCGGACAGTTCTCCTTCCCAGCTGGCAATCTGCTGGGCGTGGCTCCGGCCTGGCTGGGTGAGGAGGTAGTCGATGCCGTAGTCGCCGACCAGGTTGCGGTAGATCACCACAGCTCCGGGACCGTCTTCGGTCGGTACTCGGAACACAGGCCAGCGTTCGGGGTCGAAGAGGACTTCGGACAAGGCATCGGTATCGGCACCGTCGTCGCCGAACCACTCCGGAACGGGACTGGATCCATCTCCGCACATCATGAGGTAGTTCGACCAAAAGCCCCGTCGGGCCAGCAGTGACTCGCCCGCAACCAGCGGGCCGTCGTCGTATCCCTTGATCACCACACCCGGATCCTGCCACCAGCCACTGACACGCCCCTGTCCAACATGGGCGTCGAGGGCGCGCCGCCGCCCAGCTATGCGTGAGGTCTCCGATGGCTGACAGTGGAGCTGGCCGAGGTTGGGGTTGCTGGGCAGACCCACGAGGCACCTGCGCTGTTCTTCCGCACAGACAGCGAGCCGATGTCGATAGCATCGATGGTCCTTAGAGGCAGGCAAGGAGGCGTGATGGCACTCGTCATCGAGCTACGGCGTGGGGTCTCCACCGCTCGGACCGGGCGGAAGTCAGGGCCGCCTCCCCCAGTCGGGACACTTGAGCGGATGGTCGTCGATGGCGAGCTCTGGGCAGCCCTGGACACACTGGGCCGGCATCGGTTGCCCACCCTTGCTGACGTCGATCCTTACGGGGACACCCTGCTGCGCGGTGCGTCGGTGGAGCGCCTGGTGCGGGAGCTAGAAGGTTCAGATCTTACTCGGTTGGGAGATGCCGAGAGTCAGGCTGTTTCGACGCTACTGGCGTGGGGCCTGCGCTGCCGCGCGGACAAGGACCTGCGCATTGCCTTCTCGGGTGACTAGGTCTTGTCTGATAAATGATCACCCGTGGGCTCAGCGTGCCGGATGCTTGTCGATGGAGGGTGGCCACCGTGGTGCGGCGTCACGTCTCCCCCGTGGCGGCCCGTGACGACGAGGAGTGTCGGCGGTGTTGAAGACCTACCTGTCCTGGTACCTCGAGGGCCGGATGGACGAGTCCGAGTTCCGCTCGGCCACCGACCACTTGGCGCAGTCCGGGCTGAGCGTCGAGCACCCGAAGCTGGGCTGCGGGATGCTTCTGGACGTCGCGGGGGAACAGGTGAGGCTGCCTGTCGGGCGCATCCACAAGCTTGTCGGCCTGTCAGTCGGCCCGCTCTGCCTGCAGTTCTGGCTGTCGGCCGACACGGACGTGGTGTGCGATGTCAGGTACGTGGCGCCGGACACCCAGGTCCTCACCTTCGAGCTCGGCGGGTTGGCCGAGAACGAGCGCGAGCAAGCCGCCGACGCGATTCAACGGCTGATCCGACGAGAGTTGGACAAGACCGTCGCACTGCTCGTCGATGTGGGCGGCGAAACGGCGGACGAGGACGATGACGCGCTGGTCCTGTACGGCCGACTGCCGATCGGCGCGCGCCCGGACCGAGTGCTGTTCCGGACGGACTGGCTCGGCGCCGTCCCGGGTGTTCTTGCTGCAGCAGTGGTGAAGGATCTCGGCAACGGGCTGAGTGCAGTCCACTGGCCGTGATCATCCGGCTTGTCCGCGGAGCCAGAGGACGAGCGTTGCGGGGTGGAGTCCGGTCCATCATGGGGCGTTGCGTTTACCGAACCGCGTCGTGATGGCACGGGACTCTCGAGCCGGCTGAAGCAGCGCTCGGTGACGTTGCGGGCTTCAGGGATGCTGGCTGCTGCTGTACAACGAACGCCATGAGTTGGGTGGCGAACGTGATGATCTCGGTTGACATGGCCGACAGTGCAGGGGTGGCGGCGCTGAGTGGGTGGTTGCGGACGGATGCCCCACGTCGTGCTCAACCGGAGGTTCATGGCGTCGGATTCCTGAAGCCGATCACCAACCGTGAGTCCCATCAATGGGGTGGCTGGAAGCACCCCGAGTGCGAAGTGTGGGCGGGTGCCTTGAATCATGCCGACCTCGACGCCCTCAGGCAGCGTGTGCTCGACACGCCATGGCGCGAGCCAAACCTTGTGCAGCTCCTGGTGATGGATCAGGAGGAGGGGTTCTTCCGTATGTGGATGATCCGAGGCAGCGAGATGCGGCAGTTCGCACCGCTCCAGCCGAGCGAGGAGGACGAGGGCTTCTACCAACGTTGAATGAGGACTGGTGGGGCAACCCGAGCGGCTCGTTGAACATGACGCGCCGTTGCTTTTCTACTCGGCGATCCCGCTCCGGACGACCTCTACGAACGGATCCGTCCGTTGGCGCCATCGACACCCGAACGGCGCCGCTGTCACTCGCGGACGGTTTCGACTGCCGGGCCAGACGGCGCTCACTGGCGGCACGATAGACCCGCCGGCTGTGGTCGCCGCGGTAAGGGCTTCACGGTGCATGGTTGAGTGCACGGCGTAACCTCTGCGAGAGGAGCACGCCCATCGAACGTTTGCGAATCCGCCTGCTCTGGCCCGCGACGTCATCGCGGGCGTGCTTGAACGCGCGCTCGGCGAGGTCTCGTACGAAGCGTCGGCGGCGGCCCTGGTCGGCGTCGTGCTGAACGACGATGATCGTGAGTTCATCGAGCGCTGCTGCATCGAGGTGGGTACGCGGGTGGCGGCCGGGAGCCAGCTGCTGGGGTTGGAGGGTCTGTGCCTGGGGCACACAGCCCGCTGGTTCGGCCGCCTCAGCGAGCGAGCGGTGGCGTTGGCGAAAGCTCTGGCCCTACCGCCCCAATAGGCGCCCGAAGCACCCCGCCGACGAGGATGGCAGGCGCCCGACCAAGTAGGAAAACCGCTGGACGTCGTCGAAATACTGCCTTCATGGCCGTCACCCAGCAACTCGCCCGTGTCGAGGCGGCATATCTCGCCGCCTGCCGCACGTCCGCCACAACATCACCCGAGGGAGATCCCAACTGGGATCCACCGGCACAGGACGTTCTGGACCTGGACTGGGCACCGAGGCTGCTGGAACGCGTCTGCGACCTGGCAGAGCTCGACGGCGTCCACCTCAACGCCCTCCAGCGGGCCACGAAGGGCGACACCGAGATCGACCTTGACTTCCTCAACACACACCCGCACGACATTGCCCCCTTCGGACCACCACCGACAGCTCTGTCCGAGACCCAAGTGGCTTGCCTCGCCGAACTGCTGGGACAGATCGACATCTCTGCTGTCTTGGCCAGCCTTCCGGCCGACGATGTCGATGCGGCTGATGCGATCGGCCCCTCAGCAGGCAGGATCGTCGGCGGTCCGAAGAAGTACCTGCTGAGGCACTTCAATGCCCTGCGCGAGTTCTACCTTGATGCCGCCCAGCGGCAGCTTCTCGTCGTGCTCTGGTGGGACTGACCCCAAACCTCATCGACAGCGGACCACGGCGGGCATCGCCGTCGTTCACAGCCTCAGGGGCCGTGCCTCAGGTGGGCTGTGCGCAGCCCGGCTGCCCGTGCGGGGAACACGTCGTTCTGCGGGTGGTCGCCCATGTAGAGAATCTCGTCGGCGGGCACGCCGGCCTCGGCGACAAGCCGCTCGAAGAACGCGGGTGACGGCTTGGCGGCATTCCATTCACCGGACGTCGCGGTCAGGTCGGCGGGCAGGTCGAGTACGCGGAGCAGTCCGGCAGCTTTCACTGTCTGGTTGCCCGCGATGATGACGCGAGTCCCGGCATCGCGGAGCACGGACAGGGCAGGTCGCACGTCCTCGTACAGGTCGGTCTCGTCGAGGTGCTCCCCACGGCTGGCTGCCTCTCGAGCTTGGTAGGCGGCATGCAGGTCGACGCCGGATTGCGCTGGCATCAGGGGCTCAGCAGGGTGCACACGGCTGCCAAAGGGGGCTGAGACGCCGTGATCACACCTGGCGCGGGCTCTCTGATCACTTGCTGGACAGTCGCATGTCTCCGGACCAGGTGTCGCACCGGACACGGCCGGAGTCGAAGGTGAGCTCAAGCGCGAGCCGGCCGGCGCCTGGGTCTGCTTCGTCGTGTACTGACAGGATCGTCTCGCCGAAATGGGCTGCGATCGGGAACTCGCTGTCAATTGGCGCCACTTCGACGCGGCCGGCCTCCGCCATGTCGTACCCCTCATGAGGGGCCGATGTCTCTACGATCAGGCACCAGTCCGAACCCGTCGTCACGTGGGTGACGTCGCCCTCGCTGTCGATCAGCCACACATCCAGCGGGCCGGTCCGGGGCTCCGTGCCGTAGAAGTGCCACGACGCGAGGACACGTTCGAGATGCCGCCCGACCAGGTAATCAGGACGCACTCCGGCCCCGTGCACCGGGCACTCGTTCCACTGCTTCGGCTCCACGCAGCGACCGTACCGGCAGGAAGGGCCACCTCTTCGGCGCAAGAGGCCCCTGCTGGCCCGACTCAGGCCAGAAGAGTGCCCGCGACGGTGCCCAGCAGGGCGCCGAGCAGGAGGGGCGGGCCGAAGGGAATCGCGGTGCGGCCGGTCGCCCTGCGGCGCACGATTAGCAGGAGTCCGTGCGCGGCAGCGATGAGGTAGCCGGCGAAGACGCCGAGTACGAGGACGCGCCAGCCGTACCAGCCGAGGACGGCGCCGAGGGTGAGGGCGAGTTTGACGTCGCCGAACCCCATCGCGCGGGGGCTGGCCAGGAACATGAGCAGGAACGCTGCTCCGAGGGCGAGCGCGCCCAGGAGAGAGCCGGTCCAGGTGCCGCCTGCCTGGGGCAGGAGGCTGGCCGCGCCGAGCAGGAGAAGGGCAGCAGCGGCCATGGGGAGCGTGAGGACGTCGGGCAGCCGGTGCACGCGGCCGTCGACCAGGGCGAGCAGGACTCCGGCCGGAACGAGAGCTGCCCAGGCCAGGAGTTCGGGCCGTGTGCCGGTGGCGAGGGCGACCAGGAGGCACAAGCCGGCGACGATCGTCGGCACGGCTGTTGTCTGGGTGCGGCTGGGGTAGTGGTGACGGCCCACGGTGCACCACGGTACGAGCCAGCCGCGGGCTCCCACCGGCAGCGCGTGGCCGTCGGGGCACGTCGCACGCCAGGGATCACCGGTCGGGACACAGAGACGGTGAAGCGGCGCCAGGAGGCACCACCCACTCGCCGCACCCCAGATGACAGCGAACCCGATCACCGCAGTCAGCAACGCCCCTCCCCCGGTCGCGGATCCGCCCTCATTGTGGATCACGCCTCGTCTTCTGCCGGAGCCGGGCGGGCGCAGCGGGCACAAAGTTCGCCGGGTGCGTCGACGGGGACGCCGCACATGCCGTCCTGTCCCTCGCACTCGTGGCGCCGGACGGCCACGTCGATCACAGGCAGGCGGGGCCCGGCCTTGGGTGGGGTGCCGGGCGTGCGCGCCGGCGGGGGTGTGTGGGTCTGGTCGGCTGCGGCGGCCAGGAGTGCGAGCTGGTTGAGGCGGGCGGCGACGAGGGCTGCGAGGGAGTGGGTGCGTTCCTGCGGCGGCGGATAGGGGCGTCCGGTAAGTGTTTCGCGGATCTGCTCGCGGCTGACGCCCCCGACCAGTAGGCGGCCGACGAGCGGGGCCTGGTCGGCGAGGGTGCTTCCGGTCGCGAGCGCGGCGTGGAGCTCGGGGTGGTGACGGGCGATCGACAACAGTGTCTGCTCACCCCGGGCGGCCGCCGCCCCGTCCGTCCCTCCTCCCGTGCTTTCGGGCGTGCGCGACGCGGAGGGAGGGAGGGGGTTGGTGTTCTGCTGGTTGGTCTTCTTGAGGTTGTTCTTCTTATGGGGGCGATTCACCAACGTAGGCTCAGCCAACGTAGGGAAATCCGACCTTGGTTCTGACCTGCGGGTTTGTGACGGCCCCTCCAGGGACGGATTTTCCGACTCTGGTGCTGACCTGCGAGAACGCGCTGGCCTGCTCGACATGGGTGCTGAGGCGTCGTCGACAGCCTGTGCGGGCAGTCCGACGAGCTCGGTTCCGGCGGGCATGTCCGTGATGAAGTAGCGGGTCTCACCGAGCTGACCGCCCGCGGCCCGGGCTCGTTCGCGCACGAGGTAGCCGAAGGTCTCCAGCTCCCGCAGTGCGGAGCGCAGAGCGTCTCGTCCTTCGGGGCCGGCCTTGATGAGCATGGCGAGCGAGATGCCGTATCCGTCGCGGTGGCTGAGGAGCTCGACGAGGAGACCGCGGGCGCGGCGGGACAACCTGTGGTCCCGGATCGCCTGGTTGAAGACAGTGGTGTAGTGCGCGCCGATCACGTCGATGGCCATCGGGCCGCGCCGGATCATTCCCCCGTACCCGCGCTGCGCTGTGCTCACTGTCGACTCCGTCCGTCCGGGACCCGCAGCACCGTCGGGGCTTGCGGATCTTGAGTTCATGGAGGAGTTGACCCGCCGGCGTGCACCGGTCCGCGTACCGAACGAGGCGGTGGAGGACACGGTTGCGTCACGGTCCGTGAGGCTGTGCAGTGGTGCGCGTGCTGGTGCGCATTCCGTTCCCCCGGTGCGCCCAGGAACTGCGCACCGAGGCAAAGTCCGGTCTTCCAAGGGCAGCACGAGAGGTTGCGCAGTCGCTGCCCGCCGGTGGTCTGAGCGGTGCGCAGCACGGCTCAGGTGTGGTGGTGCGCAGTGCACTTGTGCAGCGCCGCGGGTGCTCTGTCGCGGTAACTGCACACCGGCCGGCTGCTGCGCAGCGGGCAGTCCCTCCGATCCCGAGGCGCCGTCAGATCGTCCCTGTGGCGGCGTGGATCGGCGGCCGGTGCCTGAGCGCTGAGGCCGGGTGGAGCGACTGGTGCGTGTTCTGTCAGCCGGTGGAAAACGCGCACCAGTGGACTCACTGAAACGTGCACTGCCGCAGGTCACTAGCTTACGAGGAAGAACAGGGAGGCTCGGACTCCAGGAGGGACTCCGCGGCACCGGTGCACGTTCTGAGTCGGGGGCTCTCTGGGGCCGGTGCGCGTTTGGTGAGCCTCGGCGAAACGCGCACCGGCCCGCATCCCACGGCTGCGCACCACCCTGATCTCGCCTCAAGTTCGGCGACTGCGCAGTCGCGCGCCAGGGTCTGGTCCGGTGCGCACCCGCATGCCTGCCCGGCGACTGCGCAGCTGGCGTGCGCAAGGCCTGCGCAGTCGGATTCCCCAGGTGCGCAGTGCGGCGCACCGTGCTCTGCGCAGTCCGTCCGCGCGCCCAGAGCAGGTTGTGCACTGCTCGGCCGGGAACTGCGCAGTGCCGCGGGCACGGGCGTTCACGGTCACGCTCGGTGCACAACGGCAGTGCCCTGGTGTGTGGCCAGTCCCGCCTGACCGTGTGCCGGCTGCGCACCTGCCGTGCCCCTCACCGGCGGGTGCGCAGGGCTGCGCCGGCGTCTGTGCGCAGTGGCCCCGGTGCGCGTTCGCGGAAACGTGCACCGGTCTGCGCACCAATAGATGCACCGGTCTGATCGTGACGGATCCGAGATCCCCAGGCCCGGAACTGGTGCGCGAAGCGGTGCACGCTGCCGGGTTTGGTCATGGCATCAACTCGTTTCCCTCTCCCTCCTTGGAGATCGCTGATGCCAGCTGCAACTCGTGAGGCGCCGCCGACACTCGCCGGTGTCGACCTGGCCCGCACGCGCCGCACGATCCGGCTGGGCCGGGCCGGGGCGTGGGCGTGCCTGATCGCCGGCCCCGCCGCGCTCGTGCTCGTCCTGTCCCAGCCGTCGGCCACGGTCGTCGCCCAGGCCTCCCCCACCCCGGTACGAACCGCCGCGGCCGCGGCTCCGGCGGACCCGGGCGGCTACGTCGCCGAGTTCGTCGACGCGTGGCTGCGCTCCGACGCGAACGTGCCCGACAGCAGCGCTGCGCTGCGGGCCCTGCAGCTCGGTCCGGACGTTGCCCTGCCCGAGCCGGACACCGACAAGGCGGATGCGGGCAAGGGGCTGGAGCAGGTGACCGCGGTGCGCAGCATGCAGCGTGCCGGTGGCCAGTGGTCGGTGACGGTCGCCGCCCGGTACCGGGATGCGGTGCGCTACTTCGCCGTCCCTGCGGCCGCGTCCCGCTCGGGCGAGGCTGTCACGGTGACCGGGCCGCCCGCGCTGGTGGCCGCGCCCTCGGCCGCGAATACGGCGCTGTCGCCGTACAAGGTCGAGGTTCCGGACGGTCCGCTGGCCGACACGGTCGGGGACTTCCTCGGCGCGTACCTGTCGGGTGGCGGCGACGTCGACCGCTATCTCGCCCCCACCACCAAGCTGTCCGCCGTGACTCCGGCAGTCGCCGAACAGGTCGACCCCGAGACGGTCACCGCCCGCGAGGCGACCGCCGCCGGCGAACAGGTCCCCGCGGACGGCACCCGCGTCCACGTCCAGGCAAACGCCAACGCGCACACCCCGGCGGGGGTGTGGCCACTGTCCTACGAGCTGACGCTGTCGGCGCGTGGTGGCCGGTGGGAGATCGCCGCACTCACCTCGGGCGGCGGTGAGACCAAGTGATGGGCAACTCGCTGGTTCTGGCCGGGGCGCTGGAGGACCTCGGCAACAACTGGATCGACATGTTCGCCGTCTGGGCGGACAAGGGCCTCAAGGTCGCGCTCGCTGTGATCGTCCTGTACGTGCTGGTGACCCGCTTCAGCCTCAAGGCCGGTGTCGGTGCTCTGCTCCTGATGATGCTGGCGCTGGGCCTGTACGGGGCGCGGGAGGACGGGGCGAAGAAGGTCGAGGACGAGGTCACCAACGGCGCCGCCCCCACCGCCACCCGCTACGGACCGGCCCGCGGTGAGATCGCTCCCGGTGTGCGGGTACCCGGCCTCGACGGCGGTGCACTGTGAGTGCCGCGGCCGAGCAGGTGCGCACCGCCCGGTTCTACACGTCGGCGCGCCGTCTGCCGTGGGTGATCGGGAAGTTCGCCGACTGGAGGATCCCGTTCGGGCCGTTCAACGCGGTGCAGATCGCGGTCATGTCCGGCGGTGGCCTGCTGCTGGTGAAGACCGCATCCCTGTGGTGGTCGCTCCTGGGGCCGGTGCCGGTCGTCGGCTGGGCGGCTGCGATCTTCGTGTGCCGCCGCCACAAGGTCGCCGGGCGCACTCCGGTCGGCGCAGCTCTCGGCGTCATCGCCCGGGCCGCGCAGCCCGCGGGCGGGCGGATCGCGGGACGGGCGGCCCGCGACCGGCGCCCGCAGGCGCTCACCGGCTCCTTCTCCCTCCAGTCCCTCACCATCCCAGGCACAGTCCCCGCCACGGCCCCGATTCCGGCGGCGGAGCCGGAGCGGGCCGCGCGCCGCACCAACGCGGCGCCCGCCACCGGCCGTGGCCCGCGCCCGGTCGGGCCGGACAGGCCGCTCCGTGCCAAGAACGCCAGCCCGTCGCGACGGCGGCATCCTGCCGCCCGCCCGGCGCCGGCGGCACGCCGGTCGCTGTCTCCCGTCCAGGCCGCACTTCTCGCTGCGAAGGAGCAGAGCTGATGCGTGTTCCGATCCGTCACATCGCGGGCCACGTGCTGGTCTCCAGCGAGGGCAGCACCTGGGCGATCTACCGCCTGTACCCGGAAGCAGGAGAGGAGGGGCACAGCACCGAGGCGGCCGTCGGCGCCTACATGCCGCAGTCGGTGCGCGAGGAGCAGCTGCAGCGCGTGACCCAGCTGGTGCGCTCGCTGTCGGGCGAGCCCCGCCTGTTCGGCGTGTGTGCACAGGTCGACCCTGCGGAGATCGCGTGGCGGATGCTGGAGGGCCTGCACGACGAGCACGGTGACCTGCAGCCCGCGGCCCGGCCGTGGGTGGAGCACGTCGAGGCAGCACTCGACGTGCTGGACGGCGCCGAGATGCACCGCCGCACCCTGTGGCTGGCCGTTCCCCTGTCGGACGAGACCAGCGCTCGGCGCGGCCCGGCGCGTACCGCGGGAGCGGGGGCATTCGGTGAACTGGCGGACGTGTTGGGGCTTTCCCCGTCCCCGGTCAGCGACGGCGACCTGGCCCGGATGCGGGAGAAGGCGGCGCAGGTCGAGGCGCAGATGGCGGCCGCGGTCCCGTTCCGTCCGGCGGTCCCGGCCGAGGTGGTGTGGCTGGTGCAGCACGCGCTGCACCGAGGTCAGCGTGAACCGCTGCTGTCCGAGGCCTCCGACAGCCCGCTGTACGCGGGCCGGGTGCGGGACGGGGTGCTGGTCTCGCCCAGCTACGCGGATCTCGGGCAGGTGCGCCTCGAGGAGGGCGGCCGCCCCTACCCGTCCACGAAGCCCAGCCCGGCCGGGGGCCGGGCCTCGAGCTGGCGCGCGCTCTTGGCCGGGCGCAAGCACCAAGGGTGGGCCCGCTCTGGTTCGAAGTTGACGGGTCGGCAGTGGTGGCGGGCGTCGGTCTCTCCGCTGCGGCGCAGCTGGCTGCAGGTCGAGACGACGGAGGGCACCGGCTATCAGGCTCACCTCGCGCTGGCCGAGGCCCCGCCGGCTGTCTCCCTGGGGGCGGCGGATCTGTTCGCGCAGTTGGAGGCGCTCGACTTCCCGGTCGACTTCACCGTCAGCCTGAACCTGGTCAGCGCGGAGGAGGCCCGTCGGAAGATCCAGAACAAGCGGACCGAGCTCGTCGACCAGGTCGACCAGTACGACGCCCGCCCCACCGGCCTGCCTACCGATCTCCCCGAGGCCGCCCGCGACCTCAGGGAGATGGACAAGCGGATGGCCAGGAACTCGACCGAGGTCGAGGTCCAGTCGGTGACCGTGCTGACCGTGTGGGCGCCGACCCCCGAGCTGTGTGACGCGCGGGCGCGGGCGCTGGAGAAGCTGCTGTCGGGGGTGAACTACCGGCTGCTGCGCCCGACCGGCCTGCAGCAGGAGCTGTTCGCGTTCGGGCTGCCGGGCAGTGTGCGGCCGTTCGCTCTGCAGGAGTTCACCCAGCACCAGGTCGCCGAGGACTGGGCGATGTGCGGCGCGTTCACCCGCACCGAGACCGGCGACCCCAGCGGGATGCTGCTGGGCCAGGACCTGGACTGCGGCACCACCCGCCCCGTCCTCATCAACGTCTCCGACGCCCCCAAGCACGACGCCTCCGCGTCGTTGGCCGTCGTCGGGGACCTGGGCGGCGGCAAGAGTGTCCTGGAGAAGAGTGTCGAGGCCGCCACCATCGACCGCGGCGGCCGCGCGATCTGCATCGACCGCACCCCAGGACGGGAATGGGCACGGTTCGCCCGCGGCTCCGCACCCGGCCGACACCAGATCATCGACGCCGCCCGCGCCGAACTGTCCATCGACCCGCTGCGCCTGTTCCCTGGCCCGCAGGGCCGCCAGTACGCGCTCAACTACCTCACCCTGCAGCTCGGGATCGGCGCCATGAGCGCCGAAGGCGGGCTGCTCTACCAGGCTGTCGAGCAGGCCGCTGCCGGGACCGAGCCGTCGATGTCGCGCGTTGTCGACATCCTCGCCGCCACCGCGGCCGACACCGATGACGAGCAGGCGGGGCTGGCGAAGTCTTTGGTGGGGATGCTGCGTCTGGTCACGACCAGTCCGCTTGCCGCGATGGTCTTCGACCCCAACCTGCCGGTGGCCCGCCTGGACGGCGTGGACGCGGACCTGATCGTTATCACCACCACCGGGCTGACGCTGCCGCCGAAGGAGGCGTTCGAGAAGCCCGAGATCCTCGCCCAGCAGCCGCTCGAGGCGCTGATCGGCAGGGCGGTGCTGTATCTGATCGCGGCGATGGCCCGCGAGGCCGCCTTCAGCGACCTGTCCCGCTTCTGCGGCGTGGTCACCGACGAGATGTACTGGCTGACCAGCTCCGCCGAAGGCCTCGCGCTGGTGCACGAGATTCTCCACGACGGCCGCAAGCACTTCGCCGGTCTGTTCGCCGGCGCGCACGACGCCAAGGAACTCGGCCCCGACCGCAACCTCTTCGCCTACAAGGCCCTCGCCCGCACCGCCGATCGCGAGTCCGCACGCCGTGGGCTGGAGTTCATCGGTCTCGACAGCCGCGACAACGAGCTGGTGCGCACGGTGCAGAACTTCTCCCCCGTCGGCGTCCCGGAGCGGGCCGGCGAGATGTTCCTGACCGGGCCCCGGCAGAACACCGGCCGCATCAAGGTCCACATCCCCGCCGTCAAGCGGATCGCCGACCACATCCGCACCACCCCCGGCGACAAGCAGACCCCACCCCAGCCTCAGCCCGCCGACCACCAGGAGGTGTCGTCATGACCACCATCGGATCGAAGCGACGGCTCCTCGCCGCCTGGGCCGCGACGGCCATGACCATCGCGCTGTTGCTGGCCGCGCTCGCGTTCGTGATCGCCTCCCCCAGCCTGCCGGACGCCTGGTGGCCGCAGACCGGCGAAGCCTTCGCCGCCTCCCCCAGCAGCACCCGCCCCGCGGACGCGGTCCCGGCCCCCGACGCCGTCCCTGCCGCGCAGGCCACCTCGTCCGAGCCGGATGTGTGCGACGCGATCGTCGGCCCGGCCCACGCCTACTGCCTGGGCGCTCCGGCGCCCGACGCCAAGCCAGGTCTGAGCCTGGCCGACTCCTGGCCGCTCGGCGTCGTCGCCACTGGCCTGACCGTCCTGTTCGTGCTGCGGCGCCGGCGTCGGGGGCTGTGATGCGGCGCCCGGACCGCGGCACGCTCCGCGCTGCCGCCTTCACCACGCTGCTCGTGATCGTGTTCCTCACCGTCAACACCTCCGTCGCCCAGGCCGCCGACTCGGCCACCGGCTCCGGCGGACTGCTCTCCCCACTGCAGCTGAACACCTCCGAAGGGGTCTCCCTCGAGGGGTACGAGCTCGGCGCGCAGAGCGGCAGCGTGTTCGCATTCCCGGGCAACATGCAGGTCGCCGTGCTCGGCGGGCTGTTCACCGTGGTCCAGGCCCTGGCCGGCCTCGCCTGCTGGGCCATCGAGGTCGCCTACCGCTTCCCGCTGCTCAAGCTGCTGACCAAGCCCGCGCAGCACCTCTCCGAGGCCTACACCGAGGCCGTCGTCGACGACCTCGGTCTCAAGGCCGCGCTGCTGGCGTGGGCGTTCGTGTTCGGGCTCGTCCTGGTGATGCGCGGCAAATACGTGAAGGGCTTCGGGGAGATCTTCCTGACGCTGGTGATCGGCGCGCTCGCCGCCTCCGTGTTCGTCACCCCGAACTTCCTGCTCGGCAAGGAAGGACCCGTCCTCCAGGCGCAGTCGGCCGCCGCCGATGTCGCACAGCTGACCGTCAACTCCCACACCTGGGGCGGCAAGGTCGCGGACAACGGCCCCTGCGCAGGGATGGCCGGGTTCGCCGAGCAGAAGTGCATGGGCCTGAACGCCAGCCCTGATGCGAAGCGGATCGCGCGGCCGATCCAGGACGCGGTCACCAACTCGCTGGTGGTCAAGCCGTTCATGCTGCTCCAGTACGGGCGGATTCTCGACCCTGGCAAGCGGGCCGACCGCAAGGCGTACGCCGTGCACCTGAAATGGGTGGCCGGCGGCTACGGCGAGCAGAAGGACAAGAAGAAGAGGGAGGGCGAGGACTACTGCGACCTCATCAAGGGCCCAGCCAAGGCGTACTGCGAGCGTGAGCCGAGCGACAAGGGTCCGGACACGTTGCCGGAGCTGACCCCGGGCGGAGAGCTCCTCGACGCCGTCGCCCCGGTGCTGTCCGAGGACGACCAGGAGTTCGCCGCCTTCCTGAAGGATCTGAAGAAGGCGGGGCCGGTCGGCAAGGAATGCGCCGACTACGCGGCCAAGCCCAGCTGGTGGCGCGTCGCGTCGGTGGTGATGGTGTTCATCGCGGCGCTGCTGATCTGCGCGCTGCTGCTGTCGGCCGCCATGGTTCTGCTCGGGATCTCCGCCGTGTGCGCCGGGGCCGCGGCCGGCGGCGGTGTGGCGTTCGTGTGGGGGATGCTGCCCGGCCCGAGCCGCACGGTCGTGTGGAAGTGGATCGCCTTGTTCGGGATCTCCATGGCCGCCATCCTCGCAATCGCCACGTTCATCCCGGCGGTCGGCATCACGATGGACGTGATTCTGACCGACGGTCCCGACCTGCTCGCCGAACGCCTGCTGCTGATCGATGTGCTGGCCGTGGTCGGTGTCGCCTTCCACCGCCGCCTGCTCGTGCTGATCACCTCGTTCGGCCAGCGCCTGACCCTGCGGATGCGGTACGCGAACATCGGCGGCAGCCACCTGGCCGGCGACTCCCAGCTCGGCGCCGCCCTCGCCATGAGCATCGGCAACGGCGCCAGCAGCGGCGCACTGGGCGGCGGATCTCTGCGCGGCCGCGGCCTGACCGGCCTCGGCATGGGAACCGGGAGCCTGCTGCAGGGCGTCGGGCGCGGCCTCCTCGACGGCACGGGCATGCCCGGCGATCCCGGCCGACTCCTCGCGGACGCCAACGCCGAAGTGTCCCGCGGACTCGCACCCATCGGACTCGCCGTCGCCGGTGCACGCATTGCCGCGGGCGGCGCCTGGTCCGCCCTGGTCGGCAAACGACCCGACGACGCCAAGCTCGCCAAACGGCGCAAGCCCACAGCCGGCGGCTCCGACCCGGACGACGCTCAGGCCGAAAACGGCCACGGCCCCAACGGCAACGGCAGCGCGGGCGGACCAGGTGGGCGGATCAACCCGAACGGGCCGCAGGCGGGCGGGCCTTCGGACCGCTACCGCAACGCGGACGGGCAGATCGTCAACCCGTCGACCGGCGAGGTCCTGCACGACCAGAACGACGACCGCACCCTCCTGTCCACCCGCGCCCACAACCGGCTGGTGCGGCTGCGCGCCTACCGCGTCACCCACACCGGCGGCCGCGCCCTCTACGGCGCCACGATGGGACTGGCCGCCACGGCCCGCACGATGCGGTCCGGGACGTCGAACGCCACGCAGGACACCCGCCAGCAGCTGCGGGTGTGGTCCAACACCCTGCGCCAGGACGGACAGGCCTGGGGCAGCATGCTCCAGACCGCCTCGGCCCACCTGACACCCAGCGGCCGCCGCCTCAGCGCCCCCGCGTCCCACACCACCAGTACGCCGCGCGCCTCGGCGACAGCCGGCTCTGCGCTCTCGTCCACGAGCACGTCCGTGGCCGCGACTACGGCGGGCGCGGCTTCGGGGCCGTCGGTGTCGTGGGCGCAGGCGACCGTGCCCTCCGGGCCCGCCGTATACGGGCCCCGCCCGCGACCGGCCGGCCCGAGCACCCGAACTCCGTCCGCCTCCCTCTCCCCCGAGTCCGGCGGTGGGTCGGGTTCAGCAGCACCGTCGTCCGGTCCGGCGGCAGGTCCTGCCCCGGCCGGCAGCACGGGGCGAGTGACACGGCCTCAGCCCCGGCTGAGCGGCGGGCTCGGATCGTCGACCGGCTCCCGGAGTGAAGCGCGGGAGATGTTCCGCCGGATCCAGGAGAACAACCTGCTCAACGGGCCCCGCCACCACGACGGGGGCGAGGACGAGTGAAGACGCCCTCCACACGGAAGCGGCCGCGGCGGTGGATCAAGTGGGCGGTGCTCGGCATCGTGCTCCTGGCCCTGTCTGCATGCTGCATGGCACCGCTGTCCGGCGCGGCGGGCCGGCTGTCGCTGCTCACCGACCAGCAGAACCAGGACGTCGGCGTCGCGGAATCGGGCACGAGCGCGGACATCCCGCCGCGCATGCTCCAGGCCTACAAGAACGCGGTGCAGCGCATCGGTGGCGTGGTGCCGAAGTGCCGGGGCATGCGGTGGCCGGTGCTGGCCGGGATCGCGAAGGTCGAGTCGAACCACGCCACCGGACGCAAGATCAGCGAGAACGGGAACATCCGCCCCCGGATCTACGGGGTGCTCCTCAACGGCTCCGGAGCCGGCGGCAACACATCCGTGTTCGGTGACACCGACCACGGGAAGTGGGACGGCACCGCGGCCGGTGAACGCGCGGTCGGCCCGTTCCAGTTCATGCCCGCCACCTGGGATTCGACCGGTCAGGACGGCAACCAGGACGGTGTGCGTGACCCGCACAACGCCGACGACGCCGCCCTCGGCGCCGCGTCCTACCTGTGCGGCCGAGGCCGCAACCTCAAGGAGTCCTCGCAGCTGCGTGCGGCGACCTTCCAGTACAACCACAGCAACGAGTACGTCGCCAACGTCACGAAGTGGATCAATCAGTACACCGCCGCAGCAGCCTCCTCGTCCGGCAGCGCGGCGGACCTGAAGGGCGTGCGGGGCAAGGCACGCACCGTCCTCGAGGCGGCGCTCGACCAGCGCAGGGTGCCGTACTCATGGGGCGGCGGCAACGCCAACGGGCCCTCCAAGGGCACCTGCTGCTCGCCGAGCGGCAAGTCCGGCACCCACATCACCGGCTTCGACTGCTCCGGACTCACCACCTACGCCTTCGCCCGCATCGGCGTGACGCTGCCACGCACCGCGGCGGCCCAGGCCGGACACGGGCAGCGGATCTCCGCCGCCCGCGGACCCTCCGCCCTACGCCCCGGCGACCTCGTCTTCTTCGGCTACGCCCCGGGGCGCGACGCGTCGATCTACCACGTCGGCATCTATCTGGGCGGCGGACAGATGATCAACGCGCCCCGGCCAGGAGTATCCGTACGCATCGACTCGGTCGACGCCATGACCGGCTACGCAGGAGGGGCCAGGCTGCTGTGAAGCTCTCATCACCGAGCCCGTCGGCGGACGGGCCGCGGCCGAAGTTCCCCTGGCTCCTGCTCTTTCTCACCCTCGTCTTCGCCGTCATCGGCTGGCCTCTGGTCGCCTCGGTCCTGAACGGGGACGGTGCGCAGGCTCCCCGTCCTGCGCCGGCGAAGGCTACTGGCAGCGCACGGTCTGCCCCCGAGGTGTCCTCCCCCGCCGGGGCCGTGCCAGGCTCCGCGGCGACCGCGGCCGCGGCGTCGCCGTCCGCGTCGCAGCGGCCGGCCGGTGAACTGCCGCCGCGCGGTGAGGGGCCAGCCGGGGACCGCGCCGTCCAGCAGCTGCTCGAGTCGGCATGGCCCGCAGACCTACCGCCCAACGTGGCCAAGCAACTGCTCATCCAGGGACGCAAGGTGCTCCTCGCCGACATCACGGGGCTGGGCCAGGACCGCTACCCCACCGCCTTCCCCGACGCACGACCTGCCACCGCGGCTGTCGCGCCGGCGTTCACCCGCATCCGTATCCAGGCCGTCATCGCCCGCAAGGACACCGCCCCCAGCCGGGCGGTCGTGCACCTGGTGTGGGCGGGAGCCGACCGCGGCGGCTCCTACACCGACGGCCGCATCACCGACATCCCCTTCACCCCGCCGACCAAGGACCGATCCGCATGGACACCCCTGCCCCCGGCCACCTCATGAACCCGCTCGCCCTGCCCGGCCTGTACGACGTCGTCCTCGGTCTCGGACATGCCGCTGAGTGGCTGCTCGGCCACTGGTATCTGGCCCTCATTCTGATCCTGGCCGCATGGATGGCCTGGGAGGCCGTCGTGCGGCGCCTGGCCCAGCGGGCATCTCTGGAGCGGTGCACGCTGACGATGACGCCAGCCCCCTACTTCGACCCGGACGCCGAGCACATCCTGCGCCAGGGCATCACCCTGCTGCACGCCGCGAACGCCCTTCCCTGGTGGGCACCCAAACGCTGCCGCGCGGTGCGGATCCGCATGCGCTCCGACGAACACCACCCCCTCGCCTACCAACTCGAGGGACCGGCCCCGGCCGCGAAGTACCTGCGCACCAGCCCCTACGGCGAAGCCGTCACCATCGCCCCACCCGACCCGAAGGCCCCACCGGCCGACGACCGACGCGACTTCGTGGTGCGCGGCGAGCTCATCCTGCGCGGCAACCCCGTCACCGGGCTGCGCGAAGTCCCGTTGAGCCCGGACCCGCTGCAGCCCATCGTCGACGCCGTGTCCGCGCTCAAGACCGACCTCGGCGATCTCGTCGAGATCTGCGTCGACGTGCAGAGCGCCCCGCGTCTGCCCCTGCGCCTGCAGCAGACGCGGATGCTGCAGCGCCGCCGCAGCCAGGAGCAGCGCGAGGCCGCGGCCGCCTTGCACCATACGCAGCGCGAAGCGGCCGCGGGCCTCGACTCGCTGCGCGCGGTCGTCGGGGGACAGCAGCACCAGGCGCCGCAGGTGGTGGTGCCCTCAGCCCGGCGCATCGACCGCGACGACGCTCTGGGCCGGCTCGCAACGGGGACCGACCTCGCGCGGGTGCAGATCCTGATCCGCTGTGCCTCCGACGACGAGGGCCGCGCCCGTGCACTGCTCGCTCAGACCAGCGCCGCGTTCAAGGTGTTCGGGCATGACGCGCGGTGGGCGCCGCGCGGGCTGCGGCTGCTGGGCTGGTTCTGGGGCGCCGACCGGTGGCCGTTCCTCAAGCGTTGGGAGCAGCGGTGGGCCAGCGGGCAGTGCGCGCCCGGCCACACGAACCTGGCGAACCTCACTGAGCTGGCCGGGCTGCTGAAGCCGCCCACCGCGCACTGCCGGCTGCCGCTCCTGGCGGCCCAGCTCCCGACCTTCGACGTGGAGCACATCGACGAACTGGTCCTGCAGGGCTCCGTGCTGGAGGCCGACGGCTCCCGCCGCATGGTCGCGACCCGGGAGGAGGAGACGGTGTTCGAGATCGGGCTGGGCAAGACCGGCGCCGGGAAGACCGAACGGGCCCTCGCCCAGGCCATCATGGTCGCCCACGCCGGCGGCGGCCTCCTCTACGTCGACCCGCACCGCGACTCGTGGGACCGCGCCGCCCGCTACCTCGCCCATCCCGACATCATCAAGCGCATCCAGGTCATCGACCTCAACCCCGCAGGCGACAGCCAGCCCGTCGGCGCCTGGAACCTGCTCGACATGAGCCGGGGCAGGGCCCGCCACACCGTCGTCGCATCCGTCGTCGACGGACTGTCCGCAGGCATGAACTGGGACGACTCGAGCGCCCCACGCGCCTTGACGATCCTGACCGCCTGCGTCCAGGTCCTGGCCGCGGTCAACGAACGCGCCTGCGATGCCAAGAAGCCCCGCGCCCAGGCGACCATCTTCCACATCCGGGCTCTGCTCACCGACCCCGACTTCCGCCGCGAAGCCCTCACCGCGGTACGCGACCTGCTCAGCGAAGACACCGCCGCCTGGTGGGACACCGTCTTCCCCACCCTGAGCGTCGACGCGTTCGGCATCCTCCTCAACCCGCTCGCCCGCCTTGCCGACAACCCCACCTACCACGCCTTCCTCGGCCAACCCATCAGCCGATTCGACCTGCGGGCCGCCATGGACCGGCGCCGCATCATCTGGGTGTGCACCGCCGGGAACGGGCCCACCGACCGACTCGTCTCCTCGCTGATCGCTCACGAACTCCTGCGCGCCGGCCGCTCCCGCCGCGACACCCCGCGCGACCAACGCGCACCGTTCCGCGCCTACCTCGACGAACTCATCACCATCGCCGGCACCGCCCCCGACGCGGTCGCCGCGATGTTCGAGGACCTGCGCAAGTCCGGCGTCCGCGTCCACGGCATGTCCCAGTCCCTGACCCGCCTGCCGCAGGCCGTCCGCGACGCACTCCTGCAGAACTCCTCCACGCTGTCCACCACCACCGGCTCCCGCAAGGTCATCTCCGTCATGACCGAGGAATGGGGCGAACGCCCCAGCGCCGACCAGGTGGCAGCCCTCCCCCACTACCAGCACTACGCCCGGTTCACGATCGGCGGCCGGCACGTCGGTCCCGTTCGCATCCACGGCATCCACCTCGACGACGACCTCAAGGCCCTCGCCCGCCCTCGCAAAGACGTTGCTGACCTGGTGGCAGCTGCACACAAGGCCTCCGGCGGCGCTCCTCTGGAAAAGCAGGTCAAGCATGCCGCCGGACAGCTGCGCCGCGTCCGAACCCAGCTCAAGTCCACCAGCCTCGCGAAGCCGGCGTCCTCAGCAAGCGGAGGGGCCTCTGCTGGTCAGACCGGTCGCTTCCTGTGATCACGCCAATCGGGCAAATCTCTCAACTGCCCCCGAAGAAGGGGAATTGACGCGTTCGCGACGGCAACAAGTCGATAAAGCAAGCGCGTTGATCGCCGAGTGCATCAACTCGGCTACAGAAATGACGAAACCGTAGAGGAAGGCATGTACCCGTGGGGCCGCCGTTGCGTAATCTGACCAGCACGTACAGGAAGATCAGAGAGTCACCGCAGCAGCTCGCAGGGGCTGGCCCGCTCCCCGGCGCACCGACCACGCGCCTGCGGAGCTTGGCGGGTCGCCGCAGGCCTTACGGGGAGATAGTCATGACCCGAGCAGCACACCGCACGACATATGCCAGGCTTCACAATCGAAAAAGCGGACGTTCAATCGGCTTTGCTGTCGCGGCCACCGCTCTCGCTATGGCTGTCCTCAGCGCCTGCTCTGGTGGTGATGACAAGAAGGGCCCCGAGGCCACTCTCGAGCCAACGCGCTCCGACAAGCCAGTCAATGAGTCCAGTTCCACGCCGAGTCCGAGCGAGACGGACCCGAACGCAGCCGAGAAGCAGGCCGTGCTCGATACCTACGATCGACTGTGGGATGAGCAGGTGAAAGCCTACGGCCAAGGCAGTATCAAGGGCACTCAGATGCGCAAGTACACCGCGGGCTATGCCCTTGCCGACACTGAGACCGATCTTGAGACGCTTCAGAAGAAGGGCATCGTCGCGAAGGGTTCCCCTACTCACGACGTGTCCGTCACCGGCCTGAAGCCAGACAAGAAGGTGCCATGGGCCAGCCTGACCGACTGCCTCGACACCTCTGACTGGAAGTACGTGTACGAGAAGACCGGCAAGCCGGTCGACATGCCCGAGAACCGTGTCTCCAAGTACCTGACCAAAGTCCAGGCCGAGAAGTGGGGGAAGACGTGGAAGATCGTGCAGCTCGAAACTTCCGGAACGTCCTGCTGACAAGCGCGTTCAGCGCCCTACTCGTAGCCGGTCCGGTGGTTGACGCTACGGCTGCTCCGATGGGCGGGGGCAGGTGTGGACAGATGGGCAGGTTCATCACGTGTGGCGCCGTCGGAGACGGTCAGACCGGACATTCCTCATCGGGAGGATCTGAGAACGCTGCATCCCATAAGAAGGGCAGCGGCAAACCCTCGAAGTGCACCTTGAAGAGGCTCGACCCTCAGCCACCGCCCGACAGCATGGCCTACAAGGGGGAAGGCGTAACCGTCTACCAGCGCACGTGTGGCGATGCTGTCACGCACGTTGGGGTGCCTGCTGGTGAGGACGTTCCAGACGTAGATCCTGCCGTGGTAGCGGCTCAGGCCGTGGACAAGATGAAGCTGGTCGGTCCGAAGGTGGCGAGTCCGCGTGCAGGCGCGAAGTACACGGTCGGTGTACCGATGTGGATGTGGGTGACGCCGAGCCCGACGACCTTCGGGCCGAACACTGCATCGGCGTCGGCGGGCGGTGTGACGGTCACGGCGAAGGCCGAGGTGTCCAAGATCGTGTGGTCCATGGGCGATGGCGAGTCGGTCACCTGCACCGGGCCCGGAACGCCTTTCGTGAACACGCGTAAGGGCGTGGAGTCGCCGGACTGCGGCCACGTCTACCAGCAGCCTTCCACGCGGGAGCCGGGCGAGAAGTGCAAGGTGACGGCGACCGCGTACTGGGACGTGACGTGGGAGGCCAGCACCGGCGAGCAGGGGCAGATCCCCACTACCCGGCAGACGAATGTTTCGTTCACCGTGGGTGAGTTGCAGTCCGTGGGCAGCTGACACGTGCCGCGCGCTTGAACTGAGAGAGGTAGATCGTGAGCAGGACGGAAGTGCCGCCGCAGGCCGGGCCCGTGCAGGCGCCGACGGCGGCGCCCGTGGTGGGTGTGCAGTCGAAGTGGCAGGCGCGTCGGCGGCGGCCGGGCATGCTGGCCCTGGCGGTGGCGTGTATCGCGGTGTGCGCGGTGGGCAACTGGTGGTACTGGACGGAGAACGGGCAGCGTCAGCCGATCATCGAGGTCGCGCACGACATCCCGGCGGGCAGCGTCATCAAGGACTCCGACCTGCGTGAAGCCTCCGTGGCCATTGACCCGTCGATGAAGGTGATCGGTATCCAGCAGCGCGACGAGGTCGTGGGCATGCGCGCGGTGTCGACGCTGCAGGCCGGATCACTCCTGCACCCCAAGGAAGTCACCCGCAAGACCCTGGTCAAGGCGGACGAGCAGCTCGTCGGTATCGCGCTGAAGCCGGGCCAGCTGCCCGATTCGATGCTGCGTCCCGGGGATCAGGTGCAGGTGGTGTTCACCAGCGACGACCCGGGTGCTGATGCGGCCAAGGCGGAGCCGGGGTCGGTGCAGGCCCGCGTGGTGCGGGTGGGTGAGGCCCGCGAGTCGACCGGCGAGCGGGTTGTCGACGTTGCCGTGCCCAAGGCGCAGGGGCCCCGGCTCGCCGCGCAGGCGGCGGCCGGTGATGTGGCGCTGGCTGTGAACGGGGCGGGTGGCTGATGGCAGTCGTCGCGCTGGTCGGGCTTCCGGGCTCGCCCGGGGTCACGACCACCGGTCTGGCGCTGCAGCGCAGTTGGCCGGCCGAGGAGGATCGGCGGGTGCTGTTCGCCGAATGCGATCCGGACGGCGGTTCTGTGCTCGCTGGGGCGCTCCAGGGTCATCTGGCGGCGGACGTGGGCCTGCGGAATCTGGCGGTGTCTCTGCGCGGGGACCAGTCGTTGCAGGACGCGTTCTGGCGACAGCTGGTGCGGCTGTCCGACGACACCCAGGCCAACGATGGGCGGCATGTCCTGCTGCCGGGGCTGAGTGTGCACACGCAGGCGGCGAGTCTGGTGCCGGAGTGGGCGCAGCTGGCCGAGTTGTTTGTGGGGATCGACCGGATGCCGCAGCATGCGCATGACGTGCTGATCGACCTGGGCCGCAGTGGGGCGTTCGGTCCGTCGCGGGTGCTGGCGCAGCGGGCGGATCTGGTGTTGATGGTGGTGCGGGGCACGTTGCGGAGCATGAGTGCGGCCAAGGGCCGCATCGGTGTGTTGAAGCAGGTGCTGCAGGGCGATCAGAGCCGTCCCGCGCCTGCGCTGGGTCTTCTGCTGGTGGGTGAGGGTTCGTACGGGCGGCGTGAGGTGGAGCAGGAGCTGGAGGCTCCGGTGGTGGCGGTGCTGCCGTACCGGCCGGCGGAGGCTGCTGTTCTGTCCGACGGGGCGGCGGAGCGGGCGAAGTTCGCGAAGTCGCCGCTGTTGAAGGCGGCCGCGGACGCGGTCACGCCGATCCGTCAGCATGTGGCGAGCCGTCGCAAGGTGCTGTACTCGCCGGTGCGTCAGCGGTTGGAGGAGGTGCGCCGTGCGCGCTGAACCCGTCTACAACGGTCCTCCCCCGCCGCAGCGCCGCCCCCACTCCGGGATGGTGCCCGTGGGAGTCCAGGGTGGTCAGAATGCGAGCAGCATTCCAGGCGGCAGGATCGCTGCCGGGCAGCCCGGTCTGGTGCCGTCGGCTCCCGCGCCGGTTGTGGTGGACCATCGTGCGGCGCGGGAGATCAAGCGGGTCGTCTTGGACCAGCTCAGCAAGGAAGGCAAGTCCCGCACCTCGAATGGTCAGGCGGCGTGGCCGTCCCAGCAGGCGCAGGAGCAGCGGGGCCGTCAGCTGATCAATGAGCAGGTGGCGATCTGGGCCGATGGCCAGGGGCTGACGACCGGTGGTGCGGTCAGCGGTTCGGTGGAGCGGGACCTGGCCGCGCTCGCGTTCGACATGTGTTTCCGGGCCGGTCGTCTGCAGCGGTATCTGGATGACGCGCTGGTCGAGGACATCTGGTTGGAGGGCTTCGAGCGGGTCTTCCTGAAGTACGCGGGCCGGCGCAAGCCGGTGCAGGTGGACCGGGTCGCGGACTCCGAGGACGAACTGCAGGAGCTGGTCAGGGACTTGATCCGGGCGTCCGGCCAGAACGGGCGGACGTTCTCCACGCACTCGCCCAGTGTCGAGCTGCGGCTGCCGGACGGCTCCCGTCTGCAGGCGCTGGGCCCGGAGATCACCGGCGGGACGACGCACGTCACGATCCGCCGCCACCGCCACCTCAAGATCAGCATGCGTGAACTGGTAGAGATGGGGACGGTCGGTGAGGAGGCCGCGGACCTGTTGATGGCCGCGGTGCGGGGCCGGTTCAACATCATGGTGGCCGGTGAGCAGGCCGCGGGGAAGACGACTGCCCTGCGCGCATTGCTGCGTGCCATCGACCCGGACGAGCGGTTCGGCACCCTGGAGACAACGTTCGAGGGTCTCGCCGACCCTTCGTATCACCAGCATGTGGTGCCGATGGAGGCCCGGTTCTCCAACGGTGAGCGGATCGGCCCGAACCAGGCGGCCGCGGGTGAGATCACGCTGATGGATTTGATGATCAAGGCGAAGCGGATGTCGCTGACGCGGACGATCGTCGGTGAGGTCCGCGGGTCCGAGATCACGGCGATGATGCAGGCGATGACGTCGGACCGGCCGGGCAACATGTGCACCATCCACGCCTCCGAGCCGAGCGCCGTGTTCGACCGCGTCGCGGAGCTGTATCTGCTGGCGCAGGGGAACTTCACCCCGGAGCTCGCCTACCGGCAGATCGCCAACGGCCTCCACTTCCTCGTCTTCCTGTCCGTCGACGACAGCGGCGACGCACCACGCCGCTACCTGTCCCACATCTGGGAGATCACCGGTATCGGGCACGACGGACGCCCGATGTACAACGAAGTGTTCGGGCCGGCAGACGACATCGACGGCCCGGCCGTGCCGAAGGGGGCGCTCAGTGAACGCAAGCGGCGCCGTCTGGAGAAGGCCGGCATGACCTCGAGCCTCCTGTCCTCGCAGGCTCTCGCTTATCTGCCCGGGGGGTCGATGTGATCGCCTCCCTGTGGTGGATCGTCTGCGGAGCGTTCCTCGGCGTCGGGCTGGTCCTGGCCGTGGCCGGTGTCGTGGGTACCACGCAGCCGAAGAAGCCGCTGCCGTGGCAGGGCGAGCGGAGCACCCTGGCTCGGCGGTTCGCTGCGCAGCGTCGCGTGCTGATCGGCGTCGGCGTGGTGGCGCTGCTGGTGGTGTGGCTGGTCACCGGCATGGTGATGGCCGGGATCCTTGTCGCGGGCGTCATCATCGGCGGCCCGTGGCTGCTGTCCGGCCCGGCGATGACGAAAGCGGAGATCGCCCGCCGGGACGCGCTCGGCGAGTGGGCCCAGCGTCTCTCGGAGATGGTGCGGCTCGGTAATGCGCTGGAGAAGTCGCTGATCGCGTCGCGCAAGCACGCGCCGGCCGCGCTGGCGGACGAGGTGGGTGAGCTGGCGGACAAGATTCAGGCGCAGTGGCCCACGCACGAGGCTCTCGCGGACTTCGCGCGCGGCTTCAACGACGTGACCGGCGACAAGGTGTGCTCCGCGCTCATCCTCGCCTCCCAGGACCCCGGACCCGGTCTGGCACAGGCCATGGAGGACCTGGCCGCATCGGTGCGCCGGGAGGTCACGATGCGGCAGGGCATCGAGGCGGACCGGCAGAAGACCCGCACCACCGTGCGGACGCTCACGCTGATCACGCTGGGCATCATCGCGCTCGGCTTCACCGTGCCGCAGTACACCGGCGTCTACGCCACGGTGATGGGCCAGCTGGTGCTCGCGGTCCTGGCCGGCGGGTTCGTCGCCACCCTGATCTGGGTTCGGCGCCTCGCGCTACGTGGCCACACCCCGCGGGTGCTGGTCCCGGACAAGCGCAGCCCGGTCAAGATGCCGGAGCGCCCCGCGGAGACCGACGCCCTGGGGGTGCTGTGAACACTCTGACCACGGTGCTCCTGTCCGGCGCGGTCGGGGGCAGCGGCCTGGCGCTGCTCGTCAACGAGCTGCTGCCGGCCGCGCCGAAGCTTGGCCCGGCCCTGTCGCGCCTGCACCCCGATCCGACCCCGCACATGGCCGCGACTGCCGGCCGGCAGGAGTCGGCGCAGAGCCAGGTCGGGCGGTGGCTGGTGCGGAAACTGCCCGTCACTCCGCCTCGCAAGGACTTGGACCTGCTCGGGCAGAGCGCGGAGGAGTTCCTTCTCAACAAGGCGCTCCTGGCCGTGTTCGGGCTCTTCGCACCCAGCCTGTTCATCACCGCGTGGACGCTGATCGGCATCAACGTGCCGTTGTACGCGCCGGCGCTGGTGGGTCTCGTGCTGGCTGTCGTGTGCTGGTTCGTGCCCGATCTGATGGTGAAGAGGGATGCGGTCAAGGCGCGGGCGGAGGCGGTGCACGGCATCGCCGTCTACCTCGAGCTCGTCGCGCTGCGCCTCGCGTCCGGGATCGCGATCGAGACGGCGCTGGAGCAGGCCGCGTTCGTCGGCCGCGGCTGGGTGTTCGTCCGCATCCAGGAAACGCTCATGCAGACGCGTATCGAGCGCGGCCGCCAGTGGTCCGCGCTCCGCGAGCTCGGCGAACGCCTCGAGGTCCCCGTCCTCACGGACGTTGCGGACTTCGTGCAGATGTCGACGCAGGAAGGCGCCTCCGTCTACGACACCGTCCGCCACCGCGCCGAGAGCCTGCGCACCGAGCAGCTCAACGCCGAAGCCTCCAGCGCGAACGCGGACACCGAGAAAATGCAGGCCCCCCAGGCCGTCCTCTGTGTCCTCGTCATGGCCGCCATGGCCTTCCCGGCCGTCCTCAACGCCTTCAACCAGACCTGAACCACCGACCTAAAGAAGGGGGAAATCCCGTCATGAGTGACCTGTACCTGAAGGCGAGCATGAAGCTCGCGCGTATTCCCGCCGCGCTCAACCGGCGTATCACCGAGGCCCGCGAGGAGATCGACGAGCGCGGGGACCGGGGCGACAACCCGGTCGTCACCGTGATCCTGTGGGTCGCCGGCATCGGGATTGCTGTCACCGTCGTCGCCGCCCTCGTGGCGCTGGGCACTCGGGCGAGCGGCAAGGTCGACAACGTGGACCTCGGCGGCTGAACCGTGCCCGTGCGCAGAAGTTGGGACGACCGGGGGTCGTCCCCCATCCAGTACGCGGTGCTGTTCCCGGTCGTCATCATCATCACGTTCATCCTGATCCAGGGCGTGATGTGGGCCTACGCACGCAACATCGCTTACACCGCCGCCCGTTCCGGCGTCGCTGCCGGCCGCCTCTACGAAGCAACCCCGGCGAAAGGTTCGGCGCGGGCGCGGCAGGCGCTCGACGATCTGGCCGGGAACATGCTCACCAATACGGAGGTGAGCACAGCGGGCAGCAGCCAGGACACGATGCGCGTCCATGTCAGCGGGCAGGCGCTGACGATGCTGCCTGGCTTCCACCTGACTGTCGGGGCGACCGTGACGGGACCGATCGAGGACTGGAAGAGCGTGGACGACCAGTGACCGAGCCGAAGCCGCGGACGCGGCTGGTGGCCAGGCTGCGTGAGGACCGGGGCAACGCGGCGATCGAGGCGGCCATCACCGTGCCGATCCTGATCACCCTGGTGCTGCTGTTCATCGCCGCCGCCCGCCTACAGCTGGCCGGGCAGAAGACCGACGCCGCTGCCCAGGCCGCCGCCCGCGCAGCCTCCCTCGAGCGCACCCCCGGCAAGGGCCAGGATGCGGCCCAGCGCGCGGCCCGGCAGGCCCTGTCGGGTGAGCAGCAGGCCTGCTCCGCCGTGAGCGTGCGTGCCGACACGGCCGGGCTGGCCGTGCCGGTCGGGCAGGTGTCCGCGGTCACGGTGACGGTCTCGTGCCGGGTGCCGGTCGGAGACCTGATCCTGATCGGCGGCGGGCCCGGTGTCCGCACCGTCACGTCATCGTTCACGTCCGTCGTTGACGCGTACAGGGGGCGCTCATGATGTTCCGACGGATCCGAGCGTCGTCCCGGTGGCGTCAGCTGCCTCTGGATGACCGGGGCGGAGTGAGCATCTTCATCGCGGTCATCACCGGCCCCCTGATCCTCCTCGCCGGCCTGCTGACCGTGGACGCGTTCGGTGCACTGCGCGCGCGGGAGAACGCTGACGCCCTCGCCATCGAGGCGGCCCGGGCCGCACAGCAGGCCGTCGACCTGGACTCGCTGATCCCGTCGAAGGGCGTGCGCGTCGACCCCGGCGATGCCAGCGCCGCGGCCCGCACCTACCTCGCCCGCTCCGGCGCGCGGGGAACGGTACGCGTCGCCGACGGCGGCCGCACCGTCACCGTGACGGTGACCGGCTCCTACCGCGGGCAGTTCTGGCCCCACACCTACCACCACACGGTGTCCAGCACCGCGACCCTCCTCTACGGAACGACCCAGCCCGAGGACGGCGACCAGAGATGAACCGCTCCCCCTCCCCCACAACCACACCCCCCAGCCGACGCGGGGCGCGGCCGCACCGGACAGCCGGCGTCCTGTTGAAGGCCGTGGGGGCGCTCGTCGCGCTCGCGGTGACCGTGGTGGCACTGCCGTGGGTGCTGTGGCTGGCCACCGCTGCGATCGCGCCCGCAGGCTGGGACGCCGCCCGGCACCTGCTGGACCGTCAGGACACTGGCGCCCTCGCTCTCCTGGCCGTCTGCGTGATCGGCTGGCTGGCCTGGGGCAGCTTCGTCCTCTCCCTGCTGGTCGAGATCCCCGCCCAACTGCGCGGCGTTCGGGCACCTCGTCTGCCGGGTCTGCAGGTGAGCCAGCGCGCCGCTGCCGTCCTGGTCGGATCGCTACTCGTGCTGCTGCCGACCGGCACCGCGCTGGCCGCCTCCTCCCCCGCCGAAGCATCACCTCAGACGAGTGTGCCGGCGAGCGCGGCCGCGGTGCCCGGTCAGACCACCCACGCCTCACCCAAGGCGACGGCCGCTGCCGCCGAATCGGAGGCCCGGGACACATACACGGTGCGCGACACCAGGCCGGCGGAGAGCCTGTGGTCGATCGCGGAGCACCTCTACGGGCACGGCGAGGACTACACCCACATCGCCGAGGCCAACGAGGGCCAGACCATGGTCGACGGGAGCGTCTTCCGCACCGACGCCCCGATCCAGCCCGGATGGGTGCTCCAACTGCCGGCCGACGTGCCCCGCATCGACACCATCAGCGCCCCCGACGCCGAGCACAGGGCGCCGGACGGCGAGCACAACAGAGCCTCCGATACTGATCAGGAGGGCAGTGTGCGAGCCCACGCCGACGCCCACGAGGACAAGAAGCGCGTGGTCGCGTCCGGGGACACGATCTCCGAGATTGCCCGCGAGGAGACCGGCGACGCCGGCAACTGGCCCGAGGTGTTCGAGGCCAGTCGCGGTGAGCAGCCAGCTGGCCTGCCGTCGATAGACGACCCGGACCGGATCGTGCCTGGGCAGCGCGTGACCATCCCCGCAGCCCTGCACCCCGGCACCCCGGCACCGAACGCCCCGCAGAACAGGAGAAGCAAGAGAAGCCGGAGAAGGGGGCCGGCTCCGGCACGGACGAGGCCGGACCCTCCAACGGTGGCCAGGACAAACCCGACTCCGACAGCGGCAAGGAGCAGGCTCCGTCTGGCAGCGGGAAGGACCGTCCTGCGGACGGCTCACCGAACCAGCGCGAGGGGGGCGATGACGGTGAGGCCGGGGCCGGCCACGGCGATGCCAGCCCTCGCGAGTCGGCGAAGCCCTCCCAGCCCAGCCACGACGGCGGAACGAACTCGCCGTCGGGTGAGGCCTCAGAGTCTGCTCGACCGTCGTCTCCTGCTCCGGCCGAGCGCACCAGCGAACCGGCTGCTGACAACACCGACGAAACGCAGCCCGCGTCCGAAGACCCTGCGGTCAGTGCTGAGACTGGGCTGCAGGCTTTCGGGCTGCTCGCTGCGGTCGTGACCGCGTCCCTGGGTGCGCGCCGGCTGTGGCAGTGGCGCGCACGCCGTCCCGGTCAGCGGGTTGCTGTGAGCGAGCCGGAGCCGGTCGAAAGCGTCCTCGAGGAGGCGGCGCACGACGGCGCTGAGGGCGTGGAGCGCCTGCATGCCGCTCTCGCCCTGCTGGCCTCACACGAGACCGACGGGGCGCCGCCGGTGCTGCGGGCGGCACGGATCACCGCGGACAGCGTCCAGGTCCTGCCTGACGACATCAGCCTGGATGTGATGGCCCCCTTCACGACGGTGGAGGCCGGGTGGTGGACTCTCCCCCACAGCGCATCGCTCGACAACGGTGAGGGGGAGACTGACGCATCGGTCGAGTGGCCTTACGCGGCGATGGTCACGCTCGGCGCCACCCCGGGCGGTGAACTGCTGCTCGCCGACCTGAGTACGTGGCAGGTCCTGCTCGTCGACGGCAGCGCCGAGGAACGGGCACAGGTGATGGCGGCGATGGCCACCGAGCTCGCCATAGGCCCCCACGCAGACCACGTGGAAGTCCTCGCCTGCGGCATGGGTGCGATGGCCGCGGGACTGCGGGCGCTGGGCGTCCAGTACCTGGCCGACCCGAGACTCGCGGCCGGCGAGTTCGCCCAGCGGGTCCTGGAGGCCATACAGAATCCCGAAGAGGCCGGCCTCCCGTACGTGGTGATGTGCGCTGCGGAGGCCGACGAGGACGTCATCTGGCAGCTCGCCGAATCCCTGGAACGCGGCCAGCATCACACCCCCTGCATCCTGATCCTCCCAGCCACGGCCGCGAACATCTTCCCGGTCGAGGTCATCGATGCAGGCACTGACCAGCCGCAACGGGTGGACGAGGTCGATGCGGACATCGTCCTGCAGCGCCTCGACGCCGCAACCCTGAACGAGCTCGCCGACGCAGTAGGGCATGCCCAGGAACCGGCCGAGAAGGCGGAAGGTGTGTGGGAACACGTGCCGCCAGAGCCCGTCAAGGTTCCAGGCCCCACCGTCCAAGCCGTCCAGGCCGCTCCCCAGCCTGTTCCGGGCGAGCCTGACGACAGCGCGGAGCACGTCGGCAAGGACGAGTCGTCGGCCAGCAAGGAGCCTGGGCAGCCGGTGGTGTTCCAGGCGCTGCTGGGCGCCAGCGCGGATCCGAGCGCGACAGGCCTGCGCCCGGTGCCGTCCCACGAGACGGAGACCGTGCAGCCGGAGGTTCCGATCGGCCCGAAGTACCGGATCCCTGCCGTGCATTCCCTCACAAAGCACGAACGGGTTCCGCCCACCGAAGAGACTGCCGGTGACCGCGCGCTGAGTGAGGCAGAGCCCGAGGATGCGGCACCGCGCCTGCGGGTGTTGGGCACCCTCGCCGTCGACAACGTCGACCAGGAGCTCTCGCCCAGGCTCGTGGAACTGGCCGCGCACCTGGTATTGAAGCCGGGCAGCAGCCCCGACCGGCTCTGCGAGGACCTCGGAGACCCTGAGCCCTGGTCACAAAGGACACTCAGCGCCCGGCTGCGGGACCTGCGCATAGCGCTGGGTGAAGACCCGGACGGGAACCCGTACGTGCCGCAGCGCAAGGGGAAGAACGCCCCCTATGCGGTGTCGGACGGGGTGCGGTGTGACTGGCACGAGTTCGAGCGGTTCGCCGAACTCGGGCTCAGCCGGGGCGCCGACGGGCTGGACTACCTCGAGCGGGCGCTCGCGCTCGTCGAGGGGATTCCGCTGGGGACGCACGGCGCGGCGTGGATGAGCGGGCTCCGTGCCCGGATGCAGGCCGACATCACCTCGGTCGCGCACACGGTCGCTGCCTACCGCACCCAGGATGGGCCGTATCAGGACCTCCCCAGCGCACGGGCCGCGTGCCGGGCCGGACTCGCGGTCGACTCGTACTGCGAGTGGCTCCACCGGGACCTGATGCGGGCCGAGGCAGCGGCCGGAAACCACACCGGGCTCCGCACGGCAATCGCGGTCTGGCGAGAGATGACGAGCAGCCTTCCCCCCGGTCAGACCGACCGGGAGACGAAGGCACTCATCGACGAACTCCTCGACGCCGGCTGACTCATCCCCCGGCAGGAGTGGCGGCGATCTCACGGGCGGCGTAGGACAGCAGTTCCTGCGCCGCCGCCTCATCGGACGCCGGCGGGCGGCGCCTCCACTCCTGGACCGTCTCGCGGACCATCGCGGAAATGGCCCGAACCTGCTGCGCAAGGTCGTCGTCCAGGTCGCAGACCTCGCCGGATTCGTCGCGACCGGTGACCACGATCGTGCCGTGCAGCGGATACAGCGGCATCCCGCGCCAGGCACTCGCCAGTGTCCAGGCTGCGAGGTTCAGCGGGTGCTCGCTGGTAGAGCTGTCGTAGATGTGGAGCAGGGCCCGCCGGTGGTAGACCGCCTGGTTCACCGCTCCCCCGACGATGCTCCGGACAGCGCCGTGGCAATCATCGGCGGGCAACTCGACGGGAGTCACGGTCGTCGTGCAGTCGATGCGGACAGCCTGCGTCATCGTTCTTCGGATCCTCGGAACGAGTTGCGCAGAGGCTGCGCAGTGGTGTGATCACCGTAGGGCGCAATCCCCTGTCGCCCCTCCGAATCAGGACAGAGGAGTGCAGCAACTGCGCAACGCCTTACGGAGTGCTGCGTACTCTGCGCAGCACTCTCCGGTCTCGATCGTGGAAACGTGCTGGTCAGGGCACTGCGCAACTTGTACAGTGCCCTGGAATGCGGCTATCGGGCCAGCAAACGTGGCGGTGCGCAGACTCGACGGGCGGCGGCCCTGGGGGCCGTGCGGGGGCCCGCGACCTCTCGGTCGGCTGCGCAACCTGGCTCAGGACTGCGCTGTGGGCCGGTGGTTGCGCAGTGTCTGGTAGCGGCGCTCGAAGCCGGAGGCAAGTTGCTCCGCCCGCTGGATGTCGTCGAGGGTGGGCTTGCGGTTCGCCGCGGTGACGCCGTCCTGCACGAGGCGCCCCAGGAGCGCGACGGGGTCCGGGGCCTCGCCGAGCCGTTCGCGTTCCTCGGCCCAGCGGCGGTAGATCCTCTGCTCGAGTGCGTAGCGGCGTAGCGTGCTCGGGCTGACCAGCTGGCCGCGGGTGCCGAGAATTCCGTCCTGGGCGAGGCTCTGGGACAGTTCCTCGAACGCTGCCGCTCCCTTCGGCTCTCTGCCGTGCTGGTCCACGTAACGCTGGTAGGCGAGGAAGTACTGGTCCGGGACGGTCAGCGGCTCAGGTTCTGCTGCCTCGGTGTCGTGGTCCGATGCCTCGACGGGGATGTCCACAACGGACCGCTGCTGCTGAGACGGGAGGGGCGTGCTGAACGCCAGCTGCTCCCCCGCCGGTTCCAGGTCCGTCTGCAGGGGCGAATCCGTCGGTGCGCCCTCTTGGGGCCTTTCGACCGGCGCGGGCGCCTCGACCTCTGACGGAAGTAGGTCAGCCTCCGGGGCGTCTAGGCCATGCCGCTCACGCAGGTACTCCGAGAAGGCCACGGCGTCCGGGTTGGAGCCGAACTCAGCGATGTATGCCTGGGCGACTTGTTCGTAGAACCGCGCCCACTCCTCCTGCGACGCTTCCCCAGCCGACGCTGTCTCCACAGCCTGCTCCTCAAGCAAGTCCTGCTCGACGCTCCCCTGCTCGTCCTGGCCACGGGCGACGTAGGCGATCAGAAGCGCGGCAAGCTGCTGCTCAGGCAGAGAGGTTCCGTCGGCGCGGACGATGCCGTGAGCCTCACGCAGATAGTGAGCGAACTGCGTGGGTGTCGGCAGGACGTCGTACTCGGCCACGAACTGCTGGAACTCGTGGAAGTAGGAGACGGGCTCCGGGGTCTTCGAGCCTGGAGTCCAGGCTTCCCCATGACGGGCCTGTTCCACAACGTTCGACGCGGGGTCAGTCGCCGTGCCTGCGGGCTCCAGAACAACCAGATCCGGCACAGTGGCCACCTCAAGCGCTTCGGCTGGGGACGGGGCTGGCGCCGGCAGGAGCTCGCGGGGGACCTCAATGCCTGCAGACGTGAGCCCGGCCGGAGCCGTCTCCGCCAGCGGCACCCCGTACCGCGCGAGCCTCAGCGGCATCAGCGACTCCACCGGAGCCTTGCGCCGCCACGCCCGCCCGAACCGCGACCGCAGCCGCGCCTGATACACCAGCCGCTCCTGCTCCAGCTTGATCACCTGCTCGTACGAACGCAGCTCCCACACCTTCATCCGCCGCCACAACAGGAACGTGGGCACCGGGGACAGCAGCCAGCGCGTGATCCGCACGCCCTCCATGTGCTTGTCCGCCGTGATGTCCGCGATCCGGCCGATCGCATGACGGGCGGCCTCGACGGCGACGACGAACAGCACCGGAATCACCGCGTGCATACCGGTGCCCAGCGGATCCGGCCACGCCGCCGCGCCGTTGAACGCGATTGTCGCCGCCGTCAGCAGCCACGCCGTCTGCCGCAGCAGAGGGAACGGGATACGGATCCACGTCAACAGCAGATCCATCGCGAGCAGCACACAGATACCCGTGTCGATACCGATCGGGAAGACGTACGAGAAGTTCCCGAAGCCCTTCTTGATGGCCAGCTCACGCACGGCCGCGTACGAACCGGCGAAACCGATCCCCGCGATGACCACCGCACCGGCGACGGCCACCCCCACGAGTATCCGGTGCGTCCGTGTCAGCTTCACCGGCCCCGCCACTCCGAAGCCCCCCGTCCTCGTCACCCGCTCAAGTTCGATGCCACAACCACCATTTCACGCGCCCCATCGGTCGCATCAGGATTCGATCCGATCCACGTCAGACTGCTTGCCCGGTTCCCTCCACAGGAACACAGATAGTGGTCGACGGGCGTTGAAACCAGAGCCGTTGAAGGCACTTACCGCGTTGTCACACATGGTTACCTACGCCCGACCAGACCACCTCTTCGGCTGGCCCACCCAGTCCGACGCCGTCACCAGCCACGTCACGATCGACAGCCCGGCTCCTGGCCGACAAGGGCATCCCCTCTTCGCCTCTGCGCACCAACCAGGACAAGGCCGGACCGGACTCCGCGACCCTGCCCACGGTCCCGCCGCGGTGGCGATCCGGGGTCGGGTCCGTTCGCGCGCACTTCCTCCGCGGTATTCAGCCGGTCCTGCCCGTTCAGGCGGCGCCGTTCACTGAGCGGCAGGGGCCACGGCGTGCTCGGCGGGTCGCCGCTGTGCCCGGTGATGAACGCGGAGCAGAACCGGTCCTTCGAAGGAGTCCAAGGCAATTTCCCGCTGCACCGTGAAGAAACGTTTCCTGTTAGCGGCTCGACCTTGCGAAGCTCCATCATGGCCTGTTTGGGACACCCGTTCCTCGCTCAGGACCGCTCCCAAGTGACGCCGGGCCTCCACGAACGGCTGCAACAGATCGACCGCTTCGAGGTCTCGACCGGCATCGAGCTCTGCAGCGTCAGGCGGGGCGATCCCTGTGAGCCTCTGGCCGAAGTCGTCCTGAAGTCGCTCGAGTGTGTCGAGCAGATCTGTCAGAGACAAGTCCTTGGCAGAATCCGCGGCACCCATGCCACAGGTGCAACCTGCCGCGCGCACGCCGGTGTTGAGGGATTGATCATCCATATGCACACCCTCCAAACGACGGCGGGCCGCTTTTTGGAACGGCGCATTCGGGTGATGCGGTGTCCGAGCTCCCGTGAACCCTGAGTCCACGCCCCGGTGCACGTGACAGCATGCCTAGCCGCAACAGCTCTCAATCTGACAGGCCCAGCCTGACTGCCGTTCTGCGCCCGGTGGAGGGCAATAGATTTTCGACGCCCCTGCGGCAAGTGGGCAACGCCGGCAGCTGCTGGGCCGGCTTGAGCGAGGAGCCTGCCGCGGCTCACGAATCTGGGGAGTGGCCGCCGCTGCGGGGCGGCTCCCTCGGGCTCGTGTGCGGCCCGTTGGGAGCATGGACCAACGAGCCACAGACGAGCTCTCCCCTTGATGCCTGAACACGACACGTATTCCTAGGCAATCCCCCCGATGAGAGCAAGCACCCGCGCCCGCCACCCTGCCGAACACGTCAATTCCGCCTGGCGGTCGCTTCATCTTCTTCGGTCCGCTGACCGACCGGCCGGCAACACGGTGATTCCGCCGCCCGGCGGGATTTCTGTCCCAGTCCGGTCGCGCAAGGCGGCGGCAGAGCAGTGGAGCAGTCTTTCAACCGGGCAGCGCCCCGGTTGGTCCGGCCGTCGTTCGCCGCACGAAGGCGTGGGCCTAACTCATCCTTTCTCGGCGGTGAGTTCGGCGAGCCGGCGGGGGTCGTGCCCTCACGACAGCGTTTCGACGTTTGGTCTCCAGAGCCCGATCTCGGAGCGCAGCGTGCAACTGATCTCCATTCAGGGAGCCGCGAGGTACGACGCGTTCACGGATAGACGCCCTTATGAGCGACAGGGATTCGGCAAATGAAGGAATCAACGCCCGAATGACTCACCTGACGCGCCACTCCCTCCACTCCCGGGTACTACTGGTCGGCGTTGGGCGCTGTGCCCGATGTACAGGGATCTGGGATGTGGAAGGGATCACGATGGTCTCAGTCAAGATGGGCAGGACAGGTCGTGCCGCTGTGGGAGTTGCCATGGCCGCGACCGTAGTGGCCGCGGCGGCCGGCACGGCGCACGCGACGTGCGGCCCCAACTCCGCCTTCGGGCTCGCGGCATCGCTGGGTCCGGTCGACACGGGCCAGGTGGCGCTCTCCCGCTACCCTGCGGGCCCGGCCAAGAATGCTGTCGGCGAGGTGTCCCTCGGCCAGTTCGGCAAGGTCATGGGCGTCTCGAGCTCTGCCACGGGGTCCGTGGCCAAGGGGACTCGAGCAACGGCGGCAAAGATCGTGAGTGCGCGCCTCAACCTGCTCACCGCTTCTCTCACCACAGACGCCGTAACCAGCAAGTGCACCGCGAAACCCGGCTCCGGACCGACTGGGTCAGTGAAGATCCTGGAAGCCAGCGTCAAGGCCATGGGGGGCGCTGAGGCCGTCGAGCTTCCCGCCTCTCCTGCGCCGAATACCAAGGTGGCCCTGCCGGGTGTCGGTGAGGTCGTACTCAACGAGCAGATCAAGAACCGCGACGGCTCACTGACTGTGAACGCCATGCGCCTGCAGGTGGCCCCGCTGGACGGCACTGTCGTCATCGCGTCGGCAACCTGCAAGGCAGGCACACCGGGCAAGGCTGACCCCACCACGGGCACCGGCAACAACCCGCCGAGCGACACCGGCCCGGGTGGCGGTGACACTGCTCCGGCCACCGGCTCGGTGACGGGAACCAGCGTCGACTCCGCCGGCAAACCCGTCGCCGGCACGACTCTCCGCCTGGACAATCCCGACGGCGCCGACCCCACCTGCACCACCAACGCCCAGGGGCAGTGCACCTTCCCCAAGTTGAAGGCGAACTCGTACCGGCTCTGCGTCACCGACGCCCCTGACGGCTACACCCTTCCCAAGGCCACATGCAAGGGACCGATCAAGGTCACCGACAAGAACGTCAAGGTCAAGTTCACCCTCCCCAAGGTCACGCCTGCCCCCTCTCCGGCTACGGGCTCCGTCACCGGTGTCTCGGTCGATCGTGATGGCCAGCGGATCGGTGGCGTCGTGTTTCAGCTCAAAACGCCAGTGGGCGCCGACCCGTCCTGCACCACCAGCAGCAGCAAGGGCTCGTGCACGTTCCCGAAGCTGAAGGCCGACACGTACCGTCTGTGCGTGATCGACGTGGCGGACGGCTACAGCCTGCCCAAGACACCGTGTAGGTCCGTCACGGTCAAGGACAAGAACGTGAACGCGACGTTCACCATTCCTGCGGAGCTCGGCAAGAAGGGCTGATCCACAGCAGACGGTACGTCACACGACATGGAGGTGGGCCCGTCAGATCCGGACGGGCCCACCTTCGCTGCTCCGCGCTCTAGCCGAGCCCAGCCTCCAGTTCATTTGGCAGCGGGTCGGACGCGACCGACGGGTCCTCGGCGATGCCGTCCGCCCCGAAGCCCTGCGCGATCAGAACGTCGTCCGGCAGGACGCCGTTACTCGGCATGGCCCGGTCGCCGGTGCCGGGCTTCGTGCCCCACACATAGACCCGGTCACCGATGTCGAGGAGCTCGAACAGTCGCTTGGCGTCGGACTCATACATGTTCACGCAGCCATGCGACCCCGATTTGAAGAGGTCGTTCTTCGTGCCGTGGAACGCCTGCCCCCCGTCGAAGAACTGCGAGTACGGCATCGGGGCGTTGTTGTAGAGCGTCGAGAAGTGGCGCTCGTGCTTGAGGTAGATCTTGTGCCAGCCGGTGCGGGTCTCGTATCCGTCCTTGCCACTGCGGATGGGGACCGGCGCGAAGATCACCCTCTTGCTCTTCTGCACCCACAGGATCTGCCGGTTCAGGTCGACGCATGTCACGCGGTAGGAGCGGACGGGGCACTTGCCCTGGGCGTTGGGGTTCTTCCTGACCTCGTGGACCAGCAGCGTGCGGTACGTCTTGAGGTCAGCGCGGCCGTCGGCCGGCTTGATGCCGAGCGTGCGCTGGAGGTCACGGATCGCGATGCAGTCCTCGGTGGACTGGACTCCGTCCTCCGCCAGTTTCAGCTTCTTCTCCAACTGCCACTGATAGGGCCCGGAGGGAGCGGTACAAGCTTGGTCGCGCGCCGCCGTGCCGGACGATGCCGCGGCGGGCGAGCTCATCAGCGGGCTGGCCAGCACTGCGGTGCCGGCCAGCAGGACTATGGCGGAGGTTATAGGCGACTTCATGGCACACACCGTTTCCTTCTCCCGGCAAGCGGGGCTAGACGGACGCCGATCCGGCATCGGGTCAGACGTCAGTCTTCAGTCCTACTCGCCCATGGCCCGGCCCACCTTGCCGACTGCTCTGCATGGCCCAGTCGGACATCGCGCATCGGCGCAAACACTTCCTCGTTCGTCCTGTCCAGAGCTGGGCGGCCCAGCTGTCGATCCAGCTACCACTTGCGACTGCTACGTCTTCCTCACAGGCTCGGCCCTCGTGCCATTGAGATCGGCGAACGTTTCGCCCACCCTGAAGGTCCGCGCACGAGGGAATCCCTCGCCAGTCCGTCAGGACTCGCGCCGCGGCCGTCGCTTCAGGGTCGGCCAGTCGAGCCTGGGCGGGTTGGCCAAGGGGATCTCGGTCGCTCCGTCGTTCACGGCGCGGTGGGCCGCTCCGGCATCCGCGCCGGCGAACACGAGAATGTCCTCGCCGACCAGCTGGGCGCTCGCCCATACCGCGTCGGGGAGATGGTCCCTGCGGTCCTGGACCACGTGGAGCACCCACTGCGTCGCGTGCAGGCGGGCAACGGGACTGCCAGGAGCGGCGACCAGGGCGCCCAGCGCCCCTGAGAGACCACGAACGGTGGGCGCCACGGCATGGCGGCCTTCCTCGCCGAGGGCCACAGTGACACGGATCAGAGTGAGACAACTATTGCCCAACAGATCCAAGTGGCCTGCGGCAACCGTCTCCTGCCGTACGGGATCCTGTCGCCAGGACCAGTGCGGAGTGCGGCGGGCCGCCGCGAGGGCGTCGTCGCGGGTGTGGCCCAGGTCGTGGAGCGAGGTGTACACCGGGCGCAGCGCGTCCCACAGCTGGGCCTTCCACCGGCCCTCGTCGTCGTCGCGGGCCCTGCGCAGGGATGTCGCGGTCAGTTCGAGGGAGCGGCTCAGGGCCTGCAGTGTGTCGGCCTCGGCGCGGCGCAGCAGGGCGAGGGGGTGGGCTGGGAAGAGGACCTGGCTGAAGACGAGAGCGACGCCGGCGCCGAAGAGTGCGTCCTCCACTCGGTCGATTCCGGCCTGTTCTCCGGAGGCGACGGAGATGACAGCGCCGATGGCGGCCTGGGCCATGGTGATGCGTTCGCCGTCGAGGGCGAGCGCCACGACGAGCGCGCACAGCACGGCGACGCCGACGGAGAAGATGCTGTTGCCGAGGAAGCGGAAGGCAAGCCCGCCGACGATGACGCCGGCGATGACCCCGGACACGACCCGTACCGCGTTGGTCCCCCGGCCGCCGACCGGAGTGTTGAGGGCGACGAGTGTGGCCATCGGGGCGAACAGCGGCGTGTGGTGGTCGAAGATCTGCCGTGCCAGCCACCACGACAGCGCGGCGGCCACGGACTGCTGGAGCACTGGCCATAGATTGCCCCAGACCCGCTGCCACACCTTGCGCATGGGGACAGTCTCATGGCGTGGTGAACAGTGCGCAGCGGCATCGCGTCCACCTGCCGCAATGCGTTCATCCAGTCGGTGCTCAAGGTCATGGCGCGGTCGCACTGCCCATCTTCGAGGGGATATGAAGGCGCGATGACCCACGACATGACTGGTGAACAGTTCACCATCGAATCCGGCGGTTACCATGCCGTGATCACAGAGTGTGGTGCCGGCCTGCGCGAGCTGGCGTACGCGGGACAGCCACTGGTGCTGTCATACGACGCGGACGAGAGCGCCCCGGCCGCGTTCAACCAGCTCCTGGTTCCCTGGCCCAATCGTGTCGACCACGGCCGCTACACCTTCGACGGCTCCTCCTATCAACTGGACATCTCCGAGCCGGACCTCGACTGCGCTCTGCACGGTCTGACTCGCTGGATGTCCTGGACCCCGCTTTCCCAGCGCAGCGATCGGGTGTCCCTGGGCTGCAGCCTCCTGGGTTCGACCGGCTACCCGTTCCGGCTCGCCCTGGAGGTCACGTACGTGCTTGAAGCGTCCTCCGGACTGACCGTCCAGGTGACGGCAGTCAACGCGGGCCGCCGCACGGCTCCGTACGCGCACGGGGCACATCCGTACCTCACTGTCGGTGAGCCTATCGACGACTGCACAGTGCGGCTGCCAGGCCGCCTGGTGCTGCCGGTCGACGAGCGCATGGTCCCTCTCGGCCCGACACAGCCGGTGCAGGACACACCGTACGACCTGCGCGAGGGCCGCAAGCTGGGCGACCAGCGGCTCGACATCGCGTTCACGGACCTCGAACGTGACAGTAATGGCCGGGCCTGGGTCCACCTCACAGGTGCCACACGCACAACGTCGTTCTGGCTGGACGAGGCGCAGCCGTGGCTGGAGGTCTACACGGCCGACCGGGTTCCGGAGGCGGACCGGCGGCGCGGGCTCGGGGTGGAACCGATGACCAGCCCGCCGAACGCGTTCAGCAGCGGGACCGATCTCGTCCGCCTGGAGCCCGGCGCCTCATACACCGGGGCCTGGGGGATCATGGCGGGCTGAGATGCCACGCCCCCCAGGGCCGTAGCGGCTACTTGTCGTCGAAGAGGCGGGGGCCCGGCTGGTGCCAGCCCTGAGTTCCGGGTAGCTGCTCGGCCGCCTGGGGGCCCCAGCTGCCGCGTTCGTAGACGATCGGCGCCTGGGATGGTTTGAGGACGGGGGCCACGATGCGCCAGCACTCGAGGATGGTCGGGTAGAAGGCGAAGCACTCGGGGTCGCCGACCACAGCTCCGTGGAGAATGTTCTCGTACGGGAGCGGCACGCGTCCGACAATGTTCGAGTAGTCGACGCCGACGGGCACGGTGACGGGTGGGCTTCCGGCGTCGTCGCTGCCTCGTACGAGCAGGTCGGCGCGGATGCCGATGTCTCCATCGATGCGGAAGCGGACGACGTTCGGCGGGTCGCAGGCCTCCTGTGGTTCCCCATCAGTGTCTGCTGTATCGCTGCGGAACAGCTCCAGAGGGGGCTTGCGTAGTTCGACGATGACCTCTGTGGCTGACACTGCGAGTGCCTTTCCGCTGCGCAGATAGAAGGGGACGCCGGACCAGCGCCAGTTGTCGATGTAGAGGCGGGTGGCGAAGTAGGTCTCGGTGGTGGAGTCAGGCTTGACACCGTCGACGTCGAGGTAGCCCTTGTACTGGCCTCGGACGGTGTCGGCCGGGTCCATGGCGCGGACGGCGTGGAGCACGCGCCACTTCTCCAGTCCTTGGGCCAGCGCGCTGTTGCTGCTCGGCGGGTCCATGGCCAGGTACGCGAGAACCTGTAGCAGGTGGTTCTGGATGACGTCGCGCAGGCAGCCGACGGCGTCGTAGAAGGAGCCACGGTCGGCGACGTCGAAGTCCTCGGCGAGGGTGATCTGCACGTTGTCGACGTAGTCGCGGTGCCACAGAGGGGCCAACAGGGTGTTGGCGAACCGGGACACCATCAGGCTCTCCACTGCCTCGTTTCCGAGGAAGTGGTCGACGCGCAGCAGGTGGTTCGCGTCGAAGTAGGCGCCGAGGTCGTCCTCGAGGGTGCGGGCGGAGTCGAGGTCGTGGCCAAAAGGCTTCTCCACGACGAGCCGAGAGTTGCGGTTGAGTCCCGCCTTGGCCAGGGCGGCGGCCACGGTCGTGAACAACGAAGGCGGGATGGCCAGGTAGTGCGTGACGAATCCGAACTTGCCCACAGCATCGTGGAGTCGGGCGAACAAGTCGTCGTCGGTGAAGTCTCCTGTGACGATGCTCAGCCCAGCAGCGAAGCGTGCGAAGACCGCCTCGTCGATGTCGACCCCTGCACCGATCACGGCGTCTCGTGCGTGCTTGCGCAGCGCGTCGTCGTCCCAGTCGGTCGCGGCCACGCCGATGACCGGAACGCCGAGCTTGCCTGCCTCGGTCAGTCGGTAGAGGGCGGGCAGCAGCATCTTCTTGGCGAGGTCGCCGGAGATGCCGAACAGTACGAGCGCGTCGGACTGTTCGAGGTCATGCGGGGTGATGGGGATGTCGCTCACAGCGAGCGTCCTTTCTCAGGTACTCGGCTCTCGGGGCTGTTACCGGGTCTTGGCGTGCTCGGTGTCGGCGGTCTCGGTTGCGGTGGGGTGCCCGAAGCGGGACTGCAGGGCGGCCTCGATCTGTTGGGCGTCGCGACCGCGGGTCTCGGGCACGTAGCGGCTGACGAAGACGAACGCCAGGACACAGATTGCGGCGAAGATCCAGAATGTCTCGCCCTGGCCGAGGGCGCTGGCCAGCGGCAGGAAGGCGAGGCTGACGATGAAGTTGGAGATCCAGTTGACGGCTGTCGAGGCGCTGGATCCCTCGGCTCGGACGGACGGCGGGAAGATCTCACCGATGAGCGTCCAGAACACTGGGCCGAGACCGCCCGCGAACGCGGCGATGTAGATCACCATGAACAGCAGGGTCAGCACCGAGTTCATGCCGACCACAAAGGCCAGGCCGAGCAGGAAGACTGAGACCGCCATCAGGCCCAGCGAGACAAGGACCATGGGGCGCCGGCCCACCCGGTCGACCAGCTTGATGGCCACCAGAGTCATGGCCAGGTTGATGACACCGATCGCGACCGAGTAGAAGATCGAGTTGGAGGCGCTCAGACCGGTCTGCTGAATGATCGTCGGGGCATAGTAGATGATCGTGTTGATACCGCCGAACTGCTGCACCGCGGCCAGAGTCAGGCCGACAATCAGGGCGGGCCGCACGTCAGGGGCCGTCAGCTTCCTGCGCCCGCTCCCCTTGTTCGCTGCCGTCGCCTGTTGCTTGGCGCGCTCGTCCGCGATGCGCTGCTCGGCGCGCTGGATCAGCTGGTCGGCGGTGGCGTCGTCGGTGACCGACGCGATCTCTTCGTGTGCCTTTTCCTTGCGTCCATGCGTGAGCAGCCACTGCGGTGACTCGGGGAGCAGCCAGAGGGAGGAGATCACGAGCAGCGCGGCCGGAATGGCTCCGATCGCGAACATGGCGCGCCAGCTGCCACTGCTCGAGAAGACAAGGTTGACGAGATAGGCGACCAGAATGCCGATGGTGATCAACAGCTGGTTCAGGGTGAGCAGCTGGCCGCGGATCGATGTCGGCGAGATCTCCGACAGGTACACCGGGACGAGGGCCGAGGCGGCGCCGACGGCGAGGCCAAGGACGATCCGGCCCGCCAGCAGCACGGGGTAGCCGTTCGCGGCCGTCACAATGACCGTGCCGATGATGAACACGACGCCGATCAAGCCGAGGCTCGGGCGCCGCCCGAGCCTGTCCGCCATCTTGCCTGAAGTCGTGGCACCGATGGTGGCGCCGATGAGCAGGACACTCACCACGCTTCCCTGCTCGAAGGAGTTGAGGTCGAAGTCCTTCCGGACGTAGAGCAGAGCACCGGAAACCACACCAGTGTCGAAACCGAACAGGAACCCGCCCACTGCGATGGCAACCGCCCACAGCTTGATCTTCCGCAAGCCTGCGGGGGGCACCTCAGTAAGGGGCCCGTGGGTCCCCGGTTCCCTGGAAAAGCCCTGAACCATGTCGTGTCCTTCCCTGGTGACCCCCGGAGACATCCTCACTGACCTGCGAGGACTCCGACACCGACCAGGGCTGTTCGGGTGAAACTCCGGACACCTGCTCGCACTGCCGCCACGTGGTGGATCTCCACCAACTCCAACTCACTTGCGAAGGAGCTGACGTACACCACAGCTGCTCGAGCGATGCCGACCCGCTGGCGATGGACCGCAGGGAGGCGCCACCCGATGAGGTGGGAGATCGAGGCGATGGGGATGTCGGCCGGGGGCTGGAAGCGTGCCGGCGTATCGCCCGCGCCCCCTGCAGAGCCCTCGGCCCGGACCTGCACCAATGCGGGCTCCTCGACCATGTTCGCCGGCGTATTTGTGGCCGATCTCGACACCGACCGACAATCCTCAACTAACAAGGCACCATTTACCTGGACAATGGGCGCGGCTGGAGACATCCATACCCTGCCATTCGGGGCAGCGGCCCGTACTGAGCCCGCTGGCTCTCGATGCGCCGGGTGTGAGCTCCACGAAGGCACCATGGGGAAGGGCCCCGCACCTGCGCTCGTGCGGGGCCCTGGCTCCGTCCCTGCCAGCGTCACCCACGAATGACCATAGGTGTCACTGTGCGAGGGCGCGCACCAGGTGATCCGACAGGGTGAGACGTTCACTGACTCGAACGGGCCGGGATCACACGCAGTCGGGCATCCCGAGGACATCTACGCCGGGCCGGTCGAGCCGCTGCGTCGAGGCCAGACACGCTGACCGCTCACGCGGTGTGGCGCGAGTGTCACGAAGATCTCCCTGGCATCCGATGCCGTCGGTGCGGTGAGCCCTCGCCCGGCACCTCGGCAGCCTTCCGGGGCCGACACCGCGAGGACGGTACCGACGGCAAGTACGCTCCAGTCCCGCCCGAACGCCTCATCGAGGCGGTCGGCCTGGAAGGCGATCACCTCACCGGTTCTCTGCCGCCTGCGCGCGGCGGGAGCCAGCCGTGGTCATGAAGACGATCCCTCCGTCGGTGACCGGGTGGCTCATCGGGTGGATGACGGGCCCGCTCGGCCGCTCCAAAGCGATGCGGCCGACGCCGTGGGCGCCGTGCAGCTCTCAGCACTCACGCTCGTCGTCAGTCGCGCGCCGTGTCCGTCGGCGGCTTCGCCGGGTGTGAAATCCGTCGAGCAGCCCGTCAGCTCCACGACCGTCGTGGCGAGCACGTCCGCCGGATAGACCATGAAGTCGAGCCGGGAACGACGGGATGCGGCACGGCGGCCAAGGTCGCTCGTGGTATGCAGGAAGGTGAGTGCGGCCAGAGAGAGCCATCACGGGCTCCTTGCCTGCCGGGCTCCCGATACTGCCCTCACTCCATGATGCCGCCGCCCAGAGGAAGCAGTGGGCAGCCGTCGCCCCCTCGCGGGTGCAGGTGCCCCAGGCGAAGGACCTCAACACCTCTGTGACGCTACACAACCCGCGCGACGCACTGGTGGCGCGGATCCGGCCCGGCCGGCCCGTGGCCTCCGGCTGTCCAGCTGACGGAGCCAACCGGACCGGACACCAGGGACGCGGTCCACAGGCCGCCGGCGAAGGCAGCCAGCGTGCTCCGACGGATTCGGGCGGGGCGCTGGACTTCCCTCGTCATCGCATGCGTCCCAGCGATGCATGCGCCGGCCGCCGTGTGCCGATGGAGCACACCTCATCCAAGAACGAAGCCCTTGCGGTAGCCCTCGCCGCGTGGAACAGCATGAGGGCGTTGGCTTGGTGAGCCACTCGTGGACAGCCACCCGCTCGCGTCTCCCGGGATGCGTGGGGACAACCTGTCCTGAAAAGTCATGCCGAGTGCCCCTACTCGAAGGAGAGCAACATGCTTCGGCGCATCTCGATCGTTCTGGCCGGTCTGTTCGCTGTCGGATTCCTGGCCTCTTCTCCCGCCTCCGCACAGGCCGCGGACGTCCACGGCTGCTGGTTCGACGGCGGCCATGTCGCGGCGGGCAGTGTGCACGTTTCGCACTTCGACGCCGCCTGCTGGCACGTGGGCTGACCGCTCGGCACTCAGACGAGCACGAAGCGCTCTGCCGACGCCAGGTCGGTCGGCAGAGCGCTTCGGTCTGTCAGCGTGGCGGAGCGGGCAAGGGGAACCAACTGGCCATCGCCTCCCAGCAGCTGCCGATCCCCTGCTGATGCCGTCTGCGGGCGAACTGCGATGGAGCTGTTGGTGGCCAGTCCATCACTGGACCACCCCACAGTGGCACCTTCGCGGACCCTTCGGTCGAGCTGTCCGTCCGAAGCCGGTGCTGTCCGCTTCTCCCGCTCTTATGCCGCTCTGACAGGTCAGCCCCCGTAGCCGTCCACGAGGTCACCTGCGCCGTAGCCGTCCACGATGTCGCCGAGGCCGGAGGGAATATCACCCATGCCAGTCCCGGAGTCACCCGAACCGGTGCCCGGCTCACCCAAACCGTCGCCCGAACCGGTGCCCGGCTCACCCGAACCGTCGCCCGAACCGGTGTCGCCGCCGCCCGCAGCGTCGCCGCTACCGTTCAGGCAGTTGTTGCCGAACGACGGGTTCAGGGCACCGATCAGGTTCCCGGTGTTCCCGCAGAAGTTCACCGGGACGTGAATCGGGGCCTGCGCCACGTTGCCGGAGCCCACACCAGGCGAACCGATCGCAGCCGCGTCCGCGTGCGCGCCTTGGTCGGTGTTCACACACGTGTTGCCGAAGGCCGGGTTCAGTGCCCCGATGACGTTCACCGTATTGCCGCAGAAGTTCACCGGGACGTGAATCGGGGCCTGCGCCACGTTGCCGGAGCCCACACCAGGCGAACCGATCGCAGCCGCGTCCGCGCCCGCGTCCGCGACAGCGAATCCGGCTCCGCCCAACACGACCGCGCCCGTGCCTGCGACGACCGCTGCGGCCTTCGAGATGCGAGACATCAACACTCCTTGTCCAGATCGGCCGTCCGAGGCGCGGCCGCGTTGCCCCCTCAACTCCTCCCGCCTGGCAGGGTCACGGCCATTAGGCTGAATGGGCCCCCGCGCCACACGGAAGAACCGTCCCTCCGTTCCCCCGCCCCCTCTCCTCTCCCCTCCTCGACATGCGCGCCCCAGGGACGCAGAACATACTCAGCACTGATCACGCGCTGTACTGGCAGGTGCCTGATCTTCTGCGTCCTCAGATTCCGTCCCCGCCGCAGTCTTGGGACGGGCGTAGCCGACAAGCCGATCCGGATCGCGGACCTGTACATGTCCGGCGCACTCATCGACGAGGAACTCCGCCAAGCCAAGAAACGAACCTCTCGCGCAAGGGACGGCCGTGGACCCCATGAACAGTCCATACGAACGGCGAGACTACGAGCCGCGTGACACCGCGTACGGCAGCAGAACATCTATCCCCCCGCAGTCGCTTGCGCCCGCTCCCCCACCTCGCCTCAACGCGAGCCGGTTGTGGGCGGGCGGAATCACGACCGCCATCGTGGCCGCGCTCACGGCAGTGGTCGCCCTGCTGTTGATCCGCGGTGTCCTGGGCATCGCAGTGTTCGCCCCCGAGAGCGACGGCGCCATGGGCAACGCGACAACCGGAGCACTGGCGGGAGGGGCCGCGCTCGCAGCGCTGGTCGCGACGGCCCTGCTCCACCTGCTCATCGCGGCAACGCCATGGCCGGGCCGGTTCTTCGCGTGGATCATCGCGCTGGTCACGGCCGTCATGGTCTTGCTCCCCTTCACGAGTGACCTGCCACAGGCAGCCGCATGCGGCACAGCGGCCGTCTACCTGGCCATCGGCGTCGCCATCGGGTCCCTGTTGTCCTCGGTCGCCCGCGCCGCCGTTCGCACCGGCAGACGCTGAGTGCACACCCCGATCACCCTTTGCCTCGGATGAGGCTCTCACTCATTCGCCGGACACAATGATGGGGAATAGCCGACACGCCCCGCTCCATCCGTGTACGACGACCCCCTGAGGCACCGCGGCGCCCTGCAGGCAGTGGCACTGCACGAGAAGACGTTCTCGGCCACGTTGTGGAGGGCGATGGCGTGCTCCAGCGACCCGTGCCCCGGCTCCAGATACCGGCTGGGCCAGTCCTTGTACGTGAGCCCGGCTCGCGGGCCATGCCGCGTGCCCGGCCCACCAGCATCGAGCGTAGGTCACCCTAGACGGCGTACTCCGCCTCGTACGGCGCGGCTGCTACGCGCTCGAGCTCGGGTCGCATGACAGTTTCTCGCGGTCGTGCGCGTTGAACGAGCGGCGGTCAGGGCAATCGAACCGCAGCGCGGACCCCCGACGCCGGCCCGTTGGCTCGCCACGGTACCCGACGACGCGACGCGGTACCGGCTGCCCGAGCCGGACCTGCCGCGGGCGCTTCTCCTCCGGGGGACCCTGGGCCTGGCCACAGCTCTGCGCGAGTTCGGGGTACGGGTGGAGGACGCACTGGCGGGCGCGCACGATCGTGGAGTCCACCGAGACCGTCCAGTTGAGGTCCTCATCGGCATCGGTCTGGGCCATCAGCACGGTGAAGACCCGTTCCCATGTGCCGTCGATCGCCCACATCCGCAGCCGGTTGTAGACGCCGCACCAGTTTCCGTACCGCTCCGGAAGGTGAATCCACTGAGTGCCGGTCTGGAACTTGAAGGCGATCGCATCGATCACCTCACGGTGGTCGCGCCACCGGCCACCCCGCTTCGGCGTCCGGTCCGGGAATAACGGCTCGATCCGCGCCCACTGCGCATCAATCAACGACACACCCGGACCAACGACCGACTGATCTAAACGAAACCGCCTGGCGCGGACCACATCACCGACTCGCCGTTGAGCAGCGTGTTGGTGTGTCGGACGTGATGATGTGACCCGCACCTGCTCTGCTGCCGTCCGAACTCTCCGCAAGTGCCGCGTCAGCAGTGCCGAGGCCACGGTCAGCCCAGGAACACCATCACGACGGGGCCGACCATACGGGTCTAACGACTCGGTCCGCGATTAAGGTCTGGGCGTGCGGCCGGCGAGCCGAACGCCTGAGCCGGTGTAGCGCGGAGCGGGTACCGCTGCCGCAATTCGGCGTTAACGTGCTCGACGCAGATCCGCTGCGAGGACTGCCGTCCACGCATCTCCCGCCAGGCGTAGTGCTCGCCAAGTGGCGCGTGCCCTTTGGCTTCTTTCGATGTGGGGCCCTGCGGGGGCCCGTTCCCGTGTGCCACCCGCCACCAAGCGTAAGCGATTCAGAGCATCGGGTCATCGACGCGGAGGCCGAGGCCGGTCTGACCGAACATGACCAGGGCCCGCTCGGGGTCGTTGGCGGCATGCGCACGGCCGGTATGCAGGTCGCGCCACGCCCGCTGGACCGGGTGAGGGCCGGTACGCATGGCGTCGCCTCCCGAGTTCTCCATGAGCAGATCCACCGCAACGGAGCAACGCTCGGTGGCAAGGACCTGGTCACGACGGGTACGGGCGCGGAGCGCCATCGGCGGCTCTTCGCCTCTCTGGGCCAAAGCGTACAGGTCGGTGATGTTGCGTCGGAGCAACAGCCAGCTCGCGTCGATGTCACTGCCGGCGCGGCCGATGCGCATGTGCGCGAAAGGGTCTTCCTCAACCTTCTGGCCGTGCGAACAGGTGAAGCGTTCACGGACGGAGGTCAGGTAGGCGTCATAGGCCGCCTGAGCGATACCGGCGATGGATGTGGAAATGGACGTGGTGAAGATGGCGGCATAGGGAAGTCGGTACAAGGGCTCGGGGTTGACCACGTGTCCAGGAACGTCCAGGGCGGTGACCGGTCCGAAGCTGAGGGCGCGGTGCTCGGGCACGAATACGTTGTCCACGACAATGTCGTTGGATCCGGTGCCGCGCAGTCCGATGGTGTCCCACACGTCTTCGATGGCGTACTCGGAACACGGAATCAGGAAGGTGCGCATGTCCACGGGCACGCCTTCTGCGTTGGTCACCAGACCACCGAGTAGTGCCCACTGGCAATGGTCGCACCCGGAGGAGAAGCGCCAGCGCCCTGAGATTCGAAAGCCGCCTTTGACGACGGTGACCTCGCCGGTCGGGGCGTAGGAGGAGCAGATGCGGGTAGCTGCCTTCTCGCCGTTGTCGCCCCAGACCTCAGCCTGCGCTTTCGGGGCGTACAGGGCGAGGTGCCAGGCGTGGACGCCGAGAACGGAGGCGGTCCAGCCGGTGGATCCGCATGCCTGAGCGATCTCCCGGACGGCATCGAAGAAGAGGGCGGGGGGGGGGGGGGGGGGGGGCGGCGCCCGCCCCCCCCCCCCCCGGGGGGGGGGGGGCCCCCCCAACACCAAAAAAAAAAAAAGAACGAAGAAAAAGACACGGAACACCCCGAGA
>NZ_JBITJS010000009.1:273807-295946 GCF_044460245.1 Streptomyces sp. NPDC050145 | reverse complement strand
GTCGCGCTTCGCCTGGCGCGGCCTTGCCGCGTCGCCGGCCTCCGACGCGCCCTCGCCGGCCGCGGGGCCGGGAGCGGGTCGGCGGGGGCGGCCCCCCCCCCCCCCCCCCCCCCCCCCGCTTCGGCTGGAGCAGGCGGAAGAAGCCAGCATCAGCAAGGTTATCGATACTGCTCTCGGGAACCTTGCGCAGGGCCTCGGCCTCTATTGCGCGTTCACGCAGCGCGGGGGTCAGGTCGCGGACCGCGTCGAGGACCGCGGTGCTGGAGTCTTCGCTCATGTCCCCTCTCTGACAAGTGTTGTGGGGTGCTGTGCACTCACCGCAGTGGCCCCTTGCGTGCTTGATCCACGGGATGGCACCAACTTACGCCGTGCGGTATACGGCGGTGAAGAGCCTGTCCCGCTGAGCAGGAAGCACACTCCCGAGCTCTGCCAAGGGGCGCAGTATCTGTGTCGGAACACACCTACGGACTGCTTCGTTCACGAGTGAGCCGATATGAAACATGCAGCACTGGGGCACCAGAGATGTACCACGGACGCATCGTGCTGAAGAGGGGGTTCACTGTGCATCAAGGGGCAGTTGCAGGCGGCCGGACCTGGTCGGCGCCTCCAGCCGGCGGAGACCGGACGTTCCCGTCATCGGACTCGGCGTCGTCCCTCCTGAAGAAGGCCGAGCGGGTGCTCGCCGCCTTCGACTGCGCGCACCCGCAGCTCTCCCTCACGGAGGTGATCCGACGCTCGGGCCTCAGCCGCTCGTCCACCCACCGCATCCTCGACCAGCTGGTACAGCTGCATTGGCTCGACCGGGAAGGCCGGAACTATCGCCTGGGCATCCGCCTCGTGGAACACGGGGGGCGCGCCGCTCAGCACAACCGCCTTCTCCGCGCGGCCGTGCCCAGGCTGGACAGGCTCCACGAGGCGACGGGCAAGATGGTGCAGCTCCATGTCCTGGACGGCATGGACGTGGTCTGCCATGACCGCGTGGGCACCCTCGACGACCACTCGGTGGCCACCCACATCGGTGCCCGCCTCCCAGCCCACTGCACGGCCGCAGGCAAGGCCCTCCTCGGTTTCGGTGATCCGGCCGACGTGAAGCGAGTCCTGGAAGCCGGCTTGCAGCCCCTTACACCCCACACAGTGACGCGCCCCTTCCTCTTCCGTACGGAGCTGGCCCTCGTGCGAAAGGAGGGGGTCGCTTTCGACTGGGAGGGGTCGTGCCAGGGCCTGGTGGCCGCAGCGGCTCCCCTGCGAGGTGCGGGGCGGGCGATCGCTGCGGTCTCTCTGTCGTCATGGGGCGGCCACCGGACCATAGAGCGGCTGGCTCCACTCCTACAGTCGTGCGTCAGGTCGATCTGGAGCGAGCTGTACGGGCTGGGCCGTGCCGCCCGGTTCACGCCGCTGGAGGCACCTCCTGCGACGGTTCCTGTGCCGATGGACAGTATGAATCGGTGGGCGCGATCGAATAACTGGATGTAGCAGGGGCGCTCGGGCCGGACTGTTCTTCCAGGTGTTCACGTAGTCCTCGGCCACGCCCCGAGCGTGTGCGCGGGGACACAGGGGTTTCGTCGTCCGTCGTGCCTGCGAGTGCCTTTCTCGCCCCGCCGCAAGCCGCTGTGCGGCGTTGCGCATGCTAACGGCGGCGAGGACGCCATGCAGGCGGGGTCCCAGGGCCCTCTGGTCGGGCCGGCCTCCGTTTTCCCGCCATTCGGGAAAACGGAGGCCGCCGCTTACGTCTCCCATTGCCGCCGGCACCAAACGGCTGTTAGACCCGATCCCTGTCGCGCCACGGCGTGCCGAAGCCCCGAGCCGTCCCGTCTCTCGAATGAGCTTTGCCCTGCCCCATTCACACTCGTCCGCGTTCAACGACACCACTGTCCCCAGGGAGCCGCGCTATGCGAGATGACAGCACACAGGCCCTTACCGGCAGCGATCCCTCCTCCACCACGGCCGTGGCCGGGGAGCGGTCGAAGCTCTACTACTTCTCGATCGTTGGGCTGCTGATCCTCGCCACCGAGGTCGTCGGATTCGAGTTCACGTTCATCTACCCGGCGGTCGGACAGATCGCTGCAGAGTTCCAGACCCAGCAGGTCGCCTGGGCGCTGACGATCCTGTACCTGGGCGGCGCCGCCGTCGTCCCAGTGGTCGGCAAGCTCGCCGACATCCATGGCAAGAAGAAGATGTTCGTGCGCTGCGCGGCCTGCTTCCTCGCCGGCACCCTGGTGTGCGCGCTGGCACCGTCGTTCGCCGTCTTCATGACAGGCCGTGCCCTCCAAGCGTCCGCCCTGCCGTTCTTCGTACTCGGCTACGGCCTGATCCGCGACCTGCTCCCGGCCCGCCTGGTCCCGATCGGCCTCGGCTGCCTGGCCACCAGCACCGGGGTCAGCGCGATCCTGTCCACCTTCCTCGGCGGCTGGCTGATCGACGCCCACGGCTTCCGCGCCACGTTCTGGTTCCTCTTCGGGTACATGGGTGTGCTGCTGCTCGCAGTGATCGCGTTCCTGCCCGAGTCCCCGGTGCGCAGCCCGCAGCGGGTGGACTACAAGGGCGCGTTGCTGCTGGTCCTCGGCTGTTCGGTGCTACTGGTCTCGCTGGCCATGAAGGGCCCCATGCTTGCCGCCGCCCTGCTGATCTCCGTGGGCCTGCTCGTCACGTTTTACCTGAGCCAGAAGAAGATCGCCTCGCCGCTGATCGACCCGTCGATCCTCACCCGTCCAGCCTTCTTCCTCACCCTCGCCAGCACAGGCACTCTGACCGTCGCGTGGGCCGGATACGGATTCCTCTTCCCCCAGCTGCTAATGACGCCGCACGGGCCCGGCGCGGAGTACGGGTTCGGGCTCAGCGCGGTCGAACTCGCTCTCTGGCACGGGCTGCCGATGGGCCTGGGCACCATGCTCTGCGGCTTGCTGGGCGGCTGGCTGGCCCGGCGCTCCGGGCCCCGCGCGGTGCTGGTCCTGGGGGCGTTGCTGCTGCTCACCGCATGTCTGATGGTGGCCTTCGTCGCGCCGACGACGGACAACGCATGGGTGTTCCGCCTGATGTCTTTCGTCGATGGCGCCGCGGCGGGTTTCTTCCAGGCCGGCACGCAGAACATCATCGTCGAGACGGTCCCCGCGGACCGGCAGGGCATCAGCGGCTCGATGAACTTCATGGTCCAGAGCCTGGGCGGCTCCGTCGCCACGGCCGGCCTGACTGCCCTCCTCCTCAAGCACCCGCTCGGCACCAGCAAGGCCGGGACGTTCCTCTTCACCTGGGAGGGCTACCGGACCGTGTTCCTGACCGCCGCAGCCTTCGCGCTGCTGGCCCTGCTGATCAGCCTCGCCCGGCGTGACGGACACACCCCCGCGAGCGGCGGCCTCGTGTCCGGCGCCCACTGACCCACCCCCTGCAACCCGATCACACACCGACCCGTACGAGGGAGCCGACTGCCCATGACAACGCACACGGTCGACGGCGGAGGAGCTGTCGCGCTGGCCCTGGAGGCACTGGGCGTCGACACGGTCTTCACCATCCCCAGCGCCCATACCCTGTCCATCCTCAAGGCAGTGCACCAGCGCGGCAGAATCCGGGTCGTGGGTGGCCGGCACGAGCAGGGCGTGGTCCACTCGGCCGACGCCTACGCCCGCACGACCGGCCGGCTCGGCGTCGCTATCGCCAGCACCGGGCCGGGTACGGCCAACTCGATGGGTGGTCTCTATGAGGCCCATCACGCTTCCTCCCCCGTGCTGCTGATCACCAGTCAGGTACCCACTGCCCACCTCGGCCGGGGCCGGGCGTACGTCCATGAGGCCGAGCAGCAGGCGGCCATGCTGCGCACCCAGTGCCGCGAAGTCTTCACGGCACTGGACGCGGACTCGCTTGCGGCATCGGTCATCCGGCTCGGCCGGTCTGCGCTGACCGGGCGTCCGCGTCCGGTGGCGATCGAGATCCCGACGGACGTGCAGGAGGCGTACGAGACCATCGTCGACCTCGCAGCCCTGACGGCGGAGGCCGCTCGGCCGCTCCCGCGCTGCACGCCGTCGGCCGACGCGGTCGAGCGCGCGGCGGAGCTTCTCACCGGGGCACGGCGTCCGGTGATCTGGGCGGGCGGCGGAGTTGTCCGCTCCGAGGGTGCTCCAGAGGCACTGCGCGCCTTTGCGCGCCGCTGGCGGGCCCCTGTGATCATGAGCCGGGAGGGCCGGGGCGCTATCGGCGAACACGATCCGTTGAGCCTGGGTGCCAACGGGATCGACGGTGACGTGCCGGCGTACCTCGCGTCCTGCGACGTGATGCTGGCGGTCGGTACGCGCTTCCAGCAGTATCCAACCGCCGAGTGGCGCCTGCGTCTGCCGGAGCGCCTAGTGCATCTGGACGCCGACCCGACGGTGATCGGCCGTTCCTATCCGGCGGAATCCGCTCTGGTCGGCGACGCGGCGGCAGGCCTGCACGCCCTGCACGCGGCCCTGCCGCCCTGCGACACGGACACGGCCCTCGACCGCAAGCGGCATGTGGAGGAGGGCCGCAGGACCGTCGAGCGGATGCAGGACCTGGTGACCGATCGGGTGGGCGCGGACCACGCGGCGATCTGCGCGTCGATCGAACGGCACCGCCCGCGCCGGAGCGTCGTCGTGCGGGACGCGACCGTACCTGCGTACGCCTGGGGCGAGACCCTGCTGCCGATCCACCACGCGCGCACCTCGATCCGCTCGACAGCCGCCGGGATCGGGCCGGGCGTTCCGCTGGCGATCGGCGCGGCCTTCGGGAGCGACGCCCCGGTGATCGTCCTCCAGGGCGACGGCGGCTTCATGCTGAGCGTCGGCGAGCTGGCCACGGCCGTGCAGCACCGGCTCCCCCTCGTCATCTGCCTGTTCAACGACTCGGGATACCAGATGCTCCGCACGATCGAGGGCCGGCGCGGGGACGGGATGCTCCACGACGTGGACCTCTCCACCCCCGACTTCACCGCCCTCGCCACCTCCTTCGGCGCGCACGGCGTGAAGGTCGCGAGCGCCGCCGCCTTCGACGAGGCGTTCGCCGAGGCGCTACGGCACGAAGGCCCGACCCTGATCGAAATCGACATGCACGGCCTCATCCCGATCATCCGCTGATCCACCTGAGCATGGAGGACGTATGCAGGACCTGATCATCCGCGGTGGCACCGTCGTCGACGGCACCGGAACTTCCTCAGTCACCGCCGACGTCGCCGTGAAGGACGGGCGTGTCACGGCCGTCGGCAAGGTCACCGAACGGGCCGCCCGCGAGATCGACGCCTCGGGCGCGGTCGTCGCCCCTGGATTCGTCGACATCCACACCCACTACGACGCGCAGGTCACCTGGGACCCGATGCTCACCCCCTCCTCGCTCCACGGCGTGACGACGGCGATCGGCGGCAACTGCGGCTTCACCCTCGCGCCCGTCACCCCCGAGGCGGCCGCGTACCTCGTGCCGATGCTCGCCCGGGTCGAGGGCATGCCCATCGAGTCGCTCACCGAGGCGCTGCACGTCGACTGGGACACGTTCGCCGCGTACCTGGCGCGCCTGGAGAACCAGGTCGCGCTGAACGTCGGCTTCCTCGTCGGCCACAGCACACTCCGGCAGCTCGTGATGGGGCAGGACGCCATCCGTCGCGAGGCCACACCGGACGAGGTCTCGGCGATGACCGCCCTGCTGCGGGAGAGCCTCGCCTCCGGCGCCCTCGGCTTCTCCTCCACCCGCTCCCAGTCACACAGCGACCACGAGGGCGTCCCGGTCCCCTCGCGCTGGGCGGCAGTGGACGAGCTGGTGGAGCTGAGCCGTGAGGTGGGCCGGCACCCGGGCACCACTTTGGAGTTGATCCCCTCCATCGACATGGAGTTCGACATGGAGGCGTACGACGTGATGGCCCGCATGTCGGCCGCCGCGAACCGCCCACTGAACTGGAACCTCCTGAGCGTGCGTCCCGGCGAGGCCGAGGCCGGGTACCGGGCCAACAAGCTGGGCGCCTCCGACTACGCACGCGAACGCGGCGGCCGCGTCGTCGCCCTGATGCTCCCGCAGGTCTCCACCCTGCGTCTGAGCCTCCTCGCAGGCATGCTGTACGACACTCTGCCGGGCTGGTCCGAGGTGATGGCCCTACCCGCCAAGGCCCGCCTGGAGGCCCTTGGCGACACCGCCGTACGGGACAAGCTGCGGGCCGGTGCCGCCGGTTCACCGCGTGCGTGGGCGAACTGGGCCGACACTGTGGTCGCCGACGCCGCCGCCGAGAAGCTCCAGCCCTTCGTGGGCCGCCGCGTCGGGGACATCGCCGCCGAACAGGGCAAGGACCCCTTCGATACCCTCCTCGACCTGGCCTGCGAAGACGACCTGAAGCTCGGCCTGATGCCTCCCGCACTCGGCGGCGACGACGCCTCCTGGGCCGAGCGGGTCCGGCTCTGCGGCGACGACCGCGTGGTGCTCGGCGGCTCGGACGCCGGCGCCCACCTCGACATGATCGACACGTTCGCCTGCCAGACAGCCTTCCTCGAGGAAGCCGTACGCGACCGCGGCCTGATCAGTCTGGAGCAGGCGATCCACCACCTCACGGCCGAACCGGCCCGCCTGTACGGGCTGCGCGACCGGGGCCACATCACGGTCGGCGGCCACGCCGACCTGATCGTCTTCGACCGCCACGAGGTGGGCCCGGGCGACGTCACGGCCCGCGCCGACCTCCCCGCCGGCGGCTGGCGCCTCACCTCCGACCCCACTGGCATGCACCACGTCATCGTCAACGGCACTCCCATCGTCGAGGGCAACAAGGCAACCGGCGCCCTGCCGGGACACATCCTTCGCTCCGGACAGGACACGGACACCGTGGAGGCACGCGCATGACGGACACTGCAGCCGTACGAGACAAGCAGCGGATCCCACGCATCGTGTCGGTGGACGACCACGTCGTCGAGCCTCCCCACGTCTGGCAGCGCTGGCTCCCCAAGCGATACCGGGCTCAGGGTCCGCGTGTGGAACGCGGCGGGTTCGAGATGATGCAGAAGGACGGCGCCTTCCTCATCACTCGCCCCTCTGCACCATCCGCCGGAGGCCGCGAGGTCGACTGGTGGGTGTACGAGGACGAGGGTTACCCCATCCCTATGGTGATGGCCTGCGCCGGCTACTCCGAGGACAAATACACCTTCGAGCCCATCGGCTTCGACGCAATGCGCCCCGGCTGCTACGACCCCAAGGCTCGCCTCGCCGACATGGACCTCAACCACACCGAACGGTCCCTGTGTTTCCCCACGTTCCCGCGCTTTTGCGGCCAGCGGTTCTATGAAGGCAAGGACAAGGACCTCGGGATCGCTTGTGTGAAGGCCTACAACGACTGGATGATCGAGGAGTGGTGCGGCGACTCCGGCGGCCGGCTCATCCCGCTGTGCATCATCCCGCTCTGGGACCCGAGGGCCGCCGCGGCCGAGGTGCGGCGCAACGCCGCGCGCGGCTGCCGCGCGGTGACCTTCAGCGAACTCCCGGTCAATCTGGGGCTGCCGTCGATCCACGACAAGTCCCGTTACTGGGACCCGTTCTTCGAAGCCTGCGACGAGACCGGCACCGTCGTATGCATGCACATCGGCTCCGGCTCCAAGATGCCGACGTCCTCGCCGGACGCGCCGCCCGGCGTACGGTTCGCGCTCACCACGCACAACGCGCAACTGTCGATGGCGGACTGGCTCCTGTCGGGCGTCCTGGCCCGCTTCTCGCGCCTGAAGATCGCGTACTCGGAAAGTCAGATCGGCTGGATGCCCTTCCTACTGGAACGCGTCGACAACGTGTTCCGCAAAAGCTACGCATGGGCGGAACTCGACCCGGCCATCACCGAGCCGCCCAGCACCTACTTCCCGGGCCGCGTCTTCGGCTGCTTCTTCGAGGACGACTTCGGCGTACGCGTGCGAGACGAGGTGGGCCTCGACAGCATCACGTTCGAGATCGACTACCCGCACCAGGACTCCACCTGGCCGCACTCCCTTGCGTACCTGGAGAAGGTCACGCATGACCTCACTGACGAGGAGATCCACCGGATCGTGCGCGGAAATGCTCTGGAGATGCTGGGACTGGATGACGTTCCACTTTCCTGAGCTCTTTGCCCGCCTCATGGTCGGAGAGCAGGTACCCACCAGATCTCCGACCGCCCGAGCTGTCAGGGCAGTTCATGACGGATCGCGTGGGCGATCATCTCTCCGATGAGTACGGCCGTTGCCGCGGGGCCGCGCAGTGGGGCCGTGGGCAGGACGGAGGTGTCCGCGACTCGGAGCGCGCGCACGCCATGAACTCTCCCGTACTGGTCCACCCCGCATCAGCAGGGTCCGGTCGCATCGGCGCCGTGCCGCATGGGTGCTGAGCCCTGCCGATGTTACGGCTGATCCACTCGACCAGCGCCCGGTCGTCGTCCACCCCGTCCGCCCCTGGCTTCCGTCGAGATATCCGTATTCGAGGCGTGGAGGCGCCAAAGAGTCAGCCGAGCGGAGGAACAGCCGGCCGGTCAAGCCGGGTGACTGCACCGAGGCAAGGAAGGCCAGGGGCGCGCCGGGCACCGTCACCATGCCGCCCACGAGTCCCGCCATCGGGACGAGTGACTGCAGGATCTCCAGGTCGCCAGGGTGCGTCCGACCGATCTGATGAGGACAGGTAGCCGAGCGCGGTGTTGAGCCGGAGGCCGTCGACGACGTTGCACGGCACAGGGCCGAAGCCCGGCGACGTCTGTCGCTCTTGTCGGGCTCCAGCGGATGACCGAGCAGGGTCGCGGCCGAATCCGACGCCGGCCGGGTGACCCTGGCCGAGGGGGCCGGCCGCCTTGAGGACATGCCCAGTCCCCCGGCCGGTGCGCCACGGACGCGCGACCCGCTCGCCCAGGTCTGGGCCCTGGCTCGCGGGGAGCGCGACGGGCAGCCGCTCGCGATCTCGGTCGAGCCGGCATCGATGCCACCGGGCAAGATGGGCGGCGGCACCGGCGCGGCGCTGTCGGTGGGACTCGAGCTGTTGCGTCAGGGCCGCATCATCGAGCCCGGCGTGCACGCTCCGGAGGGTGCCATCGCCCCCACGACTTCTTCTCGATGTTCCTGGAGTTCGTCGAACCGGCCGTCACCTCGGTGGACGATCTCCTGATCATCCACGAAGGCCCTGTCGGCTGATCGACGATCGCGGTGTGCCCGATCGGCGCCGTGACGGTGGCACCGGCGGGAGGACACATCCGGTGGAGCGGTTCGTGACGCGGGACTCCCGGTGGGGTGATGGGGGATTCCGAGCCCGCAGATCCCCCAACCGGGCGTCCTGCCTCTTGAGAAGCCCGCCCGGCACCGTGGGGTCCGCCAGCATCTGAGCATGACGATTCAGAAGATCAACCCGGACACGATCGCGCCACCGCACGAACACGCACAGGTGATCGTCGCGACCGGCAGCAAGCAGGTCTACATCTCGGGGTAGATAGCCATCGATGTCGACGAGAAGCTGCTCGGCGAAGGGGACTACGAGACGCAGGGCTACCACACGGTGAAGAACGCCTACGCGGCCATCGCCGCGCCGGGCGCCACGCCGAGGGACGTGGTGCGGCTGATGGTGTACGTCGTCGACCCGACCCAGGCGAACCTCGAGAACCTCTACGGCGGTCTGGCCAAGGCGACGGCCGAGGCCGGCGGAAGCACCACCGCCATGACTCTGATCGGTGTCGTCGGTTTCTCCACCCCCGGCGCTCTGGTCGAGGCGGACATGACCGCCATCACGGACTGACGCCCCATCGCGTGCACTGAACACCAAGTCTCAGTCGTTGGGCAGAGCCGCCCCCGCGGCTCAGGGGCGCCGCGCATCATTGATCCGGATGTACGAGATTGCGGTGCATGCCCGGCCGTGGAACAGACGCCCTGCGGAACCTCGGGCCCGGGTAGGAAGCGACCGGCCCCCGAGGATCCGGCAGGGTTTGCAGCACCGAGACACAGGGCCGTCGACAGCCGGGGCGACCCCCAGTCGCCCGATTCGTGACCCTACGCGGGCACGGCAGGCCGGCAAAGCAAGCCCACGCGCCCTGACCGGGGATCGCCCAGGGGACGCCCCACCGACGCCATATGCATTCGCCGACAAGCAGGCGCGTCGAGCCGGTCGTGGTCGCCGTGCCGAGTAGAAGACAAGCGAGGAGACAGAGTGGGCAAGACCCTCATCTTCGGTGCCACCGGAAACCTGGGAGGGCTCACCGCGGCGCTCTTGCACGAGTCGGCCCCTGATGCACTCCGGGTGTCGACCAGCAGAGAGGCGGGCCTCTCCCGGCTGGCGAAGCGGTTCCCCCAGGCAGAGGCCGTGGTGTGCGACTGGAACGTCGAGGAGAGCGTCGTCGCTGCCCTGGATGGGGTCAGCCGACTGCTTGTCGTGCCCCCGGACATGGTGACCGACGAGAACGTCGTGACACCGAACATCATCAACGCCGCACGGAAGGCCGGCACCGTTGAACAGGTCGTCCGCATGCTCGGGATGCCGCCGGGGTTCACGCTCGACCAGGCACCACCAGCGTACGTCCGCACCCGCTGTGGAGCCGGGCTGCACGTGGTCGCGAAACATCATCTGGATGCCAGCGGCCTGCCGGTCACGTACGTCAACGTCCCCGCCTGGATCATGTTCAACCTCGCCCTCTTCGTGGCGAGCGACGTAAAGCCGCGACGCCGCATATCGATGCCGGCCGACACGGACTCCGCGCGAATGTGGGTCTCGGAGCGGGACATCGCCGCAGCGTTCGCGCGCGTGCTCTCCGATCCCGTGCCTGATCACATCGGACGAGAGCTCCTGCTGACCTCACCCGAGCGCCACTCTTACGCCGACGTCGCCGCACTCTTCTCCGACGTGCTGGGCGAGACGGTGCCGTATGTCGATCACGACCGTGCGCTTCGGGCGTCGATGGGCGAGGCGTTCGACACGATGCGGACCTACCTGCGGTGCGAGCGCGGAACCTACGACGACGTGCCGCACGATCCGGCGATCACGGAGCTGCTCGGACGCCCGCAGGAAACGCTGCGGGACTACATCACCGAACACCAGGGGACGTTCCGATGACTGACACTGCACTCCAGCCAGTGGCGCTACGGCGGGACCACCAGCAGGGTTCGAACCTGCCACCGCTTCCCCTGTGGCCCGCCGAGATGCTCCCCCGTCCGATGAAGTCGCACCGCAATGTTGCCTGGTTCGTCGGGGATGAACTCACCTGCGCGGTCTACGACTCCGACGACGGCACCGTCAGCTTCAGCGACCTGCCCTACGACGAGCACGTGTACGTCCTGCATGGTCGGGCGCTGCTGACGTCGGTGGACGGGCAGCAGCACGTCTACCGAGCGGGGGACGCATTCGCCGTCCCCCGGGGCTGGACAGGCACCTGGACGATGACAAGCGGCTATCGCGAGCTCATCTGCATCGCAACGCCGTCGCTCCTCACCGCGTCCAAGAAATGGTGGCCCCAGCACGTCTAGGGCCCGCGCCGCGGCACTTCCCGACCCTGTGAACCGGTGGCTCCTCTGACCTGCGGGGCAGGTCAGAGGAGCCACCGGTTTCTCACGCGACAACGCCTCAATGCTGCTGCGCGGCACGCCGATGAACAGTCCTCAGCACGCCCTGCATCGCAAAGGGCGCGGATCCAGCTGTTCCTCAGGTCCGGTCCAGGAGCCTGCCGGCAGCGGAGCCGATGACGAGTGAAATGCCGCATGCGATGAGCGTGTCGATGAAGCGCTCGCGCAGCAGGCTCGGTGAGGGCTGCGTGCCGAGCCCCGTAAGAATGACGACAAGGGGGGTCATGATGACGGCGTACGCGGTGTAGTTGGCCAGTTTGAGGTAGGGGCGCGTCGCACCGATCACTGCGACGCAAGCGACCGCCGCCCAGACGGGCAGGGCCCCCAGTAGCAGCATGGACAGGACGACGCCGAGCGCGGTGCCCAGCCCCCGCTCACAGGTGCGCAGCAGGGCAGAGCCATGGTCTCGCTGGACAACGAGCGCGACCGTCAGTGCAAGCCACGCCGAGTGCGGACCAGGCCGCAGATGCGCAACGATCTCGGCAGCGGCCATGCACGCAGTGAGGCGGAGCGTGTAAGCCCAGCCGGTAAGGTGTCGCAAGCCCGTGAGCCAGCGTCCTACGTCAGCGCGGAGAGAAGGCTTCGGATCGTCCGAACCGAGCGCTTGCGGCGCAGCCGCCTTCGGGCCGGCTGCACGGGGAGCCTTGTCAGAGCCCGCCGCCAGACGCCTGTAGAGCGCATATCCGGCCAGCGTCACAGCACCGGCCCCGGCCGCCCCCAGCGCGAAGTAGGCAGACTTCTCAGCGGTCGACAGGGGCACAGCGGCCAGATTCGCCCCGAGGATCATGAAGACGACGGCCTGGATCGCAGTCTTGGCCGCGCTCGCCCGGATGCCGCCGAGCAAGGCAGCGACGAAAGCGAAACCCACGGTGACGAGGGACGGAGCCAAGTGGTGGGCTGTGGACACCATCCCGACAGTGATCGCGCACACGCCCACGACCAGGGCGCTGAGGATGTCCCTGACACGCTGTCCTGCTGTGCCCTGATGACCACTGCCGCTCCCCAGAAAGGCGCCGAGCCCTGCGGCCATGCCGAGGTCGAGCCGGTCGAAGGCGACTGCCAGGCCGGTCGGGAGCGCCAGGCTGAGGCCAGAGGTGAGGAGGCGCACGGCGTCCATTTCGACCTCACGCCAGCTCACGACTCCGGCAGCGACCTTTCGCGCACTCGCGACCGAGGCGGCCAGATGCCGTCGCCACACAGCAAGGCGACGGTGTCGCCGTCGCCCGTTCACGGCCCGCAGCATCTTTCTCATCTCGTCCCGAGCCCAAGAATACATTGATAGCAATACATTTATTTCAATATACACTGACGGGGTGAACCTCGGCGAACTGCACCGTCTTGGCCGGCACCTGGAAGACCTCGCGAGTGAGGCGATGCGAGAGGGTGCCCCCTCGAAGCTCAACCGCGCCCAGCGCGCCATCCAGTCGGACATCCGCGAGAATCCCGATACCTCGGTCGGCGAGATCGCGGCTCGGACAGGGTTCAGCCAGGGCTATGTGTCCACAGCCATCGCGGACCTGCGTGAGATGGGCCGCCTGGAGACCCGACGCGACCCCTCGGAGGGACGGCGCACGCTCGTGCGCCTGACCGAGGCAACGACGTCGCGGATCGAGGAACTCCGCCGACGGATGAGCGTCGAGGAACTGCTCACCGATCTTCAGCCGGACATCGAACCCGACCGCATTCCCCACATCGTCGAAGTACTCAAGGACCTCGACCAGCGATTGACCGAACGAGCACTGAACAAGCCCTCTTCAGGACGCAAACACCCCTGAGATCCTCAATGGCCTAGATCATCCCCTTCAGCAGCTCGAGGTCGATCAGTCGTCGGCCGGGATCGGGCGCCACAGGAGCAACCTTGAGGGTGGTGGCCCCGGCGGCACGGTATGCCCCGACGCGTTCGGCGACATAGGCGGCGGGGCCGACCAATGAAGTCGCCCGCAGCAGTTCGGCAGGCACCTCGGCAGCGGCTTCCGCCTTACGTCCGGCCAGGTAGAGGGACTGGATCTTCGCCGCCTCAGCCTCGTAGCCGTAGCGGCGCGCGAGGTCGTTGTAGAAGTTGCGTTCGCGTGCACCCATGCCGCCGATGTAGAGCGCGAGCTGGGGCCGCGCCAGGTCGATCAGATCATCGACGTCCTCACCGATGGCCAGCGGCGCCGAGACGACAACGTCCAGCTGCCCCATTGAGGGGTCGCGCCTGGCCGAACCCTCTGTCAAAGCCGTGCCCCACACGTCGCCCGCCTTCTCGGGATGGAAGAAGATGGGCAGCCAGCCCTCTGCGATCTCGGCGGCCAGCGCCACATTCTTCGGTCCGATCGCCGCGAGCACGATCGGGATGCGCTCGCGCAGCGGGTGATTGATGAGCTTGAGCGACTTGCCCAGTCCCGTGCCTCTCTCGGGCGGCAACGGGATGTTGTAATGACGGCCTTCGTGCACGACCGCCTCCCGGCGCCAGACCGACCGGCAGATGTCGACGATCTCCCGCGTTCGGCCCAAAGGGGCCGTGTAGGGCAGTCCGTGAAAGCCTTCCACCACCTGGGGTCCGGAGGCGCCGATTCCGAGCGTGAACCGGCCGTTGGAGACATAGTCCAGGCCGGCTGCGGTCATCGCGGTGAGGGTGGGCGTGCGGGTGTAGATCTGGAGGATGCCTGAGGCGATTTCCAAGCGTTCGGTCCGGGCTGCGATGTATCCGAGCTGGCTGACTGCGTCGAAGGAATAGGCCTCGGGGACGAAGACCATGTCCAGCCCGGCCTTCTCATAGTCGCCGAGGGCCGTGACGGTCTCCTTGAAACCGCCGCTGTAACTCAGGGACATGCCGATTCTCATGCTGGCCTCCGCTGAAACGTCGATCCGAGAGAGGGCGGGCGGCGTCCTGCGGCGACGGCTCCGCCGAAGGACGCCTTAGAGAGATTGCGGCCGGGCAGTTCCTCATGCCCAGCCGGATGTCGCTCGCCATGCGCCATCGCGTCGTCTTCTCACCATGCGCTGTTATCGCAGCAGTGGGTCCCTGGGCAGGCCCAGAATGCGCTCGGCGATCTGGTTGCGGGTGATCTCCGAGGTACCACCGGCGATGGACCGGCAGCGGCAATCCAGCAGCCGCTCGGCCTGCAGTGCTCCCTCGGTCCCTTCCTCCGCCAGCATCAGCTCCTCTCCGAGCAGCGCGAGTTGGATCTCGGCTGCCTCTTGATGTCGCTCGGCACGCAGGAACTTGGTGACGTTGCCTTCCGGTCCGGGCTCGGCACCGGTCACCGCTCGCTCCGCGCGGCGCAGATTGAGCAGGTCGGCGGCCTGGCTGCGGGCCAGCAACGTCCCCAGTCGGGGTGTTAGGTGAACGGGGCGGCCGACAGACTTGTAGGAGGCCAGCATCTCCGCCTCAATCGGCATGACCCCAACCTGACCGCCGCCGATGCTCAGCCGCTCATTACCGAGCGTGGAGCGGGCCACCATCCAGCCGCCGCCGACCGGACCGACGACATCTTCGTCCGGGACGAAGACATCACTGAGGAAGACCTCGTTGAACCCCTGATTGAACCGGGCGTCACCGGTGATCTGCTTGAGCGGCCGGACCTCCACGCCGGGAGCGTGCATGTCGATGGCCATCATGGTGAGACCGGCATGCTTGGACGCCGACGGGTCGGTTCGCACGGTGGCCAGCCCACTGGTGGCCCGATGAGCGCCGCTGGTCCACACCTTCTGCCCGTTGACGATCCATCCGTCTCTGCCGTCGGTGGCCCGAACCGCACGGGTGGTCACGGCCGCCGCGTCCGAGCCGGCATCGGGCTCACTGAACAACTGGCACCAGGTCGACTCCTGCATCAGCCCCGGCGGCAGCCAGCATCGCACCTGCTCTTCAGTTCCGTGCTGCAACACGGTCGCCAGGACCCATCCCGTGATGCCGTAGACCGGCGCAGCGAGACCGGCCTCGGCGAACTCCTGGTCGATCAGCAACTGCAGCCCAGCTGAAGCGCCTTGGCCCCAGGGCCGTGGCCAGTGCGGCATCGCATAACCGCGCTCGACGAGGGCCTTGACCCGCTGCCCGCCCTGCAGCATTGCGATCTCCCGGGCGACGGCTCGAACCTCCGCTCGGCGTGCCTCTACTTCCGGGGGCAGGGCTAGTTTCTGCTCACGACACACCCCCGCCTCAGCCAGGCGCACAGTGTCCACGGCGGCGTCAGCAGGGGACAGTAGGGCCTCAATGGCGGTGGCGCGGCGCAGCAGCAGATGGGCGTCGTGTTCCCAGGTGAAGCCGATCCCTCCGTGCACCTGGATGTTGAGCCGCGCATTGTGACTGTAGGCGGGGGCCGCCAGTGTTGCGGCGACAGCTGCGGCCAGTTCGAACTGGCGTGGGTCTGCGGCATCGCTGTCTGCTGCACGAGCGGCGTCCCACACGGCGGCGGCGGCGAGTTCGGCCTCCACCAGCATGTCGGTGCAGTGGTGCTTGATCGCCTGGAAGGTGCCGATGGCGCGGCCGAATTGCTCGCGCGTCTTCGCGTAGGCGACGGCGTCCTCCAGGCACTGCCGCGCCCCGCCGACCGCATCGGCGGAGAGCAGGGTGCGCTGCAGGGCGAGCGCGGTCGGAACGGCGTCGTTCAGCAGCCCGTCCTCAACGAGCGGGACGCCTTCCAGCCAGACACGGGCGGCACGCCGACCGCGGTCGATGTTCGCCGGGATCTCGATCCGCACTCCTGGGGCTTTCGCCTCGACCAACACCAAGTCAGATCCGCAGCACAGCAACAGGAGTTCGGCCTCTCCGGCTCCCAGGACCGCGCCGGCGTATCCGGTGACGGCGCGCCCGGCACGACGCAGTGTGCCGCCGAGCCCGCAGGCAGCACGAACACTGCCGTCGGCCAGCCCGGGGAGCCGCTGCGCCTGCAGTGCTTCACTGCCGCGGCGGGCGATCACGGCAGAAGTGAGCACGGTGGGCAGGTGCGGCCCAGGCGCCACCGCGCTCCCCGACTCTTCGATCAGAGCGACCAGTTCGGTGATTCCGGCGCCGCCTCCTCCACACTTCTCCGGCAAGTGGACGCCCAGCCAGCCGAGGGCGGCGAGGTCGGCCCAGAAGCTCGGCAGAGAATTGGGAGATTCACTGTCAAGTAGCGCCCGCCCTTCTGCACGGGCTCCTCGTGCAGCCAGGAAGCCGCGAGCAACGGACTGGAGTTCGAGCCCGTCGGGCTCGAGCGGGATCGGCAAGATGACCTCCCGGAAATACTGACGACATTCGTCTGATATTTCGGCACGCTAAGCGCACCGGCACGCGGGGTCAAGGGCCCAAGTGCCGCCCGAACCCTTGACAGGGCAAGCCCCCGGACCTAGGTTGATCAATAACGGACGTTACTCGTCTGAAATATAAAAAGATGCCCACACCAGGGACATCAAGAGGAAGGGCCTCAGGATGCAGGTCACCATCGAGCCGGAACGTTGCGTGGGATCGGGGCAGTGCGTCATGCTCGCCCCTTCCGTCTTCGATCAGGACGATGACGGGATCGTCGTCCTTCTTGACGACAAGCCGACCACCGCCCTGGAGGGCGTGCGCGAGTCCATCAGAGTCTGCCCCGCCCGCGCGATCTTCTCCGCGGATGAGGCATGAGGACCCGAGCCGCGGTCCTGCGCTCCACCAGCGCCCCGTTCACCGTGGAGGACGTCGACCTCACCGAGCCGGGACCCGGCGAGGTTCTGGTCCGGGTGACCGCCGCCGGTATGTGCCACACCGACCTCGGAGGCCGCCGCCCCCGCCCGGCCGGGGCCGAACTACTGCCCGCGATTCTCGGGCACGAGGGTGCTGGCGTTGTGGAGTCCACCGGCCCCGGGGTCACACGGGTCCGCGCCGGCGATCATGTCGTCCTGAGCTTCGACAGCTGCGGCTGGTGTCGCCAGTGCCTGGCAGGTACCCCCTCCTACTGTGACGAGTTCCGCGAGCGTAATCTCACCGGACGGCGGGTGGACGGCTCCACCGGAGCAATCGCTACGGACGGCACCGAGCTGACCTCCCGCTGGTTCGCCCAGTCCTCCTTCGCCCATCACTGCGTGGCCACCGAGCGCAGTGTGGTCAAGGTCGACCCAGAGCTGCCGCTGGACGTTCTTGCCCCGCTCGGCTGCGGCGTGCAGACCGGCGCGGGCAGCATCCTGATCGGCTTGGGCGTCACCGCCGGAGACTCGGTGGCGGTCTTCGGCGCAGGCGCCGTCGGTCTGTCCGCCGTGATGGCCGCCCGGCTCACCGGGGCGTCCCGGATCGTAGCCGTCGACCTGCACGCCAAGCGTCGCGAACTCTCCCTCGAGCTCGGCGCCACCCACGCACTGGACGGCAGCGACCCGGACCTTGTCGCCCAGCTGCGGAGCATTACAGGCGGTGGCCTCGACCACGCCTTCGACACCACCGGAGTTCCCTCCGTCATGCGCACCGCCGTCGAGGCCTTGGCCCCTCGGGGCGCACTCGGCCTGGCTGCCGGCGCCGGAGTGGTATTCGAGCTGCCACCCCCGATGCTCGCCGGCCGCACCATCACCTTCCTACTGGAGGGCAACGCAGTGCCGCAAACCTTCATCCCGCAGCTGATCGAGCACTGGCAGCGGGGCCGCTTCCCCTTTGAGCGAATGATCCGCCACTACACATTCGACGCGATCAACGACGCCGAACGGGACAGCACCAGCGGCGAGACCATCAAGCCCGTCCTCGTCATCTGAGGAGATACACGTGCAGCACATAGTCGTCGTCGGCGGCGGGGCTTCGGCAATCAGCGCCTGCGAAACCCTCCGCCATGAGGGCTTCGCAGGCCAACTCACCCTGGTCTCCGCGGAGTCCGGACTCCCCTACGACCGGCCACCGCTGTCCAAGCAGGTGCTGTCCGGTCAGTGGGGAATCGAGCGCATCGCACTGCGCTCGTCGCAGGAGATCGACGAGCTGGGAGTCACCTGGCTCGGCGGCCGCCGAGCCACGTCCCTGGACCCCACGAGACGTGTCGTCGGTCTGGATGACGGACGACATCTGGTCTTCGACGGTGCGATCATCGCCACTGGCGTGTCCGCCCGCCAGTTGCCGTTCGGTGCCGCCCTGGCGGGAATACATGTCCTGCGCACTGGTGCCGATGCCCGCGCGCTGCAGACCGCGTTCGAGTCCGGCCCGCGGGTCGTCGTCGTCGGCGCGGGACTCATCGGTTCCGAAGTCGCCGCCACGGCCCGAAAGTTGGGACTCGACGTCACCCTGGTCGATCCCGAGCCAGTCCCGTTGATGCGTCAGCTCGGCCGCAATTTCGGCGAATCGATCGCCCAGGCGCATCGGGCCAATGGCGTCGCACTGCGCATGGAGGCAGGTGTGCGCGGTTTCACCGGCGGAGCCGGCCGGGTAACCGGGGTCGAACTGGACGACGGCACCGTGCTGCCCGCCGAATGCGTTCTGGTCGCCATCGGCTCGGTCCCGGCCACCGAGTGGCTCGCCTCCTCCGGCCTGACGCTGGACCGCGGCGCGCTGGTCTGCGACCAGTACTGCCAGGCAGCACCCGACATCTACGCGGCGGGAGACGTCGCCGCGTGGCAGCACCCGGGCTACGGCCGCCGACTGCGGGTCGAGCATCGCACCAACGCCACCGAGCAGGGCAGGGCCGCAGCGCTCAACCTGCTCGGCGCCGAGCAGCCGTTCAGCCCTGTCCCGTACTTCTGGACCGACCAGTACGACATCAAGATCCAGGGCTACGGGCTCCTGGAGGGCGAGGACGTCGAGCTCGCCGAGGGCAGCCCGGAAGAGGGCCGTTTCGTCGCCGTCTACCGCAGCGGCGGCAAGCCGGTCGGCCTTCTCGGCTGGAACAGCGCCCGCAGGATGCGGCACTTCCGTCCTCTGCTCGATGCCTGAGCTCCCTGCACCCTCGTTCTCGACTCACCCCATCCGGAGGAACCGATGACGTCGCCCACCGCCTCTGCCGAGGCTGCCGAACTCCAGCAGCCGTTCCCCTGGCCGCGCCCAGCCATCGACCCGCCGGCCGCCTACGGCTGGCTGCGCGAGAATGCCCCGATCCGCCGTGTCGAGCTGGTGGACGGCCAGCCGGGATGGCTGATCACCCGCTATGACGACGTCCGTGAGCTGCTCGCCGACCCCCGTGTGAGTTCGGATGCGTCGATCCCCGGCTACTCACTGCTCGGCGCACCCCGGCCCCCCGGCAAGGACCTCTCCTTCCTGCGTTCGGACCCGCCGTACCACACCGTCTTCCGCCGGATGCTCGGCAAGCACTTCGCCATGAAGCGGGTGCAGGCGATGCGCCCGCGCATCCAGGACCTCGTCGACGAGACGATCGACAGGCTGCTGGCGCGCCAGGAGCGCCCGGTCGACCTGGTGGAACACTTCGCCCTTCCCATCCCTTCCACCGTGCTCAGCTGGCTGCTGGGTGTCCCCCCGGAAGACCGATCCTTCTTCAACAAGGCCTCCGAGGACCTGCTGGCGCGCGGCAATCCCGACATCCCGGATTCCGAGGAGAGGTCGGCGGCGGCGCGCATCGAGATGATGCAGTACATCGCCAAGCTCAGCGACGAGCGCCTGGCGCTGGACGAGCCGGGCGACGACATGCTGGGCGACATGGCCAAGGCCGTCAAGGCGGGAACGATCTCCCGCGAGGCCATGATCAACTCCGGGGTCACCTTGCTGGTCGCCGGCCACGAGACCACCGCGAACATGACCGCGCTGGGCACCGCCATCCTGCTCCAGCACCCTGATCAACTGGCCGAGATGAAGGCCACGCCCGAACTGCGCGCCGGAGCGATCGAGGAGCTGCTGCGCTTCCTCACCATCGTGCACCTCATCGTGGTCCGGGTCGCCAAGGAGGACATCGAGATCGCCGGTCAGGTGATCCCCAAGGGCGAGGCCATCATCCCGCTCAACTTCTCCGCCAACCGTGATGACGCCCACTACTCGGACCCCGACACCTTCGACATCCACCGGGCCCCGCGTGACCACCTGGCGTTCGGGTTCGGGATCCACCAGTGCATGGGCCAGCCGCTCGCCCGCCTGGAGCTGGACATCATCTTCGAGACGCTCTTCCGTCGTATTCCCGACCTGCATCTCGCCACGGAGGCCGAGAACCTCCCGTACAAGACGTACGCCCCCATCAACGGCCTCACCGGGCTCCCTGTCACATGGTGAACAAAGGACGATCGAGCATGGCTGACCGCTCGCAGAGCACCTTCGACGTGATCAATCCCGCGACCGGTGAGGTCTTCGCGACGGCTCCTGCCTGCTCTCCGGAGCAGCTCGATGCCGTGATGCATGCCGCCCACCGCGCCTTCGGTAGCTGGAGCCGCGACGATGGAGCCCGCCGTGCGGCCCTGCGTGCAGGCGCCGACGCCTTGCTCGCGGCGAAGGACCGGCTGTCCGCAGCTCTCACCGCCGAGCAGGGCAAGCCGCTGGCGGACGCGGCTTCCGAGGTGGAGGGTTCAGCCCGGTGGCTGCGCTACTACGCTGATCTGGAGACCGAGCCGGAGTACGTTCCGGCGCCGGGCGCAGACCGGCGGGTGGAGGTGACCCGCCGTCCGCTCGGCGTGGTTGCCGCCATCACCCCGTGGAACTTCCCGCTCTTGCTGGCCACATGGAAAATTGCGCCGGCGCTGCGTGCCGGAAACACCATGGTCCTCAAGCCCTCCCCGTTCACCCCGCTGGCCACGCTGGCCATGGGCGAGGTGCTGCAGGAGGTGCTCCCTGCCGGGGTGCTCACCGTCGTCACCGGACCCGACCCGCTCGGTAACCAGCTCACGGGACACCCGCTCGTCCGGAAGGTGAGTTTCACCGGTTCCACTGCCACCGGCAAGAAGGTCGCTGCCTCTGCAGCCGACGACCTCAAGCGTGTCACCCTGGAACTCGGCGGCAACGACCCGGCAATCGTCCTTCCTGACGCCGACCCCGAGGCCATCGCCGAGCAGTTGTTCTGGAGTGCGTTCCGTAACAACGGTCAGATCTGTGTGGCCGTCAAGCGAGTCTACGTGCACGAGAGCATCCACCGCCGCCTGGTGGACGCCCTTGCGGGGATCGCCGCCTCGGTGCAACCGGACGACGGTTCAAAGCCCGGTGTGCGGCTCGGCGCCATCAGCAACGAGCCGCAACTGCAGCGGGTGGAGGAACTCGTCGGGGACGCGTTCGCCCACGGCGCCAAGGCCGCGGCCGGCGGTTCCCGGATCGACCGTCCCGGCTACTTCTTCTCCCCCACCATCCTCACCGACGTCCCTGTGGACGCACGGATCGTGGTCGAGGAGCAGTTCGGACCGGCCCTGCCTGTACTTCCCTACCGGGAGGTCGACGACGCCGTGTCCATGGCCAACGACTCGGAGTACGGCCTGACTTCATCCGTCTGGGGGACCGACGTGGAGCAGGCCACCGCAGTGGCCCGGCGCCTCGACGCCGGGCAGGCCTCGGTCAACGCACACGCCGTCGGCCTGCGTCCCGACCTTCCCTTCGCCGGCTCCAAGTGGAGCGGTCTCGGCGTGGAGAACGGGCCCTGGGGCCTCCACGAGTTCACGCAGTTCAACGTCGTCACCGCCCCTGCCTCTTCGTAGCGGCGGGGGGGGGGGGGGGGGGGGGGGGGGGGGGGGGGGGGGGGGTGTTGGGGGGGGGGGGGGGGGGGGGGGGGGGTGGAAAAAAACAAAAAAAAA